>NZ_JBNYXL010000001.1:0-816320 GCF_051380655.1 Janthinobacterium amylolyticum
GACGGCACAAGAAGCACAACGGGACATCAGCCATTACCTGATGCACCGGTATAACTGGATACGGCCGCATCAGTTCAACCAGGGACTGGCACCGGCCGTCGTCGAAGAAAAACTTAATATAGTGTCCGGGATGGGTTGACCACTACATCACCGCGCTCGTCGTAGGTCGGCTTAGCGCTTGCGCGTAAGCCGACATGCAGGTGTTTGCAGGATGGTCGGGCTGGTGGCGGCTTACGCTGCGCTAAGCCGACCTACGCCGACCTGCGCCTACCTATGCCACCGGGCCGGTATGGTTTCGGTCGCTGACGTCGCGACGCCGGACCAAACCGTCGCGAGCGGAAGGCGGAGTTGGCCGAGAGGCGCAAGCGTACTCGGTACCACGGGCACCGAGCCGGTGCGCATCGCAGGCCGCCTGTGCCGACGCGCGGCAGGTTTGGTCCGATGTCTTCAGATTGCCCGTTCGCGCCAGTAATCAGCTTGCGCATAGCTGTGCCGTAAAAAATCCACAAATGCCCGTATGCGCAGCGGCAAATGCCTGCGCTGGGCGAACACGGCGTAAATATCATTGCCGGGTGCCGCAAACTGGTCCAGCACCGTCACCAGCTGGCCCGATGCGATCTCGGCGCCCACTTCCCACATCGAACGCCAGGCCAGGCCCTTGCCGGCCAGGGCCCAGTCGTGCAGCACTTCGCCATCGTTGCAGACCATGTTGCCCGTTACTTTCAGGGTCACGTTTTTGCCGTTTTCACGGAAGGTCCAGCCCCGCTGGCTGCCTTCGCTGCTGATCGCCAGGCAATTATGCTTCGCCAGGTCGGCCGGGATGCGCGGCGTGCCCGCGCGTTTCAGGTAGGCTGGCGAACCGACCAGCACGCGTTGGTTGTCCGCCAGTTTTGTGCTCACCAGCGAGGAATCGGACAGGCTGGCGATGCGAATGGCCACGTCGATGCCTTCGCCGATCAGGTCGACCAGGCGGTCGTTCAGGTTCAGCGATACCGTCACGTCGCGGTGCTCGGCGACAAAAGAGGGGATCAATGGTGCCACGTGCTGGCGGCCGAAGCCGGCCGGCGCGGAAATGAGCAAATGGCCGCTGGCCTTCACGCTGCGTTCGGCCACTGCCGCTTCCGCTTCTTCCAGTTCCCCCAGGATGCGCTGGCAATCTTCCAGGAAGGCGGTGCCTTCATTTGTCAGGGCCAGCTTGCGTGTCGTGCGCTGCAGCAATTTCACGCCGAGGCGTTGCTCCAGCGCGTCGAGGCGGCGGCCGATCATGGCTGGCGCGATGCCCTCCGCGCGCGCGGCGGCCGAGAGGCTGCCCTTGGCAACCACTTCCACGAAGGTGGATATTTGTCTGAACTGACCCATGGCATGCTCCCGTTACGCACTCACTTGTGATAAAAACGCATAGATGAAGTGATTATTAGTCTCGTTTCCATGCTTTATAGTGCAATACTATAGAGCAAACGTAGCGCCAGGCAGAGTGTTTTTTGTCCTCGCCCGGCGTCTTGCCGCCATCGATGCGCATATACTTTGATCACCAGATTACTTTTGCTTATATTTACTAAAAACGGAGAACTTCATGACGCAGACGCACATCGCACTTCCCGAAGGCATGCAAATCACGGGTGAAATCAAGCCCGGCTATGAGCAGATTTTGACGCCGGCCGCATTGGATCTGATTGCCAAGCTGACGCGCGCTTTCGAACCGCGCCGCCAGGAATTGCTGGCCGTGCGCGTGGAGCGGGCCAAGCGCCTCGACGCGGGCGAGCGTCCTGATTTCCTGCCAGAAACCGCACACATCCGCGATGGCGACTGGAAGATCGCGCCGATCCCGAAAGCGCTGGAATGCCGCCGCGTGGAAATTACCGGCCCGGTCGAGCGCAAGATGGTGATCAACGCCTTCAATTCCGGCGCCGACAGCTACATGACGGACTTTGAAGACTCGAACACGCCAAACTGGGATAATCAGCTGACTGGCCAGATCAATATGTTCGATGCCGTGCGCAAGACGATTTCGCTGGAGCAAAATGGCAAGTCGTACAAGCTGAACGACAAGATTGCCACCCTCGTCGTGCGTCCGCGCGGCTGGCACCTGGATGAAAAGCATGTGCTGGTCGACGGCAAGCGCATTTCCGGCGGCATCTTTGATTTCGCCCTGTTCATGTTCCATAACGCCAAGGAGCAACTGGCGCGCGGCGCCGGCCCGTATTTCTACCTGCCGAAGATGGAATCGCACCTGGAAGCGCGCCTGTGGAACGACATCTTTGTCATGACACAAAATGAGTTGGGCTTACCACAAGGCACGATCAAGGCGACTGTGCTGATCGAAACCATCCTGGCCGCGTTTGAAATGGATGAAATCCTGTACGAACTGAAAGAACACAGCTCCGGCCTGAACGCGGGCCGCTGGGATTACATCTTCTCGTGCATCAAGAAATTCAAGCTGGACAAGGATTTCTGCCTGGCCGACCGCGCCAAGGTCACCATGACGGCCCCGTTCATGCGCGCCTACGCCTTGCTGCTGTTGAAAACCTGTCACAAGCGTGGCGCACCCGCCATCGGCGGCATGGCAGCCTTGATCCCGATCAAGAACGATCCGGAAAAGAACGACATCGCCATGGGTGGCGTGCGCAACGACAAGGCGCGCGATGCTACCGATGGCTATGACGGCGGCTGGGTGGCCCATCCGGGTCTGGTGGAACTGGCCATGGGCGAGTTCACCAAAGTGCTCGGTGACAAGCCGAACCAGATCGACAAACAGCGTCCGGACATCGACGTGAAAGCATCGGACTTGCTGAACTTCCAGCCGGAAGCGCCGATCACGGAAGCGGGCTTGCGCTACAACATCAACGTAGGCATCCACTACCTGGGCAGCTGGCTGGCAGGCAATGGCTGCGTACCGATCCACAACCTGATGGAAGATGCGGCCACGGCCGAGATCAGCCGTTCGCAAGTGTGGCAGTGGATTCGTTCCACCAAGGGCGTGCTGGAAGATGGCCGCAAGGTCACGGCCGAGATGGTGCGCGCCATGATTCCGGAAGAGCTGGCCAAGGTGCAGCGCGATGCGCCAGGCGGCGATGGCCCGACCTATGTGCGCGCCGGCCAGATCTTCGAGGAAATGTCGACGTCGGCATCGTTCGCCGAATTCCTGACCCTGCCGCTGTATGAAGAAATCTGATCCTGATCAAATAGGGCTATAAAAAAATCCCGGCAGACGCTGCTTGCGTTGCCGGGATTTTTGGTATTGCGGCGAACATCGCAGGCTGCCTGTGCCGACGCGCAGCAGCTTTGCTCAAGCCTTGTCAGAAATTGTTCTTCCACATGCGCAGGGCGGCAAACGCTTCCACGGGCGAGGCATCGGTGGCCAGCTTGCCTTCCACCTTCAGGCTGTTCAGGATGGCCGGTTCGCGGTAGCGCAGGAAGGGATTGGTGGCTTTTTCCAGGCCGATGGTCGACGGCACGGTCGACATACCCTGCTGGCGCTTTTCCGTATCGACGGCGATGCGTTCCTGCAAGGCCTGGTTGCCCGGCTCGACGGCATTGGCAAAGCGCAGATTGGACAAGGTGTACTCATGCGCGCAAAATACCTGCGTATCGTCGGGCAGGGCGGCCAGCTTGCCCAGCGAGTCGGCCATCTGGCCCGGCGTGCCTTCGAACAGGCGGCCGCAACCGCCGGCAAACAGGGTGTCGCCGGAGAATAGCCAGGGCGACTCGCCTTGCTCCGTACGCTGCCGTACGTAGGCGATATGTCCCTTGGTGTGGCCAGGCACATCGATGACGGTCATTTGCAAGCCCAGGTCGGGCACATAGGCGACATCGCCTTCGGCAAGCGGTTCCGTGATGGCTGTGATAGCCTCATTGCGCGGGCCGAAGACGGGGACGGCGAAATGCTGCAACAATTCAGGCACGCCACCCGTGTGGTCAGCGTGGTGATGCGTGAGTAAAATGGCAGACAAGGTCAGCTGATGCGCCTTGAGCGCGTCGAGGATGGCCATGGCATCGCCGGGGTCGACCACGGCGGCACGGCTGCCATCATGGATCAGCCACAGGTAGTTGTCGGCAAAAGCAGGCACGGCAAGTACCGATAAAGCATGTTCAGGGGAGTGGGTCATGAGTAAAAGAGAAAACTGAATGGACAATGCGGCATCCGAAAAATCCATTATAGCGCTTGACGGCTGGCTGCAGACGCCGGCCGGTCTGTACGTGCGCGCGTGGGAGCAGCAATGCCTCGACAGCCTGACGGTCGACATCTTCGGCTTTAACGCCGTGCAGATCGGCTTGCCCCAACTGGACGCGCTGGCTGCCAGCCGCATGCCCAACAAATGGCTGCTCGATTCGCGCCTGCCGTCGCGGCCGCCCCTGGATAGCCGCCTGACCCTGGTGTCGGCCTTCGACGAGCTGCCATTCGATTCGCAAAGCCTGGACTTGGTGGTGCTGCCGCACGTGCTCGAATTTGCGGCCGAGCCGCACCAGGTCTTGCGCGAAGTGGAGCGCGTGCTGATCCCGGAAGGGCGTGTGATCGTCTGCGGCTTCAATCCGGCCAGCCTGTGGGGTGCGCGCCAGGGTCTGGGCAGGGTGACGGGCAGGCACTACCTGCCGCAGGCGGGCGAGCTGATCTCTATGCCGCGCATGAAAGACTGGTTAAAATTGCTGAACATGGGCGTGAGTGAAAGCCATTTTGGCTGCTACGCGCCCGCTTGCCGCACAGAAAAATGGCTGCGCCGCCACGCTTTCATGGACCGGGCAGGCGCGCGCTGGTGGCCATATCTGGGCGCAGTGTATATAGTGCAGGCGATCAAGCGTGTCAAAGGGATGCGTTTGATCGGTCCGGCGTGGACCAAGAAACCGGCGACGGCGCCCGCAGGCGCACCGGTCACGAATAAAAGGCGGGAACAGCAAGATGGATAAGGTTGAAACGAAGGTCGAGATTTACGCTGATGGCGCATGCAAGGGCAATCCCGGCACGGGCGGCTGGGGCGCCTTGATGGTGGCCGATGGTGCGAAGAAAGAGATTTACGGCGGGGAATTGAATACGACGAATAACCGCATGGAACTGAAGGCAGTGATAGAAGCCTTGACGGCGCTCAAACGTCCCTGCCAGGTGGTGATGTATACCGATAGCCAGTACGTGCAAAAGGGGATCAGTGAATGGATCCACGGCTGGAAGGCGCGCGGCTGGAAAACGGCGGCCAAGGCCCCCGTGAAAAATGTCGATCTGTGGCAGGCGCTCGACGCGGCCCAGGCCGTGCATGAAGTGGAATGGCGCTGGGTGCGCGGCCACAATGGTCATCCGGGCAACGAGCGGGCCGATGCGCTGGCTAACCTCGGTGTGGAAACCGTGCGCGCCTGAGAACGCCCAAGCCAAGCTGCTGCGCGCCGTGCTGTGCGGCCTGTGATGCTCGCAGTAGCTGAGTACGGTTACGCTTACCGAGCGCAAATCACTTGCGCCCGCGACGGTTTTGTCGGGCATTCGAACATGCATGGGTGCGATGACAGTACACGGATTTGCTATACTGTGCCCTTCGCTTTTTGCTTTTAAGACTGAATCTGCCATGCGTCAAATTGTTCTCGATACTGAAACCACCGGCCTGAACCCGCGCACGGGCGACCGCATCCTGGAAATCGGCGCGGTTGAACTGAACAACCGTATGCTGACCGGGAACAATTTTCACCACTACATCAATCCGGAGCGCGATTCGGAAGAGGGCGCGCTGGCCGTCCACGGCCTGACCACCGAATTCCTCAGCGACAAGCCGAAATTCGCTGAAATCGCCGACAAATTCCGCGCCTACATCGCCGGCGCCGAACTGATCATCCACAACGCACCGTTCGATATCGGCTTCCTCAACGCGGAATTCAAGCGCCTGAACCTGCCGCCCGTGCATGAGCAAGTGCACGGCGTGATCGACACCCTGGTGCAGGCCAAGGAAATGCACCCCGGCAAGCGCAACTCGCTCGATGCCCTGTGCGACCGCTACGGCGTCTCGAACGCCCACCGCAAACTGCACGGCGCGCTGCTCGACTCGGAATTGCTGGCCGACGTCTATCTGGCCATGACCCGTGGCCAGAACAGCCTGAGCATGGAAGAAGAAGTGGAAGTGGCCGCCGACGGCGCCGCGCTGGAAATCGTTCCCTTGGCCGAAGTCATTTTCCTGGGCGCCACGGCCGACGAACTGGCCGCCCATGAAGCCACCATCGCCGGCCTGGACAAGGCCGCCAAAGGCCAGTGTATCTGGAGCGCCGTGACGGCCCCGTCAGCGGCCGTCTGAAAAAAAAGCAGGGCGCGATAAATTTCCTCTCGCCAGCCCTTGCAGATGCCGCAACACCTATGCGATAATTCGCCTCGCTTCGGGAGGTTAGCTCAGGGGTAGAGCACTGCATTCACACTGCAGGGGTCGCAAGTTCGAAACTTGCACTTCCCACCAAATTTTTCGTTTGTATTCAATGACTTAAGATTTCTCATCTGGTCTGAATACGAGCTTGGGGCAAATCTGGGGCAACGGGGTTTTCGTCCATTGTCCAGCCCCAAACGATACGGCCGCTTTCTGCGGCCGTTTTCACATCTAGCTGGCTTAGCGCCTGAATCCATCTCACCTGAGATACTGGCATCACGCTTACCCGCGCCATTCCGTTTGCCTAACCCGAATAAGTTTTCGCTGCTTCTCCCAAGGGCGAGGGGGCCACTAAGGAGTGAGACACGAATGGGTTACTTGCGATTACTACGACGGCGGGATGCCATGACTTACACTGAGAGTGAGCGAGACGCTCTACTTTCAATATTTAGTGCATTTGCGGGAGTCTCTGCAGAGATCGACGGAACGCACATAAAAGGGGGATACCGCGTTAGCTGTTGCATGCCTGAACAGGCGTTCGACGCCGTCATATCGGAACTAGAGAAGAACGATTGGTTTCCCGCAATCTAAGCCAATGTCCCGTTGCAATGCGCGCGATCTTTTTACACAGCCTGGGCCAACAGCAGGCATTTAGATTTCTTGGGCCTGTGGTCTCTGAATTGCCACGAGTCCGCTAGACACCCGCAGGCCGTTCAGAATGCCTGCGCTCAAACTCTGCTGGCGAAAGCCGGTCATTAAATCCGTGACGACGCTTTGGATTGTAGAACATCTCGATGTAGTCGAAGGTGTCCTTCCAGGTATCGTCTCTGCTTGCATAGATCCTGCGTTTGATGCATTCACGCTTTAAAAGCTGGAAGAAACTCTCAGCGACAGCATTGTCGTGACAGTTGCCCTGCCGGCTCATGCTTGGCTCAAGTCGATGCGCCGTCAAGAAATCGCCGTATCTTTTTTGTTTTGCGATGCGAAAAGATCGCCACGGGAGGGCAACCTGACTGCCAGGATGCGCGACCCAACAGCAAGCCGCGCCTCGGCACTTTTTGCATGCGCTAGTTGGCCACCGCCCGATCCGGAATGATCCACTGGAAATCCGTGAGGGTGAACGGCGCCAGGCAGGAGCTTTTGGGGTTGAGTGAGGCGCGCAGGTTCGGGCATTGCGGATTCTGATAGCTGGTCACGCCTGGCGTCATGGCTTTAAAGCTGCTGGGCCAGCCGGCGTTGGCGTGGCAGGTGTAGCAGCTGGTGCCGACGGGGTGCGTCACCAGTTCGATGTAGGGGTTGGTGGCGACGGGGAGAAGGTCCGGATTGCCTTTTTCCGGGATGCCATAGGCTTCCGTCAGCAGATAGTGTTTCCACGGTCCGCTGGCCTGCATGTCCGCCGGGCGGTTGGCCGCGTAGGGCAGGCTGTCCGGACGGTCCGACCACCACACGCTTTGCAGGCCCCAACTTGGAATTTCCTTGGTATTGATGTGCATGGCGACCGTGACCAGGTAGTCGCCGGCGCCAAATGGCTGGCCGTTCAGCCAGTAGCTGGCGGCGTTGATGATGGCCTTGTCTCCATCGTCGAAACTGGCCCAGTCGGCTTCGCTTACCTTGTGGTGGTAAAAATCTTGCAAGCCGTACACCCTGGCCTGTTTGGTGATGGTGGGCCATGGCGTGGTGGCATCGTGCCTGTAGATTCCGTGCAAGTAGCTGACCTTGGACATCTGGCCCACCCGCTTGCCGTCGGGATCGATGGCAATGGCGGTGCGCCACTTTTCGTAGCCCGCATAGCCGGGAAAGGTAGCGCTGAAATCGTCATGCCACACGGGCAAAGCTGTCAGCCCCTTGGCCTTCACTGGCCAGTACATGTGCTTGGTCACCACATAGCTGGCGGGGGCATTCAGGTTATGCACGCGTTTGCTGGGATCATCTTTGCTGTACAGGGCGTCCAGGGTGCTTTGCTTGTAGACAGGTTGCCCGGGATCACGGATGAAATCGAGCGCTTCCTTGCTCAGCGATTCCGTCGCGATCATGATGTCGCCGTTGAAGGCGAAGTGGACGCCGTCCTTGATGCCGCTGACTTTCCCGTTTTTGTAGGTGATGGCTTGTGGATAGGCCTGGATGACCTGCGCCGGGATCGGGTAGGCCGGCGTATTTTTCAGGTTGACGGGAGTCAAAGTGCTGGCACCCAGGCGGCCCAGGCGGCGCTTCGGTGCTTTGCCTCCGGCCGTTACCTCGGCGGCATTGGCGGTCAACGGTGCCGCGTCGGCGAACGCATCGGTACCGTTGGGCCAGGTGTACCAGACTGGCCAGTCCATGCCGCTTGCCGGCTGCATGATGCCGGCCCACAGGCGCCAGCCATGTGCGCGCACGACGGCGTTATCGCCTTTCTTGACGGCTTCCTGCAAGGCACGCGTTTCGGCCGATTCCAGATAGCCATAGCCCTTGGGAAAGGGCTGGTAGGCTGGCGTGCCGGCGGCTGCGGTGGCGCAGAGCAAGGCGGCGAGACTGGCGCAGATTACCCTGGGGACGGACATAAATGCTCCTGCTTAAGTTAAGTTATCAGGATGTATAGTATCCGCAAATAATTGCCGGAATCTCAGCAATTGTCACCGCGCCCAACATGCCACACCATTGCCTTGGGGAGCGGCTCCGTGTATGGTCTGGCGGCCTCGATTTGATCGCATCACCTGAATACGATAAAGATGAAAAACACCAACAAGGCCACTCTGATCGGACTGGCCGCCATCCTGCTGTGGAGTTCCATAGTCGGACTGATCCGCAATGTCACCGACCTGCTGGGTCCCACGGGCGGGGCGGCGATGATGTACAGCGTGGCGTCGGTGTTCCTGCTGCTGTCGGTGGGCTACACGCGGCTGCGAGAATTCCCGCGCCGTTATCTGCTCTGGGGCAGCCTGCTGTTCGTTACCTATGAACTGTGCCTGGCACTGTCGATCGGCTATGCCGGCACGGCGCGCCAGGCCATCGAGGTGGGCATGGTGAATTACCTGTGGCCAACCTTCACCATTGTCGCGGCCATCCTGTTCAATGGGCAGAAGAGCAATTTTTTGATATTGCCGGGTTTCCTGCTGTCCGTGGCTGGCATCTGCTGGGTGCTCGGCGGCGAGCAGGGGTTTGACCTGGCAGGCAGCGTGGCGAATGTACGCAGCAGTCCGCTCAGCTATGGCCTGGCCTTCGCCGGCGCGCTGATCTGGGCTGCATATTGCACCGTGACGGCGCGCCTGGCGCAGGGCAAGAATGGCGTGACCCTGTTCTTCATCTTCGTTTCCATCAGCCTGTGGGTCAAATACCTGCTGCAAGGCGGCGGCCCCATGGTGTTTACCCCCGAGGCCGTCATCTACCTGCTGCTGGCGGCCGGCGCCATGGGTTTTGGCTATGGCGCCTGGAACGTGGGCATTTTGCACGGCAACGTCACGATCCTGGCGGGCGCCTCGTATTTCATCCCCGTGCTGTCCGCCGCGCTGTCGTCGCTGCTGCTGGGCACGCCGCTGTCGCTAGCCTTCTGGCAAGGCGCGGTGATGGTGGGCGGCGGCGCCATCCTGTGCTGGCTGGCAACGCGCGCAAGACGCATCAAACCAGTCAGCAACTAAAACCGCGCCGCCAGCCGCTAGTTGTGCGACAAAACCGAATCGCGCGACCGGTGCCCCAAGTAAGGCAGCAGGCTGATCAGGCCGAGCAGGGCCAGCGCGACGCCGACCCACAGCGGTGAGCGCAAGCCGTAGCCGGTGGCGATCCCAAGGCCGCCTAGCCAGGAACCGGCGCCCAGGCCGATGTTGATGACGGAGGTGTGCACCGTGTTGACCAGCGGCCCCGGATGGGCGGTCTTCATCACGCGGGCGATGATGGCAGGATTCATCGACATGCCGACCAGGCCCGTGACGACCAGCAAGGCGACGCTGATGGTCTTGTCGTGCGCAAAGACGGCGAACACCGCCAGGCTGATGCTCAGGATGACCATGCCCCAGACCATGATGAGGGTCGTGTAGCGGTCCGCATAACGGCCGACCACGCCATTGCCCACCACGTTGGCGACGCCGTAGACGCCCAGCAGCCAGGGGATGTCGGACGCTTGAAATCCTGTAATGTCCGTCAGGATGGCCGCGAAGTAGCTGAAGGCCGCGAAAATCGCGCCGATGATGAGGCCGCTGCTGGCATACGCTGCCCACAGGTGGCGATTGCGGAACTCGCCCAGTTCATTGCCGAGGCTGACGACTTCCGACGGTTTGCTACGCGGCACCAGCACGGCGATGAGTGCCAGACACATCAGCGCCAGCAGCACCACCAGCCAGAAGCTGGCGCGCCATCCCAGGTGCTGGTCGATGAGCGTGGCGACCGGCACGCCCACGACTGATGCGAGCATGAGGCCGCCGATCACGACGGCGGCCGCGCGGCCGCGCGCATTGGGGCTGACGAGTTCGGCACAGATCGCCAGCGACAGGCCAAAGCAGGTGGCGGCGGCCACGCCCGTGACCACCCGCGCGACGGCCAGGATGTCATAGCTGGTGGCGGAGGCGGCAACGGATTGGGCCAGCACATAAAAGCCCAGCAGCCACAGCAGCCCCTGCTTGTTCGGCACGCGCAGCTTGAGCAGGACGATGGTGCTCAGCGGCCCGCCGATGACCATGCCCATGGCATACAGCGAGATCAGATAGCCGATGCGTGTCACCGGTTCGTTCATGGCCTCGGCCAGCGACGGCATCATGCCCGCCACCATGAATTCGGAGGTGGTTAACGAAAAGATCGTCAACCCCAGAATGTATACAACCAGCGGCATAGCAATATCCTTCGAGAGTAATATCAAAAATACTGGTCAGGCGTGGCGTGGCGCGCGCGCCGCATGTGGCCCTGCGCGCGCCACGCCATGCTCAGGTGGCGCAAGACGCAAACACGCTGTCCGGAATATCGCCGACAGACAGATTGGGAAAGTCGCGTACGGAACGGTGCTGCGGGTCGTTGCCGGTGACCATGCGCAGCAGGCGGTTGCCACCGGCCTCCAGGTAAAAGACAGATGTCGGCTTGCCCGCTGGCTCGATTACCCAGGCGTCCGCCTCCCGGCCCAGCACGCTGTGGCGGCCGTCGTGACGGGCAGCGCCGTCGACCAGCACCGCCTGCGGCAGGAACAGCGCATGGAACGGCGTTACCTCGTCGGCCAGCGCCGTGCCCTGCAGCTGTTCGCCAGTTGGCGCCGCTTGCCTGGCGTAAGCCACTTTCTGCTTGCGGCTGTGCTCGCGCCTGGCGTCGCCGATTTCCGACATCCACAGCAAGTGTCCATGTTCCTTTTCCGACCAGGGGTTGAACAGGCCATCGATGCGGCAGATGTTGCGCGCATAGTCGAACCAGCAATAGCCGGACGTTACCTGGTCGTCCTCCTGCATCGGTGTCCAGTAGGAGATATAGGCGCTGCTCCATTGCAGCGGCAGCAGCGGCGGGGTGAGGGCGGCTGGCATGGCGTCTCCCTAGCGGCCCAGCGCATAGCCGAGGCTGGCCATCAGCGCTTCCTGTAGCGACGGCAAGTCCTTGCGGCGGGCGTCGAAGCTGGCGGTCAGCTCTTCATTGCTCAGCTCGATACGTTCGCCCACGCTTTCAAACCACAGGCGGCTGGCGTTGGCGTGGTCCTTGAACAATTGCATCAGGGGCACGGCGCGGGCATTGAAGCTGTCCAGGGCGGCAGCCGTATTGGCTTCGGTATTGAGGGTCTTGACCAGCAGCAGGGCCGCCACCACCGCCATGGTGGTGCCATGGCCGATGGAAAAA
The DNA here is from genome assembly GCF_051380655.1 of Janthinobacterium amylolyticum. Classification (NCBI taxonomy): domain Bacteria; kingdom Pseudomonadati; phylum Pseudomonadota; class Betaproteobacteria; order Burkholderiales; family Oxalobacteraceae; genus Janthinobacterium; species Janthinobacterium amylolyticum. The sequence goes on from NZ_JBNYXL010000001.1 coordinate 12,102, forward strand.
TGTCCCGACTGCAGCGCATCGCCGAGCAGGACGAACTTGCCGTCGCTGGCCCGGTCGCGGCTGAGGGTCATGAAGTTGCGCCAGCCCTGGCCCGGTTGGCTCTGTAGCACGTGTTCGCCGAGTTCGGCTTTGAACGTGCTGGCGACAGTCGCGGCGGCGTCGCGCTCGGGCAGCGCTACCAGCCCGGCCCTGGCGTACGTCTCTTCGCTGCACTCGACGATAAAGGTGCTCATCGTGTCCGAGTATTTATAGGCATGGCCGATGAAAATGCCGTGCTCATTGCTGCGGAACACCAGGTTCATCTGGTCGAACAGCTGGGTGGTGCCGTACCAGATGTATTTGTTGCGGCCGAAATCGATGTGCGGCGCCAGCGCCGGCGGCAAGTCCAGCGATTTGTAATTGACGCCGTTCGCTACCACCACCAGGTCGTATTGCGCTTCCAGCTGCGCCTTGTCCGCTGGCGGTGTTTCGTAACTGATCGTGATGCCGGCCGCCACGCACTTGGCGCGCAAGGCCTGTACCAGGGCCTGGCGTCCGACGCCGCACAGGGTCACGCCGGTGCTCATCAGGTTGGGCTGCTCGTGATGCACGAGCTTGAATTCTTCCAGGAATTGCGCATTGAGCTGTTCCGGCTGCTCCAGGTAAGACAGGGGATTGGCCGGATGGCGCGGCGGGCGTCCCGGCAGCACCACGCCCCAGCCCAGCACTTCTTCCGGCGTGTTTTTTTCCGTAATGCGGATATTCCAGCCGGGCTGGGCCTGTTTCATCTGACTGGCGAAGAGCAGGCCTGCAGGGCCTGCGCCGATGACGAGAATGTTCATTAATTTACCCTTCCAAGTTTGTACCAAACGTTTTGTTTCTTCTGGATTTGCTGCAACTCATCGTAAGGAACCGATGTGAAGTACAGTTTCTCCGCCATGTCCGGCGGATAAACACGGGGGAATTTCTTGTGCATGTAGCGCGTGTAGCGCGTCTGCAGGAAGAAAATCAGGTTCGGATTGCTCAGCGCTTCATAGTTGGCGATCGCCATGTCCTGCATGGCGTCCGCCTGCACCTTGCGCTGCTGCGTGAACTCGGACAGGGCAGGGCCCAGGGCATTGCCGTGCTTTTCCAGCAGGGAAACGAAGACGTGGACGTCTTCCAGCGCCATGTTCATGCCTTGTCCGAGGAACGGGGCGGTGGCATGCGCCGCATCGCCGATCAGCAGGATATTGGCCTTGTAGTGGAAGGCGCTGGAACGGACATTGATGAGGTCGTTGCTGGGCAGCGCCATGAACTGGTCCAGCATGTCCTTGCGGCGGTCCGGCGGCAAGTTGCCGAAGTAGCGGCTGAAGAAGTCCGCCATGGTTTCCCGGTTGAGCGTGCCCAGGCTGGGCGTGCCCGTGTAGGGCAGGCACAGGGCAAAGCTGATGCTGCCGTCCGGAATGGTGGCTGCGCGCCCGGCAAACAGGCCCTTGGAATCCATGCCGAAAAAGTACAGCAAATCCTTCCGGAAACCCAGGTCGGCCGCATTCGGCAACACGAGCGTCTTGTAGCCGTGGCGGAAGTAGCTTTGCCTGAATTCGAAACGGCGCACGCCGCTTTGCATGGCGCGCCGCACGGCCGAGTGCGCGCCGTCGGCGCCAATGACCAGGTCGCCATGCAGCTGCTGCACGGCGCCGTCCGGGTCCTGTACCAGCACGATCTTTCTTTCCAGGTCGACATCCAGGCATTTATGCTCAAAGTAATATTTCAAGGCGTGCTTGACGGCATGCCGGTTCAGCAGGCGCTGGAAGGCCGTGCGGTCCAGCGACAGGGGGAACAGGCCTTCGAGCGGGGTCAGCTCGCGTATCCTGTGCCGACCGCCCACGCAAAAGGCCATGCCGACGATGGGTTCGCCGCACAGGTCAAGCTCCTGTTTGCTGATGCCCGCTGCCAGCACGGCCTTGATGCCGCGCACCGTCATGCTCACGCCGATGGCGCGCGAATTGACCGGATCGGCGTTGGCGGCAGTGTCCAGCAGCGGATCGCCGCGTTTCTCGATAACGTGGACATCGTGTCCGCGCTGCGCCAGATAAATGGCACCGAGGCTGCCTGCCAGGCCTCCGCCGACGATAATGATTTTATGCATTTCAAGCCTCTCTTGACATCTTTCCCCGAGATAAATCGGTAAGTTGCTGATTAAAAAACTCCAACATTTCTATCGGCGCCATGCCGATGGCATCGCTCTCAAGGCTGCGCGCGTACTGCGCCAGCGCCAGGCATTTTTGCGCCAGCATGTCGCAGCCCTGGCTGTAGTCGCTGCTGACCCGGCTGCTGACCGGCTCGGGCACGGGTGGCCCCGCATGGCGGCCGGCCACGCCCGATGGCATGTTCATCAGGGCGGCTGACAGGGGACGCAACAGGCCCGTCATGATGTCGATGGACGCATTCATCAGGCGCGAGCGGCGCAGGCTGCCCAGCGGCTGCTGCGCGAAATGGTGTGCCATCATCAGGAAGGTCAGTTCGTAGCAGCCTTGATACAGCTGCATCAGCGCGCGCGCCTTCCGGTCGGTCACCACGGTGCAGTCCGCGCGTGCTTCCAGCACGGGATTTTTCAGCGCCGGCAGCGCCGGCTCGAACGGTTTGCCGCAGGCGGCATACTTGCCGGCGACGGTGCGCAGGCGCTGGAAATGCGACGCGGCGAAATGCGGCGAATCGACGGCCACGCCTTCGCCCTGTTCCGTGACGAAGTCGATGGCGAACAGCGCGCTGTCGCGGTCGGATACTTCCAGCTGGTAGCCGGGGTAGGCGCGGTTGGTCAGTTCTTTCAGGAACAAATGGTGTTCGCCGCCGCGCTTGCCGTCGCCGCTGTCAAACAGGCCGGGCAGATCGGCCAGGGCCTGGCGGATTGCGATATAGAAGGTGGCAATCGACTTGCCCGGCGTGGGAAGGTAGTCGGGCCATTCGAAACGCACGAAGCGCGCCAGCACGTGTTCGGAAAATGGCTCGAACGCAAATTCCGTGTCCAGGCCAAAACGCTGGCGCGCCTGCTGGCCCAGCAGCGGTGTGCCGCTGTAAAACCCTTCGCCCAGCGCCATCAGCACATTGTTGACCAATAAATAGTGAATCATTTCTTCATGCGCGATTTCCAGCAGCACGCCGCGCGTACCGCTGTCGCGGCGCCGGTCTTCGGTGCCGCAGGCCAGCGCCAGCTCGGCAGGCAGCCAGCGGCCGGCCTGCACCAGCGCCGCCCCCTGCGCATAGTTGGGAATCGAATACGCGGCATACAGGTATTGCAGCATCAGCGACAGTTCCAGGTCGATGGCCTTTTTCAGTTCCCCGATCAGCCCGGCCTTGCTGCCGATGACAGGCGGCGCGGCCGCTTCCGGCACCGCCGCCCTGGCCGCGGCCGTCGCCTCGACCTGGGTCAGGTACTTGAGGAACAGGCGCGACTTTGGCAGCGACAGTTCGCGGGTGCTGGGCATGTAGTAGCTCTTGTCGCGGTTGCGCGGATCGCACATCTGCCACATCAGGCGCGAATACGTTTCGCATTTGCACTGGTCCGCCAGGCTGAAGACCTTGTCCGACATGAAGGGATACACGAGCTCGTAATAGCTCATCACATGCCGGTAGAGGAAGGCATAGTCGACCTGTGCGGCCGGCACCTCGTCGAGGTCCCAGTCGTCGGGCAGCACGCGCACGCCGAGGTACTGTTTATCCTGGCCTGTGCCCAGCACGACCCTGGTCGCGCCCGGCTGGCGCCCCGTCAGGGTCAGCATCGTGTAGCCAGGCCCCAGCGGTGATGGCTGCTGTTCCACGCCCAGCAGCACGCCGTCCTCGGCCTGCGCCGACAGGGGAGGCGGCGCCGCCAGCGCGCCGCGGTAGCGGCTTTGCACGGTGATGGTCTGCGGAAATTGCTCATGCTTGTTGCGGTTCGGCGCTTCCAGGTACAACTGGTTGCTGTCCGATTGCAGCACCCAGTCCGCTTCTTCCCACTGCGCCTGCGCGCTGCACAGGCTCAGCGAACCTGTGGCGTCGCCCGCGTGCTGCCGCGGCACGTCGAAAACGCCGTGATGGCGCCAGTGGTCGCGGTACAGCTGCTCGGGTATGCGCGCCAGCAAGGTGCCGGTGCCGTCGTGCAGTAGCAGGTCGCCGAGCGCCTGCTTGCCACCCAGCGCATGCGTGGGATGCTGTTCCGAAACGGCGCCCGCGCCGCGCGTGGTGAAGGCAACGGCGGTCGGCATGTTGAACGCGACCCGGTGCGCGTGCACTTGCACCAGCACCGGCCCCAGGCTCTGCTGGCGCGGCTGCAGCAGGCGGCCGGCCGGATAGGTGGCCAGCTCGCCGCGCCGCCACAGGCCGATGCTGCCGGCCAGGTCGTAGAACACGGGCGAGTCCGGTTTGAGCGGCGTCGACATATTGAACAAGGCATACTGCACCGTCAGGCCCAGCACGTCGTCGTCGGCCAGGGCGTGCCGCAAGGCCTGCATGCTGGCCGGCAGCGGCAGGTCCGCATTGAACAGGAAATGCGGGTCCTGCTTGGCCACCGAAAACTGGAACAGCCTGGCGCGGCCGAATTCCTCGTCCAGGAAATGCCCGCTGCGTTCCATGATATGGCCGCTGCCGAGCCAGCGCACCGAGTGCGCCTGCGCGATGTCGGCCGTGAACAAGGTGGGCGTGTTGGGCGTGGCCAGCTTGTCGCTCAAGGTGAACTGGCCGGCGTAGATCAGCGTGGTGTCGGGCGCGGCGGGATTGTTGTCGATCCACCTGGCGCGATTGAACGTGGTGCGCAGGTACTCGTTGTAGTGGCCCCACAGGCCCAGCCTGGCGCCCACCAGTGCATCCTGCGTGTCGACCTCGCCAGCGCCAAGCTGGACGCCCGTGATCCGCGCGTTCTCCCACGAGAAATGATTATTGCCGCCAAAATTGTAGCCTGCCGCCTGGCTGAAGATGCCGTCCGGATCGGGCTTGCCCTCGGCATTGAAGCGGGGGGCAAGCTGTTTCAGGTGTGCATGGAATTCGGCTGGCGGCCGGCTCAGGTCGACAGCATTGCCCGCCATCGATAGCGCATTCGTGGCGATATCGATGTTGCCGTGCGTATTGCGATTCCCCGTCGGCACATTGGCGCGGGCAAAACCCCGGAAATGCAGGCGGGGGAAGTCAAGTAGGCTCATGCGCGCTCGGTCGACGAAGTAATGAAGGTATCGTTGGCGGCGGCGCTGCCTTCGAGCTGATCGAGCCGTTGCAGCAGCAGGCCGCTGGCGTGCCGGGCGCTGATCAGGCTGCCTTCCATCCAGCCGCAGTGCGCCGTATAGGCATCCGAACAGGAGATGATGCCGTCCCGGTGCAGCAGCACGGCCGGGTGCTCGGCTTCCGGCTCCACGCAAAACTCGACGCCATGCGGCCAGAACTTGTGGAAGTGCGCCTTGATGCGCGGCAGCGGCCGGGCATCGAGGGGCAGGACTTCTTCCAGGTGGCTGCGGACACGTTCCAGGTACACGTCTTCGCCGAGTTCCAGGCTGTCGCGCCAGTAGGTGGCGCTTTTGCTGTCGGTATAGAACAGCACGTATTTATCCCCCTTGAAGTAGATCTTGCGCAGCGGGTTTGCCGCCATCAGCACCTTGTCGGTCAGCCCCAGCCCGTTCCACCAGGCCGTGTCGAAGGTGAGGAAGCCCTTGAACAGGGGCAGCGAGTCATACTGGAACGGACTCCAGGCGTGCGGGAAATCCAGGTTCAGGCGCGGCATGGCGGACGGCGGGATGGCCATCACCAGGTGGCGTGTCCGGTGCATCTGCGTGTCGCCCAGGTGGCTGAAGGCGAGCACGTGGTCGGCGCCCGATTTTTTCACGGACAGCAGACAATGTTCGAGCTGGAATTCGACGCCGGCGGCCTGTGCCTGGTGCTGCAAGCGGCACAGCAGCTCGTGATAGCCGTCGGTGGCATAGCGCCACTGGTTGGCGGCGTTTTCCGTAAAGTGCTGCGTTTCCGGGTGCTTCTTGATGATGTCGTAGGCCATGGCAGCCGACACCATCGGCAGCAGCAAGGCGTCATAGCCGGTGGCCTTGATGATGTGGGTCGCCTTGTCGGCGCCCAGGTAATGGCTGACGAACTCGAGGAAAGAGTGGTTCGGATGGGCTTTCAGCATCGGGTTCAGCTCGTCCAGCGTGGCCTTCAGCTCTGCCAGCACGCTATCGTGGGAAACCACCTCGGTGAACGGGTAGACCGCATGCGGCAGGCCGCTGCCCTGCATCAGTTGCTGGAAATGTGGATGCAGTTGCGGCGAGTAGCGGGCGGCGCCGAGTTCGGCGATTTCCTCGCCATCTATTTTGCGCGACTGGATGCGGCCGCCGACAGCGGGATTGAGGTCGAATACGCGGATGCGCAGCTTCCTGTTGCCGGCGGGATGGATCAGGTGGTTGGCGCAGGTCAGGCCGCCGATGCCGGCACCAACGATGCAAATGTCTGAATACGTGCTCATACGAAATTCCTTTTTAACGTTCATTGATCAAAAAGCTGCAAAATCGCTAGCAAAAGTCTCCCCTGCACCGCTGGGCGAGGGGAGGGACGCTGCATGTCACCGTACTTGGCGAGCGTTATCGGCTGGGGAATGAAGAGCCTGGCGAGAACTGGCGTTGGGTCTGGAATGGTCGATACTTGGCAGCGGAGTTTTTGTTTCAAACCAAAGATGGCACCGACAGTAGCCCAGGGATCGCGCGGTCAATTTGAGAAATATCAATGTAGTTGTCGTTCGGACAGCCGCAGCTGTTGATGCGGCGAGGCGCGCCCGCAGCTGGTGCCTGCGTGCCGAATCGCCGTGCCTGCCTGCGGCGCCAGCGTGACGGCGCGCCTGGGATATGGCGGAAAAGCGGGATGGCGGCCGGCAGCGTGCCGGGCCTTGGCAGCCATAATCTGGCTGCGGCGCGGGTTCTCCTGGCACTGCGCTGCGTCCCTGAGCCGCGGTCAGCTTTGCGCTTGCTGGCTTGCTGCCTGCCGCCAGGCGGGCACTGATAAAACGGCAATGTCGCTAAAATTTTCCGTACTGAAGTTCTTCGCAAAGGGAGGCGCCATGACCGACTTCATCGAACTATTGCAATGGCCAGCCATGGCCGCTTCGCTGCTGGCAGCCTGGCTGGTGGGTTCGCGCGCGGCCGCGCGGCGTTATGCCGGCTTCTGGGTTTTCCTGTTCAGCAATGTGCTGTGGGTATGCTGGGGCTGGCAAGACGAGGCCTGGGCCCTCATCGTTCTGAACCTCTGCCTGGCGCTGACGAATGTGCGCGGCATCGTGAAAAACGAGCGCGCGTGATTCTGTTTGTGCGAATATATTTCCAATACGACACTAGTTTTCGCTGCCTCAAACATGGCTTGCCAGCTCGCCTGCACCTATTTCCCGGCGGAAAACCGTGATATCGGCCAGTTGCTCCGGCATATTTGCTGTCTTATATAAGATTCCTCGCCATCTGATACACAAACACCTTCAGGACAGTCTAAAATACGTGGTGGGCAAGCACGGCGTCACCGCCGGCACACTAGCCGTCCAAAGCAAGGCTAACCGTCCTGTGTTTGGAATGAAGAAAGTTAACCACCAGGCATCACCGCATACAAGGGAATGAACATGGCAACACAAAAATCCAAAATCATCTACACGCTGACTGACGAGGCGCCGCTGCTCGCGACGTATTCCCTGCTGCCAATTATCAAAAAATTCACCGCGCCGGCCGGCGTGGACGTGGTGTCCAGCGATATTTCGGTGGCGGCACGTGTACTGGCTGAATTTCCGGAATTCCTGACGGACGCGCAAAAAGTCCCGAATACCCTGGCTGAACTGGGCAAGCTGACCCAGCTGGCTGACACCAACATCATCAAACTGCCGAACATCAGTGCCTCGCAAGGCCAGCTGATCGCCTGCGTGCGCGAATTGCAAAGCCGTGGCTACAAGCTGCCGGACTACCCGGAAGATGCGAAAACGGACGAAGACAAAGCCCTGAAAGCCCGCTACGGCAAGTGCATAGGCAGCTCGGTCAACCCGGTCCTGCGTGAAGGCAACTCCGACCGCCGCGCACCGAAGGCCGTCAAGGAATACGCGCGCAAGCACCCGCATTCGATGGGCGAGTGGAGCCAGGCTTCGCAAACCCACGTGTCGCACATGCACCATGGCGACTTCTACCACGGCGAAAAATCGCTCACCCTGGAAAAAGCGCGCGATGTCAAGATGGAACTGGTCACGGCCTCGGGCAAGACCATCGTGCTGAAACCGAAGGTTTCCCTGCAAGCCGGTGAAATCATCGACAGCATGTTCATGAGCAAGAAAGCGTTGCTGGAGTTCTACGAGAAGGAAATCGACGACGCCTTCAAGACCGGCGTGATGTTCTCGCTGCACGTCAAGGCCACCATGATGAAAGTGTCGCACCCGATCGTCTTCGGCCACTGCGTGCGCATTTTCTACAAAGACGCGTTCGCCAAGCACGCCGCGCTGTTCGACAAGCTGGGCGTGAATGTCAACAACGGCATGAGCAACCTGTACGACAAGATCGAAACCCTGCCAGCGTCGCAGAAGGATGAAATCCTCAAAGACCTGCACGCCTGCCACGCCAACCGTCCTGAGCTGGCCATGGTCGATTCGGCCAAGGGCATCACCAACTTCCATTCGCCGAACGACATCATCGTCGACGCATCGATGCCAGCCATGATCCGTATCGGCGGCAAGATGTGGGGCGCCGATGGCCGTCCGAAGGATGTCAAGGCCGTGATGCCGGAATCGACGTTCGCACGCATCTACCAGGAAATGATCGGCTTCTGCAAATGGCATGGCAACTTCGATCCGAAGACCATGGGCACCGTGCCGAACGTGGGCCTGATGGCGCAGCAAGCGGAAGAATACGGTTCGCACGACAAGACGTTTGAAGTGCCGGAAGGCGGCATCGCCAACATCACCGACCTGGAAACGGGCGAAGTGCTGCTGACGCAAACGGTGGAAGAGGGCGACATCTGGCGCATGTGCCAGGTCAAGGACGCGCCGATCCGCGACTGGGTCAAGCTGGCCGTCACGCGCGCGCGCAACTCGGGCATGCCTGCCGTGTTCTGGCTGGACAGCTATCGTCCGCACGAAAACGAAGTCATCAAGAAGGTACAGGTTTACCTGAAGGATCACGACACCAGCGGCCTGGACATCCAGATCATGTCGCAGACGCGCGCCATGCGCTACACCCTGGAACGCGCTTTCCGCGGCCTGGACACCATCTCGGTGACCGGCAACATCCTGCGCGACTACCTGACCGACCTGTTCCCGATCCTGGAACTGGGCACCTCCGCCAAGATGCTGTCGATCGTGCCGCTGATGGCCGGTGGCGGCATGTACGAAACGGGCGCCGGCGGTTCGGCACCGAAGCACGTCAAACAGCTGGTGGAAGAAAACCACCTGCGCTGGGATTCGCTGGGCGAGTTCCTGGCACTGGCCGTGTCGCTGGAAGACATGGGCATCAAGACGGGCAACGCGAAGGCGAAAATCCTGGCGAAGACCCTGGATGAAGCCACCGGCAAGCTGCTGGACAACAACAAGTCGCCATCGCCACGCACGGGCGAACTGGACAACCGCGGCAGCCATTTCTACCTGGCCATGTACTGGGCACAGGCGCTGGCAGCACAGAAGGACGACGCCGAACTGGCGGCGCACTTCGCACCAGTGGCCAAGGCCCTGGCCGACAACGAAGAAAAGATCGTTGCCGAACTGAAAGCGGTACAAGGCAAGGAAACGGATATCGGCGGCTACTACCTGCCGGATCCGGCGAAGACGGAAGCGGTCATGCGTCCGAGCGCCAGCCTGAACGCAGTGCTGGATAGCATCTGATGCCATCCTGATCGGCAGCGGCTTGTTTTGCGCTGACTGACAAAAAAACGCCGCCGGAAGCGATTCCGGCGGCGTTTTTCATTTCCCCGCAGTCTTACTTGTAGTGCTTGTAGACCTTGGTGCTGCCATTGTTTTCCACCAGCAGCACATCGTAGGCATCCTTGCGCGGGCCTTCCATGCCGGGCGAACCCATGGGCATGGCGGGCACGGCCAGTCCCCTGGCCTTGGGCTTGTCACGCAGCAACTGCTTGATGTCGCTGGCCGGCACGTGGCCTTCGATGGCGTAGCCGTTGATCATGCCCGTGTGGCAGGAGCCGAGCGCGTCGGGAATGCCGGCCAGCTTGCGGTATTGCGCCGGCATTTCCACGTTTTTCGCGCGCACCGTAAAGCCGTTCGCTTCCAGGTGCTTGATCCATTCGGAGCAGCAGCCGCAGGAAGCGGTTTTGAAGACTTCGATGACGGGCGCGGCCGCCATGGCGAGTACGGGCAAGCCCAGCATGCCGGCGAAGGCGCCGCGCAGTAACAGATGTTTGATCATGGTTTTACCTGGTCATTAAGAGAAATGCAAAATCGATGTGTAGGGATCAAGCGTGCCGCGCCGCATGCGCTGCTGGCGTGCCGCGTTGGCGACAGCGGCGGCATGCCGGCGGCAAACATGGGACGGGCAGGGAGCGCTGCGCTGGCGCAGCCTTAAGCGCGCAGGTGCCGGGGAGGCCGGCGCAAGCCGTCGGGGATGATGCCCGCGAGCAAAGGCATAGCGGCGATGTGGACGTTTTCCGCGCCAGCCAGAAGGGACAGGGCGCCCGGCACAGGCGGCGGCATGAAAGCGCCCAGGCACGCGGCGGAGCAGGCGCTGCAGGCGGCGTGCTGGCTTTGCGTGCCGCTGTCGCCAGCCTGCGCGGCGGTTTCAGCTGCCGCGGTGAGCGCCGGCATGGCGGCATGGCCGTGGCACGGGGCCATCGGCATGGCAGCGGGCGCCGAAGCGGCCAGGTTGGGCGTAGCAGAAGAGGCGGGGATGGATGCGCACGCCAGGCCGATGCCGGCCGTGGCCGCGTGCAGCGGGACCGCCGTGATCAGTAGCAGGATCAACCAGGTTTTGAAGAGTGTGAGCATCGGCGTGCAGTATACCATGGGCGATGGCGGCTTTTTCCTGCTGTCATCCCGTGCTTCAGCTGGCCGCGTGCCGGGATTTGGCGTCATACATGGCGCGGTCGGCGTGGCGCAGCAGCTGCTGCATGGTTTCGCCGTGTTCCGGATAATGCGCGATGCCGACACTGACGGCGACCGGTAGTTGCTGGCCATCGCCAAGTTGGATCGGCGCTGCCAGCGCCACGTGGATTTTCTGCGCGATGCACACGACGTCGCTGTCTGGCGTATGGTGCTCGACGAGGATGACGAATTCATCGCCGCCAAGACGGGCCAGGGTGTCGCTTTCGCGCAGGCAATCCTTGAACTTGCCCGCCACGGCTTGCAACAGCAAATCGCCGCAGGCATGGCCATGCTGGTCGTTGACCAGCTTGAAGTGGTCCAGGTCGAGGAAGAGCAGCGACAAACGGCCTTGCTGGCGCTGCGCGCGGGCGAACGCCGTGCGCAGGCGGTCATGGAACAGGCGACGGTTCGGCAAGCGGGTCAGTTCATCGTGCATGGCCATGAAGTGCATCCGCTGCTGCAGTTGCTGGCGTTCGATGGCGGTGGCCAGCTGCTTGGCGACGAATTGCAGCAAATCCTGGTCTTGCGCCGTGCAGGCGGCGCCGTCCTGCGTGCACTGCAGGGCCAGCGCGCCGATGCAGCCATGCGATGCCAGCAGCGGCACGGCAAGGCAGCTGGACGCTGTGGTGCCGGCGGCGGCCTGCAATGCCGCTGGCAGCCAGGCCATGCGCTCGGCAGGCAGCTGCAGCGCGGTGCCGCTACGCAGCACTTCCTCGCACAGCAAGCCGGCCAGCGACGTGGGTGGCGGCACCGCAGGGGCATCCACATCCGCCTGGCTGGACTGCCTGGCCGGCTGGCCGTCTTCCTCCCGCAACACCAGGCTCAGCGTCCCGCCAGGCAAATGTTCGCCGATGATGTGCTGCAGGCCAGAGAGCAAGTCGGGTAGCGCCTGCGCGGCATGCACGGCTTCCGAGATGGCGTACAGCGCAGCCTGTTTCGCCTGCGCCTGTTTCAGCGCGCTCACATCGCGTGCCACGGCCACGCGCAGCTGGTCGGCGGCGGACCAGCGGGCGGACCACATGATATGCACGAGCCGGCCATCCTTGCGCAGGTAGCGGTTTTCAAAGTGCGTCTGGGCATGGCCATCCATGATGGCCCGGGCCGCTGCCAGGGTGCGCGCGCGGTCGGCGGGGGCGACCAGGTCAAGCATCTGCATCCCCACCATTTCCTGCTGCGTATAGCCGAAGATGCGTTCGCATGCGGCGCTGACAAAAACAAAGCGCCCATCCACGTCGACCATGCACACGGCGTCGAGCAACAAGTCGGTAAAGCTGGCCAGCGGCGCGCGCAAAATCTTGTGTTCCATAGACTTTGATTCTGGGACATTCCCGGCCGTGGCGCAACTTCTTCGGGGCCGATGGGCTCGCCATCGTGAAAATGTTTCATTTCCCCGACGCTCATGTTTTACAGTTTGTTGCCGTTAATACAGTATTGCCATGCAGCGCAGGCCGCCATGCCGTACCACGGGGTGGATGATCTGCTTGCCGCCAGTTAATTACAAAATATTTAACGATATCGATATGTCATTCATGCACCCTCTCTTCCCTTGCAAGGCGACCGCGCCATGACCTCCATTTCCCCGCTCAACAGCTGGAATAGCCCTGCGGCGCGCGCTTCCGCCACCGCCACCGCCCCCCACCGTGCCGATGCGCCGGCGGCGACAGCCAGGTCCGCTACATCGTCCATCGTTGCCCTCAGTCCGGAAAGCGCGAAAGGCGAGGGTGCGGCCGCAGTGCAGCCATCGCCGCTGGTGTGGGAAAGCGGCACGCGCGACAAGGTGAGCGAGGCGATGACGAAAAGTTTTTCCTCGTATGCGTTCGGCGGCCGCTTCAGCGGCGTGGGCGCGGCCATGCTGGGACAGGCCAAGCTGGGCAACTACAACTTTTCGCAGGCGATGCGCCAGCCACCACCGAGCACGACGGCGAATGTCTACGCGGCGTCCGCCATTGCTCCGGGCGACCTGCATGGCTTCGGCGAAGATAATGTGTCCCTCAGCATCACCACCAGCAGCGGCGTGGAAGTCAAGCTGTCGCTCGACAGCCAGGGCGACGGCCTGGCTGTGCGCATGACGGCCAGCGGCGAGCTCAGCGATGCTGAAACGCGCGCGCTGGGCGAGCTGGCTGAGGGCTTCCAGGACGCCATCGACGGCATGGGACAGAGCACGCCGAAAATCAAGCTGGATGGCTTGATGCAGTTCGACCAGAAGGTGCTGGCGTCCGTCAAGCTGCATGCGGAAGTGAAGGTGCGCGGCGAGCCGGAAAGCGTGCAAACCCTGGATTTCCAGGCCGATGGCACGCAGCGCTCCGTCAGTTTCAGCGGGGTGGCCGGCACCCTGGACCTGAAGGTCGATGCCAGCGCGCTCAACACCCTGGGCAGCAAGGAGCGCCAGGCCAAGGCGCTGGGCAGTTATATGCAGCAGTTCGACCAGGCTGCCTCGCGCGGCCATGGCGACGCGGGCCTGGTGGCCATGCTGAAGGACAGCTTTACGGCTTTGCACAGCAACACCAGCGCGCCTCAGGCGGCGGATGCCCCGCCCGGGACGGGCAAGTGGCGCCTGGCGCCCGAAGACAAGGCCATTTTGTCGGGACTGGCCGATTTCACGGCCAGCGTGTCGCAAGCCGTCAACTTCAGCAATCCCATGCGCGGTTCGGAAAAGGATAGCTTCAACTATGAGGTGTCGCAGAAAACGGCACAGGCCGGTGCCAGCCAGGACGACCGGTCGGTCAGGCAGCAGCAGCAATCGAAGCTGAGCGCCAGCTTCCATGAGTCGCTGGTCGCCGGCGTGCCGCTGCGCCTGACGACCAACACGGAATCGCAGAACTATACGTATCACCAGATCGAGGACTCGGCCAGCAGCGATGCGCAGGTGGGCTACAAGGACGGCAAGCTGGTGAGGGCCAGCCTGCAGCAGGAGGCCAGCCAGTCCACGCGCGTCATGAAGTATTTCCTGGGCAAGCTGGAATCGGACAAGAGCACGCCGGGCAATTACTCCGTGCTGCGCGACCTGCTGCCGGTGCTGGGGCCGTACCAGACGGGCGCGAAAGAAACGACGCCCGAGGCGCGCATCGAACAGCGCAAGCAGGCGCTGGCGGCGCTGAGCGACGACGTGCTGCTACGGTCGTATCCGGGCCAGACCATCAGCCTGTGGCAGGCCGATGTGCTGCCGGCCGAAGAGGTATCCAGCTAAGTGGCTGCCGGCTCATGGCCATGAAAAAGCCCGTCTTCCTTTGCGAAGACGGGCTTTATTTTTGATGCGGGGCGAACGGTTTACGCCTTGGCCTTGCTTTGCTTGATCCAGTAGCCGATGCCCAGCGCGGCCAGCCATACGGGGATCAGGTAGACGGAGATGCGCAGGCCCGGGGTCAGGAACATGATCGCCAGGATGCCGGCCAGGAACACCAGGCACAGGTAGTTCGTGAATGGATAGCCCAGGCTCTGGAACAGGGTGGTCTTGCCTTCGAGTTTCTTTTGCGCGCGGAAGCGCAGGTGGATCCAGCTGATCATGGCCCAGTTGATGATCAGCGCCGACACCACGAGTCCCATCAGCACTTCGAACGCTTCGCCCGGCATGAAGTAATTGACCACCACGCAGGCACCCGTCGCCAGGGCCGATACGCCCAGCGCCACCAGCGGCACGCCGCGGCGGTTCAGGTGCAGCAGCGCGCGCGGCGCATTGCCTTGCTTGGCCAGGCCGAACAGCATGCGCGTGTTGCAGTACACGCCGCTGTTATACACGGACAGGGCGGCCGTCAGCACCACCACGTTCAGGGCCGTGGCCACCAGGTTGCTGTCGAGCGCGTGGAAGATCAGCACGAAGGGGCTGCCGCCGGTGACGACGTTCTGCCATGGATACAGCGACAGCAAAATGCCCAGCGCGCCAATGTAAAAGATCAGGATGCGGTAGATGGCCTGGTTGGTGGCGCGGGGAATCGTCGTGCTGGGGTCGTCCGCCTCGGCCGCCGTGATGCCCACCAGTTCCAGGCCGCCGAACGAGAACATGATGACGGCCATGGCCATCACCAGCCCTTGCCAGCCATTCGGGAAGAAGCCGCCGTGCTGCCACAGGTTGGCGACGGAGGCTTGCGGACCGGCGTCGCCGGAAGCGAGCAAGTACGCGCCGAAGACGATCATGCCGATGATGGCGACCACCTTGATGATGGCGAACCAGAATTCCATCTCGCCAAACGCCTTCACGTTCAGCAGGCTGATGGCGTTGATGGCGCAAAAGAAGATGAGCGCCGAAACCCAGGTGGGCACGCCCGGCCACCAGTACTGCACGTAGATGCCGACGGCCGTCAGTTCGGCCATGCTGACCAGTACATACAGCACCCAGTAATTCCAGCCCGACAAAAAGCCGGGCAGGTGGCCGCAGTATTTGTCGGCAAAATAGCTGAAGGAGCCGGCGACGGGTTCATCGACCACCATTTCGCCCAGCTGGCGCATGATCAGGAAGGCGATGACGCCGGCGATGCCATAGCCGAGCAGCACCGAGGGGCCGGCCATCTTGATGGTTTGCGCGATACCCAGAAACAGGCCGGTGCCGATGGCGCCGCCCAGGGCGATGAGCTGGATGTGGCGGCTCTTCAGGCCGCGCTTGAGCTCTTGTGGCTCGGTGTGTCCAACTGCCGTCATAGTGTGTGATCCTGATGTGCGGGGATAAAGTCGCTGATTCTAATGCATGGTTGCGCAAAGCAGGAGCTAAATGCATGTTGCACTGCGGGGGCGCAAACAGCGGGCGGGCCTTCCTGCCTGCGCTGGCGCTGCCGGCGGCCGGCGCGGCGCGGTATGATGGCGGCTCATTCTCGAGGAGACCCCATGAACCTGGCGCAGCGCAGCCGCATGCAAGGCATCAGCCTGGGCTTTTTGGCCGGCTATGTCGATACCCTGGGCTTTGTCGCCCTGTTTGGCCTGTTTACGGCCCACGTGACGGGCAACTTCGTGCTGATCGGCGCGGCGCTGGCGAATGCCACGCATGCGTCGATCGCCCTCAAGCTGCTGGCCTTTCCCGCTTTTATCCTGGGCGTGGCGGCGGCGCGATTGCTGAGCGTGGCGGCCGAACGGCGCGGCGGCCCGGCCCTGCGCCTGGCGCTGCTGCTGGAACTGGCGCTGCTGCTCGGCTTCATGGTGTGCGGCATGCTGGCCGAGCCGCTGACGGCGGAGCCGGGCGCGCTGGCCATGGCGGCCGGCCTGTTCGGCGCGGCCGGCATGGGCGCGCACAGCGCCATCAGCCGGTTGCTGCTGGCGCACCTGGCGCCCACGTCCATGATGACGGGCAATGTCACGCAAGTCGTCATCGACACGGTCGACGTGCTGCGCGGCGCGGCCGACGGCGCCACGCGCGAGCGCTGCGTGAAATTCTTCTGGCCCTTGCTGGGCTTTGCCGCGGGCGCCATCCTCGCCGCCTTTGCCTATCTGGCCGTCGGTTTCGCCGCGCTGGCCGTGCCGCTGGCGATTTTGCTGGTACTGATCGCGCTGGAACCGGCGCGCCTGCCAGCCTAGATCTTCGCGACGATGGCCGGTTCGTACACGGCCAGGAATTCCGGTGGCAGGCGGCGCGCGCGGCCGCTGCTCAATTCGATGCAGATCAATTCCCAGCGCCCGCGCACGACGGTGGCGCCGTCGCTGTCGCGGGCCAGCTGGAAGCGCCGCTCCATGCTGGAGCGGCCGTCGCTGGCGCACAGCCAGGTGGCCAGGGTGAGCGCCTCGCCGGCCCGGGTGGGCAGCAGGTAGTCGTACTCGCCGCGGCGTATCGCCATGGCCCGGTCCAGGCGCCGGTAGTCACCCAGGTCCAGTCCCAGGGTCGCCGAATGGTGCCAGGCGATATGCTCGCACCAGCGCACATACACGGCGTTGTTCGTATGCTGCAAGCCGTCGATGTCACCCGGCTCGGGCGTGACGGGCAGGGTGCAGGCGTGTGGATAATCCCAGTTCAATTGGCGTCCTTTTGGTAAACAAGCGGCAGATTGTACGTGCTGGCGGCCATTCCTGCCGTGGCCGCACTGCTGGCAAAACACTGTTTTTCCTCTTGATGTATGATGCATCATAAATTAAAGATCCCACGCCGCGCATGAATACTCCATTCGAAAGCCTCTCGCACGTCAACCTGGGCAAGTCCGTGTATGCCATGCTGCGCGAGGCGCTGGCGGCAGGGCGCTTCAGGCCCAACGACCGCTTGCGCATCCGCGAACTGGCACTGCAGCTGGGCACCAGCGTCACGCCCGTGCGCGACGCCATGCTGCAACTGGTGCAGGAAGAAGCGCTGGTGCTGCGTTCGCCGCGCGACTTCCGCGTGCCCGTGCTGAGCGTGGCGCGCTACCTGGAAATCCGCGCGCTGCGCGTGGAACTGGAAGGCCTGGGCGCGGCGGAGGCGGCGCAGCGCATCGATGCTGCCACCCTGGCGGACCTGGAACGGCTGCTGCAGGCCAACGAAGACGCCATCGCCCGGCACGACCTGGCGGCCGCCCTGCAGTGCAACCAGGCGTTTCACCTGGGCCTGGCGCAGGCGGCCGGCATGCCGACATTAAAGCGCTTCGTCGACCATCTGTGGATGCAGACGGCGCCCCTGATCGCCGCCGGCTATGCGGCCTTTACGCCCGACATGCGCGTGGGGCACCACCGCGAAATCATCAGCGCGCTGCGCCAGCGCGACAGCGCCGCGGCCCGCCGCGCGATCGAACAGGACATTCTCGACGGCGGGGCGCAGATGCTGGCGTATGTGATGCGCCTGGAGCGCGTGCATGCCGGCGCGGTTGAGCAAGACATGGACGAACAGGACATGGACGAACAGGACAAGGAACAATATGAGCAATCACTGTAGCAAGGACAGCGGCGCAAACATCGCCGAACAGAAAACCGCCATCGTCACGGGCGCCAGCCGTGGCATCGGCCACGCCGTGGCCGAGCGCTTCCGCAGCCTGGGCTGGCGGGTCATCACCGTGTCGCGCAGCCCGATTCCGGGCGGCTGCCCGCGCAGCCAGGAGCACAACACGCACTTTTGCATGGATCTGTCGGACCTGAGCCAGATCGGCCAGATGGTCGACATGCTGCGCCCCATGCTGGGCGAGGGCAAGCTGCACGCGCTGGTGAACAATGCGGGCGTGTCGCCGAAGGGGCCGGGCGGCTCGCGCGTCAATTCGCTCACCACCGACATGCAGACCTGGCAGGAAATGTACAACACGAATTTCTTCGCGCCGCTGGCGCTGACGCGCGGCTTCGCGCAGGAATTGTCGAACGCCGGCGGCTCCGTGGTGAACCTGTGCTCGATCGCCGGCTACCGCGTGCATCCGTTCGCCGGCTCCGCCTACGCCAGCTCGAAGGCGGCGCTGGCCTCGCTGACGCGTGAAATGGCCAACGACATGGCGCCCATGAATGTGCGCGTCAACGCCATCGCGCCGGGCGAGATCGACACGGCGATCCTGTCGCCGGGCACCTCGCACATCGTCGACACGCAAATCCCGTTGCGCCGCCTGGGCACGACGGCCGAAGTGGCGGACCTGGTGGAGTTCCTGTGCAGCGAGCGCGCCTCGTACATCACGGGCGCGGAAATTCCCATCGACGGCGGCCAGCGCATTTAAGCGCATCGAACAAGGAGCATCACGATGACGCAACATATCGGTATCGTCGGCTGTTCGGCCGAAGGCGCGGCGCTGTGCTACCGCACCATCGGCGAGGAGGGCGCGCATGCGTTGGGGCCGTACGCGCATCCTGAAGTGTCGATGCACACGCCGTCGCTGGCGCGCTATGTGGCTTGCCTGAACGCGGGCGACCTGGCCGGCGTGGCCGAGCTGATGCTGGCCTCGGCGCACAAGCTGGCGGCGGCGGGCGCCGATTTCCTGATCTGCCCCGATAACACCATCCACCAGGCGTTTGAGCTGGTGGCGCCCCGTTCGCCGCTACCGTGGCTGCATATCGCCGACGTTGTGGCCAGCGAGGCGCAAGCGCGCGGCTTCCAAAGAGTGGGCTTGACGGGCACGCGCTGGCTGGTCGACAGCGCCGTGTATCCGGACATGCTGGCCGCGCGCGGCATCGCCTGCGTGCGCCCTGGCGAAAACGAACGCGGCGATATCGACCGCATCATCATGCAAGAGCTGGTGCCGGGCGTGGTCAAGCCGGACAGCGTCCAGCGCTTCCAGGCCATCATCGGCGGCTTGCGCGAGCAGGGCTGCGATGCCGTGATCCTGGGCTGCACGGAAATCCCCCTGATCATCAGCGACGCCAATTCGCCGCTGCCGACCCTCGATTCCACGCGCCTGCTGGCGCGCGCGGCCCTGTGCAAGGCGCTGTCCGCCTAGCTGTATCCTGGCTGGATAGCCGCGCCTGCAACCTCAGTGCGCGTCCAGCTGCATCTGCAGCGCCGCCACTACCAGCGCGTGGTCGTCGGCCTGCGCCAGGCCGGAAACCGTGACGGTGCCGACCAGGCCCACGCCACGGATCAGCAGGGGAAAGGCGCCGCCGTGGCCCGCGTACTCGATGTCGTCCAGGTATTTGACGTCTTCGAAGGTGCTGCCCCGGCTCTTGTAGGAAATGCCCATGTAATAGGAGCTGCGGCAAAAGCGCTGCACCGTGTTGTTCTTGCGGCGTATCCAGTCCGCCTGGTCCGCCGTGGCGCCCGTCATGGCGTGGTGGAACAGCACCTGGCCGTTGCGCGTGATGTTGACGGTGACGGCCTTGCCCCGCTTGCGTACTTCCTCGACGATCCACAGGCCGACGGCCAGCGCGGTATCGTTGTCGAAGCGGTCGAACTGCAGGGATTCTTCCTGCTGTGCCAGGGTGTGCAGCAAATCGGCGTAGTGATCCATGTGAATAAAAGGCAGGAGTGGCTGGAAGCGCTACTGTAGCGCACCGGCACGGCTGCGCGCGCGCTTTTTGCGCGGCGCGGCGTAAAATACGCGGCATGAACCTGTCCCTGTTTGCCGATGAAGAGCAGGCGCCAGCCGCTCCCGCGCCGCTGGTGCCCGGCACGAGCGCGTCGTTGCTGCTGCGCGGTTTCGCGCTGCCGTATGTGGCCGGGCTGCTGCCGGCGCTGGACGCCATCGCGCACGCCGCGCCCTTGCGCCACATGCTGACGCCAGGCGGCTTGCCGATGTCGGTTGCCATGAGCAGCTGCGGGCTGCTCGGCTGGGTGACGGACCGGCGCGGCTACCGCTATGCGGCGCTCGATCCCGCCAGCGGCCAGCCCTGGCCGCCGATGCCGGCCGTCTTCCTGCGCCTGGCGCAGGAGGCGGCGCTGGCCGCCGGCTACGCGCATTTCAACCCCGATGCCTGCCTGGTCAACCGCTATGCGCCCGGTGCGCGCATGGCCCTGCACCAGGACCGCGACGAACGCGATTTCACCGCGCCCATCGTTTCCGTTTCGCTGGGTTTGCCCGCCACCTTTTTATTCGGCGGCGCCGCGCGCGCCGACAAGGCAGCGCGCATTCCACTGCTGCACGGCGACGTGGTGGTGTGGGGTGGCGTGGACCGCCTGCGCTTTCACGGCGTGGCGCCGCTGAAGGAGGGCGAGCACGCGCTGCTGGGCGCGCAGCGCATCAATCTGACTTTTCGCAAGGCTTCCTGAGGCCACCTGCAAAACCTGCTGCGTGTCGGCATGGGCAGCCTGCGACGCGCACCGGCTCGGCGGCCCCGTACTGTTCCTACGGTTGCGCTTCCAGGCCAGCGCTTCCTTCCGCTCGCTACGGTGTTGTCAGGTGCTGGCCATCAGAGCGCAGGTGTTTTATTCGCCTGCACATGGCCGGCTGCACGCCACGGCGTTCCCGCTTGCAGCACATATTGCGCGTAGACGTAGCGCCAGGGGATGGCCAGGTACACCAGCACCACCAGCGAGCATTCAAACGCCGTGGCCGTGGTGGCGGGATCGGCCTGGCCATTGAGCCACTGCGGCAGCGGCACCAGCAGCAGCCAGATGGTTTTCCACAGTGCTTCCCATAGCAGCACGGGCAGCATCTGCAGCGGATAGCGCACGCCCAGCAAACACAGCAGCGAGAACGCGGCCAGCATGCAGTTGACGGTGCCTTGTGCCAATCCCCATGGCTGATGCGGCATGATGATGCCGGGCCACAGCACGCTGCCCAATCCCAGGACGACCAGCAGATACATGGCGCGCAGCGCATACAGACGGATGGTCGAAACGGTGTTCATGGTCATGGCTCCCGGGCTTGAGGTGGCAGGCAGGCGACGTTACTCGACTTCCTTGAGGATTTTTTCCAGGCCGCCCATGCGCGTTTCGATGTGCGCCAGGGTGGCGCTCAGCGCGGCCAGGGCGGCGGCCGTTTGCGCCTGCGAGACGGCCAGTGACTGGGCCAGTTCCTGATAGGCGCTGTCCTGCGCCAGGCGCGCGCGGGCTTGCGCCACGCTGGACGCATACTTGAAAGCGTAGATGAGGACGGCGGCGGTGCAGGTGAAAAAGAACGCCGCGAAGAATGCATTTTCAGTCATGATGGTCTCGATTATTCAGGGTTGGGGGTAAGCGACGACACTGCCGCGGCAATGCTGGCTGGCGTGAGCAGCAGTTGAAACGCACTGGCTTCAAAGAAATTCAGGGCCTTGCCATCGTGCGACAGTTCCAGCTGGCTGGTGACCAGGCCCGCGTTTTCCAGTTTTTGCAGGTGCAAATGCAGCAGGGGACGGCTGATGCCCAGGTCGCGTGCCAGCTGGCTGATGTAGTTGCGTCCGCCACTGGCCAGCGCCGCGACGATGCGCAGCCGGTGCGGATTGTCGAGCGCCGCCAGCATGGCCAGCAGGCGGTCACCCGTCGGTGATGTGTTTGGATCTGTCATGTGTCAATATTATCTGACACATGACAGCGAGTCAAGCGAAATATGCGCGCGGAAAAAGGGCCGGGGCCGGGGCCGGGGCCGCGCCTGCGGGCGGCTAGCGCGCCATCGCGTGCTCCAGCGCCTGGGCAAACGCGATATGGTTGCCGTCCGGGTCGGTCAGCATGATGGTGTGCACCTTTGCCGCCTTCGTCAGCGCGCCATGTGCCACGTTCAGCTGCTGCAAATGCGTGGCCAGCAGTTCGATATCGTCGACGGCCAGGGTCACGGAGCCGCCGCCGGCCCGCTCAGGCTGCTGGTACAGCTGCAGCCAGCCGCCCCGGTCAAACCTCCATTCGGCCACTTCCGGCATGGGCCGCGAGTCGGCTTCCTTGTCCAGCAGGCTGGCATACCAGGCGCTCGCGGCGTGCAAGTCGCGCACGGCCAGGCTGGCGATGGCGTTCAAAATGGGCATGGTATTGCTCCTTGGTCGAGGTTGAACCTGACGATAACGCCAGGACGTGCGCCGTTTCCGTGCGGGCGCGCACCGTGGCATTTTTTACAGGCGGCTTAGGCTTAGATGCAAGGCACTTGCAAATATGGCGGGCTTTCTTCATCATATGCAATTCAATTGCATATTGAAGGTATTTCATGAAACGCGATCAGCACGCCACACCCTTGCCCGATGTTGCCGCCAGCGGCAATGCGGACAATCTCTTGCCCCTGGAATGGGTCGGCATGCAGGGCATCGCCTTGCCCTTGTGGCTGGAGGGGGGAGGCCAGGCGCAGCAGGTGCATGCCTGGGCCGACGTGCACGTGGACTTGCCCGAGCCGCGCGTCAAGGGCATCCACATGTCGCGCCTGTATCTGCTGCTCGATGCGTTTGCCGCCGCCGGGCCGCTCGATGCCGACGAGCTGGCGTCCCTGCTGCGCACGATGGTGGCCAGCCATGCCGATTGCGCCAGCACGCAGGCGCGCCTGGCGCTGTCTTTTTCCTTGCTGCGACGCCAGCCGGCGCTGCTGACGGCCGGCCTGTCGGGCTGGAAATCCTATCCCGTGCGCCTGCAGGCCACGCTGTCGCCGCAAGGTTTTAGCTTGTCCCTGACCGTGGAAGTTGGCTATTCGTCGACGTGCCCGTGTTCGGCGGCGCTGGCGCGCCAACTGCTGGCCGATGGTTTTGCGGCGCAGTTCGGTCCGGGCGGCATCGATGGCGCGGCCGCCCGCGACTGGCTGCTGCAGCACGCGAGCCTGGCCACGCCGCACAGCCAGCGCAGCACGGCCAGCGTCACCGTGTCGCTCGATGAAACGGCGGAGCTTGATGTGTACGCCCTGATCGACCTGGTCGAGGCCGCGCTGGCGACGCCGTTGCAGACGGCCGTGAAACGCGCGGACGAACAGGCCTTCGCGCGCCTGAATGGTGCTAATCTGATGTATGTGGAAGATGCAGCGCGGCGCGTGCAGGCGGCACTGGCGCGCCACTACGCGCAAGCGAGCGTTGCCGTGCGGCATATGGAAAGCCTGCATCCGCACGACGCCGTGGCACAGGCCGGCGACTTTGCCGGTGCTTTTTAGTCAAGCCCCTGGAGGAGAACAGCATGCCGGAAAAGAATGAGCGCGGTGCCGAAGAAGGCACGCTGGAGCTGGAACAGGAGCTGCAGCGCGAACGGCGTGAACATGCGCTGATCGATGAGGAAAAGCTGGGCATGGATGAGCTGGAAGAGGAGCGGCTCCGGCGCGATCTGGCGCATGAGTCTGCCGGCACGCCAGCGAAAAAATAGCCTTGTAAATTTGAAAACATTGCTGGCATCGGGACGCGCTGGCCGGTACAATTTCGCTTTGCCTAGCTATCGTCCCCGTACCAGGAGGCCCATGAAATTCAGCGTCGCTTTATTACAGTTTGCATTCGGCATTTCAGCCGGCACCTTGGCCGTCACTTCTGCCCAGGCCGCCACCATCTGCACCGCCATGGCCGACGCCAAGGCGGGTACTGTCCTGCTGCAGGAAGGTAACTGCTTCGACCGGGTGACGCCCGCGTCCACCTTCAAGATCGCTCTCAGCCTGATGGGCTATGACGCCGGCTTCCTCAAGGATCAGCACAAGCCGGTCTTGCCCTACCGCCAGGGGTATGTGGACTGGGGCGGCGAGGCCTGGCGACAGGATACGGACCCGTCGCGCTGGATGCAGTATTCCGTTGTCTGGTATTCGCAGCAGATCACGCAGGCGCTGGGCGCCGAGCGCTTCCAGAAATACGCGAAGGCTTTGCGCTACGGAAACGCGGATGTGTCTGGCGACCCGGGCAAGGACAACAGCCTGGAGCGTTCCTGGATCGCCTCATCGCTGAAGATTTCGCCGCTCGAGCAAGTGGGTTTCTTGCGCAAGCTGGTCAACGACCAGTTGCCCGTCAGCAAGCAGGCGATGGAACAGACGCGCCGCCTGACACGCCTGGAAGACGTGGGCGGCTGGCAAGTGCATGGCAAGACAGGCGCGGCCTTCCCGCGCAAGGCCGATGGCAGCTTTGACGAGGAGCACGGCTACGGCTGGTTCGTGGGCTGGGCCAGCAAGGGCGAACGCACCATCGTCTTCGCGCGCCTGGTGCAGGACGAGCAGAAGGGCGAACAGTCGGCCGGCATCCGCACGCGTGCCGCCATGCTGAAAGAATTGCCGGCATTGCTGGAGCAGGCGCAGAAGTGAGCTCGAAAGCGGTGACGGCGACCTTCATCGCCACTGAAGGAGAGTACCTGGAAGCCATCATCGAGGTGGACGGCCAGCGGCTGCACGTGATGGACGAGTTCGATGGCTCGCAGCTGGCCGCCGGCACGCCATTCCAGGCGCAACTGTGGCCCATGGCCAGCGGCAGCGATGACTGGGATGCGATCTTCAGCGCCAATCCCGGTGCGGTAAAAGGCTTGCGCCGGCTCGATGGCTGGCGCTACCTGGCGCTGGGCCAGGTGATCAGCGTCGCTCCCGTCGTCTGCGACTGCGGCTTGCTGCTGGTGGAAGACGCTTTTTACACGCAGGACGCGCGCTGCGTGGGCGCGTATGTGGGCGTGACATTGGCGCGCCTCGATGCCTGCCGTGCCTGAGCAGGGGGGGGCTTGCGCTTTTTACCGTGTCATGGCGGACACCAGCTGGTAGCCCAGCCTGATACCCAGGGCAAAGACGGCAAAGCCGCTGGCAGCAAGGAAAATGGCGTGCAGCTGCTGGCGTGCTGGCAGGGTAGGCATGGCGGCGTCCGGTAGTGAATGGGGTGATGGTGGAGCTGAGTATAGTCCATGCCTTTCAAGATTGGCAATAATCAGGGTGTCTTCCTTACTTACGCTTACTTACGCTTACTTATTTCCAGCCGGCCACATAGTCCGCCCTATATACTTGCTGAAACGGATCATCCGGCATCAGACAAGGTTACAGGAATGGCATCAGGCATGGAGCAGTTTCAGGAAAAAGCACGGCAGGCGCTGGCAGTGGCGCGCACGCAAACCGTTCGCGTAGCGGGCGTGGCGTGGACAAAAATGGTGGCGCTGTACCGGCGCGGCCATGCCCATTTGATGACCTTGCCGCCCGTGCGGCGCGCGCTGGTGCTGGGCCTGTGGTCATTCCTGGCCCTGCTGGCGCTGCTGGTTGCCTACATGCTGCTGCTGATCCCCTTGACGCCCAGCATCCACGACCTGCGCCAGGCGCGCGCCGCCGCGCCCAGCACCATGGTCAGCGCGGATGGCAAGGAACTGGTGCGCTTCGACCAGGGCTTGCAGGAGCGCGTCACCTTGCAGCAAATCTCGCCCAACGTCATCAGCGCGCTGATCTCGACAGAAGACCATCGTTTCTATGACCATCACGGCATCGATTTCACGCGCACGGCCGGCGCTATTTTGCATAGCGCGCGGGGCAATCCCCAGGGCGGCTCGACCATCACGCAGCAGCTGGCGCGCAATATGTTCCCCGAGGAAATCGGGCGTTCGCGCAATCTGAATCGCAAGCTGAAGGAACTCATCACGGCGCTGAAGATCGAAGCTACTTACAGCAAGACGGAAATCCTCGAAGCCTACCTGAACACGGTGCCTTTCCTGTACAACACCTACGGTATCGAAATGGCGGCCCGCACGTATTTCGACAAGCCGGCCTCGCGTCTCGATATACTCGAAAGCGCCACCCTGGTGGGCATGCTCAAGGGTACGAATTACTACAACCCGGTGGGCAATCCCGAACGCTCGCTGCAGCGCCGCAATGTGGTGCTGGGGCAAATGCGCAAGCACGACGTCATCGACGAAGCGCGCTACAAGCAGCTGGTGAAGCGGCCGCTGCGCCTGCATTTCGAGCGCCAGAGCGAACGGGCGCAGTCGGACAGCCATTTCACGGCCTACGTGCGCAAGTGGCTGATCGACTGGGCCGACGAAAACGACTACAACCTGGAACGTGACGGCCTGGTCGTGCACACCACGCTGGACCACGATCTGCAGCAGGCGGCCGAGCGCGCCGTCGAGCGCCAGGCGAATGCATTGCAGGCCATTGCCGACGTGGAATGGAGCCGCGCCGGCGTGCCATCGTCCACTTCGACAGGCATGTATGCGGGCATGCAGGCGGGCAGCGTGGCGTTTGATTATTTCTGGAAATCGCACCCGGGCTTGCTCGACAGCTTCGTGCGCGAATCGGCCGACTACCGCAAGCTGGCGGCGGTCGGCGGCACGCCCGATGAAGCGCTGGAAAAACTCAAGGGCGACCGCGCCTTCATGGCGGCCCTGCGCAAATCGAAAACGCGCCTGGAAGCGGGCTTTACGGCCATGGACCCGGCCACGGGCGCCGTGCGCGCCTGGGTGGGCAGCCGCGACTTTGCGCGCGAGCAATTCGACCACGTGGCGCAGGCCGCGCGCCAGCCCGGCTCCACCTTCAAGCCCATCGTGTATGGCGCGGCACTGGAAAAGGGCCTGAGTCCCGACCACGTCTACCGCGATGCCGTGATGGATATCAAGGCGGCAGACGGCAGCAAATGGCGCCCGACGGACATGAGCGGCACCACGGGGCGCGACATGACCATGCGCGACGGCCTCGTGTACTCGAAAAACACCATCACGGCGCAAGTGATGCAGGACGTCGGCTTGCCGCCGATCATCAAGCTGGCGCGCGCGCTGGGCATCCGCGACAGCAAGCTGGAAAAAGTGCCGTCGCTGGCGCTGGGCACCAGCCCCGTCACTTTATTGGAAATGGTCAATGCCTATGCCAGCATCGCGGCGCAGGGCGAGGCCCGCATGCCGTTTGTCGTCACGCACATCACTGACCGCGAGGGCAAGATCATCGCCCGCTTCGGCGACGCCAAGCCGCAGCGCGCCATGAAAGCGGAGTCTGCCGCCACCCTGACGGACATGATGCGCGGCGTCATCGACCGGGGCACGGGCACGGCCATCCGCAGCCGTTTCGGCATCCGTTCCGACGTGGCCGGCAAGAGCGGCACGACGCAAAACAATGCGGACGGCTGGTTTATCCTGATGCATCCGGAACTGGTGGGCGGCGCCTGGGTGGGTTTCAACGATGCGCGCGTCACCATGCGCAGCAACTACTGGGGCCAGGGCGGCCACAACGCCGTGCTGGTGGTGGGCGACTTCTTCAAGACGGCGCTCGATACAGGCAAGATCGCGCGCGACGCCATCTTCCCCGGTGGCAAACCGCCAGCGCCGCTGCGCCATGTGGAACCGGTCGAGGAACCGCAGGATGAGCCGGTGGAAGAGCCGGGCGACCTGCTGCAGGAAGGCGCGCCGCCGGCGCCGCTGGCCATGCCGGCCGAAGCGGCCGATGGACAGGAAGCGCATGGCAAGGCGGTGCCGGAGCCAGCCCCGACGCCGGCACCTGCGCCGACGCCGCAACCCGCCCCGGCACCCGTGCCGCAAGGCTGACGGGCAGCGCGTGGCGCCTGTCCCGAATTGAACCGCTGAACCGTTGCATCGCGTCCTGCGCTGTGTTTATGGGCGCCGCGCGGCAGCCGCCATGGAGATCACAAAACAAACATGAGTCCGATCAAACCCACGCTGCGGCTGATACTCGGCGACCAGCTTAATCCCCGGCATCGCTGGTTGACCGACGTCGACGACGCCACCGTCTATGTCTTGATGGAAGTGCGGCAAGAAACCGATTATGTGCTGCACCACGCGCAAAAAATCCTGGCGATCTTTGCCGCCATGCGCGACCTGGCGCGCCAGCTGCGCCAGGCCGGGCACCGGGTGCACTATATCGCCATCGACGATGCCGAAAGCGCGCGGCCGATGCCGGAGAATATCGAAGCGCTGATCGCCCGCTACGACGCCGCCGCCTTCGAATACCAGGCGCCCGACGAATGGCGCCTGGACCAGCAGCTGTACCAGGCCGGGCGCCGCTCGGCCATCCCGTGGATGATGGTTGACAGCGAGCATTTCTACACGGCGCGCCACGAAGCGGCCGATATTTTCGCGGGCCGCAAGCAATGGCTGATGGAATTTTTCTACCGCCAGATGCGCGTCGCGCACCAGGTGCTGATGGCAGACGCGAAGCAGCCCGTCGGCGGACAGTGGAACTTCGACCACGACAACCGCAAGCCCTGGCGCGGCACGCCCGCCGAGCCGCAGGATGCGCGTACCCTGCATGACCATTCCGCGCTATGGCAATCCATCGTCGCTGCTGGCGTGAAGAGCTTTGGCGCGCCCCAGGCCGACCGGCTGGCCTGGGCATTGAACCGCGAGGAAGCGCTGCGCCAGCTCGACGCCTTCATCGAGCATGCGCTGCCGCATTTTGGCGACTTCCAGGACGCCATGAGCGTCAAGGCCTGGCGCTTGTTCCATTCGCTGCTGTCGTTCGCGCTGAACGTGAAAATGCTCAATCCGCGCGAAGTCGTCACCCGGGCGCAGGCGGCCTACCATGCGGGCCATGCGCCGCTGGCCGCCGTGGAAGGCTTCATTCGCCAGATACTGGGCTGGCGCGAATACGTGCGCGGCGTTTACTGGGCCAACATGCCCGGGTATGCGGAAAAGAATTTCTTTGGCCACCAGCGTCCGCTGCCGGCATGGTTTTGGGACGGCAAGACGAAGATGCATTGTGTGTCAACGGCAATCACCCAGTCGCTGGAACAGGCGCATGCGCATCACATTCAGCGCTTGATGGTGATTGGCAATTTCGCACTGCTGGCCGGCCTTGATCCGGCTGAAGTGCATGGCTGGTACCTGGGCATTTATATCGACGCCTTCGAATGGGTGGAATTGCCCAACACCGTCGGCATGAGCCAGTTTGCCGATGGCGGCTTGCTGGCCACCAAGCCATATGTGTCCAGCGCCGCGTATATCGACCGCATGAGCGATTATTGCAAGGGCTGCCACTACGACAAAAAGGCGCGCATCGGCGAGCGCGCCTGCCCATTCAACGCCCTGTACTGGGATTTTTTCCAGCGCAATGCGGACAAATTGGCGCGCAATCCCCGTATCGGCATGGCATATCGGCAACTGGAGAAGATGGACGAGGCGACAGTCGCGGCTTTCCGGCAGCAGGCCGCCACGATACTGGCCGGACTTGATTCCCTGTAATGCCGGGTCCTATGGCCCGTGACACGCTTACACGGCATGCTACCTCAACGCCGCGTCACGCAGGAACACTTGCAGCACCGCAAGGCTGAGTACCTGGCTGATTATGGCGTTGATTGGTTTCGGAAATACCTCGGACTGCCGGATGTTCACGCTGGCAGTCCGCCTGGCAGCTGGCGGCTGGCGGCAGCGGTTGCAGATTTCTTTATAAGAAACTGTAGCAGGGAAGGCCGGAAACAGTGCCGGGTGGCGCCCGCAGTCTGGCTACCATTTGGGCTCACGTGACCAGCGCAGCACCGTGGCAAGCCTGATTTTCACCGTATCTTCCTCCCCCGTTTCATGCTCCAGCCACAGGAT
This sequence comes from Janthinobacterium amylolyticum, assembly GCF_051380655.1. Taxonomy (NCBI): domain Bacteria; kingdom Pseudomonadati; phylum Pseudomonadota; class Betaproteobacteria; order Burkholderiales; family Oxalobacteraceae; genus Janthinobacterium; species Janthinobacterium amylolyticum. The sequence continues at coordinate 41,756 of NZ_JBNYXL010000001.1, forward strand.
GCCGTCTTCGATGCTGACCCAGGCATCGACGATTCGCGTGTCGAACGGCATCGCCGTGTCTTTGATATCGATCTTCATACGTACAGACTCAACATTGAGCGACCTTAATACCCGCGTCGTTCGCTGCGTAAACTCGATGATGTATGAAGTGCTTGTTTTTTTGATCATCAGAAATGCTCACCAAAAATGCTTTGAATATTTTTTAATATTACTACATAAAAATTTTCCTAAGCGTACGCTGGAAAACATGTGAAAAGTTTCATCAGAAAATTCTGATTCAAATACATTAAAATTTCCCTATGGAAAAAATATTTCTATGCTTATATTAAAATATTCAAAATAAATTATTTCCGAGGGAAAAAAATAGTTTAATTTTTGATATGGCATTCATGCGCGTTCTGGTACTTGATCTAAATCAATATATTTCTGTGTATTAATTTGGCGATGTATTCTTGCTGCTAGGATATGGGGCAACGTTGGCTTGAGTGAGTCATCCATGCATATTGGAAATGAAAATTTCGTTATGGAAAATTCTTGTGCGCATGCTCTACAGGCATTTAATGTATTGCGTAAAAGATATCGCACGCGGCTAAGAAATTTGATTTGTCATCATATTCAGCGCGAGGAAGATATTGATGACAGGCTTCAGATTGTATTTCTTAACGGTTTTCAATGTTTTAAAAGAGGTCGCAGGCATTTCATGTTTTATTCGACCTGATATTCAATGGCCATGAATGGCATAAAAAACCATTATGGCAGTGCCAGAGAAATGCAATCGGATTTCCTTGATTTGTTTGATGGCATGGATTATTCCAGTGATGCATTGAACATGTTACATGAAGATCGTCCGGAACAGATATGTAGTGCAATGGAAACCGGAATGGAAATTATTCGCTTGATGGCGAATTTGCCGCCTCCCTTGAAAAATGCACTGTTGTTGCGTGAGGAGGAAGGCATGCGTTATGACGAGATTGCGGCAAGGATGGAATGCCCGGTGGGAACAGTGCGAAGCCGTATCCACAGAGTCAAAGCAGAGATACGCAAGCTACTGGAAAAGGATCAATGAATGCGGCTTGCCGAATTGCGGTAGCCCGAAGCGGGAGCATATGGTGCTTGCCCCACATTTGACTTGAATTTACATGGTAAATAAAAATGACATCGGTGGCATGGTACAGGTGGAACTTGGTCATCCCAGGCGGATCGATGCGTTGACCGCGCAAAAAATAGATGTGGCGATTATTTTCCAGGAAATGCTTGGTACCGCTGTGGCAGCAAAATATTTGCAAACAAATGGCGTGGCGCTCGCTGTCGCATTGCGCGTGTTGGTACACGCGCGCAGAAAAGAGCCGTCGCCGCCAAAAATGATCGGCATCGAATCAGTATCTGCCAATTGCCAGCTTTCCAGCCGGGCCAAAGCAGGCGATGAGCCCCGCTTAAAACACAGGCATAAGCTGCTGTGCCTGGAGATAGAGTGGCATTGGCTCTTGCAGGCATGCGGGCGTTTCCCCTGAAAAAGCCCGACCGGACGTCAGAGCGTATTGCGCCTCAATCCCGCTTCCCGCACGAACACCTGCAGCGCCGCCAGGGTCTGCTGGTGCAGCGTTTTCAGTTCCTCCCTCAGCGCCGGTGTAATGGTGAGGCTGCCATCGGCTTGCCGGTGCAGTGGCAGGCCCAGCGCTTGCGCCATTTCCACCGGGTAGTTCGTGAAGTTGCCGTAGGGCCGCTTGCCGTCGACGGACGGCGTGGGCCAGTAGCCTTCGGCCAGGTATTCCTCTGCCGCGCTCATGCCCAGCATGTCCAGCGGCAGCCACGACTGCTGGCGCAGCAGTTTCACATGCCGCGTGGTCAACGTGAACGGCGTCTTGCCATTGGCGTAGCTGCCCGGTTTCAGATTTGCCATCTGCACGAAATGCGGCAGCAGCTGCGCCGCTTCCATCAGGCGCTGGGCGGCCAGCGCCGCGTCCTTGCTGTCGATGGCCTGCATGGCCAGCGCCAGGGTGTCGCCCTTGCCCAGCGGGTAGGCGGGATTGAGCATGGGCGCGCCGTTTTCCACGGGCGACCAGCCAATATTGAAACGCCGTATCAGCGCCAGGTGGTGCACGTTCAGCACTGTGGGCAGCGGTGCATCGAGCGTGGCCAGGATGCGCCGACGCACGGCGCCGGGCAGGGAACGCTCGGCCGCGCGCACCAGCATGGGCGAGCACAGCACCGTGCCCAGCAGGCGCAGCAGGTGGCGGCGCACGGGATGGAGCAGGCCCGTCATCACGGCGCCGTCAAGTCCTGGCGCTGGAACTCGATGCGGTTTTTCTCGTAGTCCCACTTGTCATGGGGGCCGAAGACGCGCCGGTTTTCCTTGCTGTTGGCATTCGACACTTCGCGTTTCATGCGCCGCACCAGCGCCGCATCCGTGAGCGGCGCCGTGGTGGCGCTGAAGACGTCATGGCGCACGCTGGCCTTGGCATCGGCGCCGCGTGAAATGATGGTGAGCTTGCGCGAGGCCGGATCGAAATACAGGCGCATGGCAAAGGTATTCATATCCTGCAGGTACAGGCCGTCGTCGCGCTGCTGGGCATAGAAATAATCGCCGCAGACGGCTTTCGGTTCGCGCTTCCACTCGCATGACAGGACGATCAGCAGGTGCTTGGCGTCGAGCGGCTGGATGGAAATACGCCCCTTGGAATAGCCCCAGCTGCTGGCCGGCACGGTCGCCGACGAGGCAAGGTTGTAGTCGCCCACCAATGTGGACATCGGCACTTGGGCCAAGGCGCCCGTGCAGAAAATCAAGGCGGCAGCCGCAATGGCGCCGCGCAGCGTGGAAAATGGTGTCATGATGGCCATTAAAAAAAAGTTGCCATATTATAAGTGGCAACTTTCTTTGGGGAACGCGCGATTGAACGCGCCCGTGGCCGTTACTTCAGCTTGCTCAATTCCGCCACCTCGACCTTGACGACCTTGCCGTCCGTGGCCGCTAGCAGCGCGTGGAAGTGGGGCGTCGTTTCATGCGCCCTCAAGGCGGCCACGTCGGTCCATTCTTCCAGCATGATGAAGCGCGTGGGAATTTTGTTGTCGACATGCAATTCGTAGCGCAGGCAGGCGCTTTCCGCGCGGCTGGGCGGCACGACGGCTTCGAAGGCGGCGCGCACGGCGTCGACATGTTCAGCTTGGGCATCGATGGTGGCGACGACGATCAGGGTCATGGTGGTCCTTGTGAAGTAGTGGGGCGGGTGCAGCTTAGCGCAGTTTGCCCTTTCTTGCCGGCCAGTCACAGTCTGGCTGGGCCGAAACACTTTCCGTCCCAGCCAGAAAATCCGCCGCCGCCTTATTTCGCCTTTCTCGCTTATGCCGCCTGCAATGCGCTGATCTGTGCAAACGCGGCGCTCAAGGCCTGGGCCCTGGCTTCGTCGCTGACCTTCACGCCTTCGGCGCGCACGATCTCGATCTGCGTGATGCCGAGGAAACCGAGGAAACTGCGCAGATGGCTTTCCTGGTGCTCGAGCGCGGCCATCGGCGTGTCGGCGCCATAGTAGCCGCCGCGCGTCGAGGCGATGATCACGCGCTTAGCGCCCAGCAAGCCTTGCGGCCCGTTGGCCCCATATGCAAAGGTCTTGCCCGGCACGGCCAGCGCGTCGAGCCAGGATTTGAGCTGGCTGGGGATGGCGAAGTTGTACATGGGCGCGCCGATGACGATGACGTCGGCGGCCAGCACTTGCTCCAGTGCCGCGCCCAGCGCGGCGCTATCGGCATCGCCGGGCGCGGCCGTGAATTGCGGCAGCGGCTGCGCGGCAAGGTCGCGGTAGTGGACGCTGGCGCCCGGCGCGGCCGCCTGCAGGCGGGCGGCGATGGCGGCCGTCAATTGGCGGCTGATGGAATGTTCGCCGAGTATGCTTGAATCAATGTGCAGGATGTTCATGGGGGCCTTCTTGGGTGATATGATCGGGTGGTATGTTTTTGTAACCGAGTTAAATATAGTGACTATCAAATGAACGCACAAGAAGGCACTTTTTCCACACTGGGGCACACGGATGTGACCATGGACGACATGGCCGCGCGCGGGGCCGAGTTGGAACGGCGCATGCGCGACCAGGGCGGCCATGCGGGCGTGGCGGACTCGTGCCGTCCGATCACGGACATCCTCACGCGCGTGGGCGACAAATGGAGTGTGATGGTGGTGATGTTGCTTGGCAACGGCACCAAGCGTTTCAACGAGATGCGCCGCGTGATCGGCGGCATTTCGCAGCGCATGCTGACCTTGACCCTGCGCGGCCTGGAGCGCGATGGTCTCGTCACGCGCACCGTGTTTCCCACCGTGCCGCCGCGCGTCGACTATGCGCTGACGGACCTGGGGCGCTCCCTGCTGATCCCCATCAGCGCGCTGGGCGTCTGGGCGTATGGCCACCGCGACGCCATCGATGCGGCGCGGCAGGCATTTGACGCCAGAGCCGATGCGGGTGCAGGGCCGGATACTTAAGACAGTTCGATGACGGCCAGCATGTCGTTGCCATCGGCATCCATGCCTTTTTCCACGAAGCCCATGCTGGCATAGAACTGTTTCGCGTTGGCATTGCCTGGCTTGTAGCAAATCTCGATGCTGCGCGCGTCCGGCCGGGCGCGGATTTCCGCCAGCGCCAGGCCGAGCGCGGCCCGGCCAAGGCCTTGTCCCTGGCGCCGGTGATCGACCATGAAGCGCCATATCTGGTAGTAGCCGGGCGGGTCTTCCTCGTCGGGCGAGACGAACATCAGAAAACCGATCACGTCCTCATCGCAATACACGGCGCGCGTATGCATGGTGGCGGGGTGGAAGCTGGCCTGCGCCATGGAGTAATCGTTGCTGGCCAGATAGTCGCGCTGCTCAGGCAGCAGCGGCAGTTCGCTGACGATGTCGAAATTGTCGGCCGTGACGGCGCGCAGGCTGATGCTCATGGTCGGTGGCAATAAAAGCAGGGCCTGGCAGTATGCGCAAGACTTAAGCAATTGGCAAGGCTATTTCACCGCGTGCGCCAGACAGCGGTGGAGTGATGAGGGCGTGGCGGCCGTGGCGGGCCGCCATCGGCATTTACCGGGCCGCCACCGCTTCAGTTTCCGCCTGCGGCCCCTGCCAGCCGCCGCCGAGCGCCCGGTAAGTGGCCACGGCGGCGCGCGCTGATGCCGTTTGCGCCTGCGCGCGCGCGTCCGCGGCTTGCAGCAGCCTGGTGTCGGCCTGCAGCACTGCAATGCGGCTGGTGACGCCTTTGTCGTAGGCGTCCAGCGCGGCGGCGCGGGCGCGCTCGAGCGCTGTCACGCCCTGTGCCAGCAGCGCGGCCTGCTCTGCGTGGCGCAACAGGGCCGAGCAGGCGTTTTCCACGTCTTCGGCGGCATGCAGCGCGGCCAGCCGGTAGGCCGCCAGCAGCTCGGCTTCCCGGCCCCGGGAAGCTTCGATCTGCGCGTCGATGCGGCCGAAATCGAACAGGCGCCAGCGCATGCCCAGCATGCCGGCGGCCTGGCCGGAGCCGCTGCCGAACAGGGTGCCGCTGGCCGTGGCGCTGCCAAGCAGGGCGCCCAGGCTCAGTTTCGGGTAGTACTCGGCGACGGCCGCGCCCGTGCGCGCGCTGGCGGCGGCCAGGCGCCGTTCAGCGGCGATCAGGTCGGGCCGGCGCCGCAGCAATTCTCCCGGCGCGCCGCCGGCCGTGATGCGCGGCGCGCGTGCCATCGCGCCGGCGGCTGCCATCTCGGTGCCGTAGGTGCCGGGCGCGGCGCCCAGCATCACGTCGAGCGCATGCAGTGCCACCTCGCGCGCCGTGTCCAGGCCGGGCACGGCGGCGCGCGCCAGCGCCAGCGACGCTTCGGCCTGCCGCAGCGCCGGCTCGTTCAGCAACCCCTTGCCATGCAACAGCGTGGCGATCTCCAGCAGCGCCGCGTCGGTGTCGACCTGGCGGCGCGCCAGATCGAGCCGCGCCTGCAGGCCCTGGATGGCCAGGTACAGGTCGGCCGTTTGCGCCGCCACCGCCAGGCGCGTGGCGGCCCATGCCGCGTCGCTCGCTTCATAATCGGCGCGCGCCGCTTCGCGCTCGCGCCGCAGGCCGCCGAACAGGTCGAGTTCCCACGATGCCTGCAGGTTCAGTTCGCGCGCGCTGCCGGCGCGCTGGTAGCCTGGCGTGGCATTCAAGACCTGGCCCAGCGGCGTTTGCACCGACTGGTAGGCGCGCGCCGCCTGGCCGTCCACGCTGGCCGACGGCAGCAGCGCGGCGTCGGCCGCACCGGTGGCCGCGCGCGCCTGCGTGACCCTGGCCTGTGCCTGCGCCAGGTCGAGGTTTTGCGCCAGCGCCACCGTCACCAGACGGGTCAGGCGCGGGTCGCCAAAGCTGGTCCACCATTGCCGCAGTTCGGCGGCGTCGTTGGCCTGGCGCGCGCCAAGCGCCGCCTGGTGCCGGTACTGCGCCGCTTGCGGCAGTTCGGGCCGGCGGTAGTCGGCACCGGCGGTGCAGCCGGCGGTAGCCAGGCTGGCGGCGATCAGCATGAAGGGGAGGCGCGGGCGGGGCAGTGGCATGATGGCTTTCCAGTTCAAAAGAGAATAGAGTGTGACTATAATACACTTTGGTCACTTATTGTGCATTCTGGCGCGGCGCGTTAAGCTGTCGCCATGAATTCCACCACACCTGCTACACCCAGCCCTGCGCGCGGCCCCGCCGGCCATGACGTGCGCGACCAGATTGTGGCCGCCGCCACCGAGTATTTCAGCCTCTACGGCTATGAGAAGACGACCGTTTCCGACCTGGCCAGGGCGATCGGCTTTTCCAAGGCCTACATCTACAAGTTTTTCGAATCCAAGCAAGCCATCGGCGAGCATATCTGCGGCAACTGCCTGCGCCAGATCGAAACCGAGGTGAGGGCGGCGGTGGCGGCGGCCGGCCAGCCGCCCGAGCAGCTGAGACGCATGTTCAGGGCCAGCGTCGAGTCCAGCCTGCGGCTGTTTTTTCAGGACCGCAAGCTGTACGACATCGCCGCCTCGGCCGCCACCGAACGCTGGCCCGCCGTGCTGGCCTATGAGCTGGCAATGGGCGCCTTGCTGCTGGATATCTTGCAGCAGGGGCGCAAGACAGGTGACTTCGAACGCAAGACGCCGCTCGACGAGACCGCCAGCGCCATCTACCTGGTGATGCGCCCCTACGTCAATCCCTTGCTGCTGCAACATGGCGTCGACAGCAGCGATACGGCCGTGGTGCAGCTGTCCAGCCTGGTGCTGCGCAGTTTGTCGCCATAGCCGCTTGCATGATAAGTGACGATTGACTTAATTGGTCACTAGTACCAGAATGAGAACCCTGATCACTCGTTCATGGGATTCTTATGCGCTGGCGCCGCCTCGCTTCATCTGTTGTTATCTCCTCTTTACCCCTGGTATTGGGCGCTTGCGCCGACAAGACGCAGGCCGATCCGCGCACGGCCACGCCGCTGGTGCGGGCCGTCGCGGTGCAGGGCGCCGAATCTGGCGCGCGCAGCTTTACGGGCGTGGTCGCGCCGCGCGTGCAGAGCGATCTCGGTTTTCGCGTGGCCGGCAAGGTCAGCGAACGCCTGGTCGATGCCGGCCAGGCCGTGCGCCGTGGCCAGCCCTTGCTGCGCCTGGACGCCGACGATCTGCAACTGCTGGCGCAGGCGCGCCAGGAGGCCGTCACGGCCGACCGCGCCCGCGCGCGTCAGGCGGCGGACGAAGAAGCGCGCTACCGCGACCTGCGCGGCACGGGCGCCATCTCGGCATCCGGTTACGACCAGGTGAAGGCGGCCGCTGACGCGGCAGCCGCCCGGCTCAAGGCCTCGGAAGCCGAGGCGGAGGTGGCGCGCAATGCGCTGCGCTACGCGGTGCTGCTGGCCGATGCCGACGGCGTCGTGATGGAGACGCTGGCCGAACCGGGCCAGGTGGTCGCGGCCGGGCAGTCGGTGGTGCGCCTGGCCCATGACGGCCGGCGCGAAGCGGCGATCCAGCTGCCGGAAACCTTGCGTCCGGCGCTCGGTTCCACCGCCCAGGCTACCTTGTTCGGCAGGCCGGGAGCCAGCGTGCCGGCCACCTTGCGCCAGCTGTCGCAGACGGCGGACCGGCAAACGCGCACTTTCGAGGCGCGCTATGTGCTCGACGCGGCGCTGTCAAGCGCGCCGCTGGGCGCCACCGTCACCTTGCGCCTGGCCGGCGCCCAAGCCGCCGGCGACAGTGTGCAAGTGCCGCTGGCGGCGCTGCATGATGCAGGCAAGGGGCAGGGCGTGTGGGTGATCGCCGGAGAGCCGGCGCAGGTCAGCTGGCGGCCCGTCAAGGTCAGCCGGCTGCACGAGGACGGCGCCGACGTCAGCGGCCTGAAGGCGGGCGAGCGCATCGTCGCGCTGGGCGCCCACCTGCTGCATCAGGACGAGCGGATCAGGGTTGAAACGGCGCCGGTCGTGCCGCTGGCCGCCGGCGCGGGAGCGCGTCCATGAGCGCGGCCCGCTTCAACCTGTCCGCACTGGCCGTGCGCGAACGTTCCGTCACCCTGTTCCTGATCTGCCTCATTTCCCTGGCCGGCCTGCTGTCGTTCTTCAAGCTGGGGCGCGCGGAAGACCCGGCCTTCACGGTCAAGGTGATGACGATCGTCACCGCCTGGCCCGGCGCCAGCGCGCGCGAAATGCAGGACCAGGTGGCCGAAAAGATTGAAAAGCGGCTGCAGGAACTGCGCTGGTATGAGCGCGCCGAAACCTACACCACGCCTGGCCTGGCCTTTACCACCCTGACCCTGCTCGATAGCACGCCACCGGACCAGGTGCAGGCCGAGTTTTACCAGGCACGCAAGAAGGCGGGCGACGAGGCGGCCAATTTGCCGGCCGGCGTGATCGGTCCGATGATCAACGACGAATACGCCGACGTCACGTTTGCCCTGTATGCGTTGAAAGCCAAGGGCGAGCCGCAGCGCCTGCTGGTGCGCGAGGCGGAAACGCTGCGCCAGCGGCTGCTGCACGTGCCGGGCGTAAAAAAGGTCAATATCATCGGCGAGCAGGCCGAACGCATCTACGTCGAGTTTTCGCAGGAGCGCCTGGCCACCTTGGGCGTGCGGGCGCAGGACGTGTTCGCCGCGCTGAACGGCCAGAACGCCTTGACGCCGGCCGGCTCGGTCGACACGCGCGGGCCGCAGGTGTTCATCCGCCTTGACGGCGCGCTCGACGCGCTGCAAAAGATCCGCGACACGCCCGTGGCGGCGCAGGGGCGCACCCTGGCCCTGTCCGATATCGCCACCGTGCGCCGTGGCCAGGAAGAGCCGGCCAGTTTCCTGGTGCGCAATGGCGGCGAGCCGGCGCTGCTCCTGGGCGTGGTCATGCGCGACGGCTGGAACGGGCTGGACCTGGGCAAGGCGCTGGACCGCGAAGTGACGGCCATCGGCACCGCCATGCCGCTGGGCATGAGCCTGGCCAAGGTCACCGACCAGGCCGTCAATATCGGCGCGGCCGTCGACGAATTCATGCTCAAGTTCCTCGCCGCGCTGCTGGTGGTGATGCTGGTGTGCTTTGTCAGCATGGGCTGGCGGGTCGGCATCGTGGTGGCCGCCGCCGTGCCATTGACGTTGGCCGTGGTGTTCATCGTGATGGCGGCCACCGGCAAGAACTTCGACCGCATCACCCTCGGTTCATTGATCCTGGGCCTGGGCCTGCTGGTGGACGACGCCATCATCGCCATTGAAATGATGGTGGTGAAAATGGAAGAGGGCTACAGCCGCATCGCCGCCTCCGCCTATGCCTGGAGCCACACTGCCGCGCCCATGCTGGCCGGCACCCTGGTGACGGCCGTCGGCTTCATGCCCAACGGCTTTGCCCGCTCCAGCGCCGGCGAGTACACCAGCAATATGTTCTGGATCGTCGGCATCGCGCTGATCGCCTCGTGGGTGGTGGCGGTGGTGTTCACTCCCTACCTGGGCGTGAAACTGCTGCCGGAACTGAAACACGTCGCCGGCGGCCACGCTGCGCTGTACGACACGCCGCGCTACCAGCGTTTTCGCCGCTTGCTGGGGCGTGTGATCGCGCGCAAATGGCTGGTGTTTTCCACCGTGATCGGCCTGTTCGTGCTGGCCGTGCTGGGCATGGCCGTCGTCAAGAAGCAGTTTTTCCCCATCTCGGACCGTCCTGAAGTGCTGGTCGAAGTGCAGCTGCCGTATGGCAGCGCGATCGGCCAGACCAGCGGCGCGGCGGCCAGGGTGGAAGCGTGGCTGGCGCGCCAGAGCGAGGCGAAGATCGTCACGGCCTATGTGGGCCAGGGCGCGCCGCGCTTTTACCTGGCGATGGGGCCGGAATTGCCCGACCCGTCGTTCGCCAAGATCGTCGTGCGCACCGACAGCCAGCAGGCGCGCGACGCCTTGAAGCAGCGTTTGCGCGTGGCGGTGGCCGCCGGACTGGCGCCCGAAGCGCGCGTGCGCGTGACGCAGCTGGTGTTCGGCCCGTACTCGCCGTTTCCCGTCGCCTACCGGGTCAGCGGCCCGGATTCCGAGGTATTGCGCGGCATCGCCGGCCAGGTGCAAGCCGTGATGCAGGCCAGCCCGCTGATGCGTACGGTCAATACCGACTGGGGCACGCGCACGCCTACCCTGCATTTCAGCCTGCAGCAGGAGCGCCTGCAGGCGATGGGCCTGACGTCCGCCGCCGTGGCGCAGCAACTGCAGTTCCTGCTGCGCGGCGTGCCTGTCACCGCCGTGCGCGAAGATATCCGCACGGTGCAGGTGGTGGCGCGCGCGGCCGGTGACGTGCGGCTGGACCCGGCGCGCATCGCCGACCTGACCCTGGCCGGCGCGAATGGCGAGCGCATCGCGCTGTCGCAGGTGGGCAGCGTGGAAGTGCGTTCGGAAGAACCGGTGCTGCGCCGGCGCGACCGCCAGCCGACCATCACCGTGCGCGGCGATATCGCCGACGGCCTGCAGCCACCGGACGTCTCGGGCACCATTACGGCGCAGCTGCAAGCCATCATCGACAAGCTGCCGGCCGGCTACCGCATCGAGCAGGCCGGCTCCATCGAGGAATCGGCGAAGGCGACGCAAGCCATGCTGCCGCTGTTCCCCATCATGCTGGCGCTGACCCTGCTGATGATCATCCTGCAGGTACGGTCGATCTCGGCGATGGTGATGGTGTTCCTGACCAGCCCGTTGGGCCTGATCGGCGTGGTGCCCACCTTGCTGCTGTTCCAGCAGCCGTTCGGCATCAATGCGCTGGTCGGCCTGATCGCGCTGTCGGGCATTTTGATGCGCAACACGCTGATCCTGATCGGCCAGATCCATCAGAACGAGGCGGCCGGGCTGGCGCCGTTCGACGCCGTGGTGGAAGCGACCGTGCAGCGCGCGCGGCCCGTGATCCTCACGGCGCTGGCAGCCATGCTGGCCTTCATCCCGCTGACCCATTCGGTTTTCTGGGGTACCCTGGCCTACACCCTGATCGGCGGCACGTTTGCCGGCACGGTGCTGACTTTGGTCTTTCTACCGGCCATGTATGCGATCTGGTTCCGCATACGGCCGCAGGCAAGGGCAGTGCCGCCGGTTTAATCTGGTGCGGCAGGGTCGGCAGCGGCGTGCGCCAGGCGTGCGCGCCGCAGTTCGGCCCACTCGATCAGCGCCTGCATCGACGGCCCCAGTGCATGGCCGATCTCGCTCAATGCATATTCCACCCTGGGCGGCACCTGCGCGTAGACCTTGCGCACGACGATGCCGTCCTTTTCCAGCTGCTTGAGCTGCTGGATCAGCATTTTCTGGTTGACTTCCTCGATCAGCCGCTCCAGGTCGGAAAAGCGCAAGGGCGCCTTGGCCGCAAACAGCTGGCACAGGATGATGATCTTCCATTTGCCTTCGAGTACGCGCAAGGTCTCGGTGGTAGCGTCGGCCCAGTCGCGGCGATTCTGCGGATCGCCACAATTCCATTCCCGTTGTTTTGTCATGATATGTTGGTTACTTACTTTTTGGTGGGTACTTCCCATTATTGCATAAGGCTCCTAAAATCACAGCACATTGGACAATCAACGACACGGAGCTCATGAACATGAAGATAGGTATTATTGGAACGGGAAATATCGGCGCAACCCTGGCGCGCAAGCTGCTGGCCGCCGGACATGAGGTGAGGGTGGCCAATTCCGGCGGCGTCAAAGGCGTGCAAAGTCTGGCCGACGACATCGGCGCGGTGCCGGCCGATGTGCATGGCGCCGTCGACGGCGTGGACGTGGTGGTACTGGCCATACCACTGCCGGCCATGGACAGCCTGCCTGCTGGCCTGTTCGACGCCGTGCCGCCGCAGGTCACGGTGATCGACACCAGCAATTACTATCCAGGCATGCGTGACGCGGCGATTGCGCAGATCGATGCGGGAATGGCCGAAAGTGCCTGGGTGTCGGCCCAGCTGGGGCGTCCGGTGGTCAAGGCCTTCAACAATGTGCTGGCGCATACGCTGGCCGCGCTGGGCCAGCCTGCAGGCACGCCGGGCCGCCTCTCGATTGCCGTCGCCGGAGATGACGCGATGGCCGTGCAGACGGCGAGGACTTTGGTGGAGCAGGCCGGATTTGACGCGGTCGACGGTGGCACCCTGGCGCAGTCCTGGCGTCAGCAACCTTGCACGCCAGCCTACTGCTGCGACCTTGATGCGCCCGCCATGGCCAGGGCGCTTGCCGCGGCGGTCCCGGGCAAGGCGGCGGCGATCCGCGAGCAGATGCCGGCGCAGTTCGCCAAGCTGGGCGCGCATGCCAGCCATGACGACATCGTCGCCATGAACCGGCGACTGAACGTCGTCTAGGCCCCGGTCGCATCCTGCCGGTAGCGTGCCGGCGGCAGTTCGAACTGGTTCTTGAAGAAGCGGGTGAACGCGCTTTGCGAGGAAAAGCCCAGGCGGTCGCCAATTTCCGCCACGCTCATGCTGGTTTCGCGCAGCAGGCGGCGCGATTCGCGGCTCTTGGCGCGCAGTTCCAGCGCGCGGAACGAAGTCTGCTCCTGCTGCAGCTGGCGCTGCAAGGTCCAGCGGTTCATCGCCAGGCCGTCGCACAGGGCCGGCAGCAGCGAGGCGCCGTCCGCGTCCGCCTGCTGGCCCAGCAAATCGATGATGGCCTGCTCGACGCGGGCTGAAAACAGCTGCGCCCCCTGCAGCTTTTGCAATTGCCCTTGCGCGTGGCGCAGCGCGTGCGGCGCCAGCATGGCGTTGAACTGGGCGAAGGGCAGGTCCAGTCCCGGCGCGTCAAACACCAGGGTGTTGCGCGCCTGGCCAAATTCGGCGGCGGCGCCGAAGCATTCCGCAATGGCCGGCGCAAAGCGCGGCGCCTTGCCGCGGAAACTGGCGCGAAAAGCCGTCGGCGTGCCCGCGTCATAGGCGCGCGTCACCAATGACAGCATGCGGAAATTGGCCAGCGCCTGCATGGCGCCGCCCAGCGGGCAGAACTCGGACAGGTATTCGATCTCGACGCGCGTGCCGCTTTCACTCATCAGCATGAAATCAAATTCGCCGATCAGGCCGCGCAAGTGCAGCAGCTCGTGCAGGGCGCTGCGCAGCGTCGGACGGTTGAAGCAGACGTGGGCGATGCCGGAAAAATGCGCGAACCAGTGCGTCACGTCGAGGTCGAGGATGCCGCGGTGCGGCGGCAGATGCTGGGCGTAGACGGTCATGCGGCGGTGCCGCTCGGCGTTGATGCGCCCGCCGGGTTCCGTGAGTTGCGCCGGCGTGATGCCCGTGTGGCGGAAAAAGTCGGCGGGATCGTGCCCATCGGCCTGCATGGCGCGCGCGTAGTTTTGCGCGATCCGGTTCGAAACCGTGCGCGTATCGGGTTTGTGCAAGGTGTGTCTCCTGCTTGTTGTAGTAATTTTTCACAAATATTAGCACTTTGTAGGAAAGTGTTGGTTGTCGTGCCGTCTAACCAAAAATTGTTTTCGCGGGTATAAAACGCGTGCTGCGCAGTCAAGAAACTCACGCATTCTCACGCTATATTGATTTCGGGCTGGCCCTGATGCCACCCGGATACCTACAAAAACAGTCTTGGAGATCATGATGAATTGCACAATGAAACCGATGGCCCGCGTGGTCGCGGGCTGCGTCGCCACGCTTGCCCTGGCCGCCTGCGGCAACGACACCGTCAGCGAGGATTACACGCAGCCCGTGTTCGGCGCCACCACTTACAGCCAGCTCAAGGTCGACGGCTATACTTTCAAGGACATGAACCGCAACGGCAAGATCGACCCGTACGAGGATTGGCGTTTGTCCGCCGAAGCGCGCGCCGACGATCTGCTGTCGCGCATGAGCCTGGACGAAAAAGCCGGCCTGATGATGCATGGCACGGCGCCCACCGTGGCCGATCCCACCGGCATCGGCCAGGGCGGCGCGTATGATCTGGCGGCCCTGCAGGACCTGATCGTCAAGCAGTACGTCAACACTTTCATTACCCGCATGGCGGGCGACGCGGCCAATATGGCGGCGCAGTACAACAAGGTGCAGGCTCTGAGTGAGACGTCGCGCCATGGCATCCCCGTGTCCATCAGCACGGATCCGCGCCACCATTTCCAGTACACGGTGGGCGCCAGCGCCGGTACCCAGGGCTTTTCGCAGTGGCCGGAAACCCTGGGCCTGGCGGCCATCGGCGACGATGCGCTGGTGCGACGCTTCGGCGACATCGCGCGCCAGGAATACCTGGCCGTCGGCATCACGCAGGCGCTGTCGCCGCAGGCGGATCTCGCCACCGAGCCGCGCTGGTCGCGCATCAACGGCACCTTCGGCGAGGACGCGGACCTGACCAAGCGCATGGTGCAGCACTATATCGAGGGCTTCCAGGATGGCAACACGGGCCTGCATGACGGCAGCGTGGTGGCCGTCGTCAAGCACTGGGTCGGCTACGGCGCGACGAAAGAAGGTTACGATGGCCACAATTACTATGGCCGCTACATGACTTACCCGGGCAACAACTTCGCCTACCACGTCAAACCGTTCGAAGGCGCGTTCACGGCCAAGGCGGCCTCCGTCATGCCGACCTATGCGCTGCCGGACGGGAACATCACCATCGACGGCATCACCCTGGAACAAGTGGCGGCCGGCTTCAGCAAGACCATGCTGACGGATCTGCTGCGCGGCAAATACGGTTTTGAGGGCGTGATCCTGTCCGACTGGGGCATCACCTCCGACTGCGATGCCAACTGCCGCAACGGCACCGCACCTGGTGTCGCGCCGTCCTTCATGGGCTTTGGTACGCCGTGGGGCATGGAAGACGCCACCAAGGCCGAGCGTTATGTCAAGGCCGTCACGGCGGGGATGGACCAGTTTGGCGGCGTGACGGAAGCACCCTACCTGACGCAAGCCGTGCAGCGCGGCCAGCTGACGGAAGCGCGCATCAACGCCTCGGCGCGGCGCATCCTGGTGCAGAAATTCAAGCAGGGGCTGTTCGAGCATCCGTTTGTCGATACGGCCAAGGCGGCGGCCACCGTGGGCAAGGCGGAATTCGTCGAGGCGGGCCTGGATGCGCAGCGTCGTTCGCTGGTCCTGCTGGAGAACAAGGACAAGGTCTTGCCGCTGGCGGCCAGCGTCAAGAAAGTCTACCTGTACGGTATCGATCCTGCCGTGGCCAAGCAATACGGCTACACCGTGGTGGCGACGCCGCAGGAAGCCGACGTGGCCCTGCTGCGCGTGGCGGCGCCTTTCGAGATCCTGCACCCGAACTACATCTTCGGCAGCATGC
Source organism: Janthinobacterium amylolyticum (assembly GCF_051380655.1). Lineage (NCBI taxonomy): Bacteria > Pseudomonadati > Pseudomonadota > Betaproteobacteria > Burkholderiales > Oxalobacteraceae > Janthinobacterium > Janthinobacterium amylolyticum. The sequence goes on from NZ_JBNYXL010000001.1 coordinate 57,414, forward strand.
AGCATGAAGGTCGCCTGAACTATGTCGACGGCGACGCCGACTACGAGGCAATCAAGAACGCGGCGAAATTCGCGCCGAAGACGGTGGTTACCGTCTACCTGGACCGCCCGGCCATCCTCGGCAACGTGCAGGACAAGGCCAGCGCCATCGTCGCCAACTTTGGCGTCAGCGACGGCGCGCTGTTCGATGTCCTGACGGGCAAGGCCAAGCCGCAAGGCAAGCTGCCGTTCGAACTGCCGTCGTCAATGGCCGAAGTGCAGGTGCAGAAATCGGACGTGCCGTATGACACGGCGCATCCGCTGTACAAGTTCGGTTACGGCTTGGGGTACTGAGGTTCCCCTATCGAGCACGCCAAATGCCTGCTGAATGGAAGACAGCAGGCGGTTTCTTGAATGAAGTGTAGTTGTCAAGACCAGCTACGCGTCGTACTTTTCCGTCCGATGTTTATTGTGCCGCCGTGACACCTTACTAGTCGGATATCATTTTCGTCTGCTCGCCATGGTTTTTTCAGCGCTGTAATGCATTACCAAAAATGGGTGACAACAATTGTCGCCCATTTTTTCTGCGCCGCTGCTTTATCCAATATTGAAAAAATCTTACTTTCTGCTGAACTTTTGTGGACTATCAGCGGAAACAGTCAAGATCGGGCTAGTGGAGTGATTTTTAAACCTATTTTATGAAAGTAAGAATGGGCCTGCATTGAAAGTGTGAGAGTTGGATTTTCTTTCCTGTTTGAGAAAACGAGTGTGTTGCTTTTTGGAAATTACTGTGTTAAATTCGCAAAACAATACTCAAAGAAAGAAAATCTCGTGGCTAATGATTTGACGCATGGAAAAGTAATGCAGGCGCTGGACTGGGCTTATGACAAGGCGGTTAATGGAGTTCCTGGCCTTGATTCCGCAGGTGAAATGGCGGACGAGTACCTTGCAGGAAACGGCACACTTGAGGAAAAAATCAATTCATTGATCCGGTGGCAAAATACCAAGGCGGGAACATCTGGATTCATTACTGGCTTGGGCGGTATTATCACCATGCCGGTCACCATTCCCGCAAATATCGCATCCGTGATGTACGTGCAAATTAGAATGATTGCAGCGATTGCCAAAATGTGCGGGCAGGACTTGCGCAGTGACAGGGTAAGGACACTGGTTTATGCGTGTCTTGCGGGCGAAGCCGCGAAAGATATTTTAAAGGATGCCGGTATTTTAGTTGGAACCAAGCTGGCTATGAGTGCAATCAAGAATATTTCCACCAAAACTATAACGACAATAAATCAGCGGGTTGGTTTCCGTTTGCTCACCAAATTCGGCGAAAAAGGGGTGGTCAATCTGGTAAAAATCGTTCCATTTGTTGGTGGAGTGGTTGGCGGAACTGTTGATGCAGTAACGACAAATTTGATTGGAAATTTTGCAAGAAATACATTTATTGATTGCGCTGAATTACAAGCGTCTTGAATGTAATGCAGCCCATATTGTTGTACGGTGCAGTATCGCTTTGTTAAACCCTGAGAAACGGTAGCCTCGGTTTTCTCCGTAAAGATGCATGCCGAGGACAAAGCCGCGATCTCATGAGTGATTCGATAGGTAGATGAATCGTCAACGCAGGGAAATCCAGCTGCGCTCCTGCACGGAGCGCAGCGCCGCATCGATCAGCCGGTCGACTTCGTAGCCGTCGCGGAAGGTGGGCCAGACCGGTTCGCCGCTGGCGATCGCGTGCAGAAAATCGCGTGCCTCGATGACGATCTGCTCGTTGTAGCCAGTGCCGTGCCCCGCGCCCTGGGAAAATGCCAGGTAGTCGGGGTGGGCAGGGCCCATCAGCAGGCGCTGGAAGCCCTGGCGCTGCGCGGGGCGGCCGGCGTCGTACAGCCATAATGCATTCTGCTCTTCCTGGTCGAAGGCAATCGCGCCTTTCGTTCCCGTGATGCGGTAGGTATAGCCCATCTTGCGCCCGGCCGCCACGCGGCTGAAGGTCAGGGCGCCCAGCGCGCCGCTGGCAAAGCGCAGCATCAGATTCCCCTGGTCGTCATTTTCCACCGCTTCCATGCCGTGCCGGCCCTGGCGCTGCGCATGCACGGTGTTCATGTCCGCCACCAGCGCATCGACGGGGCCGCCCAGGCGCAGGGCCAGATTGAGCAGGTGCGAGCCGACGTCGGCCAGCGCGCCGGCGCGCGTTGCCGTGGCTTCCCGCGTGCGCCACGAAGCGGGCGCGCGCGGGTCGTGCAGATAGTCTTCCACGTGTTCGGCGGCGACGTGGATGATCTCGCCGATTTCGCCCGAGGCGATGATTTGCCTGGCCAGCTGGCTGGCCGGCGTGCGGATGTAGTTGTAGCCGACCATATTGGCCACGCCCGCCGCTTCCGCCGCCTGCGCCAGCAGCAAGGATTCGGCGGCCGTCATGCCCAGCGGCTTTTCGCAGAAGACGGGCTTGCCCAGGGCCAGGGCGGCCAGCACGATGTCCTTGTGCGTGGCCGGAGGCGTGGCGACGATGACGGCGTCAATGGCGCGATCATTGACCAGCGCGCGCCAGTCGCCGGTGGAGCGCTGCCAGCCCAGTTCCTGCGCGCTGCGCGCCGCGCCTTCGGCGCTGCTGGTGCTGATGCAGGCGCACACGGGATTGAGGGCCGTGGGGAAAATGCTGCGCACGGCCTTGTAGGCGATGGTGTGGGCCTTGCCCATGTAGCCGGCGCCGATCAGGCCGATGTTGATGTCTTGCATGTGGAGTCTCCGGGAGTGTGCGGGATGGAATCAGGCTTGCTGGCGCCAGGCGTGGCTGTCCAGCGCATCGGCCAGGCGCGCGGCAGGCCATTGCTGCCCCAGCGCCTGCAGCATGCGCTGCTGCTGCGTGGGCGGCGCCATGCCGTCAATGGGCTGGTCGCGGTCCAGGTTGCTGGGGAAGGCATAACCTTCGGCGCAGGCGGCCACCGCGTGCGCCATGCCTTCGGCTGACAGCGATCCCTGTGCGAGCAAGGCTTGGAGCGCGGGATACAGGGCGGCGCTCATGGCGCGGCGGTCCAGCGCTTCCATGGCGCGGCCGAACGGCGACGACACTTGCAGCAGGTTGGCCATGCGGCGGATATCGGAAGAGCGGTTATGCCCGGCCGCATGGAACAGGGCGGGGTTGAAGAACACGGCGTCGCCCTTGGACAGCGGCAGCTGCACGCAATGCTGCGCGAAATAGTCGCGGAAGGGGCGCTGCTGCCAGGCCAGGAAGCCGGCCCGGTAGCGCTGTGAACCTGGCAGGTAGAGCGTCGGGCCTGATTCCAGCGGCATGTCGCAGTGGGCGACGGCGCCCTGCAGGGTGAGCATGGCGGACATCTGGTGCACGGGCGCCGGGTAGGCGGCACAGGCGGCGGCGCTCTGGAAGCCCAGGTGGTAGTCGCGGTGCGGCGCCTGGGCCGCTCCGCCCGGATTGACGACATTGACTTGCGCCGTCATCTGGTAGGCCGGTCCCAGCCACGCCTGCGCTATCCAGGCGAAGACGGGATTGCTGTAATAGCGCGCGAAAACTTCCGGGGCACGCAGGCAGAGCTTTTGCTGGGCGTTCCAGATGCGGTCATTCGCGCCCGGCTTGGCGAAATGGTCGCCGCCCGCCTGGCCGCTGGCATGCTGCTCGGCGATCAGGGCGCGAAACACGCCGCTTGCCTGTTCCAGCGACGCGAGATCATCGACGGCGCCTTGCAATACGATGACGCCGGGGCCGTCCATCAGGGCCTTGCCCCATTCGGCCTGCAGCAAGCGCAGCGCGGCGGGGCTGGCGGCCAGCGCGCGCACGGCGCCGCAGTCGTACACGAGGATATTTTCCTGCACCGCGGCGGCGTGCGGATAATCGGCCAGCACGGTGCGCTGGCTGACTGTGGCGATGAAGTCTGGCAGGTCGCAGCTTTCCGGTGTCAGCCAATAAGGGGCAGGCGGCGCTGTGCCGGCGTCGGTGGTGTGCATGCGGTGTCTCCTGATGTGGATGTTTTTCATGAATGATGTTGTAGAATCAGTATAGGCATGAAAAGCCGCATTTTTCATCAGAAAAACCATCAGAAAACCATCAATTCCATGCCCGTAAGGGGACACCCAATGACCCATCCCTTTCCCGTCAAGGTCGTGGCGCTGCAGGCCGGCGTCAGCGTGGCCACCGTCGACCGCGTCATCAAACAGCGCGGCGGCGTGCATGCGAACACGGTGCGCCGCGTCACGCAGGCGCTCGACGAACTGGCGCGGCAAAGCACCCAGGTGGGCCTGTCCGGCAAAAAATTCATGTTCGACGTGCTGATGGTGGCGCCGCGCCGCTTTACGGACGCCGTGCGCGCCGCGCTGGAAGCGCAACTGCCATCGTTGCAGCCGGCCGTGCTGCGTTCGCGCTTTCACCTGAATGAAACGCTGGAAGTGCAGGGCATCGTGGAGCAACTGGAACGCATCCGCAAGAACGGCAGCCACGGCGTGCTGCTGAAAGCGCCCGACTTGCCGCCGGTGGCCGAGGCGGTGAACAGGCTGGCGGCGGCCGGCATTCCCGTGGTGACCCTGGTGACGGATTTGCCCGCTTGCGCGCGGCGCGCCTACGTGGGCATGGACAACCGCGCGGCCGGGGAGACGGCCGCCTACCTGCTTGGCCAGTGGCTGGGCGCTACGCGAAAAAAACAGCAGGTGCTGGTGACCCTGAGCAGCAACCGCTTTCACGGTGAAGAAGAGCGCGAGATCGGCTTTCGCCGCGCGCTGCGCGAACGGCACCGGCATGTGAGCATCGTCGAAGTGAGCGAAGGCCATGGCATCGACGGCGCCACGGGCGCGCTGGTGCGCCAGGCCCTGGCCGCCCATCCGGGCATCGCCGCCGTGTATTCCATCGGCGGCGGCAATGCCGCCATCGTGCAGGCGTTCGCCGGCGCGGGGCGCCACTGCCAGGTCTTCATCGGCCATGACCTCGATGCGGACAACCTTGCGCTGCTCACCTCGGGCGCCATACACGCCGTGCTGCACCATGACCTGGGCCAGGACATGCGCCGCGCATGCCAGGAATTGCTGCGCGCGCAGGGCGCGCTGCCGCCACTGGCGCAGCCCGCGCCGCTGTCGGCCATCCAGGTCGTCACGCCCTGGAATCTGCCGCCGCTGAACTGAGTGAATTGACAGTCGGGCAAGGCTGGCCGATACTCGTCGCTTCGCTCATCGCTCACCTCAGGAAGGAATCCCCCGATGTCCGTCATCCCGAAATTGCATCAGACCGTGCTTGCCGCCTTGCTCTCCACCGCGTTTGCCATGCCCGCCATGGCTGTTGCTCCCGCCGTCCCGTCCACCGCCAGCGCAGCGTCCGCCTGGGTCGAGGCGAGCAACCGCAACGCGGCCATCGTGCTGGCGGCGCAGGCGCAGTTTTCGCCTGAAGACGCTTCCGACACGGGCCTGGCGCAATACGATGGCCTGGCCGCCGACCTGGGGCCGAAGATCACCGAGCGCCATGTGGCGGCCATGCAGAAGGCGCGCGCGCAATTGCAGCAAAAGCTGGCACTGGAACGCGACGAACGCATACGCCAGGACCTGGAAATCCTGATCGGCGCCGTCGATCAGGAAATCATGGGCACGCAGCTGGAAGCCAAATACACGCTGCCGTGGGTCGATGTGCCGCAAATGGTCTTTGGCAGCATGCAAAGCCTGCTGCAGGAGCAGCGCCCGGCCGCGCGCCGCGCCAAGGCGCTGGAACGCCTGCAGCGCTACGTGGGCCAGTATCCCGGCAGCACGCCGATCACGCAGCAGGCCAAGGCGCGCTTCACGGAAAAGATCGGCAAGCCTGGCCTGGCGGGACCCGTGCGGCTGCAGGTGGAGCAGTCTCTGGAAAACGTGCCGACGTATATCGCCGGCATCCGCAAGCTGTTTGCCGACATGAAGATCACGGGTGCGGAAAGCGCGCTGGCGGCCATGGAACAGCAATTGAACGAGTACGCGGCGTGGGAAAAGCAGGTGGTGCTGCCGCTGTCGCGCACGGATTTCCGCATGGCCCCCGAGCTGTACGCGTTCCGCCTGAAGCAGGTGGGCATTGACATCGAGCCGCGCGCGCTGGTGGAACGGGCGGAAGTGGCCTACCTGGAAACGCGCGCCGCCATGCAGGCGCTGGCGCCCGTGGTGGCGGCCAAGCTGGCGCTGAAGGGCGTCGACGGCACGGACTACCGCCAGGTGCTGCGCGCGCTGAAAAGCGATTCCATTCCCAACGAGCAGCTCGAGGCGCACTACAAGGGCGTCAACACGCAGCTCGAAGAGCGCATCCGCGCGCAGCGCGTGGTCGACGTGCCGCAGCGCGCCATGACCATGCGCCTGGCGTCGGCGGCCGAATCGGCGGCCCAGCCGGCGCCGCATATGCGTCCGCCTCCGCTGATCGGCAACACGGGCGAGCACGGCCAGTTCGTCCTCCCCGTCAGCAATCCGACCAGCAGCGGCAAGGGCGAGGCATATGACGATTTCAATTTCGCCGGCGCCGCCTGGACCCTGAGCGCGCACGAGGGCCGTCCCGGCCACGAGCTGCAGTTCAGCGCCATGGTGGAGCGGGGCGTGTCGCAGGCGCGCAGCCTGTATGCGTTCAACAGCGTCAACGTGGAAGGCTGGGCCCTGTACGCGGAAGCGGAAATGATTCCGTACGAGCCGGCCGAAGGCCAGTTCATCGCGCTGCAGTTCCGCATGCTGCGCGCGGCGCGCGCCATGCTCGATCCGATGCTGAACCTGGGGCAGGTCACGCGCGAAGAGGCGGGACGCATCCTGACGGATGAAGTGATGCTGTCGAAGCCGATGGCGCGCCAGGAACTGGACCGCTACACCTTCAACATGCCGGGCCAGGCGGGCAGCTATTTTTATGGCTACACGCGCATCCTGCAGCTGCGCGCGGAAACGGAGCTGGCGCTGGGCGACAAATTCGACCGCCTGGCGTTCAACAACTTCCTGCTGGGCCAGGGCTTGCTGCCGCCGGAACTGCTGGCCAAGGCCGTGCGCGAGCATTTCATCCCCGAGCAGAAAAAAGCCAGGGGCTGATTGACGCCACGCCACGCCGCAGCCATGGCCGCGCCGTTGACGCGACAGCGTGAACGTGGCGGCCAGGCGGTGCGGGATCGCCCTTGATTGGCGGGCCGGCGCGTTGCGCGGCGCCGTTTGCATGTCGCGCCACGGCTGCCTGCCATTTCACCCCGGCGAGCCGTATAATTACGCTAATTTTCTGGCCACTCCGGGAGTTCCGCTTGCAGTTACCGATCCGTTATCCGAACATGCCGCAACTGCTGCTGAAGGCCCGCGAGAGCCTGCTGCAGCATTTTCGGCCCATCCTCAATCACTTCGGCGTGACGGAGCAGCAGTGGCGCATCATGCGCGCGCTCAATGAAAGCCCCACCCTGGAACCGCGCGAACTGTGCGACATCTGCCAGATCTCCAGCCCCAGCATGAGCGGCATCCTGGCGCGCATGGAAGAAATCGGCCTGATCGGACGCAGCAAGTTCGAGGGCGACCAGCGCCGCCGCAAGGTGCACCTGTCGGAAGCGGGCGCCAGCCTGCTTTTGCAGATGGGCAAGCTGATCGACTTGCAGTACGCCAGCCTGGAAGAAGCCTACGGCAAGCAGGTATTCGACGACATGCGCCGCGCGCTCGACGCCTTTATCGCCCTGGAAACCCTGCCGGTGGCGCCCGCCATCCCGCGCTGAGCGGCCGTTCCCGCTTACCTTATACCTACCGTCCCGCCCGCCATGCGCGTGTTTTTTTGACACGTGCCGCCGCCGCTTTTTTCACACCTGTTTTTCTTCTTGCCGCGTCCTGCGGGGCTTGTGCGCGCATGCCTGCAAGTTTTGCTATAAGACCAAGGGATGTTTTGCTATAAGACTATGCTTGCCAGAAACTCACTTACATGTGAGTAAATAAGCGTATAATTCACCTCACTTGATCTAAATCAAGAAGAAAAGCGGAAGCACCGGTCCTTGCACCGGGCGGCACCGCGGCGCCCCAGCCGGTATTTTGCCTTCCTGGTGGAAATACATGCCGGGCGTACAATAAAACAGGAAAGTCAGGAAAAAAATGAAAATTACTTGCATGCGCGCCGTCGCGCTGGCCGTCTCCACGCTCATCGGCGCAAACGTTTGCGCCCAAAGCAATGTCACCATTTACGGCGTTGTCGACGCGGCCACGGCCTACGCCAGCAATCAGGGCGGCAACTCGAATACCTATATGCGCAGCGGCAGCTTGTCTGCCAGTAAAATCGGTTTCCAGGGCGTGGAAGACCTGGGCGGCGACCTGAAGGCGTTGTTCCTGCTGGAAAACGGCTTTGAAAGTGACACGGGCGCGATGAGCTCGGCAGGTTCCCTGTTCAACCGCCAGGCTTATGTGGGCCTGCAATCGAACGCCTACGGCACCCTGACGGCCGGCCGCCAGTACACGCCGTACTACCTGCTGGTCGGTTCCCTCGCGTCGAGCAACATCCTGACGGGCGCCACCGGTGCCCACCCTGGCGATATCGATGGCCTGGACACGACCGTGCGCATCAGCAATTCCCTGACCTACAGCATGCCCGCATGGCGCGGCCTGCAAGCGAGCGCGCAGTACGGCTTTGGCGAAGCGGCTGACGGCAATGCCGTCGGCAGCAGCTTCAGCGCCGCTGTCAAGTACAGTGCCGCGCCGGCCGAATTCGCGCTCGGCTACCTGAAACTGAAAAACGGCGAAAACAATACCAGCATGATGGCTTGCTGCAGCCAGGGCGGCTGGAACAGCAAGGCTTCGGGCAGCTTCGGCATCTCGGCCATCAACCAGGGCTATGCCTCGGCCGAGAGCGTGCAGTTCATTGCCGCCAGCGCGCGCTACACCATGGGCAAGTGGATGGTGGGCGCCAATGCCAGCAACGTGCAGTACCAGGCCGGTACCCGCTCGTCGTTCCGTGACACGGCCATCTTCAACACGGCCGGCCTGATCTCCAGCTACCAGCTGACGCCGCAGTGGTTCCTGGCAGCCGGCTACAGCGACACCTTCGCCAGCCAAGCCAACGGCATTACCGACCGCGCGCGCTACCGCCAGCTGTCGTTCGAGCAGAACTACGCGCTGTCCAAGCGCACGGCGATCTACCTGATCGAAGCGCGCCAGCTGGCGCGCGGCCAGACCCTGGGCCAGGACGGCGGCATCGTCGGCGCCGTTGCCTCGGTCGGCGATTCGCAGAACGGCACGCCGTCGTCGAACGGCGGCCAGACGGTGGTGATGGTCGGTCTCAAGCACTCTTTCTGAACGGTTGCTGAACTCACGGGAGCTTCAATTGGACGCTACACATAACAAGGAGGGCCGCGGCCCTCTGAACCCCGGCCGCCGCATGGTGCTGGCCGGCTTGCTGTCGGCTTCGGCCGCGGCGCTGATCCCCTGGGCACTGGCCGAGCCGGTCGCCGATGCGGAGCAGGGCGCCTTTTTGGGCGTGTCGGCCATGCTGGTCGGACGCCAGGTGCTCGACCCGGCGCTGGCCAAGCGCCTGTACGACGCACTGGTGGCGCAGGACGCCGCCTTCCCGGCGAATGTGCGTGCGCTGCTGTCGCTGATCAATGCGCAGGGCTTGCAGGCCGCCGGCCTGCAGCAGGCACTGGACGCGCTCGATCCGGCCCAGTCGCCGCTGGCGGCCTTGCCGCGCCAGATCGCCAGCGCCTGGTACCTGGGCATCGTCGGCACGGGCGAGGCGGCCGTCTGCGTCGCCTACGAGCAGGCGCTGAACGCGGCCGTCGTGGCCGACGTGCTGAAGCCTCCCACGTATTCCTACGGCGCCTACGGCAGCTGGGCCAGAAAACCAATTTAAGGAGCCATCATGGCTGAACAACTCTCCGCCGATTACCTGGTGATCGGCTCCGGCATCATTGGCTCCCTGGCCGCGCGCAAGCTGGCGCTGGCCGGTGCCTCGGTGCTGATCCTGGAAGCGGGACCGCGCGTCTCGCGCGGTGAAATCGTCTCGCGTTTCCGCAACACGACGCGCCGCAGTGACTGGATGTCGCCGTATCCGTCCATCGCCACGGCGCCGCACCCGATCTACCAGCCGAAGGACAATGGCTACCTGGTGCAGGCCGGCCCGTATCCGTACCCGGCCGAATACATCCGCCAGTTCGGCGGCACCTCGTGGCACTGGGCCGCGCAGGCGTGGCGCAACGTGCCCAACGATTTCCGCATCCATACCCTGTATGGCGTGGGTGTCGACTGGCCGATCAGCTATGAAGACCTGGAGCCGTTCTACCAGGAAGCGGAAGAAATCATGGGCGTCTCGGGTGCCGAGAACACCGGGTCGCCGCGCAAGCAGCCATTCCCGATGGAACCCGTGACGGAGCCGTACGCCATGCGCCGCATCCGCGAACGCCTCGATCCCTCGTATAAAGTGGTGGGCAACACGGTGGCCCGCAACAGTGTCAGCTACGCCGGCCGCCCGGCTTGCTGCGGCAACAACAGCTGCCAGCCGATCTGCCCCATCGACGCGCAATACCACGGCGGCATCGCCGCGCTGCAGGCGGAAGAAGCGGGCGTCAAGATCGTCTGCAATGCCAACGTCTACAAGCTGGAACACGACGCGCAGGGCCGCATCACGGCCGCGCTGTACTATGACGTCGACAAGAAGAGCCACCGCGTCACGGCCAAGACCTTTATTCTGGCGGCCAACGGCATCGAAAGCCCGCGCTTGCTGCTCGTTTCCGCTTCGGAGAAATACCCGAACGGCCTGGCCAACAGCAGCGACATGGTGGGCCGCAACCTGATGGACCACCCGAGCACCTCGATTACCTTCGACGCCGATGAAGACCTGTGGCTGGGCCGGGGCCCGCAAAGCCCCAATTCCATCAACACCATGCGCGACGGCGATTTCCGCAGCCAGCATTCGCCGTACCGCCTGGACTTCACGAACATTTCGCGCGTCGATGGCGCCACCAGGGAATTGATCGGCAAGGGCGTGTTTGGCGAAGAGTTCGAACAGCAGCTGCGTTTCCGCTCGGCCCGTGAAATGAGCCTGAAAAACGTGCTGGAAGTGCTGCCGAACCCGGAAAACCGCATTGCCCTGAGCAGCGAAAAGGATGCCATGGGCATCCCCAAGCCACAGGCGCATTATGCGATCGACGAGTACACCAAGCGTGGCCACGAGCGCTCGAAGCAGGATTTCGAGCAGATCGCCAAACTGATGGGCGGCACCAATCTGCGCCACAGCAAGGAAGGCGTGTTTGCCAACAACCAGCATATCTGCGGCACCCTGTCGATGGGTTCCGACCCGGCCAAGGCCGTGTGCGACCAGTGGGGCCGTACCTTCGACCACGCCAACCTGTTCCTGTGCAGCACCGGCGTGCTGCCCACGTCCGGCACTTGCAATTCGACGGAAAACGGCCTGGCCGTGGCGCTGCGCACCGTCAAGCACATCCTCGACGAGCAACAGGGAGGAACAGCATGATGACAAGCTTCAGAATGGCGGCGGGCGCCGCCTTGCTGTCCCTGGCCTTGCCAGTGCTCGCTGCCGGCGCATCCACCCCGGACGCGGCGGCGATCCAGCGTGGCCGCTACCTGGCCACGGCCGGCGACTGCATCGCCTGTCACAGCGTGCCTGGCGGCAAACCGATGGCCGGCGGCCTGGCCCTGGCCACGCCGCTGGGCGCCGTCGTCGCCACCAACATCACGCCGTCGAAAACGCATGGCATCGGCAACTACACGCTCAAGCAGTTCTCCGACGCCGTGCGCCATGGCGTGCGCGCCGACGGCGCCAACCTGTACCCGGCCATGCCTTACACGGCCTATGCCAAGGTGACGGACGAGGATACGGCGGCCCTGTATGACTACTTCATGCATGGCGTGGCGGCTGTCGACGCGGCTCCGGCCAAGCAGACTGACTTGCCATTCCCGTTCAACATCCGCCTGTCGATGTCGGGCTGGAACATGCTCTTCCTCGACAAGAAGCCTTTCGTGGCCGATGCCAGCAAGAGCATGGAATGGAACCGCGGCGCCTACCTGGCGCAAGGCCTGGCGCACTGCACCACCTGCCATACGCCGCGCAATGCGCTGATGGCCGAGCAGTTGTCGAAGGAACTGGGCGGCGCCGACCTGGGCACCTGGTATGCGCCGAACATCACGTCGGACATCAACAGCGGCGTGGGCGGCTGGAGCCAGCAGGAACTGGTCGACTACCTGCGCACGGGCCGTAGCGCCAACAAGGCGCAGGCGGCGGGACCGATGGCCGAAGCCATCGACCATAGCCTGAAGCACCTGAGCGACGCCGATTTGAACGCCATCGCCCACTACGTCAAGGGCGTGCCGGCCATCCGCGACAAGGCCGACACGAAACCGGTGACGCAATGGGGCAAGGCGGGCGAAGAGCTGAGCAGCATCCGCGGCGTGCCGCTGCCGCAGAACCTGAACAAGATGTCGGGTGCGCAGCTGTACGATGCGCAGTGCGCCAGCTGCCACCAGGCCGAGGGCGAGGGCAGTTTCGACGGCAGCTTGCCGCCGCTGTTCCATAACTCGGTGACGGGCCGCAGCAACAGCAATAACCTGGTGATGGCCATCCTCGACGGCGTGGAACGGCAGGATGGGGGCAGCGGGCACCTGATGCCGGCCTTCCGCCAGACCTTGTCGGACGAGCAGATCGTCACCCTCGGCAATTACGTGCAGAAGATGTACGGCAATCCCGCAATCAAGGTGACGGCGGAACAGGTGACGACCCTGCGCAACGGCGGTCCTGCCTCGAACTTGATCGGCCTGGCCCGCGCCGGCATCATCGTCGGCGTGCTGGTGCTGCTGGCATTGCTGCTGTGGTGGCGCGGACGGCGGCGCAAGGCAGCGTAAGCAACTTGGCAACAAAGCCCTGAAGCAAAGGCTGGGGTCAGACCCGACAGGGTCTGACCCTTTTTTTATGCGGCGAAGCCGCCGTCGATCTTCAGCCCGGCGCCAGTGACGAAGGCCGCTTCCGCGCTGGCCAGGTAAGCCACCATGCCGGCGATTTCATCTGCCGTGCCATGGCGGGGCAGGGCCATCAGGCCGTGCATCAGGTCGGCGAAGTCGCCCGTGGGCGGGTTCATGTCGGTGGCGACGGGGCCCGGTTCCACGTTGTTGATGGTGATGCCGCGTGGTCCCAGGTCGCGCGACAGCCCTTGCGTCAGGCCGCTCAGCGCCGACTTGCTCATGGCGTAGGCGGCAGCGCCGCCAAACGGCATGCGGTGCGCATTCGTGCTGCCGATGTTGATGATGCGCCCGCCCGTCCCCATGTGCGCCACAGCGGCCTTGATGCCGACGAACACGGCGCGCACGTTGACGGCCAGGGTCTTGTCGAAGTCCGCCAGCGAAAAATCGTCGATGGCGCCGGGCAGGAACACGCCCGCGTTGTTGACGAGGATATCGATGCGGCCAAACTGCGCCGCCACCTTGTCGATGGCCGCCGTCAGGGCGCTGGCGTCGGCCGCGTCGGCCTGCACGCCCATGGCTTTTCCGCCGTCCGCCTCCACCGTGGCGGCCAGCACCTGCGCTTCGGCGGCGGAGCTTTGATAGGTGAAGACGACGTTGGCGCCCTGGCTGGCAAGGCGGCGCACGATGGCGGCGCCGATGCCGCGCGAGCCGCCCGTCACAAAGGCGACCTTGTCTTGCAGTGGCAGGGAAGTGCTGGTGTTGGCTTGGGTTTGCATGATGGGCTTTCTGTGTGATGAGTCGAGAAGCTCAGTATCTGCCTTTCATTCCTGCCGCGCTAGCCGTGAATCGCTACAATCACTTTCAACCATTCGTATTAAATGAGCGGGTAGAATAGGCACATGGACGCATTCAATCACTTGCCATCATTCGTGCTGTCGGCCGAGCTGGGCAGTTTTTCCGCCGCCGCGCGCCGCCTGGGCCTGACGCCCGCCGCCGTCAGCAAGAACGTGGCGCGCCTGGAAGCGGGCCTGGGACTGCGGCTGTTCCAGCGCAGCACGCGCAAACTGACCCTGACGGAAGGGGGCGAGCGCTTCCTGCAGCAGATCGGTGGCGCCCTGGCCACCTTGCAGGAAGCGATCGCCGGCGTGGCGGAAGAGGGCGGCCAGCCGGCGGGCATCCTGAAAATCAGCATGGCGCCATCGTTCGGGCGCAGCTATGTGGTGCCCTTGCTGGGCGACTTCATCGCGCGCCATCCGGGCGTGATCCCCGACTGCCATTTCGATAACCGGCAGGTGGATTTGATCGGCGAAGGTTTCGATGTCGCCATCGGCGGCGGCATCGAGCTGACGCCGGGCGTGGTGGCGCGCGAACTGGGCCATGTGCGCATCGTCGCCACGGCGTCGCCCGCCTTCATGCAGGGCAAGGCCATGCCCGCGCATCCGTCGGACCTGACCCACTTCGACGGCGTGGCGCGCCGCTCGGCCGGCAGCGGCAGGTTGCGCAGCTGGATACTGCGCGACGGCCAGGGCGGCGAAGGCGTGGCCGAATGCCGGCCGCGCGCCATCTTCGACGATCCGGAAGCGATGGCGCAGGCGGCCATCATGGGCGTCGGCGTGGCGTTGCTACCGATGCCGCACGCGCTGGCCCACTTGCGCAGCGGCGTCCTGGTGCGCCTGCTGCCCGGCTGGCATGCCGATTCCGGCCCCTTGTCCGTGTACTATCCCAGCAAGAAGCTGCTGCCCGCGAAGACGCGCGTCTTCGTCGATTTTTTGCTGGAGCAGTTCCGCCAGCGCGATTTCGCCGCGCAGATGCGGCCCGATTAAACGACAAAATTTTCCATGACGAGCAACTACAGCCTGTTTTACACCTTTGATGGCGATGTACCCGCCCGCTTCCGCGAGGCGCGCGTGTTTGGCGCGAACCTCTGGACGGCCGGCGGCGCGGCCATGACCTGGGGCGAGGAGGCGCGCAGCGGATACGCCAGCGAGGCGCTGGCGCGCGCTGCCTATGTGGCGCATTGCCAGGCCGCCCTCGACGAAGGCTATACGCTGGCGCGCGCCATGCTGATCGACCCGGCCGTATTCGATTTCGCGCTGCTGCAAAGCCTGGTGACGGACGCCACGCGCCTGGCTGTCGATGCCGTGCGCCGCGCCCATACCGGCCAGCATATCGACGCTTTCGCGCTGGTCAGCGACGACAGCGCCATGACCATCGGCCCGATGGCGAACAGCCGCGAAGCGCTGGCCGCCTCGGAATACGGCGAAGAGATGCTGTGGAATCCGGCCGAATGGGCGTTTGACGATGGCGGCGCGTATTTCGACAGCGCCTACCGCCTGCTCCTGCAGGCGCATCGCCACTTGCCGTTCGACGTGGATTTCACCGCCTTTCGCGCTGGCGTGTTCGAGGCCTGTATCGCGGCCCTGGCGCGGCTGGACGCAGAAGGGGTATTTGGCGCGGGCGCGCAGCGCGATGATTTCGTGTTGCTGTTCGAGGTCAGCGACAGCGAAGCGGTGGGAGGCGCGATGGCGCGATTGAATCCACCCGAGGTGATGGCGCGTTTCGTGCGCTGGATGGCGGGCGCTGCATGAGCGGCCAGGTACTGACCGCCGCGCTGCTGCAAGGCGGTGGCAGCAGTCTCCATGGCGGCCGATATGCGATCGCGGGGATGCTCGTTGTGGGGGAGAGTGCAAACCTGGAACTGGCCGATGGGCATTGCCCTGTGCGCCTTGCCATCCACGATGCGGAACTTGCCGGACGCTTGCTGGACCACGTCCCCTGCCATATGGGCGGCGCCTATCTCTATCACGACCCGGTGCGGCTCGTGGCAATCCTGGCGGCCGGTACGGACGGCTGCGTGGCCATCGCGCAGGTCGAATCGGGCATGCTTGAACGTGACGGCCGGCTTTTCCCTTTCTGACCTCGCCCCCTGGCTACACCGCCACCAGCCTCAATAGCGTAATCTCCGCCGGCGCCCCGATGCGTTTCGGCGGCCCCCAGTAACCGGTGCCGCGGCTCACATAAATCCACAGCCGGCCTTGCCGGTGCAGGCCCGCCACATAGGGCTGCTGCAGCGGCACGAAGAGGTTCCAGGGCCAGAATTGGCCGCCGTGCGTGTGGCCGGACAGTTGCAAATCGTAGCCTGCCGCTTCCGCTTCCGGCGCGCTGCGTGGCTGGTGCGCCAGCAGGATGCGGGGAATGCCGGCGGGAGCGCCGGCGATGGCGGCGTGCGGATCGCTCTTCTGGGCCGGGTCGAAACCGGCCGCGTTGAAATCGGTGACGCCGGCCAGGGCCAGGCGCGCGCCGCCGTGTTCCAGCAGCGCGTGTTCGTTCATCAGCACGCGCAAGCCCAGGCGGCGAAATTCCGCCACCCACGGCGCGGCGCCCGAATAATATTCATGGTTGCCCGTGACGAGAAACACGCCGTGGCGCGCGCGCAGCTCGCCCAGCGGCGCCGTATGGCTGGCCAGCTGCGCCACCGTGCCGTCGACCACATCGCCCGTGATGGCGATGATGTCGGCCTGCAGGCTGTTGGCGCGCGCGACGATGGCTTCCACATACGCGCGCTTGATGGTGGCGCCCACGTGGATGTCGCTCAATTGCACGATGCTCAAGCCTTGCAGCGCGGCCGGCAGGCCGGCGATGGGGACCGTCACTTCGCGCACGCGCGCCACGCGGCGGGCGTTGATGAAGCCAACAACGGTCGCCAGCAGGGCCAGAACCAGGACGGCCACGGCGGATGCCTGTGCATGCTGGCGCGCGGCGGGAATCAGCATCAGCAGGGCGCGCAGTACGGTAAGCACGAACAGCGAGGAAAAAAATCCCATGCACAGCGAGCCGGCCCAGCTCAGGCGGTCGGCCAGGCGCGCATCGTTGGTAACGGCGCGGGCGAAGATGGTCATCGGCATCAGCATGGTCGAGGCGAGCAAGACCAGGCCGCCCAGCAGCCAGCCGGCCAGGCCGACGGGCAGCGCCGGCAGCAGGAGCCAGCCCAGCAGGGCGTGCAGGGCGCCCAGTATCATGGTGATGCGCAGCAGTGGCGTGCGGGTTTTCATGTGATCGTTCCAGTGAGGGGGCGCGGCGGCGCAGGCGCTGCGCGGCCAGGGTCGTGTGCCGGACAAGCCGGACGGGCCGGCACTGTTGCCTCGGCCATCTTCCGATTATAGACGACGGCAGGTCAAGCAGCAGGCCCTCGCGGCCCGGCTCACTGCCCGATGTGCAGTCCCAGCGCGGCCAGCTTGCCGAAGTCGACAGGCTTGGCAAAGTGTTCATTGAAGCCCGCCGCCAAAGCCGCCTGGCGGTCGTGTTCCTGGCCATAGCCGGTCAGCGCCACCAGCTGAAATTGCTGCGGGATCGGCAACTGGCGCAGCTTGACCGCCACTTCGTAGCCGCTCATGTCGGGCAGGCCGATGTCGAGGAAGACGATGTCGGGCTTGAATTCCAGGGTGCGCTCGGCCGCCTGCGCGCCCGTGTAGGCCGTGCGTACCGCGTGGCCATACATATCCAGCAGTTCTGCCAGGGTGTCGGCCGCATCGCGATTGTCGTCGACGACGAGGATGCGCTGGCTGCTGCCCGCCACTGCCGCTTCCGGCACGGTGGCCGGCATCGGCACGTTGGCGACCAGCGGCAGCCGGACTTCGAAGGTGCTGCCCAGGCCCACGCCGGGACTGCTGACGCTGACCTGGCCGCCGTGCAGTTCCACCAGCGTGCGCACCAGCGACAGGCCGATGCCCAGGCCATCCTGCACCCGGTCCGGCGAATGGCCGCTTTGCGCGAACAGGCCGAAGATGCTGTCGATGCTGGCGGCGGCGATGCCGATGCCGTTGTCGCTCAGGCGTATGCGCACATTGTCGCCGTCGCGCGCGGCGGCGATGGCAATGCGCCCGCCGGGCGAGGTGAACTTGGCCGCGTTGAGCAGCAGGTTGGCGACAATTTGCGACAGGCGCACGGCGTCGCCGCGAACCCACAGTTCTTCCTTGGGCAAGTCGATGTCGATCGCATGGCCGCGCGCCTCGATGCTGTGCGAACTGGTTTCCAGCGCGCTGCGCACCACGCCTGCCAGGTTCACGCTGTCCCACTGCAGCGAGATCTTGCCTTGCGAAATACGCGACACGTCGAGCAGGTCGTCCACCAGGCGCACCAGGTGGTCCGTGTGGCGCCCGATGGTGCGGCGCGCATTGTCCTGCATGGCCGGCACCACGGGATCGAGCTTGCACAGCAGGGCCAGCGCCGTGCGGATGGGGCCCAGCGGATTGCGCAGCTCGTGCGCCAGGGTGGCGAGGAATTCGTCCTTGCGGCGGTCGACTTCGCGCAGTTCGCGCTCCACCTGGCCCAGGCGCAGCAGCGCCCGCACATTGGCGATCAATTCGTCCGCCTCGATCGGTTCGACCAGGTAGTTGTCGGCGCCGCCGTCAAGGGCGCGGATCTTGTCGGCCGTACCGATGCACGACGCCGACGTCTGCAGCACCAGGATGGTATTCGTTTCGGCGCCGCCCTTGAGCTGGCGGCACACTTCCAGGCCATTGATGTCGGGCAGCTTGACATCGAGCAGGATCAGGTTCGGGCGTTCCTGGCGTGCGCGCAGCAGCGCGTCGCCGCCGTTCGACGCTTCGATCACCTTGAAGCCGGCGCGTTTGAGGATGCGCGACTTGGCGTAGCGTGCGCCGTCGCTGTCATCGACGTTGAGGATCAGAGCATCGCTGTTGTTATCCGGTAGCATGCGCATCATCCCAGTTGGTGGTGCCTTGCGGCGGAGCCGGCTCTTGCCGGTGGTGTGTATTGCCGATCAGCGCGCGCAGGGTGGCCAGCAGTTGCTGGCGCAGCAGGGGCTTGACGTAGTAGGCGTCCGCGCCCAGCGCCAGGCCCTTGCGCTTGTCGTCGATTTCGGTGGCGACGATGATCGGTACCTGGCGCCGCAGCGGATCGTTTTTCAATTCGGCCAGCCAGTGCCAGGCATTTTCGCCATGCAGCAGGATGTCGAGGATGACGGCGGCGGGGCGCTGCTGTTCCCAGCGCTCCTGCGCCTCGCGCACGCTGCGCGCCGCCACCACGCGGAACTCGCTGCCGGCCAAAAATTTTTCATACAGCAGGCGGATGGGCGGATTGTCTTCCACCACCAGCACGGGGATGCGCTGGTCGTTGCCATTGTCGTTGGCCGGCGCGCACGGCGGCAGGCTGCCTTCCGGCGCGTGGTAGCTGGTGGGCAGGACGACGGAAAACAGCGAACCCTGGCCCAGGGTGCTTTCCACCGCCACCGTGCCATTGAGCAGGGTCGCCAGGTTGCGGCACAGGGGCAGGCCCAGGCCCGTTCCCTTGACCTTGCGCTGCATGTGGTTTTCCACCTGGCTGAATTCCTCAAAAATCACCTGCACGTCCTCGGCGGCTATGCCCAGCCCCGTGTCGGACACGGAAAAACGGATCGCATCGCGCTCCGGCAGCGGCGTGGCGCTGACGATGATGGCGCCCGCTTCCGTGAACTTGAGGGCGTTGGAAATGAAGTTGCGCAGGATTTGCGACAGCTTGCCTTCGTCCGTGTGGATGTGCAGCGCCGGGTTGGGGTCGATGAAGGTGAGCGTGAGCGACTCGGACACCAGGAGCGGGCGCAGCATGCCGCGCAGGGCGCTGAACAGGTCTGCCACCTGGAAGCTGTTGGCGTGCACGTCGACCTTGCCCGCCTCGATCTTGGCCAGGTCCAGCAGGTCGTTCACCAGGTCGTTCAGGCTGACGGCGCTTTGCAGGATGAACAGTACCTGTTTTTCCTGCTCCTCCGACAGATCGCCGTCGATGCGGTCAAGCAGCAGCTTGGACAGGGCGCGGATGGAGCTCAGGGGCGTGCGGAATTCATGGCTCATGTTCGACAGGAAGCGCGATTTCATCTGGTCGGCGCGGCGCAGGTGGTCGGCCTTTTCATCGAGTTCCGCGTACAGGGCCACCACGCCGCGGTTGGTGTCTTCCAGTTCGCGCGTCAGCTGCAGCAGGTCGTCCTGGCGCGTTTTCAGTTCGGCCAGGGTGGCCAGCAGCTCGCGGTTCTGCTGCTGCACTTCGGCCAGCGTGATGTCCGATGGCAGCGCCTGCAGGCTGCCGGAGAGGGCGCCGATCTTGCGCCCGTCGAGCAGCGGCGCGTCGCGGGGGAACAGCTTTTGCAGGGTGATGGCCGTGCCTATGCCCGGCACGCTGTGGATATGGCAGCGATCCATCAGGCGCTGTGCGCCGAGGATGCCCAGGCCCATGCCCGTGGGCGAACGGTAGCTGCCGGCCAGTATCTGCTCGAGCTGCGCGATGCCGGGGCCCTGGTCCTCGATGCGGATGCTGAACAGCTGCGGCGCCGTCTGGCCGTCGATGGCGAAATGGATCTTGCCGCTGCCCGCATAGTTGTAGACATTGCGCGCCAGTTCCGACACGGCCGTGGCGATGCGCACCTGGTCCTGCACGCCGAAGCCGCACAGGGCGGAGATCTGCCGCGCGCGCTGGCGCGCCCCCACCACATCGAGTTCGCTGGCGATATTCGCCGTCAATATGCGTTGAGTCATGCTCTTCCTTTCCTCATGCCGTTTCTTGTCCCGTCACGGCTTCGTGTTCTTCATGCTCGCGCAGCACCACCACCGTGATGTCGTCGCGGCCGCGCGCAAAGTCGCGGTACAGCACGGCGGCCACCAGGCTGGGGTGGCATTGCGCCAGGCCCGGATACTGTTCCAGGTCCCAGCGCGTGTGCAGGCCGTCGGTATGCATGACCAGCATGGTGCCCAGCTGCCATGGATAGCGGAATTCCTGCACCTTGCGCAGATTGCTGCCAACGATGCCATTATGCGACAGCAGGTGGCGCCGCTGATGCGCATCGAAGGCGCAGGCGGCGATATTGCCCACGCCGGCGTAGCGCAGTTCGCGGCGCGCGCTATCGATATGCGCCACCGCCATGGCCGCGCCGCGCGTGCCGCGCAGGGCGCCATGGGCCAGTTCGATGAAGGGCGCAGGCAGGGGCGGCAGGCCTGGCGTGCTGTTTTCCAGCAGCGCGCTGGCCGTTTCCGACGCCCTGGCTGCCAGCGGGCCGTGGCCCAGGCCATCGGCCACCATCAGGCTCAGTTCATGGCCTTCGCAGACGATATTCCAGGCGTCGCCGCAGACCTGTTCCGATGCCAGCGGCAGACAGACGGCGCCGATCTGCCAGTTCGGACTGGCGGGAATGCTGCTGCTGGCGTGCGGCCCCCATACCACCATCATCAGCGCCGTGCCCTTGCCGGGCGCCGTGTACAGGTCGAATTCCTGGCTTAGCCGGCGTATCGCGCCCAGCCCCACGCCATACGTGCCCGTGGTCGACTGGCCATCCTGCATGTGCTGGCGCACGTTGCCCATGCCCGGACCCTGGTCGATGGCCAGCACTTCGATGCCGCTGGTGCCGCCGCGCAGCACCTTGCGCAGCAGGATCTCGCCGCGCCGCGCGTGCTTGATGATGTTGGTGGCCGCTTCGCTGATGACGATGGCCAGCTGGCCCGCGCGTACATCGTCGAAGCCGACAAGGCGCGCCAGCTCGTTGCCGGCGCGGCGGGCCGCGGCGATCTCGCTCGGTTCGCCGATGGAAAAACTTCTTTGCCTGAGTATGTCGGGCTGCGGCTCCAGGTGGTTCAAAACAGTTTCCATTTCGCGATGATGACCGTGGTGCCCATGCCGGGCGCCGTGTCGATGTGAAATGCGTCGGCCAGGCGCTTGGCGCCACCCAGCCCCAGTCCCAGTCCGCCGCCGCTGGTGTAGCCATCGGTCAGCGCCAGGGGTATATCCTCGATGCCAGGTCCCTGGTCGACAAAGCGCAGTTCCAGTCCCTGGCGCGCGCCTTCGCTGACGCGCGCGATGCGCGCTTCGCCGCCGCCGCCGTAGCGCAGGGTATTGCGCGCCAGCTCGCTGGCAGCCGTGATGATCTTGGTCTGCTCGATCAGGCTGAAGCCCATGGCGACCATGCTGTCGCGTACCAGCTTGCGCAGGCGCACGACATCCTCGTCGCTATGCAGGGGCAGGATCTGCGGCGCCCCTGGCTGCGCGCGTTCCTGTGTCTGCGCGCCTAGCACGGCGCCCCCGTCATTCCCATTCGCCGCTCCGTTCCAGCAGCTTGATGCCCAGCTCGACGTTCAGCGCCGTGCTCACGCCCTCCAGCGCCAGGCCCAGCTCCACCAGCGTGATGGCGACGGCCGGCTGCATGCCGACGACCACCGTGCGCGCGTCGAGGATCTTGGCCATCGCCGCCGTGTTGCTGATCATGCGGCCGATGAAGGAGTCGACGATGTCGAGCGCGGAAATGTCGATCAGCACGCCCGTGGCGCGGTCCTTGACGATGCGTGTTGTCAGGTCGTCCTGCAAGGTCATGGCCAGGCGGTCATGCATGTCCACCTGGATGGTCACCAGCAGCAGCCGGCCCATGCGTAAAATGGGGATTCTTTCCATAGGCGCCTCAGTGCTGGTGCTGCTGGTAGGTGATGGTGGAACCCGTGCGTTTCAGGGCCACGACAAAGGCGTCGGCCAGGGTGGCCTTGGTAAGCACGTCTTCCAGGTTGACGCCCAGGTGCACGATGGTTTGCGCGATCTGCGGGCGGATGCCGCTGATGATGCAGTCGGCGCCCATCAGGCGCGCCGCCGCGATGGTTTTCAGCAGGTGCTGCGCCACCAGGGTGTCGACGGTGGGCACACCCGTGATGTCGATGATGGCGATCAGCGCGCCCGTATCGACGATCTTTTGCAGCAGGCTTTCCATCACCACCTGCGTGCGTGCGCTGTCGAGCGTGCCGATCAGGGGCAGGGCCAGCACGTTTTGCCACAGTTGCACCACCGGCGTGGACAGTTCCAGCAATTCCTGCTGCTGGCGCATGATGACCTGTTCGCGCGCCTTTTGATAGATGGCGATGGTCAGCAGGCCCAGTTCGTCGAACAGCTTGCTGGTGCTGACGATGGCGTCGCCAAGCTGCTGCGGCTGCTCGGCGAGTGCCTGGCGCAGGTAGGTATACAGCGGTTCCTTGAGGGAAAACACGAAGCTGGCAGTGTCGATCGGCGCATAGCCCTGGCGCACGCGCGACTGCGATATTTCGCCGAGCAGCTGGCGCGCGTCGTCCCAGGCGCCAGCGTCGATATCGAAGGAATCGCTGTTTTCCAGCGCGCGCACCAGCAGGGGCAAAAATTGCGACGCCTGCTGGCGCAGCTCGTTTTCCGCGATTTTGTCGCGCCGCACCAGACGGGCGATCAGGCCGGCCATCCAGCCGTCCAGCAGTTCCGTGTGGTGTTCGCTGATGATGGCGGCCAGTTGCTGCGCCTGGCCCGTGCCTGTCTTGATTTTCATGCTCATCCTTGGCTGGAGTAAAAGTTGCGCCGCGGCCTGCATTGGAAAGGGGGCCGTGCTGTCATGGACAAGTATAGGCAGGCGCGGCTTATTGTTGTGTTCTGTGCCGCACATAGTGGGCATGTCGATGCCTGTTTCGTGCAAAAACACCGCCTTTAAAGATGTAGATGATTTGAATGTTTAAGTGAATTCCGCTACACTGGCCACACTCAACAAGAGAGAAACACCATGAATATCGACAAATTCAAGCAGCAGCACCTGGCCATCCTGGCCGCCATCGATGACTTGCGCCAGCTGGCGCGCGGCGGCGTGGCCGCCCAGGCCCAGGCGATCGCCGGCCAGATCGTTGCCATGAGCGGCTTGATCAAGCTGCACCTGGCCGTCGAACAGCGCTATCTGTATCCGGCCGCGCAAGCGTCGGGCGTGGCAACAGTCGCCCGGATGGGACGCGCGTATGAAAACGAGATGCACGGCATCGCTGGCGCCTACCTGGAATTTGCCGGCCGCTGGAACACGCCCGTGCGCCTGGAAGCGGAGCCGGATGCCTTCCGCAGCGAAGCCAACAGCGTGCTGCATGCGCTGTACCAGCGTATGCGGCGCGAAGACAGCGAGCTGTATCCGGCCATTGAGACGCTTTAGGCAGCCGCTCATGCGTGCTGCGCGGCGTGCTTTGCGACCTGCGCTGCCCGACCACAAATCATTGCCGCTCGCTACGTTTTTTCGGCTGCCTTGCTTTCCGAATTGCCCATTTCAACCAATCCCACTGGAGTATCCATGCTGACCCAAGCACAACGCGCCATCATCACCGCCACCGTCCCCATCCTCGAGCAGGGCGGCGAGACGCTGACCCGCCATTTCTACCAGAATCTGTTCCGCGACCATCCCGAAGTGCTGCCGTACTTTAACCAGGCGCACCAGCACAGCGGCGAGCAGCAGCGCGCACTGGCCAATGGCGTGCTGATGTATGCCAAACATATCGACCAGCTCGACGCGCTCGGTAGCCTGGTATCGACCATCGTCAACAAGCATGTGGCCTTGCAGATCCGCGCCGAACACTATCCGCTGGTGGGCGCCAGCCTGCTGCAAGCCATCCGCGAAGTGCTGGGAGAAGAGGTCGCCAGCGACGCCGTTATCGATGCCTGGGGCGCGGCCTACGGCCAACTGGCCGACATCCTGGCCGGCGAGGAGGGGCGCATCTATCGACAGAAGGCTGCGGCGCCCGGCGGCTGGAGCGGCGCGCGCGATTTCCTAGTGCAAAGCAAGACCGCGGAAAGCGCCGAGATCACGTCGTTCCTGATGGCGCCCGCCGATGGCCTGCCCGTGCTGGACTTCGCGCCGGGTCAGTATATCGGCGTGGTGGCCGATGTTGATGGCGTGCCCATGCGCCGCCAGTATTCCCTGTCGGCCGCCAGCAATGGCCAGACCTACCGCATCAGCGTCAAGCGCGAGCAGGGCGGCAAGGTGTCGAATTTCTTCCATGACCGCGTGCAGGTCGGCGATACCGTCCAGCTGACGCCGCCGTCGGGCGACTTCGTGCTGACGGACAGCGACAAGCCGCTGGTGCTGATCAGCGGCGGCGTGGGCATCACGCCGACCCTGGCCATGCTGACGGCGGCGCTGCGCGGCAAGCGCCCCGTGCACTTCATCCACGCGGCGCGCCACCACGGCGTGCATGCGTTCCGCCAGCAGATCGACGCGCTGGCCGCGCAGCACCCGCAGCTGAAACGCTATTACTGCTACGCGCAACATGCCGGCGAACAGGACGCGCCGGACGCGGTCGGCTTGCTGAGCAAAGAGCGCCTCGATCATTGGCTGCCTGTATCGCGCGACGTCGATGCGTATTTCCTGGGACCGCAACCGTTCATGCGCGCCGTCAAGCAATACCTGCGCGAACTGGGCGTGCCGGAACAGCAGACGCATCATGAATTCTTCGGCCCGGCCGCCGCGCTGAACTGACTGTTTGTCGCTACGGTGTTGCCCTGGCGTGAAAAAATTTCCGCCGTAAGGGGCGGGTAAGCCTCGGCCTGTACTGTGAATCCAAGCTCGCACAAAAGAGCAGGCATTCACATAACAGGAGGCAACACAATGCATGACGATCTGGTTCAAAAAATCAAGCGCGACCCCAGCTACCATGAGCTGGTCAGGGTACGCTCCCGCTTCGGCTGGGCGCTGACGGGCGTGATGCTGGTGGTGTACTACGGCTACATCCTGCTCATCGCTTTCAATAAGGAATTTCTTGCCACCAAAACCGGTGTCGGCGTCATGACGTGGGGCATGCCGATCGGCCTGTTCGTCATCCTGTTTACCGTGCTGGTGACGGGCATTTATGTGCGCCGCGCCAACAAGCAATTCGACGACCTGACCAGCGCCATCCAGGCACGGGTGCAGGCATGAGCGGCGCCGTCACGATGCAGCGCAAACTGTCCTGCCTGGCAGCTCTGAGCTTGCTGGGTGCCACGGCCAGCAACAGCGTGCTGGCGGCCGGCGCCGACCTGGGCCAGGCGCAACAGCAACCGACCAACTGGACGGCGATCATCATGTTTGCCGCCTTCGTCATTTTAACCCTGTTCATCACCAAGTGGGCGGCCGCGAAAACCAAGTCGGCCTCCGACTTCTACACGGCAGGCGGCGGCATCACGGGCTTTCAAAATGGCCTGGCGATCGCCGGCGACTATATGTCGGCCGCGTCCTTCCTCGGCATTTCCGCCGCCGTCTTTTTGAACGGCTACGATGGCCTGATCTATGCCATCGGCTTTCTCGTCGGCTGGCCCATCATCACCTTCCTGATGGCCGAGCGCCTGCGCAACCTGGGCCGCTTCACCTTTGCCGACGTGGCCGCCTACCGCTTCAAGCAGGCGCCGATCCGCATTTTCTCGGCCTCCGGCACCCTGGTGGTCGTGGCCTTTTACCTGATCGCGCAGATGGTGGGCGCGGGCCAGCTGATCAAGCTGCTGTTCGGCCTGGAATACTGGATTGCCGTCGTGCTGGTCGGTACCCTGATGATGATCTACGTGCTGTTCGGCGGCATGACAGCCACCACCTGGGTGCAAATCATCAAGGCGGTGATGCTGCTGGGCGGCGCCAGTTTCATGGCCATCGCCGTGCTGGCCCAATTCAATTTCAGCCCGGAAGCCCTGTTCGCCAAGTCCGTCGAAGTGCACGCCACCAAGGAAGCCATCATGGGCCCTGGCAGCTTCATCAAGGACCCGATCTCCGCCATCTCGTTCGGCATGGCGCTGATGTTCGGCACGGCCGGCCTGCCGCACATCCTCATGCGCTTCTTCACGGTGCCGAGCGCCAAGGAAGCGCGCAAATCCGTGTTCTGGGCTACCACCTGGATCGCCTATTTCTACATCCTGACCTTCATCATCGGCTTTGGCGCCATCGTGCTGGTGAGCACCAATCCTGACTTCAAGGATGCTGCTGGTAAATTGTTGGGCGGTAATAACATGGCGGCCGTGCATCTGGCCAAGGCCGTGGGCGGCGACGTCTTCCTCGGCTTCATGTCGGCCGTGGCATTTGCCACCATCCTGGCGGTGGTGGCGGGCCTGACCCTGTCGGGCGCCTCGGCCGTGTCGCATGACCTGTACGCCACCGTGTTCAAGAAGGGCAAGGCCACGGGCGCCAACGAACTGAAGGTATCGCGCCTGACCACCATTGCCCTGGGCATCATCGCCGTGGTGCTGGGCATCGTGTTCGAGAAGCAGAATATCGCTTTCATGGTGTCGCTGGCCTTCGCCATCGCCGCTTCCGCCAACTTCCCCGTGCTGTTCATGTCGGTGCTGTGGAAAGACTGCACCACGCGGGGCGCCACCATCGGCGGCTTCATCGGCCTGATCACGGCCGTGGGCCTGACGGTGGTATCGAAGTCCGTGTGGGTCGACGTGCTGGGCTACGGCGAAGCGCTGTTCCCGTATGCTTCGCCCGCCATCTTCTCGATGACGGCCGGCTTTGTCGGCATCTGGCTGTTCTCGGTGCTCGACAAGAGCCCGCGCGCGCGCATCGACCGTGCCGGCTACGAAGCGCAACAAATGCGTTCGGAAACAGGCATCGGCGCGGCAGGTGCCAGCGCGCATTGATATTGCTGATGTAGTTGCTGAAACAAACAATGCCCGGTTCGCCGGGCATTGTTGTTTCTGACGCGGCTTTTTACCTGGCCACGCGCAGCGGTATCACGCCCGGCGCCAGTGCGGGCGCGCCTGGCGTTTCCGCCAGTATCGAGGCCAGGGTCACGGTGTCGAGCACGGCCAGGAAGGCGGCCGTGGCCTGGCCCAGCTTGGCCTTCAGCTGACAGTCTGGTGTCAGCGGACAGGTGTTGTTGTCCTTGTTGAAGCACTCGGCCATGAAGAAGTCGCTTTCCGTCTCGCGCACGACGGTGCCGATATTGATCTCGGCCGGCTCGCGCGCCAGGCGCAGGCCGCCATTTCTGCCGCGCACGGTTTCCACGATGCCGGACAAGCCCAGCTGATGCACCACCTTCATCAGGTGATTCTTCGAGATGGAGTGCAGGTCGGCAATATCCTGGATGGTCACGAGGCGGTCGCGGTGCACGCCCAGGTACATCAGGGTGCGCAGGGTGTAGTCGGTGTAGGCAGTCAGTCGCATCGTCGGTGGCGTTGATAAAGATGTGGATTACATCCTTCTTTCTGGCTGCCAGCATACAGGAAAAGTGTCTGGCCAGTGCCGGGCCGCTGCGCATTTTCACGTCACATTTCCGCCTCGAAAGGCAAAAGTTGGTTGCCTTTCGCTCAAATGCGTAGTAAATTTTCATATTGTTGCCTTGGCAAACAGCTTGTACGCCCGTAAAAGCCCTTTGAGCATGGATTTTGTTGATGGAAATCAAGAGGATGGTGAAACAATAAGGTAAATTTACTACAAATTGGACGATGGGCGTTTCCCGGCCGGGAAGCGCGTACTACGCAATCTGTGCGGTGCCGGCAAGGCGGCCGCCCCAGGAAATACATACCATGCAAATGAATGAAGTGAAAGACGAGCTGCTGAGCAGCGATATCCGCCAGCTGGGCCGTCTCTTGGGCGACGCCATCCGCAATCACCTGGGCGACCCTGCCTTTGAACGCATCGAACATGTACGCCAGCTGGCCATCCGTTTCCGCCGCGACAATGACGCAGTGGCAGGCACGCAACTGTCGGATGCGCTGCAAGCGCTGTCGCAGGAAGAAACCACCCAATTGACACGTGCCTTCAGCTACTTCTCGCTGCTGGCTAATATTGCCGAAGATCAGCATCACATTCGCCGCACGCGCGCCCATTTGATCGCCGGCTCGCCGCCGCGCCAGGGTAGTCTCAGCCATGCCGTCGGCAATGTGCTGGACGCGGGCCAGGCCGATGCCCTGGAAACTTTCTTTGAAGACGCCTTTGTCAGCCCCGTGTTCACGGCGCACCCGACGGAAGTGCAGCGCAAGAGTATCCAGAATTGCCAGATGGCCATCGCGCGCCTGTTGAACGAACGCGACCGTGTGCAGATGACGCCGGAAGAGGTGGAGCAGAACGAAGAAGCGCTGGGCCGCGGCATCGTCACCCTGTGGCAAACGCGCTTGCTGCGGACGAGCAAGCTGTCCGTCATGGATGAAGTGGCCAATGGCCTGTCGTTCTACGACCACACGATTTTGCGCGAACTGCCGAAGTTGTATTCTTCGCTGGAAAGCATGCTGGCCCAGCGCGATGCCCGCTGGGAAGATGTGGAATTGCCCAATTTCATGAAGGTCGGCAGCTGGATCGGCGGCGACCGCGACGGCAACCCGTTTGTCACGGCCGACATCCTGCGCAGCACCCTGCAAACCCAGGCTGACAAGGTGCTCGATTTCTACCTCGGCGAGTTGCGCAAGCTGGCGTCGCAACTGTCGCTGGCGCAAATATTGAATTCCTGCAGCGAACCGCTGCGCGCGCTGGCTGAACGTTCGGCCGATGCCTCGCCGCACCGCGTGGACGAGCCGTATCGCCGCGCCCTGCACGGCATCCACGCGCGCCTGGAAGCCACGCGCGTCGTGCTCACTGGCAAGGGCAGGCAGGCCGACGGCGTGCAGTCGTACGCTTCCGCTGCCGAGCTGCTGGCCGACCTGGACGTGGTGCAGCATTCGCTGGTCAGCAATGGCTTGCGTTCGCTGGCCCGAGGCCGCCTGCGCCAGCTGCGCCGCGCCGTCAAGGTGTTTGGTTTCTCGCTGGCACCGCTGGATTTGCGCCAGAATTCCGACGTGCACGAGCGCGTGGTGGGCGAACTGTTTGCTGGCGTCAAGCCTGGCCTCGTCTACCTGGACCTGGACGAAGAGCAGCGCATCGCCTTGCTGCTGGCCGAGCTGGACTCGCCACGCCTGCTGACCTCGCCTTATGCGCAATACTCGGAAGAAACCACGTCCGAGCTTGACATCTTCCGCGCCGTGCGCGAAGCGCATGTCAAATATGGCAAGGAATCTGTGCCGAATTGCATCATCTCGAAGGCGGCCAGCGTCTCGGACTTGCTGGAAGTGGCCTTGCTGCTCAAGGAAGTGGGCTTGCTGCGCCAGGACAGCCGCGAAGTGGACGTCAACATCATCCCGCTGTTCGAAACCATCGACGACTTGCGCGCCGGCCCCGCCATCATGGCGCGCGCGTTCGGCCTGCCGTTCTACCGCGGCTTGCTGGCCTCGCGCGGCGACCAGCAGGAAGTCATGCTTGGCTATTCGGACAGCAACAAGGATGGCGGTTTCCTCACTTCCGGCTGGGAACTCTACAAGGCCGAGATCGAGCTGGTGAATGTCTTCAAGCAATACCAGATCAAGCTGCGACTGTTCCATGGCCGCGGCGGTTCCGTGGGCCGTGGCGGCGGACCCAGCTACGAAGCCATCCTGGCCCAGCCGGCCGGTGCCGTGCAAGGCCAGATCCGCCTGACGGAGCAGGGCGAAGTCATCACGGCCAAATATGCGAACCCGGAAGTAGGGCGCCGCAACCTGGAAGTGCTGGTGGCCGCCACCATCCAGTCGACCCTGCTGCCGCAGGCGCAGCTGCAACCGAAGGCTTCGGCTGGCGCCGGCCATTTGGCCGCCATGGAAGAATTGTCTGGCACAGCCCTGAACGCCTACCGCGACCTGGTCTACGGCACCGAGGGCTTTGAACAGTATTTCTGGGAATCGACCGTGATCGCCGAGATTGCCGCGCTGAACATCGGCAGCCGTCCCGCCTCGCGCAAGAAATCCACGTCCATCGAGGATTTGCGCGCCATTCCGTGGGTCTTGAGCTGGGCGCAATGCCGCTTGATGCTGCCGGGCTGGTTCGGTTTCGGTTCCGCCGTGCAAGCCTACCTGGCCGCCCATCCGGCCGATGGCGCGGACGTGCTGCGCGGCATGTACACGGACTGGCCCTTCTTCACGTCCTTGCTGTCGAACATGGATATGGTGCTGGCCAAGAGCGACATCGCCATCGCCGGCAAGTATGCGGAACTGGTCAAGGACAAGGCCTTGCGCGATGCCATCTTTACCCGCATCCGCGCCGAATATGCGGCCACCCTGGACGCCTTGAAACTGATCACGGGCCAGGAAGAGCTGCAGCAAGCCAATCCGCTGATGCAGCGCTCGATCCGCAACCGTTTCCCTTACATTGATCCGCTGAACCACGTGCAGGTCGAGTTGCTGCAGCGTTTCCGCGAAGGCAAGCAGGATGCGGCGGCGCGTACGGGCATTCATTTGTCGATCAATGGCATCGCGGCGGGGCTGAGGAATAGTGGTTGATTCTTTTTAACCCAAGGGCAAATGCTGGGGTTGGTTTTAAATAAAACATCAAGGAGACAGCATGACCATCAAAGTTGCCATCAATGGCTATGGCCGCATCGGCCGCAATGTCTTGCGCGCGTTTTATGAAGGCGGCAAGCAGCAGGATATCGAAATCGTCGCCATCAATGACCTGGGCGACGCCAAGTCGAATGCGCATTTGACGCGCTATGACACGGTGCACGGCAAGTTTCCCGGCGTTGTCACCATCGATGGCGAGAACATGCTCGTCAATGGCGACCGCATCCGCGTCTTCGCGCAACGCGACCCGGCCCTGATTCCCTGGGGCGAGCTGGGTGTCGATGTGGTGCTCGAATGCACGGGTTTCTTCACCACCAAGGAAAAAGCCTCGGCCCACCTGAAGGGCGGCGCGAAAAAAGTCATCATTTCCGCGCCGGGCGGCAAGGACGTGGACGCCACCATCGTCTTTGGCGTGAACCAGCATGTGCTGAAAGCCACAGACACCGTGATTTCCAACGCCTCGTGCACGACGAATTGCCTGGCGCCACTGGTCAAGCCGCTCAACGACGCCATCGGCATCGAATCGGGCCTGATGACCACCGTGCACGCCTACACGAATGACCAGGTGCTGTCCGACGTGATGCATGAAGACTTGCGCCGCGCCCGCTCGGCCACGCATTCGATGATCCCCACCAAGACGGGCGCGGCTGCCGCTGTCGGCCTCGTCTTGCCGGAACTGAACGGCAAACTGGACGGCTTTGCCGTGCGCGTGCCGACGATCAACGTTTCTCTGGTCGACCTGTCCTTCATCGCCAAGTGCGACACGACGGTGGTCGAAGTCAACGCCTTGCTGAAAGCGGCGTCGGAAGGCGCGCTGAAAGGCATCCTCACATACCAGACGGAGCCGCTCGTTTCCATCGATTTCAACCACAACCCGGCTTCGTCGAATTTCGATTCGACCCTGACCAAGGTGTCGGGCCGCCTCGTGAAAGTGTCGTCGTGGTATGACAACGAGTGGGGCTTCTCGAACCGCATGCTCGACACCACGGTCGCCCTGATGGCGGCCAAGTAAGAACACAGTACCAGCGCTGATCCAGCGCACCAGGACGGCCGGCCCACAAGGCTGGCCCTTGTAGCAACACGACTCATTAATAGAAAGCAGCACACCATGACCATGCAAGTACAGCAACGCGCCACCAAGATCGTTTCCACCATCGGCCCCGCTTCGAACGATATCGATACCCTGGTCCGCATGTTCAAGGCCGGCGTCGACGTCGTGCGTCTGAACTTCTCGCATGGCAAGGCGCAAGACCATATCGACCGCGCCCGCATGGTGCGCGAAGCGGCTGCCCTGTGCGGCCGCGAAGTGGCCATCATGGCCGACTTGCAAGGCCCGAAGATTCGCGTGGGCAAGTTTGAAGAAGGCAAGATTTTCCTGGAAAATGGCGCCAAGTTCATCCTCGACGCCAAGTGGGGCGAGAACGGCGAACTGGGCAACATCGAGCGCTGCGGCCTCGACTACAAGGAATTGCCGCGCGACTTGCGTGCTGCCGACGTATTGCTGCTCAACGACGGCCTGATCGTGCTGACGGTCGATAAAGTCGTCGGCAGCGAAATCCACACCACCGTCAAGATCGGCGGCGAGTTGTCGAACAACAAGGGCATCAACCGCCAGGGTGGCGGCTTGTCCGCGCCTGCCCTGACGGCGAAAGACATGGAAGACGTGAAAACGGCGATGAGCTTCCAGGCCGACTACGTGGCTGTTTCGTTCCCGAAAAACGCCACCGACATGGTCATGGCGCGCCAACTGGCCAATATCGCCGGCGAAGCGTGGGACCACAAGCCGATGATGATCGCCAAGATCGAGCGTGCGGAAGCCATTCCCGCCCTGCAAGAAATTCTCGATGCGTCCGACGGCATCATGGTGGCGCGCGGCGACCTAGCCGTGGAAGTGGGCAACGCGGCCGTGCCGGCCCTGCAAAAGCGCATGATCAAGATGGCGCGCGCGTCAAATAAACTGGCGATCACGGCCACGCAGATGATGGAATCAATGATCGTCAACGCCGTGCCGACCCGCGCGGAAGTGTCGGACGTGGCCAATGCCGTGCTGGACGGCACGGACGCCGTCATGACCTCGGCGGAAACGGCATCGGGCCGCTATCCGATCGAAACGGTGGAAGCCATGGCCGCCATCTGCCTGGATGCGGAAAAGTGGGATACCTGCAAGCTGGACGCCGATTTCCTCAACGCCACGTTCTCGCGCATCGACCAGTCGATCGCCTACGGCGCCCTGTTTACGGCCCACCATTTGCGCGTGAAGGCGATTGCCACCCTGACGGAATCGGGCTCCACGGCACTGTGGATGAGCCGCTGCAACATCGACATCCCCATCGTCGCCCTGACCCCAAGCGTGGGCACGCGCCGCAAGCTGGCCCTGTACCGCAATGTCAGCACCCTGGAACTGACCTCCGGCACGGACCGCGACAAGGTCTTGCAGCAGGCGGAAGACTTGCTGGTGGAACATAAAGTCGTGGCCAAGGGCGACACCGTCGTGCTGACCTGGGGCGAGCCGATGGGCAAGGTCGGCGGCACGAATGCGCTGAAAATCATGAAGATCGGGCAGCACTGACCGGCGCTTGCCGGTTGATCAGCCTGCAAATACGTCAGCGCAGGCCGGCGTAGGTCGGCTTAGCGCTGCGCGCGTAAGCCGACAATAGCCACTTCAGCCGGCCCTGCACGGTCCCGCATGCCGCGCGCTTATCCCCTCAATTTTCCATATGTGCGTAAGCGCATATAAGAACCTTCGCTACAATCTTACTATCCAGGCATCCCCACGATTCGTCATGAAGGGTTTGCCATGGATACCCGCTTAGCTACCTCACCGCCTGCCTCCCGGCAGGCCGCGCCGCCCGTTCCCCTGTATCCGCTCAGCCTGGGGATCAATGGCCAGCGGCATCACTTGTACGTGGAAGCGTGGGTCAGCCTGCTTGACCTGCTGCGCGAACGCCTGGGCCTGACGGGCACGAAAAAGGGCTGCGACCATGGCCAGTGCGGCGCCTGCACGGTGCTGGTGGACGGCAAGCGCATCAATTCCTGCCTGACCCTGGCGCTGATGCAGGAAGGGCGCGACGTCACGACGATCGAGGGCATGGCCGACGGCGCGCAACTGCATCCGCTGCAGCAGGCCTTCATCGCGCATGACGCTTTTCAATGCGGTTACTGCACACCGGGCCAGCTGTGTTCCGCCATGGGACTGATCAACGAGGGGCAGGCACACACGCCAACGAGGGGCAGGCACACACGCGGGCGCAAGTGCGCGAGCTAATGAGCGGCAACATCTGCCGCTGCGGCGCCTATCCGCAAATCGTCGACGCGCTGGCCGAGGTGATGCAACTGCCTGCTGAGCCACAGGACGGCGGCGCCGGTGCGCCGGCCGGCGTGGTGCCAGCATGAACCCGCTCTCGTTCGTGGTGCCGTTCGACGTGCCCGCCGCGCTGGCGCAGATCCGCGCGGAAGGCGCGCGCTTTGTTGCCGGCGGCACCAACCTGATCGACCTGATGAAAGAGCGCGTGATGCTGCCGCAGCGGCTGATCGACATCAACCGCCTGGCGCTCGATACCATCGAAGACGATGGGCATGGCGGTTTGCTGCTGGGCGCGCTGGCACGCAATGCGGCCACGGCCTACCACCCGCTGGTGCTGGAGCGCTATCCGCTGCTCAGCGCCGCCATCCTGGCCGGTGCTTCGCCGCAGATCCGCAACATGGCCAGCAATGGCGGCAACCTGCTGCAGCGTACGCGCTGCCATTATTTCTATGACGTAGGCGTGCCATGCAACAAGCGTGCGCCTGGCAGCGGCTGCCCGGCCATCGACGGCCTGTCGCGCCAGCATGCCATCCTGGGCGCCAGCCCATCGTGCATCGCCACGCATCCCTCCGACATGTGCGTGGCTTTGCGCGCCCTCGACGCCGTGGTGCACGTGGCCACGCAGGAGGGCGAGCGCACCATCGCCTTTGGCGATTTTCACCGCCTGCCCGGCGAGCAGCCGCACATCGACACCACCCTGGCGCCCGATGAGCTGATCACGCACATCGCGCTGCCGGCGGCGCCGCGGTTTGCCGCCCACTCCATTTATCTGAAGCTGCGCGAGCGCACTTCCTACGCGTTCGCGCTGGTGTCGGTGGCCGCCATGCTCGATATCGGCGAGGACGGGCTGATACGCGAAGGACGGGTGGCGCTGGGCGGCGTGGCGCACAAGCCGTGGCGCGTGCCGCAAGCGGAAGCGCTGCTGCAGGGTGCGCCCGATGCGGCGCGCTTTGCCGCCTTTGCCGACCGCCTGCTGGAGGGAGCGCAGGGGCAGGGCGGCAACGATTTTAAAATTCTCATGGCGCGGCGCTCCATCGTGCGGGCATTGGCGATGGCGCTGGCGGGTACCCACAACAACACGGGCCATGGCAGCACCGTCATGACAAGGGGAGCGGCATGAGCGCATCGACGACAGGCTTGATTGCGGAACTGCGCACCCCCGTGGCCGAGCCGGGTACCGGCCATGTGAAGACGGGCATGCCCGTCGCGCGCGTGGATGGCCGCGACAAGGTCACGGGCGCGGCGCGCTATGCGGCGGAAATGCCCGCCGGCGATTTGCTGTACGGCGTGGTGGTCAACAGCACCATCACGCGGGGCCGGATCGTCTCGTTCGACACCAGCGCGGCGCTGGCCCAGCCTGGCGTGGTGGACGTCATCACGTTCCAGAACCGGCCCAAGATGCGCAGTTACGACCTGTTCTACAAGGACATGACGGCCCCCGGCGGCGCGCCGTTCCGGCCCCTGTACGATGAACACATCGTCAGCAACGGCCAGCCCGTGGCGCTGGTGCTGGCCGACACCTTCGAGGCGGCGCGCCATGCGGCGGCGCTGGTGCAGGTGGAGTATGCCCAGCAGCCGCATGCAACGGGCTTGCTGCCCCACCTGGCGCGGATGCACCAGCCGAAAGGGCTGAAAGCCGGCTACACGCCGCCGCCTGACGAAAAAGGCCATGCCGAGCAAGCCTGGCAGGCCGCCGATTGCCGCATCGATGCCGAATTTTACAGCGGCGTCGAGCATCATAATCCCATGGAGCTGTTTGCCTCCACCGTGATCCGTTCCGCCGACGGCCACCTGACTATCTACGACAAGACGCAAAGTTCGCAAAACAGCCGCTGGTACGTGTCGCGCGTGTTCGGCCTGCCGAAATCGAAAGTCACCGTGCGCAATCCCTATGTGGGCGGCGCCTTCGGTGCCGGCTTGCGGCCCCAGTACCAGCTGCCGCTGGCCGTGATGGCGGCGTTGAAATGGCAGCGCTCCGTGCGCGTGGCGATGACGCGCCAGCAGATGTTCACCTTTGGCCACCGCCCCGAGACCTGGCAGCGCGTGAAACTGGCGGCCAGCCGCGACGGCATCCTGCAAGCCATCTGGCACGAGGCGGTGGCGGAAACGTCGCGTTTTGAAGACTATGTGGAAGCGGTGGTGAACTGGTCCGGGCAGCTGTATGCGTGCGAAAATATCCGCCTGGGCTACCAGCTGGTGGCGCTCGACCAGTTCAGCCCCATGGACATGCGGGCGCCCGGTGCGGCGCACGGCGTGCACGCGCTGGAGGTGGCGATGGACGAATTGTCGTATGCGGTGGGCATGGACCCGCTGGCCTTGCGCCTGAAAAATTACGCGGAGTCGAATCCCGTCGACGGCTTGCCATATTCGAGCAAGGAGCTGCGCGCCTGCTATGCGCAAGGTGCCGCGCGCTTTGGCTGGAGCACCCGCCCGCTGGCGCCGCGCAGCCGCCGGGAAGGCACGGAATGGGTGGGCTGGGGCATGGCCACCGGCATCTGGGATGCGATGCAGATGTTCGCGCGCGCCAGCGCCGTGCTGCACGATGATGGTCGTCTGCTGGTCAGCAGCGCGGCCACCGATATCGGCACCGGCACCTACACCGTCATGGCCACCATCGCCGCCGAGGCGCTGGGCCTGCCGCTGGAAATGGTCGCCTTCCAGCTGGGCGACTCGACCCTGCCGGTGGCGCCCGTCGAGGGCGGTTCCTCGCATGTGGCAACGGTGGGTTCGGCCGTGCAGGGCGCCTGCGAGAAACTGAAAAAATCCCTGTTCAAGCTGGCCAGCCAGCTGCCCGATTCACCGTTTTCCGGCGCGCGCCTGGCCGACGTGGAGTTCGCGGAAGGGCGCATGCGCCTGCGCCGCGCGCACGAAACGGGCCTGGCACTGACGGATGTGCTGCGGGCGGCGGAGGTCAGCCAGATCGCGGAAAAATACCTGCTGCTGCCGAACATGCTCAAGCAGCGCAAATACACGCGCGCCGTGCACTCGGCCGTGTTTTGCGAAGTGCGCGTGGACGAGGAACTGGGCACGGTGAAAGTCACGCGCGTCGTCAGCGCCGTGGCGGCGGGACGCATCATGAATCCCCGCACGGCCGCCAGCCAGGTCAGCGGCGCCGTGGTATGGGGTATCAGCCAGGCCCTGCACGAGGAAACCCTGATGGACCATGGGCTGGGGCGTTTCATGAACCACAACCTGGCCGAATACCACGTGGCCGTGAATGCCGACATCCACGCCATCGAGGTCATCTTCGTGCAGGAAGATGACCGCATCGTCAGCCGCCTGGGCGCCAAGGGCGTGGGCGAAATCGGCATCGTTGGCGTGGCTGCGGCCATTTCAAATGCCATCTACCACGCCACGGGCCGCCGCCTGCGCAGCACGCCGATGACGCCCGACAAGGTGATGCGGCACTGAGCGTATCGTGCGGCGGGCGCACGCCGCCGTTTGCTATATTCAGCATTTTTGCCGAAAGAGACTGCCTCATGACGCGTAGCGCGCCCCTGATATTGATGGCCATTCTATCCCTGTGCGCCGCCACGGCCGCCACTGCCACTTCGGCGGCGGAGCCGGCGCAGCGTTTGCAGCGCGCGTCCGGGCTGTGGAAGGTGACGCCGGCCACGTCGCCATTTTCCTGGGAGATCTGCGTCGACCAGCAACGCGACCGCCTGATCGAAGATGATTTGTGGAGTGACTTCGAGCAGGAATGCACGATTGAATCACAACACCGCGATGGCGACAGTTATGTTTTTCAATCCAGTTGTCCTGGCGCCAGGCTGGCGGGCAGCTTCAACGGTGACCTGAACAAGGCATACACGCTGACTGCCGATACCACCATGGAACTGAACGGCAAGAGCGAAGTGCAGCACATGGCACTGACCGGGGAGTTCCAGGGTGCATGCCCGGCCGGGCTGGCGCCCGGTGCAAAGAAGATGCGCAGTGGCATGGTGATGAAAAGTATCTATAGCAAGCGCTAGACGCTGCGCGAAACAACAGTTTCCAGGCGCGAAACGGCGCCGGCATTGACGCCGGACGTGATGATTTGTGATAATGAGAACTATTATCAATTGAGTCGGCGGATTTTAAGCCGGCCGTCATCCAGGCCGCGCCTCGCATCGGGCGCAACGGAGTCCCCAGTGAGCATTGCGCAGTCCAGCGAGTCGATAGCCGTCATCTACAGCAACCATCACGGCTGGCTGATGCGCTGGCTGCGCGCCAAGCTGCAGTGCGCCGACCATGCGGCCGACCTGGCGCAAGATACCTTCGTGCGCCTGCTGACGGCGCCGCACGACAGCCGCCAGACCTTGCGTGAGCCTCGTGCCTACCTCACCACCGTGGCGCAGCGCCTGCTGATCGACCATTACCGGCGCCTGTCGCTGGAGCAAGCATGGCTGGAAACCCTGGCGCAGCAGCCTGATCTGCTGATGCAGTCGCCCGAGGAGCGCTTGATCGTGCTGCAAGCCTTGCAGCGCCTCGATGCCATGCTCGACGGCTTGCCGCCGCTCGTGCGCAGCGCTTTTCTGCTGGCGCATGTCGATGGCCTCGGCTATGCGGAGATTGCTCAGCGCCTCGGCGTGAGCGAGCGCAGCATCAAACGCTACATGGTGCAGGCCTTCGAGCGCTGCATCCTGCTGATCCTGTGAGCGCCAGCATGGCGGCCGCGACAGCCATTGCGCCGCGTGTCGCGCGCGAAGCGGCGCAGTGGCTGGTGCGGCTGCATGCGGGCGCCTTGCAGCCGGATGAGCAACTGGCCTTCCAGGCCTGGCGCGCCAGCGACCCCGCGCATGAAGCGGCGTGGCAACGGGCCGAGCTGGTGTGTAGCACCCTGGCCAGCGTGCCGCCCGCGCTGCGCCATACGGCGGACGAGGCGCCGCGTTCGCCGCGCAGGCGTCGCCTCGTCTATGGTCTGGCCGGGCTGATCGCGGCGGGACCGGCGCTGTGGCTGGCCAGCCAGTCGGCGCCGTGGCAGGCGTGGCGCGCTGCCATCCGCACGGCCCGGGGCGAAATCCGCCATATGAACTTGCCTGATGGCACGCAGCTGGTGCTCAATACGGACACGGCCATCGACGTGCGCTTCGACGCGCTGGCGCGTGCCGTCGTGCTGCATGCGGGTGAAATCCATATCGGCACGGCGCAGGACCGGGCCACGCTGGCGCGGCCATTCCTCGTGCGCAGCAGTAATGGCATCGTGCGCGCGCTGGGCACGCATTTCAGCGTGCGCCATGGCGGCACCTTGCTGGTACCGCGCACGCTGGTCAGCGTCAGCCAGGGCGCCGTCGAAGTCCTGCCCGCCAAGGCGCCGCAAGCCGTGCGGCTGGTGAACGCGGGGCAGCAGGGCAGTTTCGATGACCTTGGCGTTTCCCCCCTGGCGCCGCTGGCGCCGCACGCGGGCGCGTGGCTGCAGGGCGTGCTGATCGCCGAGCGCATGCCGCTGGGCGAGGTGCTGGAGCAAGTGGGACGCTACCGCCACGGCGTGATCCGCTGCGATCCCGCGCTGGCAGCCATGCCCGTGGACGGCATCTTCCAGCTCAACGACACGGACAGGATCCTCGCCTTGCTGCAGCATTCGCTGCCCATACGCATGACCCGCCGCACGCGCTACTGGATCAGCGTCGACGCGGCTTGAGGCCTGCGCTGCACTTGTCGGCTTACGCGTAGCTGCGCCCCGCTAAGCCGACCTACGGCTGCGCGGCTATTCAGAGTTGGCAGTTTGCTTTGGTAGGTCGGCTTGGCCCGCAGGGCGTAAGCCGACAGGCGGCGCCGGCCGGGCTTGTCGGCTTACGCGCGGCTGCGCCCCGCTAAGCCGACCTACGGCTGCGCGGCTATTCAGGGTTGGCAGTTTGCTTTGGTAGGTCGGCTTAGCCCGCAGGGCGTAAGCCGACAGGCGGCGCCGGCCGGGTTTGTCGGCTTGCGCGTGGCTGCGTCCCGCTAAGCCGACCTGCGGCTGCGCGGCTATTCAGCGTTGGCAGTTTGCTTTGGTAGGTCGGCTTGGCCCGCAGGGCGTAAGCCGACAGGCGGCGCCGGCTTGCACGCTATTTTCAGTTTGCCTGTCCCTTTTTCCGGCCTCCCTCGTCATAACAGGTAGAGAAGGAATCATCCGAACCACCGAAAGGGTAGACATGGCTTTGCAGCACCGTATCTTTGCACCAGCACGACTGACGCTCCATCCCACCACCGGCGCCGTGCGTGCCGCGCTGGTCCTGTTCCTCGCCGTGGGCGCCGCTGGCGCCACTTTGCCGCAGCTGGCGTTGGCGGCCGAAGCCAGCCAGGCGGCTGGCGTGCGCGACTACCAGATCCCCGCCGGCAGCTTGCGCCATGCACTGTCCTCGTTCGCCATCGCCGCAGGGATTAACCTGTCGACACAGGGCGTGGC
Organism: Janthinobacterium amylolyticum; assembly: GCF_051380655.1. Lineage (NCBI taxonomy): Bacteria > Pseudomonadati > Pseudomonadota > Betaproteobacteria > Burkholderiales > Oxalobacteraceae > Janthinobacterium > Janthinobacterium amylolyticum. The sequence continues at coordinate 98,008 of NZ_JBNYXL010000001.1, forward strand.
GCTCGACGGCTTGTCGACGCCTGGCTTGAAGGGCAACCATGGCATCACGGCCGGTTTGCAAAAGCTGCTGCAAGGCAGCGGCCTCGAAGTGGCGGACGGTGGCAATGGCAACTACCAGCTGCGCAAAATGCGCAGTAACCTGGCAGATGGCGGCTTGGCCAGCATGCCGGCCGTCGTCGTCAGCGCCGAGGCCGACCGTGCCACGGAAGGCACGGGCCTATATACGGCGCGCAATCTGTCGACGGCCACGGGCTTGAACCTGTCGCAGCGCCACACGCCGCAAACGGTGAGCGTCATCTCGCGCCAGCAGATGGAAGATTTCGATTTGACCACCTTGCAGGACGTGGCCCGCGCCACGCCTGGCATCTATGGCAAGACACAGGGCGTGTCCGACCAGGAAACCACGTATTTCGCGCGCGGCTTTGCCTTGAGCCACGTGAATGTCGATGGCTTGCCGCTGGACGTCACGGGTTTCAACGAACGCAACGTCTCGGCCGACATGCTGATGTACGACCGGGTGGAAGTGGTGCGCGGCGCCACGGGCCTGATGGAAGGGGCGGGCGCGCCGTCGGGCAGCATCAACATGATACGCAAGCGCCCCACGGCCACGCCCTTGCTGAACCTGTCCGCCCACCTGGGCAGCTGGAAAGACAGGCAATTGACGGTGGACGCCAGCAATGCCCTGAACGAATCGGGCAGCGTGCGGGGGCGTGTGGCGGCCAGCTGGCGCGACAGCGACAGTTTTGTCGACGTGGTCAATAACAAAAACAGCACCGTGTATGCGATCGTGGAAGCGGACCTGACGCCGTCGACCACGGCCGGCATCGGCTTTTCGCGCCAGCACAGCCGCACTGACGGCGTGTTTGTCGGCTTGCCGACCTTTGCCGACGGCCGGCACATGGACTTGCCCCGCTCGACTTTCCTGAATAACGCCGATTCCTTCCAGAAGCGCGACAACAATGTCGTCTTTGCCGACCTGGAAACCAGGCTGGAGAAGGGCTGGCGCAGCCGCTTCGCCATCACGCGCATCGATGCTTCCTCGTCGACGCGCAACACCACCAACAGCCGCATCGATGGCGAAATCTATCGCTTCAGCCAGTCGGAAACAGGCTGGAAATACAGCACGGAACAAGTGGTGGCGGACTGGCGCCTCAGCGGTCCTGTCAACTGGTTCGGCCGCCAGCACGATGTCATCGTCGGCGCCAGCTATCGCCACGACGATTCGGACGCCGGCCAGAGCTGGGAGGGCGCCGAGACGCGCGTGATCGACATCCGCAACTGGAATCCCCATGCCTACCCCATGCGCGGCACGGCCTTCGAGCCGTACAACTGGGGGCGCAAGACGGAAGAGAAGGGCCTATATGCGGCTGGCAACTTCAGCCTGGCCGACCCGCTGCACCTGGTGCTGGGCGGGCGCTTCGGCTGGTATGCGCAGGATGTGACAGGCTGGTACTCCACCAATCCCGCGTGGCGCCGTGGCCTGACGGAAAACGCGAAGTTCACGCCGTATGCGGGCCTCGTCTATGACGTCGACCAGCAGCATTCCGTGTATGCGAGCGGCACGCAGATTTTCGAGCCGCAAAGCTCGCTCGATGTGGGCGGCAACACCTTGCCGCCGCTGAGCGGCACGAATCTGGAAGTGGGCGTCAAGGGCGAGTATTTCGGCGGCAGGCTCAATGCCAGCGGCGCCTTGTTCCGCATCAAGCAAAACAACCGCGCCATGGCCGATGAGCAAAATTGCCCCACGGGCGGCGCCATCTATTGCGCCCGCGCAGCTGGCCAGGTGAAAAGCGAGGGCATCGATTTGCAAGTGTCCGGTTCGCCGCTGCCGGGCTGGCAGATTTCCGGCGGCTACACCTATGTGCTGGCCAAGTACACGCAGGATAGCGTGGCGGCAAATATCGGCCAGCGCATCGCCACCGACGAACCGAAGCAGCTGTTCAAGCTGATGACGAATGTGCAGCTGAGCGGCAGCCTGGCCCAGTGGAACGTGGGCGGTGCCGTCTACGCGCAGGATAAAATCTACCGGCGCGACACGGGCTACATGACTCAGCAGGGCGGCTACGCAACCGTCGGCCTGACGGCAGGCTACCGCCTCAGCGAACAGGTGCAACTGCGCGTAAATGTGGACAACCTGCTCGACCGCCGCTACTACCAGGGCCTCGGCTATTCCTGGTCGGGCGGGCTGGAACGCTACGGTGCGCCGCGCAGCGTGCTGTTCTCGCTCAATTACAAGATGTAGGGCTGCGGGCAAGCCCGCTCTAGCGGAGCGCGCCCCGGGCGGCGCCTCTGCTACACTGCCGCCGTCTCCACTTTTTCACTGTTGCCATGTCCGCGATACCTGTTCTGACGCCCCTGAAAAACGCTTTCCAGCAATCGCGCAGCGAGAATAATATCGAGCTGATCCTGCCCGAACTGCTGGCCGCGCAATTGCACGTCGTCATCGGCGGCCAAAGCGAGCAGATCGACCTGTTCCTCGTGCCTTCGCCCAATCCCGAGCGCCGTTGCGTGACGGTGGCGGAAGACCCGGCCTTTTTGGCCGGCATCGCGTTTCCGAAGATTCCCGTGACGGGCGCGCAATTGCTCGCTTCGATTCCCGACGAGATTGAAATCGTCATCCTGCATGGCGATGGCGCCAACTACCTGACGCGCGAGCAGCTGGCATGGTTCCGCCGCATGCTCGCTGCCAGCGCTTGAGCGGGGCGCCAGCGCGCAAGCTGAAGCCGGCGCGCGCCGAATGGATACGCTTTGCGCCCGCCGATGAGGCTGCGGCCGACGCGGCCCTGCTGGAAAATGCCCGTCCCGTGCTATGGCGCAGCCTGCTGCTGGGTGGCTGCGCGCTGATCCTGGGGTTTGTCGGGCAAGCCGTCTGGCGCGACGTGGCGTATGCGGGCGATGCCGTGCTGCTGGGACCTCTGGCGCTGGCGGCCTGGATCACCGGCCTGTTCCTGTTGCCGGGCCGCGCTTTGCTCTTTCATGTGGAACTCAATGATGCGGGCCTGCAGCTGCGGCGCCAGGCGCGGCGCTTGCCGGGCTGGGACAGGACGGTGCAGCTGGACCTGGCGCAACTGCAGCGGCTGGATATCGTCAGCCATGCGGGCGCATTCACCGTCTACCGGGGTTCGCCGCCCATGGCGCGCATGGAGCTGCTGCTGCATACCAGCTTGCCGGACTATCCGCTGATCCGCGTGGTGGGCATGGACTTGCCCGTGCCGCAGCGCTGGTCATTGCGGCAGATCAAGGATGAACTCATCCGTCGCTGCAAGCTTGCCGGTATTGCCGTCAGCGCGACGACCGGCCTGCAAAGCCAGCCGAGCGATGCCATCCGTGCAAGCTGGCCACGGGCGCAGTGACTTTGCTATGATGCAGGCACACTGGCCCGGTGAATGCCGGTGAAAAGGACTTCACCATGAAGAGTTTCTTGCGCCGCTACTTCCCGCAGGCTTGCACGCTGCTAGCCTGCGCCGCCTTGTCCCTGCCGGCCAGTGCCGCCGACCCCACGCTGGAAGCGACCATCGTGGCGCTCGATGCCAAGGCTTTCGATGCCTTCAATCACTGTGGCGAAGCGGGCCGCCTGCAGGAGCACGCGACCTACTTTGCCCCGGACGTGGAGTTTTACCACGACCAGGGCGGCGTCACGTGGAACCGCGAGGCCATGCTGGCGAACACGCAAAAACATGTGTGCGGCAAATTTCGCCGCGAAATCGTTGCCGGCTCCCAGCGCGTCTACCCGATCCAGGGCTTTGGCGCCATCGAGCAGGGTTCGCACCGTTTTTGCCAGTTCGACACGGGCAGTTGCGACGGCCTGGCCGATTTCACCATCATCTGGAAGCAAAGCCCGGCAGGCTGGCAAATGACGCGCGTGCTCAGCTACGGCCACCGCGCCAATCAATAAGTGATGGCCGGGCAAGCGTTGCCGGGGCTGTCGCTGCGCGGCGTCGATGCCGCCAACATCGACGCCGTGCGCGCGCTGGCGCCGCATGCGGCGCAGCAGCGTTTCATCGCCAGCAATGCCGAGTCGATGGCGCTGGCCGCCGAACACCCGCATATGCATGCGCGCGCCATTTATGTGGAGGAGGTGCTGGCCGGCTTTGCCCTGTATGCAGGGCCTGGCCCGGCGGGCCGGCAGGATACCCATGTGCTGTACCGGCTGATGCTGGCCGCCGGCTGGCAGGGTCGTGGCCACGGCCGCCGCGCGCTGGCGCTGCTGCTGGACGAGATGCGCGCCCGGGGCGCGGCTCGCGTGGCGCTGTACTATGCGCCGGACAATCTGGCGGCGCGGCAGTTGTATGCGTCCGCCGGCTTTGCCGAGATGGGCATCGACGCGGATGGCGAAATGATGGCCGTGCGCGCACCGGCCTGACGGCGCCAGGGCAGGGGCGGCGGATGACTGTCGCCGTATGGCTGCAAAAAATGTATTTCCTGATAATTGTATTGCTGAAGTCCTATGAATATTTTCGTAAAGCAACTATACTCATGGCTCTTTAAGAAATCATCGTCACGCTGGCGGCCAGCTATCCGCGCCAGAGTTCGCACGCATTCCGCTCTTTCCCTCTGAAAGAGCACCTTTTCCCCCGCGCGGCAGGCGTGGGCGTGATGACCTAGCCTTGCCCGGGTCGACCCGTACCGTTGTCTTTTTCGCTGTGTTGCCGCTTTGCTCAAAGTGCGGTGCCTGCGCGCGCGGTACGCTGTCTGTTTTTGCGACGTTGCGTTTCAACTTACTTATGTCACGACAGTATGCTTAGTTCCATGTTTGCCGCCCCTGGCGATACGCTGCCCTATATCTATGGCACGCATAACTACTGGCTGGTGCTGTTTTCCATCGGCATCGCCATCTTTGCCTCGTTCATGGCCCTGCAGATCGCCGGCATGGCGCGCAGCAGCGAGCGCGGCTTCCAGCGCCAGACGGCCATCATCACGGGCGCCATCGCGCTGGGCGGCGGCATCTGGTCGATGCACTTCATCGGCATGCTGGCCTTCGACATCTGCACGCGCGTCTCCTTCGATCCCAGCCTGACCCTGCTGTCCATGCTGCCCGGCGTGGCCGCGTCGTGGGTGGCGCTGCACTTGCTGGCACGCCCGAGCATCAGCTGGCGCCAGCTGGTGGTGGGCGGCGTGCTGGTCGGCGTGGGCATCGGTTCCATGCATTACAGCGGCATGGCCGCCATGCAAACCTCGCTGGCCCTGCATTATGAGCCGTGGCTGTTTGCGCTGTCGCTGCTGGTGGCCGTCGCCATGGCCATGCTGGCGCTGTGGATACGCTTTGGCCTGCACGCCATGCGCCAGCGCCTCAATCCCGTCGCGTCCTTGCTGGTCAGCAGCGTGGTGATGGGCCTGGCCATCTCCGGCATGCACTACACGGGCATGCTGGCGGCGCGTTTTTCCGGCACGCCAGCCTTGGGCGACAACACGATCACCGTGCAGGCGTCGTTCGTGGCGCTGGCCGTGGCCCTGATCACCGTCACCCTGACCGTTTTCGTCGCCGCCGCGAACGGCTTGCTGCGCTACCGCCAGCTGCTGCGCCATGCCAGCGCCAGCGAGTCGCGCCTGCGCGCCATCGTCGACACGGCCGCCGATGGCCTGGTCACCATCGATGGCCAGGGCAAGGTGCGTTCCTTCAATCCGGCCGCCGAAACGCTGTTTGGCTGGAGCGAAGCGGAGATCGTGGGCCGCGACGCCAGCATACTGCTGCAGCCGGCCGACGCGAGCCAGTACCAGGGCTACCTGCGCGACTACCTGGAAACGGGCGCGTCGCGCATCCTCGACAGCGGAAGGGAGCTGGAAGGGCGGCACCGCGATGGCGGCGTGCTGCCCATGCGCGTGGCGATCGGCAAGATCGATACGCCGGGCCAGTCCCTGTTCGTGGCCTTCGTCACGGACATGCGCTCGTCGCGCAACATGGAACAGGCGCTCAAGGACAGCGAACGCCAGTACCGCACCCTGATCCGCAACATTCCCGGCGTCTCCTTCCACTGCAGCTTTGCACCCGAGTGGCAGATGATTTTCATCAGCGACGCCGTCTTCAACCTGACGGGCTGGATGCCGCAGGACTTCATCGAAGGGCGCGTCAGGCTGTTCGACCTGGTGCATCCGGACGACCGCCAGCGCGTCAACGACACCTGCGTGCAGGCGGCCAATGACAAGCGCGACTTCGAGAACGTCTACCGCATGCTGCACCGCGACGGGCGCGAACGCTGGGTGCGCGAGAGCAGCGGCCCGGTGCTGGACAACGACGGCGTGGTGCGCTGGATCGACGGCGTCATCCTCGACATCACGGAAAGCGAATTGCGCAATGCCGAATACGAAGGCAAGGTGACGGCCATTTCGCGCGCGCTGGCCGTCTGCGAATTCGACTTGCAGGGCCGCATACTGACGGCCAACCAGAACTTCCTCGACCTGGTCGGCTACCAGCTCGATGACGTGCTGGGCCTGCACCACAGCGTCTTTTGCGAACCGGACTATGTAACCTCGCCCGCCTACGCGGCATTCTGGCAGCAGCTGGCGCAGGGCGAGTTCGACGCGGCCGAATACAAGCGCATCGGCAAGCATGGCAAGGAAGTGTGGATACAGGCGTCGTACAACCCGATCTTCAACACGGACGGCAAGCCGTTCAAGGTGGTGAAATTTGCCACCGACGTGAGCGAGCGCCGCGCCATGCAGGAAAACCTGCGCGCGGCGAAAGACCGCGCCGAACTGGCAGCCGAATCGAAGACCAGCTTCCTGGCCAACATGAGCCATGAAATCCGTACGCCGATGAACGCCATCATCGGCTTCACGGAAGTGCTGCTGGGTACCGCCCTGGACAGCCTGCAGCGCCGCCACCTGGGCACGGTGCGCCAGTCGGCGCGCTCGCTGCTGGAACTGCTCAACGACATCCTTGACACGGCCAAGCTGGAAAAGGGCGCCACCGAGCTGGAGCTGGTGGACTTTTCGCTGCCGGACCTGGTCGACCACGTGGCCGCGTCGCTGCGCGTCACGGCGCACGCGCGCGACCTGGTGCTGCACGTGGATATCGACCCGGGCATGGGCCAGTTCTTCCTCGGCGACGCGCGCCGGGTGCAGCAGGTGCTGACCAATCTGATCGGCAACGCCGTCAAGTTCACGGAAGTGGGCCACGTGCGCGTGGCCGTCGACATGCAGGGCGAGCAGGTGCACATCGCCGTGCACGACACGGGCATCGGCATTCCCGCCGACCGGCTCGACAAGATCTTCGCGCCCTTCACGCAGGCTGATTCGTCGATGAGCCGCCGCTTTGGCGGCACGGGCCTGGGCACGACGATCTCGCTGCAGCTGGTCGAACTGATGAACGGCACCATCACGGTGGAAAGCACCCTGGGCGTGGGCAGCGTGTTCCACGTGCTGCTGCCGCTGGCGCCGGGCAAGGCCGTTGCGCGCCGCAGCGAGCAGCCCGTGGTGGCCTTGCCGCCGCTGCGCATCCTGGCGGCCGACGACGTGCCGCAGAATGTGGAGCTGCTCCTGATCAGCCTGGGCGCGGCTGGCCACCAGGTGATCACCGCCGGCGATGGCGAGAGCGCCGTGCGCGAATTTGGCAAGGGCAGTTTCGATATCGTCCTGATGGACGTGCAAATGCCGCGCATGGACGGCCTGGAAGCGGCGCGCCTGATCCGCGTGCACGAGCGCGAACAAGGGCTGAAGGCGACGCCCATCATCGCCCTGACGGCCAGCGTGCTGGAACAGGACCGGCGCGCCGCGCAGACGGCCGGCATGAACGGCTTTGCCTCGAAGCCGCTGGAAATGCACAAGCTGACGGCGGAAATCGCACGCCTGCTCGATATCGCCGTCGCCATGCCGCCGCCGGCGTCGGGCGCGGCGGCAAGAGCCGCATCGGGCCAGGTTGACTGGCAGCGCGGCATCGCCCTGTGGGGCGGGCGCGAGGCCCTGCAGCGCTCCATCGGACGCTTCGTGCAGGCGAATGGCGATTGCGCCGCCATGCTGGCCGCCGAACTGGAACGGGGCGGCAGCAGCGTGGCCGGTCATCTGCTGCACCGTATCAAGGGCGCGGCCGGCAACCTGTGCCTGGTGCAGGTCGAAAGCCTGCTGGGACGCATCGAGCAAGCCATCGCCCGCCAGCTGTCCGTGGCCGAACTGCTGGTGCAGCTGGCGGCCGCGTTTGTGGCGCTGGCCGCCGAACTGGAAGAGGCGGGCCACGCGCCTTTGGCGCAGGCCAGCGCCACGCCGCAAGCGGCCGCGCCCCTCGATGCCGCCGCTGCCGGCGCCTTGCTGCGGCAAGCCATCGCCAGCCTGGAGGGCGGCCAGCTCGACGACGCCCTGATGGCGCAGGTCGCCGCCTTGCTGGCGCCGCACGGCCAGCAGCAGCGCCTGCAGGCGCTGGCCAGCGCCATCGATGACTTTGAATTCGCGCGCGCCGCCGGCGTGCTGCGCCAGCTGCTGGACTGGCTGGCAAGCGACGCGCCTGCCGAACTTTCCTGATTTTGGGCTAACGATGACCTTACACGAAGACAAACCGATCCTGCTGCTGGTCGACGATGAAGCGACGAATCTGCAGGTGCTGCGCCAGATCCTGCAGGACGATTACCGCCTGCTGTACGCCAAGGATGGCGAGAAGGCGCTGGAACTGGCGCAGAACAATCCCGTCGAGCTGATCCTGCTTGACATCATGATGCCCGCCATGACGGGCTATGAAGTGTGCCGCCAGCTGAAAGCCTTGCCGGCCACCGCGTCCATCCCCGTCATTTTTGTGACGGCCCTGTGCGACGTGAAGGACGAGGCGGACGGCTTTGACGCCGGCGCCGTCGACTACATCACCAAGCCCGTCAGCCCGCCCATCGTGCGCGCCCGCGTGCGCACGCACTTGTCGCTGGTCGATGCCGAGGAATTGCGCCGCTCGCGCCTGCAGGTGATCCAGACCCTGGGCCAGGCGGCCGAATACAAGGACAACGAGACGGGCATGCACGTCATCCGCATGAGCTATTACGCGCGCCAGCTGGCCCTGGCGGCCGGCTACAGCGCGGCCCAGGCGGAAGATTTGCTGAATGCAGCGCCCATGCACGACGTGGGCAAGATCGGCATCCCCGACGCCATCCTGCAAAAGCCGGGCAAGCTCGATGCGGACGAATGGCAAGTCATGCGCAGCCATGCGCAAATCGGCGCGGCCATCATCGGCGAGCACGCGGGCGGGCTGCTGAAAATGGCCCGCACCATCGCCCTGACGCACCACGAAAAATGGGATGGCAGCGGCTATCCGCAAGGCTTGAAGGGAGAAGAGATTCCCCACGAAGGCCGCATCGTCGCCATCGCCGACGTCTTCGACGCCCTCACCAGCGAGCGCCCGTACAAGCCCGCCTGGACGGTGGCAGACGCGATTGCCACCATGCAGCGCGACAGCGGCACGCATTTCGATCCGCAACTGCTGGCATTGTTCATCGAACAGCTGCCGGCCATGCTGGAGATCAAGGACAAGTGGCGCGAGCCGGTGTGATGCTGTGTCCGTAATCCGACAACGTTGTTGGCGCTGCCCACAGTGAAGCTAACAATGTTGTCGGATTACGGCTTCGCCTAATCCGACCTGCGGCTGCCAGCCCAACCATGGGCACCAGTCGGGTAGGTCGGCTTAGCGCGGAGCGCGTAAGCCGACATCACCGTGGGCGTGGCCAATAATGTTGTCGGATTGCCGCTTGCGGCCTCGGCCATGCTGGAGATCAAGGACAAGTGGCGCGAGCCGGTGTAAGGCTGTGTCCGTAATCCGACAACGTTGTTGGCGCTGCCGACAGTGAAGCTAACAATGTTGTCGGATTACGGCTTCGCCTAATCCGACCTGCGCCCGCTCATGGCAATGTGTCGGGCTGGCGTAAAATCCGCCGTATCTCCAGAATCGCCTGCGGGCTTTCCTGCACGCTGTGCCACGACGGGATGACTTTTTCCGACCGCGCACCGTCGAGGTGGGCGCTGGCGTAGGGCACCACGCCGTCGCTCGATTCGGCCAGCGGCAGTTCCGGCGTGTCGTTGCCCATGATGGAGTAGTAGCGCACTTTCGGGCTGATGGGCAGGTCGGCCACCAGGCGCACGAACGGGTCCTTGTCGCTGAGGTTATCGATGCTGTTGGGGATGCGCAGCGGCTCGCTGCTGCCCGTGTCGAGCTGCGCCAGGCTGCCGGCCGCGTCGGACAGCTGGTCAAGCATGTTGATGGGCAGTGTGATCAGGTTGGCGATCCAGCGCGCCACCTTGTGGTTGGCGAACGAGGTGCCGCGGTGCGGCGCGGCGATAAAGATGGCGCGGTTCACCTGCGGCATGGCCGTGAAATTCAGGTAGGGCGCCAGGCCGGCGCGCACTTTTTCCGCCTTCTTGCCCTTCAAATTGTATTCTTCCGTGATGGCGTCGAGCAGCGTGGTATTGGCGTCCGAGACCATCAGCCGCGCCAGCACGCCGCCCATGCTGTGGCCGATCAAGACCATGTCGTTCGCGGCCGCCGCCTTGGCCGAAGGGTCGAACTGCGCCAGCGTCGCCTGCAGCGCCTGGCGGATGGCCGCGTTATTCGCCGCCAGCGGGGCGTTGCTGGGGTAGTACACCTGCCAGATCTGGTAGCGGCGGCGCAGCTGTTCGTCGCCCATCAGTTCATTTGCCACGTTGATCCACGCTTCCGGACTGCTGGCCAGGCCGTGCAGCATGACGATGGTGCGCTTGGCCGGATCATACGGCTGCATCAGGTGTACCTGCGGGCGCGAGATGCCGTCGGCGCGGCCGAACAGCGTGCGCAGTGCCTGCACGCCAAAGCCGGAGCGGGCCAGCCACAGGCCATAGCCGGCCGTGAAATTGGCCGCCACGGGCAGGTCCTGGCCGGCCAGCCGCGCCGTTTCGCTGCGTGTCGGGTCGACCAGCATCACCAGCAGCTGCTGCGTGGCCAGTACCTCCTGCAGGCTGCTGCCTTCAAAGCGGATCAGTGCCGTAACGACGGGGAAGCGGGTTTCCTGGTACGGCACATAACCGTCTGCCGATTTGCGGGGCTTGGGCATGACGGCCACCAGGTCGGCGCCGAAGCCGTCGCGCCGGTACACATTGCGCACGCCGGAAAACGACAGCGAGGTGGCCGGCAGCAGTTCGTCCGGCAGGGTGCCGTCCGCGGGCAGGCGCAGCGCCGACAATTCGCTGTCGATTTCCCAGCCGGCGACGCGGATCACGTGGCCGTCGGGGCGGTATTCGCCACGGTGGCGGAACAGGTTGCCGACGGCTTTCTGCACGGCGTAGTTGTAATAGTCGCGGATTTGCGTCTGGCGTTCCTCGAACGCACGCTGGCCCGGCGTGCGCGCCGTGTAGAACAGGTAGGCATACGCGTAGCGGGCCGATTCGAGCCAGGCGGCCAGCAGCTCGGCGCTGGCGTGGCCACCCTGTTTTTCCTCGGCCAGGGCGCTTTCCAGCCACAGTTCGGAGAGGGTCGCCAGGCGCTGTTCGTCGCTGAGCAGCTCGGAGCGGGCCAGGTCGGCGCGGCAGCTGCCCGTGTTGGCTTCGCAGGCGGCGATGTCGCTGCCGATGATGCGCAGCACTTCGCTGGCCGCAGCACTTAATTTCCCCGTCGTGAGGATATCGCCGCGCCGCTGCTGCAGGTAGTCGGCCGGCGAGATGGCGCTGACGGTGACGGCGGCGCAGCCGCTCAGCAGCGCCGCAGCACACAGCAGGGCGCACAGGCGCAGGCGCCGCATCGGCATCAGCATGTGGTGGCGCGCCTCAGAAGGAGTAGACCAGGGTCAGCGAGGTCTGTGTATCCGTGTTCTTTTTATCGTCCGGCACGCGCGTGTCGTTGCGCGCGCTGAAGGCGGCCTTCATCTGCATGGTGCCGTTGATCTTGGTGCTGAGCGCAGTTTCGGCGATCGAGTGGGTGTTCGAGGTACCGCGTTCCACGCTGACCGTCTGCGTAAACATCGCCGACTGGCTGATCTTCCATTTCATGGCGGCCGCGCCGCGCACCGTCAGGCCGTGTTCCGATTCGCCCGCATCGTTGGTGCCGCTGAAATAGCCTGGACCGATTTCCACGTCGACGCTCTTGTCGCTCGACTGGTACCAGCGCGAGCCGTGACCGACGGCCAGGGTCGAGTACTTGGTGTAGGCGCCGAACTTGTCGTTCACGTGCGAAGCGAGCACGAACAGTTTTTCATTGTCGGACATCAGCTTGTAGGCGGCCTTGGCGGAGGCGGAAAAGCGTTCGGCCGAGCGTTCGCGGATCTTCGTGCCATCGTCGTTTGTCGTCTCGTCTTCCTTGAAGTAGCCGCTGAAGATGTACTGGTTGCTCCAGTCATCGAGTTCCTGGCGCGCGTCGATCTTGCCGGTGACGGAGGTGCCGACCGTATTGCCCGAGGTGGTGATGGCGCCCAGTTCGGCGGAGGTGCTCCAGCTGCCGATGGGGATTTCATCGAACAGCAGGCTTTGCTTGGTATCTTTGGCAGCGGCGCTGCCGCAGGTGATGGCCATGGCCAGCGCCAGTGCGAGAGAGTGGGTCGATTTCATGGCTGTATGCTTGTCTGTGGCGCGCGCCGGGCGTGCCTGCTGTTCGTTAGTCGCGTGTAGTGGCAGTGGTGTCGATGCCGGCCGCAGCGTGCCGGAAAGCGCTGGGGATGCGCGCGGGTGCGCGGCCAATCATCATTGTCGAGGCCGTATTGTACCCGACCCTGCCATCGTTCGCCGCACGCGCTCGCGCGCAGCAATGCTGCCGGAGCGGGCGCAATCTTGCCAGCCTGGCATGTCCGCGCGCCGCCCCTGCGTACTGCCTGGCAAATGCGCTCTTGCCTGTGCCGGGCCGCGGAACTGGCAAGTGTCGCGCGCCTGGCGTATGCTGCGCATATTTGCCGCCCCGATTTGTAAAGGAACCACCGTGCGCTGCCTGGTCATCGAAGACGAAGCCGAAACTTCCCGCTATATTTGTGCCGGCCTGCGCGAGGCGGGCCACGACGTGACGGCCTGCGACAATGGCATCGACGGCATGCGCCTGGCCTGCGGCGAAGACTGGGACGCGCTGGTGCTCGACCGCCTGCTGCCGGGCGAGATCGACGGCCTGGCCATCGTCGCGCGCCTGCGCGGCATGGGCCGCAACACGCCGGTGCTGGTGCTGTCGGCCCTGTCCAGCGTCGACGAGCGCGTGCGCGGCCTGCGCAGCGGCGGCGACGATTATCTGTCGAAACCGTTCGCCATCGCCGAACTGCTGGCGCGCATCGAGGCGCTGCTGCGGCGCGCGGCACCCGTGCCCGAATCGACGCAGCTGCAGGTGGCCGACTTGGTGCTCGACATGCGCACCATGCGCGTGACGCGCGCGAACCGGCAGATCGCCCTGCAGCCGCGCGAGTTCCGCCTGCTCGAATACCTGATGCGCCACCAGGGCCAGTCCGTCACGCGCGCCATGCTGCTCGAAGCCGTGTGGGACTACCATTTCGACCCGCAGACCAATGTCATCGACGTGCAGGTGAGCCGCTTGCGCACCAAGGTGGACAAGGAATTTTCGCCGCCCTTGATCCACACCGTGCGCGGCGTCGGCTACACCCTGGGCGTGCTTGACGGTGCGTAGCCTGCACCGCTCGATCGCGGCGCGCCTGGCCCTCGGCTACGGCGTGCTGGTGGTCGTCTCGATCAGCATCGTCTGCGCCGTCTTCTATTTTGGCACCATCGGCGTGCTCGATCGCAGCGTGGACCGCAAGCTGACCTTGCTCTCCGAGCGTCTGGCCGCCCTGTACCAGCCGGACGACGCCAGCCGCACGATGGCGGAAATCGCCCATCTGCTGACCGACCGCACCGACAGCGACACGGAGATCTTCCTGCTGACGGACGCCGATGGGCGGCGCGTGGCCGGCAACCTGTCGTCCTGGCCTGACGCGGACAGTCCCGTGGGCCATCTGCTGCACCGCGACGTGACGCGTGAAGGGCGGCGCGTGCCTGCGCGCCTGCTGATCCGCGACCTCGAGGGCGGCGCGCGCCTGTTCGTCGGGCGCGACATGGAAGAGGGCAAGTCGATCCGCGCCCTGGTCCTGCGCTCGCTGGCGTATGGCGGCGGCGTGGCCATCCTGCTGGTGGTGGCAGGCGCCTGGCTGTTCCGCCGCCAGCTCGAAGCGCGCATCGGCCAGATCCGCCGCACGGCGGGCGAGATCGAGGCGGGGGACCTGAGCCGGCGCATTCCCGTCGCCAGCGAAGATGAATTCGGCTTGCTGAGCCGCGACATCAACCGCATGCTCGACCGCATCGAACACCTGATGGAAGGCGTGCGCCATGTGTCGAACGCCATCGCCCACGATTTGCGCACGCCGCTGGGACGCATCCGCAACAAGCTCGATGGCGCCTTGCGCCAGGAGCGCACGCTGGCCGGCCATGCAAGCGCGGCGCAGGCGGCCATCGACGATATCGACGACCTGACGCGCGTGTTTGACAAGCTGCTGCAGATCGCGGCGGCCGAATCGGGCATGCGTCCCGAGAATTTCAGCGACATCGACCTGCAGCAGATCGGTGCCGACATCGTGGAAATGTATGAGGCCACGGCCGATGAACGGGGCGTGCTGCTGGTGCAGATGTATGGCGAGAGCGTGCCGGCGCGCGGCGACCGCAACTTGCTGGGCAGCGCGCTGGCCAGCCTGGTCGACAACGCCATCAAGTACGCGGGGCAGGGCGCCACGGTGGAAGTGTCGGCCGGCAGCGATGCCGATGGCCGCTGGCTGGCCGTGCGTGACAACGGCCCCGGTGTGCCGGGCGACGAAATGCCGAAGCTGACGCAGCGCTTTTACCGGCTCGACAAGAGCCGCCATCTGCCCGGCAATGGCCTGGGCCTGTCCATCGTCGCCGCCATTGCCACGCTGCATGGCGGCAAGCTGCAGATCGAGGATGCGGCGCCGGGCTTGCGGGTGCGGCTGTGGCTGCGCTGCTAGGCGCGCGTTTCGCTCCCTGCAAGGGCTGCCTGCCGGCCCGGAGGCCGGCAGCGCATCGGCAGCGCATCGGCCACTACAAGAGAATTAAATTGCAAAAATTATAAGAAAGACATTATAATGCATTTTTGGCACTGTTATCGCCTGTGCCGCGTGCATTTTCTTCATTGCCATGCGTCCGTTGCCAGGCTGTTTATCGTTGCCATTCTCTTTCAACTGACAGGGCCGTGACATGCTTGCTGCAGGCAACAAAGGACAGGGCGTCACAAGCACGCGTATCGTCTCGCTCGACGGTTTGCGGGGAATTGCCGCCATCGTTGTGGCCGTCTACCACCTGCCCGGATTGTTTGGCGTCGCGATTCCGCATGCCGACCTTGCCGTGGACTTTTTCTTCCTGCTGTCCGGCTGGGTCATGGCCTACAGCTATGAGGACCGTATCGCCCGGGGCTTGCCGGCGCACGCCTTCTTCCTCAACCGCCTGGCCCGTCTGTATCCCTTGTACATCGTTGCCCTGGCGCTGATCTTCCTGGTCTTCCTGTCGAAAATATGGTTCGGCAAGGGCGAAGGCATTGCCGAGTTGCGCTGCGTGCTGCCGAATGCCTTGATGCTGCCGTGCCTGTTCAACGACGATGGCCTGGGCTTCCCCCTGAACCACCCGGGCTGGAGCATTTTTGTCGAGGTCGTCCTCAATGTCCTGTGGTACTACGCCGTGCGCCAGGGCTTGCGCAGCCTGGGCCGAAAATTCGCGCTGCACCTCGTTTCGTACATCGTCCTGTGGGGCATGGCTGTGTACCTGGGGCGGTATTTGTACGGCTTTAATAATAGCGACTTGCTGGAAGGCATGCTTCGCGGCGTGATGGGCTTTTCCGGCGGGGTGCTGCTGTTTCAATGCAGGAAAGATCCGCGCATCATGCTGTACTTTGCCTTGCTGACGGCCCTGGCGCTGGGCGCCATCGCCCTGCATGGCGGCGTGGACAGGGTGGCACCGCTGGCGTTGACCGTCATGGGCGTGCTGCCGATGCTGATCTGGCTGTGCGCGCGCTGGCGTCCGGCCTTGCTGGAGGGCAGGGTGTCGGCGTTCCTCGGCGATATTTCGTATGCCGTCTACCTGCTGCACATCCCGCTGTCGCTGCTGCTGCAAAAGCCGCTGCGCCTGGCATTTCCCGGTACCGATTTGCTGTCCGTGCTGCTCAAGGCGGGCGTGTTCGGCTTCGTGCTGATCATCGCCAGCAGCCTCAGCTACCGTCTGCTGGAAGTGCCGGCGCGGCGCTGGCTGGTGCAGCGCTACGGCCGGCGGCCCGTGGTCCTGGGGCAGGTCACCCCCACGTAAATGCCCGGCGCCCGCCCGCTTGCCGGCACATTACCAACTTGTAACCCCCTTCCTCGACACCTCACCCTATCATCCGCTCTACCCGTCGCAGAGCGGCTGCATGCGTGCAGCCGCCTGCGCCGGGCAGTCCGCGGCCACGGTCGCGTCTTGTTTGCCAGATCCGTCCCAGAGCCGTTCGCATGCCTACTTTTACCGTCACCGGGGAACCCGCAGCGCTGCCGCAGCCGCCTTCGCGCCAGCATGGCCACCGTCTCAAGGCCGCGCTGGGCGCGCTGGTCTTTCCCGTGCAGCGCGCGCGCTGGCAGGCCTTCATCGCCGCCACGCCGGGCCTGGCGGCGCTGGCGCAAGACCATCCCAGCCTGCTGTATAAAATCTACCGGCCCTACGCGAACCGCCGCCTTGGCTGCGCGGCCAGGGTGGACCTGCTGCGCGGGCATTACCGCTTCCTGTGGCAGGCGGGTGCGCGGCCGCTGGTGGAGTACGTGGCGCGCCGCGCCCTGGTGCTGGCCAGCATCGAGGGCAAGGATGGCGCCACCTACCGCCTGCAGCTGACGGCCCTCCACGACAGCCACCGCGAGGGCGAACTGTGTTTGCGCCTGACGCGCGACGGCGTGCCGCTGTACCTGGCCAGCTTCCTGTTCCGCCCGCAGCCTGGCCAGGCTGGCGGCGTGGCCATTGCGCTGGGCGCGCTGCAGGGCTTGCGTTCGCCCGCCGGCGCGCAGGCCGTGCGCGATGCCACGCGGGCGCTGCACGGCTGCCGGCCGAAAAACCTGATGGTGGCCGCCTTGCGCGACCTCGGCGATTTTTTTGGCTGCGACCACCTTGGCCTGGTCAGCAATGCCAACCGCATCGCGCTGAACTGGCGCCGGCGCCGCCACATCTCCTGCGATTATGACCAGGCCTGGCAGGAGCTGCATGCGCTGCCCACCAGCGACGGCAATTACCGGCTGCCGTGCGGGCCATGCCGCATGCCGGATCTGCAGCTGCTGCCGTCGAAGAAACGCGCCGATGCGCGACGCCGCGGCGCCATGCTGGTGCAGCTGGCGGCCGACATGCGGCGGCAACTGGCTGCCTTGCTGAACCAGCCGGCGGTGGCGCCGCATGGCCATCGGGCGCCGCTGCGGGCCGGCGTTTCTTGACCTGGGCGGCTTTTTTGCCGGGCGGCCCTGCGCAAGCGCCTTGATCGGCGTATACTTGCGGGCGTCCTTAACCTGAAGCCAGTTACCATGCCAGCACAATTCCCCACTTCGCGCATGCGCCGCCTGCGCGCGACCCCGCAACTGCGCGAGCTCTTCCGCGAGACCGAGATCAACCCGCGCGACCTGGTCTTGCCGATCTTCGTCGACGAAGGCGCCAGCGATTTCATCGACATCACCTCCATGCCCGGCGTGCGCCGCATTCCCGAAGCGAAGCTGGCGCAGGAAGTGGAACGCTATGCGCGCGCCGGCCTGCGTTCCGTCATGACCTTCGGCATTTCGCACCACAAGGATAGCCACGGCACGGACACCCTGAACCCGGACGGCCTGGTGGCGCGCATGTCGCGCATCATCAAGGACGCCGTGCCGGAAATGGTGGTCATGTCCGACACCTGCTTCTGCGAATACACGGACCACGGCCATTGCGGCATCCTGCATGGCGACACGGTCGACAATGACAGCACGGTGCTGAACCTGGGCAAGCAGGCCGTCATCGCGGCACAGGCGGGCGCCGACATCATCGCCCCGTCTGCCGCCATGGATGGCCAGGTGGCGGCCATCCGCAGCGCGCTCGACGCGGCCGGTTTCCAGGACACGCCCGTGATGGCGTATTCGACCAAGTTCGCTTCCGGCCTGTATGGCCCGTTCCGCGACGCCGCCGGCAGCACCCTGAAGGGCGACCGCAAGACCTACCAGATGGACCCGATGAACCGCCGCGAAGCGATCCGCGAATCGCTGATCGACGAAGGCGAAGGCGCCGACGCGCTGATGGTCAAGCCGGCCGGCGCCTACCTGGACATCATCCGCGACCTGCGCGAAGTGACGCGCCTGCCGATCGGCGCCTACCAGGTCAGCGGCGAATACGCGATGATCAAGTTCGCCGCGCAGGCCGGCGCCATCGACGAGCGCCGCGTGGTGCAGGAAACCCTGGGCGCCATCAAGCGCGCGGGCGCGGACATGATCTTTACGTATTTTGCGATGGATGTGCTGAATAATCCGTATTAAACATTTCCCCGTCAAGTCAGTGCTTATCTTTACCCCAAAAGCAGGAGCCGGGGTCAGACCCGCCGGGTCTGACCCCGGAATTTAAGCGAACAATGGCGTCCTTCTTACCCCAGCACTTGCCGTTGGGTTTATTCAGCTTCCACATGCCCCTGAAAATCTCCCGCATCCTGCACGCCGGCTATGTCTTCGAATGCGAAGGCACGGCCATCGCCTTTGATCCCATCGTTGAAAATCCGTTCAGCCGCAACTGCCACGCGTTTCCGGCCGTGCGTTTCGACCTCGATGCCGTGCGCCGGCTGCGCTGGGATGCCGTCTTCATCTCGCACTTCCACGACGACCACTGCTCGCTCGACAGCCTTGATGTGCTGGACCGCGCCACGCCGATCTATCTGTACTGCGTCTTCGACGAACTGTTCGCGATGCTGCGCGCGCTGGGGTTTACGCAGGTGCAGCGGCTGCACGTTGACGCGCCGGTGCGCGTGGGCGCCATCGAGGTGACGCCGCGCCGGGCGCTCGATGACGATGTCGATTCGCTGTTCCAGGTGCGCGCGGCGGGCATGCATGTGCTTAACGTGGTCGATTCCTGGATCGGCCCCGAGACCCTGGAGCAGCTGGCCGCCCTGGGACCGTGGGACATGGTGCTGTGGCCATTCCAGACCATGCGCGAGGTCGCCGTCATCGCGCCGTCGCTGGCAACGCGCGGCCCGGTGGAATTGCCGGACGACTGGGTGCCGCAGCTGCGCGCGCTGGCGCCCCGTTACCTCGTGCCCAGCTCCTGCCAGTTCGTGCAGGAAGACTGGTCCTGGTACAACCATGCGATGTTCCCGATCAGCTACCGGCGCTTTGCCGAGGAAATCGGCAAGGCCCTGCCCGAGGCGCACATCTTCCGTCTCGATCCTGGCACGGCCGTGCTGCTCGATGCGCACAGCATCACACCGGCCGCGCCGCTGCCATGGGTCATTCCCGTGGGGCCGCAGGATGTCGATTTCGACTACCGGCCGGACGCGCCGCCGCCGGCCACGGCCGATATCGCCCGCCATTTCGCGCCCTTGAGCGAGGCCGACACGGCGCTGGTGCTGGACTTTTGCCGTCATGGCTTGCTCGAACGCTACCGCGCCATGGAGCTGCCGGACGACAGCTACTTCCAGCCACCGCGCCTGTGGCGCCTGGCCCTGTACGGCCACGACGGCGCGGCCACCGTCCTGCACTACCGCACGCATGGCGACTTGATCGACCTCGTGCCGGACACGGGGGAGGCGCCAGGATGGAGCACCGAGGTGCCGCTGGTGAAATGCCATGCGGCGCTGGTGCTGGGCGAATCGCTGACGTCGATGTACATGCGCATCAACGATGGCGATTTCGACGCCGCCACGCGTGCCGAACTGGAAGAGGCCGACATCGTTGACGACCCGCTGATCCGCTGCCTGTTCAACGACGCCATCGGCGCCTACCAGGCGGCGCAGCTGCAGCGGCTTGTGGCCCGCCCTGAAGGAAATGGCGCGACGCGGTAAGATAGCTGCTTCTGAATCAAGGGGAAAGACACCATGGCACATGACAACGAGACCGCGATCCTGGCCGGCGGCTGCTTCTGGGGCGTGCAAGACCTGTTGCGTCGCTATCCGGGCGTGATCGCCACGCGCGTGGGCTACAGCGGCGGCGACGTGGCCAATGCCACCTACCGCAACCACGGCACGCATGCGGAAGCGATCGAGATCGTCTTCGACCCGCAAACCATCAGCTACCGCAAGATCCTGGAATTTTTCTTCCAGATCCATGACCCGAGCACGGAAAACCGCCAGGGCAACGACCGCGGCACCAGCTACCGTTCGGCCATCTACTACACCAGCGACGCGCAGAAGCGCGTGGCCGAAGACACCATCCGCGATGTCGACGCTTCCGGCCTGTGGCCCGGCAAGGTGGTGACGGAAGTGGCGCCGGCCGGCCCGTTCTGGGAAGCGGAACCCGAGCACCAGGATTATCTGCAGCGCTTGCCGCACGGCTACACCTGCCATTACATCCGGCCGGACTGGGTCTTGCCGCAGCGCGCGCAATAAGGAGCAGGCATGCGTTACTGGCGCGTCGAACGGCGGCCTGCGGAAGGGCAGCTGGACTTCGGGCGTACCCTGGAGCTGATGGCCGCCATCGGCCATGCGGACGTGAATGCCGTCGCCGGGGCCATCCTGAAGACGGTCAGCACGGCCGCGCCCATTGCCCAGTGCACCATCTTTGCCTATGAATTCGGCAACCGGCCCCGCACGGTGGCCGTGGCCGACCGGCGCGGCGGACGTTTTTTGCAAGATATTGCCGAGAGCTACGCGCGCCACTATTACGCGCTCGATGGCAACCAGCGCGTGATCGCGCCGGTGCCGGGGCTGAAAATCGATCCCGCCATCGTCTTGCACCAGCAAGCGAGCGACGAGATCGACCATCCCGGCTACCGCGCCGCCTGCTATCAAAAACCGAATGTTTCGGACCGGCTATCGCTGCTGGTGCAGCCGGCCGGCGATATCTGGCTGTCCGTCAATTTTTACCGCGATAGCAGCCAGGGCCAGTTTCAGCCCGGCGAGATCGCCGCCATTGAAACGCTGTCGCCGCTGTTTGCGCATGCCGTCAAGCACCACTACGGCTTGAAGGGGCAGGCGACGCAAGGGGTCGCACCGATGATGCTGGCACGGCTGCGCCAGCATTGTCCCGCCCTGAGCAAGCGCGAACTCGATGTGCTGCGTTGCGTGCTCGAAGGCCTCACCGCAGCCGAGATCGCCGACATCATGGGCGTGCAGCCATCGAGCGTGATTACCTATCAGAAGCGCGCGTACAAGCGCCTGGGCGTTTCCAGCCAGCGGCAGCTGTTTGCGCTATGCATGGCGCCAGCACCGGCCTAGTTCCTTTGGCGTAGCGACGACTGCGCCTTTTTGACTGTTTTGCCCGCAAAATGTCCCCAAAATGGGGACAGCCGCCGGCACCGCCGTCTGCATACTGTGTTTCAAGCCGGGATCACCCGGCCGCTCTCACCCAATAAAAACAGCAAGGGGAGGGCGACACCTTATGGAGACCAGCATGACCATCGCCACCACTGCGCCCGCTCCCGACGCGGCCGCCTACCAACTGGAACAGCAGGTAATGCGCAAGGTATCGCGCCATCTGCTGGGATTTCTGTTCCTGCTGTTCGTGTTTTCCTTCCTGGACCGCATCAACATCGGCTTCGCCGGCCTGACCATGATGCAGGACCTGGGCCTGTCTGGCACCCAGTTCGGCTTTGCCACCACCCTGTTTTATATCGCCTACATCGCCTGCAGCATTCCCAGCAACATCGTGCTGGCGCGCATTGGCGCCCGCAAATGGATAGGCAGCATGATGATTGCCTGGGGCCTGGCCTCGACGGCGACCCTGTTCGCCAGCGGCCCGGCCAGCCTGTATGCGCTGCGCTTCCTGGTGGGCGTGACGGAGGCGGGTTTTCTGCCCGGCATGCTGCTGTACCTGACATACTGGTTTCCCAGCGCCTACCGCGCGCGCGCCAATGCCCTGTTCATGATCGCCATGCCCGTGACGGCCGCCATCGGTTCGGCCCTGTCGGGCCTGATCCTGGGTCTCGATGGCCACTGGGGCTTGAAAGGCTGGCAATGGCTGTTCCTGCTCGAAGGCATGCCGTCTGTATTCCTGGGCCTGGCCGTGTATGGCTACCTCGACGATTCTCCCAACAAGGCGAACTGGCTGAGCAAGCTGGAGCAGCAGGTGCTGGCGCGCATGCTGGCCGCCGAGCACAAGCCGGTTGCGGCGCAGGACGCGCCACAGCAAAAGGTCTCTGTGCTGGCGGAAATGCTGTCGCCCACGGTATTGAAGTTCGGCATCGCCTATTTTTGCCTGGTGAACACCCTGGCGATGGTGGCCGTGTGGACGCCGCTGATCGTCAAAAGTTTTAACAGCACCGCCAGCAACACGCAGATCGGCTTGCTGGCGGCCATCCCGCAAGTGTGCACCGTCATTGGCATGATCGTGTGGGGCCGCCGTTCGGACCGCCTGCAGGAGCGCCGCTGGCACATCGTCTGGCCCATGCTGCTGTCCGTCTTTGGCTGGCTGTTGACCGCATATTCCGGCAATCCCGTGCTGCAGCTGCTGGGCGTGTGCATGGCCTCGACGGGCGCCTATACCGCCATGTCCGTCTTCTGGACCACGCCGGACCGTGCCCTGAGCCTGGGTGCGCGCGCCATCGGCATCGCTGTCATCAACGCGACGGGCAATATCGGCTCGGCGCTGAACCCTGTCGTGGTGGGCTGGCTGAAGGATTTGACACACAGCTTTTCCACCGGCCTGCTGTATGCCAGCGTGCTGCTGGTGGCGGGCGCGGCCATCGTGCTGACCCTGCCCATCGCGCGCAGCGGCAAATAAGCTAGTCGAATATTGTCGAAAGGAACCATCATGAGCGCTACATTTCACCCTTATCCCCATGTGCCGAAGGTTTATCCGCCCGGCAAACCGGCCGGCGCCGCCACGCAGCACGTGCCCGTGCTGATTGTCGGCGGCGGCCCGGTGGGCCTGGCCACGGCCCTGGGCCTGGCCCGCCACGGCGTGCGCTCGGTGCTGATCGAAGCGGACGATGGCGTCTGCACAGGCAGCCGCGCCATCTGCATCTCGCGGCGCAGCCTGGAAATCATCGAACGCCTGGGCGCGCTTGACGGCTTCCTGGCAAAGGGCTTGCCGTGGGCAGGCGGACGCAGCTTTTACCGCGAAGAAGAAGTGCTGCATTTCAGCATGCCGCAGGACGCGAACCAGAAGCTGCCGCCGATGGTCAACCTGGCGCAATACCATATCGAGCAATTCCTGCTCGACGCGGCCGAACGCCAGCCCGGGCTGATCGATATCCGCTGGCAGACGCGCGTGACCGGCGTGGCGCAGCGCGCCGATGGCGCCACGGTCAGCCTGGCCACGCCGGAGCAGACCTACCAGATCGAGACGGACTGGCTGGTGGCGGCCGATGGCGGGCGCAGCGTGGTGCGCGAGGCGCTGGGCCTCAAACTGCAGGGCACCAGCTATGAAGGGCGCTATGTCATCGTCGACATCCACCTGAAGAGCGCGCGCCCGACGGAGCGCCTCGCGTATTTCGACCCGCCGTCGAATCCCGGCTCGACCGTGCTGGTGCACAAGCAGCCGGACGACATCTGGCGCATCGATTACCAGCTGCGCGACGACGAGGATGCGCAGGCGGCCGTGCTGCTGGAAAACGTGGCGCCCCGCGTCGACAGCCTGCTGGCCATGATGGGGGAAACACAGCCGTGGCATCCCGTGTGGATCACCATCTACAAAGCCAACGCGCTGACCCTGGAGAAATACCGGCACGGCCGTGTGCTGTTCGCCGGCGACGCGGCCCATCTGGTCCCCATCTTTGGCGTGCGGGGGGCGAACTCGGGCATCGACGACGCGGACAACCTGGCCTGGAAGCTCGCGTACGTGGTCAAGGGCCAGGCGCCGCACGGCTTGCTAGACAGCTATTCCGACGAGCGCGTATTCGCTGCCCATGAAAACCTGCGCCACGGCAGCAAAAGCACGGAATTCATGGCGCCGCCCACGTTTGCCTTCGAGCTGATGCGCACAGCCGTGCTGGGCCTGGCGGGCAAGCATGCACAGGTGCGCTCGCTGATCAACCCGCGCCAGACGAGCGCCATCGCGTATGCGCTATCGGCCCTGAATGTGGCCGATAGCGAGACCTTCGCCGCCGGACCCGCGCCGGGCACGGTCTTGCCCGAGTGCCCGCTGGCGCTGTTGCAAGACGGCGCGCAGCAGGCGGGGTATATTACCGATTTGCTGAAACGCCCGGATGGCGATTTCACGGGCCTGTACTTTAGCGAGGACGGCGCCGTGCCAGCCGAACTGCTGGCGCTGGGCGATGCATTGCCACTGACGACCGTGGCGATCGCCCGCAGCGGAGCGCAAGAGGGCGCCTGGGACCACACGGCGCAGGTATTCTCACTGTTTGATGCGCAGCCCGGCAGCTATTACCTGGTGCGCCCGGACGGGCACGTGCTTGGGCGCTGGCGGCAGGTGCAGGCGGGGCAGGTGGCGGCAGCGCTGGCTAAATCCGGGGTCAGTCCCTTCGGGATCGGGACATGCCCCATTGGGGCGTGCCCCCCCGGCGGGTCTGACCCCGGCACTTTGCGCAGCGGATTAATAAAAGTTATTAAGGAGGCAGCATGACCGACATCGAACTGGATAATCTTTACACCGAGCTGTGCCACACCATGGGCGGCCTGGGCGAGCAGCGTTCACCCCTGTTCCTGGCCCGCTTTGCCCTGCTGGCCATGGGCGCCATCGGCAAGGCTGACGTGGTGCAATGCTTGCTGCGCGACGCGGCCGACGGCCTGGCGGAGCGGGCATGATAGGCGCGGGCTACCAGAGCGGCTTCGGCAACGAATTTGCCACGGAAGCCGTGCCCGGCGCCTTGCCGCAGGGGCAGAATTCGCCGCAGCAGGCACCATTGGGCCTGTATGCGGAACAATTGTCGGGCACGGCCTTCACGGCGCCGCGCGCACAGAACCGGCGCTCGTGGCTGTACCGCATCCGCCCCGCCAGCCAGCATCCGCCATTCACGCTGGCCGACAACACGCGCATCGCCAGCGATTTCCATGCCATGCCGCCGACGCCGCCAAACCAGCTGCGCTGGAACCCGCTGCCGCTGCCCGACAGTGCCACGCCGGTCGACTTCATCGATGGCTGGCACACCATGGCGGGCAATGGCAGCGCGGAAGCGATGAGCGGCTGCGCCATCCACGTGTATGCCGCCAACCGTTCCATGCAGCGCTACTTTTACTCGGCCGATGGCGAACTGCTGGTGGTGCCGCAGGAGGGCAGGCTGGCGATCGCCACGGAACTGGGCCTGATCGAGCTGGAGCCGCAGGAAATCGCCGTGATCCCCCGCGGCGTGCGTTTCCGCGTGACCCTGCCCGATGGCGCGGCGCGCGGCTATGTGTGCGAAAACTTCGGCACGGCCTTTCGCCTGCCGGACATGGGCCCCATCGGCTCGAACGGCCTGGCCAACAGCCGCGACTTCCTCACGCCGCACGCGGCCTACGAGGATATCGACGGCGCATGCGAACTGCTGGCCAAGTTCGGCGGCCACCTGTGGCGCACGACCCTCGACCATTCGCCGCTGGACGTGGTGGCCTGGCATGGCAATTACGCGCCGTATAAATACGATCTGCGCCGCTTCAATACCATCGGCTCGATCAGCTACGACCATCCCGACCCGTCGATCTTCCTCGTGCTGCAGGCGCCCAGCGAAAATCCCCTGTTCGGCGCCATCGACTTCGCCATCTTCCCGCCGCGCTGGCTGGCGGCCGAGCACACGTTCAGGCCGCCCTGGTTCCACCGCAACGTGGCCAGCGAATTCATGGGACTGATCCACGGCGTGTACGACGCCAAGGCGGCCGGCTTCGTGCCGGGCGGCGCCAGCCTGCACAATTGCATGTCCGGCCACGGCCCCGATGCGCAGACGTTCGAGAAGGCATCGCACAGCGATACGGCCACGCCCGTGAAAGTGGGCGATACCATGGCCTTCATGTTCGAGACGCGCACCATCATCAAGCCCACGCCGTTCGCCATGAACAGCGGCCTGCTGCAAACGGATTACTTCGAGTGCTGGCAAGGCTTGCGCAAGCATTTCGATCCGCAGCAGTAATGGTTAGGCGGCCCGTGCCCGCGCCAGCGTATGCGGGTTGGCGGGCCGCGCCAGTCCCAGGTGGCCGCGCAGGGTGCTGCTGGCATATTCGGTGCGGAACAGGCCGCGCCGCTGCAGTTCCGGCACCACCAGCCGCGTAAAGTCCTCGAAGCCTTGCGGCAGCAGCGGCGGCACGACATTGAAACCGTCGGCGCCCCGTTCCACGAACCACTGCTCCATCAGGTCGGCCACCGTCTTGACGGAGCCGATCGCTTGCAAATGGCCACGCGCGACCTGAAAGCGCAGCACCAGCTGGCGCAAAGTGAGATTGTCGCGGCGGGCCAACTCCAGCTGCTGCTGGAAACGTCCCTTGCCGTTTTCTGTCGCCTGGTAGGGAAGGTCGGGCAGCGGCCCATCGAGCGGGTAGCCGGACAAATCGAAGCCGCCAAATTCCAGTTTGCTGAAGTCGACCAGCGTTTGCAGCTCGCCGAACTGGTCTTGCGCCTGCTGGTCCGATCCGGCCACCACCACCGATAGTCCCGGCGTGACCTTCAATTGCTCTTCGGCGCGGCCGTATTTGGCCATGCGGCCCTTCACGTCCGCGTAATACGCCTGCGCCACGGGCAGCGAGGTAGCGGAGCAGTACACCATCTCGGCCACCCGCGCGGCAAATTCGCGGCCAGTTTCGGAATTGCCCGCCTGGACCAGCACGGGGTGGCCCTGCACGGGGCGGGGCAAGTCCAGCAAGCCTTGCGAGGCGAAGTAATCTCCGCGGAAGTCCAGCCGATGGCCCGCTGCCGGCTGGTAAAACTGGCCATTGGCGCGGTCCGGCCGGTCGAAGGCGTCGTCGTCCCAGCTATCCCACAAGGCCTTGGACAAGGCGACGAACTCATCGGCGCGCGCATAGCGCTCCCCGTGGCTGCGTGCTTCACCGATACCGAAATTGCGCGCCGTGTGTTCGCCGAACGAGGATACGACGTTCCAGCCTGCGCGCCCGCCGCTCAGGTGGTCGAGCGAACTGAATTTGCGTGCCACGTGGTACGGGTGTTCGTAATTGGTGTTGACGGTGGCGATCAGGCCGATATGCCGGGTGACGGCGGCAATCGCCGACAGCAGGGTGAAGGGCTCGAAGGGCAGGCCGATGGCGGCGCGGCCTGTCTCGGGCATGACGTCGCCGGCGCGGCCGATGAAGTCGGCGATGAAGAAACTGTCGAACTTGGCCGCCTCGGCCAGCTGGGCCGCGCGCAGCCACCAGGCCAGGTCGGGCCGCCCGCTGGCGCTGGCCGATGGATGGCGCCAGGCGGCCGGATGGTGGCCGTGGCGTTGTAAAAAAACATTCAGGACAAGCTGACGTGCTGGCATGGCAGAAGCTCCGTGGTGGGTTGGCGACATGGCGTTTCCCTATTTATATGCAAGCTTCGGGCCAGCACTGGAGCGGGAGTGGAGCAGCAGCGGAGCCGCAGCCACATATGCAAAATCCGGATAAGCTAGCGCGGCACGATTCGTTCACGCCCGGAGATGGCGCGCGGTATAGTCGGCCCATGGAACTCTTAGCCCACAACTTCAGCAGCGATTTCGCGCGCAGCGCCCACCTTGCCCGTGGCGCCAGTGCCGGCGATGACGGCGCGCTGGTCGCCTTCCGTGACGCGCAGCAAATGAGCTTGCTGGTGCGCGCCACGGCCTTTGTCTTTGCCGACCCCCGCTCACGCCAGCTGCACGAGCTGATCGAACGCATCGCGCCCAGCGAGGCGACGGTGCTGATCACGGGTGAAACGGGGACTGGAAAAGAACTGATTGCGCGCCATGTGCACGGCTTGAGCGGGCGCGCCGAGCAGACCTTTGTGGCGATCAATTGCGGCGCATTTTCCGAAACCCTGGTCGAGAGCGAGTTGTTTGGCTATGAAAAAGGCGCTTTTACGGGCGCCCAGCAGGGCAAACCTGGCTGGTTCGAGACTGCCAGTGGCGGCACCCTGTTTCTCGATGAAATCGGCGACTTGCCGCTGGCGATGCAGGTCAAGCTGCTGCGCGTGCTGCAGGAGCGCGAAGTGGTGCGCCTGGGGGCGCGGCGCGCCATTCCCATCGACGTGCGCCTGATCGCCGCCACCAATGTGGACCTGGCCGAAGCTGTGCGTGCGGGGCGCTTCCGCGAAGACCTGTATTACCGGCTGCAGGTGATCGGCCTGCCGCTGCGCCCCCTGCGCGAACGTCCGGGCGACATCATGCCGCTGACGCGCCACTTCATGGCCATCTATGCGCAGCGATTGCACCTGGGCGAGGTGGAACTGGGGCCGGACGCGCAGCAAGCCTTGCTGGCCTACCCCTGGCCGGGCAATATCCGCGAACTGGAAAACGTCATCCACCGCGCGCTGCTCGTGTGCCGCAGCGGCGAAGTGCGGGCCGAGGACTTGAGCTTGTCGGGCTGGCAGCGCGCGCCGCTCTCGTCTGCTGTTGCCGTACCCGCTGCTGCCCCGGTGCCCGTACCGGACGCCTGGGCTGGCGGCGCCGACATCGCTTATGCCACTCATGGCGCGGCGGTACAGGGTGATATGCTCGCCGCCGGGCGCTTCGCCCGCGCCTGGCAAGCCTTGCTCGACTCGGGTGAAGTCGTGGCATTCGAGGCCCTGCAGCAGGAACTGGTACGCGCCGCGTGGGAGCGCAACGAGCGTAACCAGGTGCGCACGGCCAAACACCTGAACGTCAGCCGCAACATCCTGCGCACCTTCCTGAAAAAGGCGGGCGCCATCGACTAGCCGCCCTTGCGCCTTGTGCAGCCGGACCCGCAGCGATGCGGGCTCCGGTTTTTTTATGCCTGCTGCGCGCGCAGCACGCTGCTGCCATGGGTGCAGCCAATTGCTGCCAAATCAACAGCGCAGGGTGCTGGCGGGCCTGCTGCGCATGGCATGTTTTCTGCGAGGAGAGAAGGGCAGATCGCTGCGCACGATGCGCGGCGGCCTTTTTCTCGACCCACGACAGGAGTCCATGCATGACCATCGAATTCATTTGGCAATTGCCCGCCGGCGGGGACGGCCGCTACGCGGCGCCCGGCATCACGCGCCGTGGCGAACGTGCTGCCGGCGCGCCCAGTCCCTTGCAGGCGGGCGTGAGCGACCCGCGCGGCGCGCGTCCGCCGTTCAATTATTTCGACTACCTGCACCAGATCGCCCGCGCGGCCGACCTTTCCGGCTTCGACGGCATCCAGATACGTCACGATACGCAGGGCGATGAAAGCTGGATCGTCGCAGGGTTTCTGGCGCGCAGCACGCGGCATGTGAAACTGATCGCGGAATTCGACGCGGCCTGGGGTTCGGCCGTGTACGCGGCGAAGAACGCCGTCAGTTTCCAGCGCTTCACGGGCGGACGTTTCGCCTGGCAGATCGGCCACGGCGGCGATGCCACGGTGCGCCGGCGCCAGGGCGATGCCGCGCCGGATGCGGATATCTTGCCGCGCATCGATGAATTCATTACGGTGGCGCGCGGCGTGCAGAACACCGCGCCGTTCAGCTTCAAGGGCAAGTTCTTCAAGGTGCAGGACGGCGGCTTCAAGGGGCCGCTGGCAAACCACCCCGTCAACAGCATCTATCTGACGGGGGACAGCCCGGAGGCGCTGGCCCTGTCGGCGCGCCAGGCCGACGTGCACGTGTTCGACGCGGCGCCGCTGGCGGATCTGCAGCCTGTCATCGACAGTCTGCAAGCGCAGGCGCGCCAGCTGGGCCACGACGTGGCGGCGGGCTTGCGCATCGACGTGCTGGCCCGCGAAACCTTCGAGGAAGCCCTGCGCGATGCACGCCGCTACCGCAGCGGGGCAGGATTGCCCGACGATACGCCATTCGATGCCGGTGCCGCAGCCTTCTGGCCCGGCTTTGCGCAAGCGCAGACGGGTGCCCACGGCGCCCTGGTCGGCAGCTATGGGCAAGTCGCTGCGGCGCTGGAAGCCTACGCGCAGGCGGGTGTCTCCAGCTTCGTGCTGGCAGCCATCCCCCATTTTGAGGAAGCCTACCGCGTCGGCGAACACGTGCTGCCGCTGGTGCGGGCAGCGTTGAACACGCAACGACAAGCGGCCTGAATCCCCTAATTTGAAGGAGTACCACTACATGGCAATCGATTTTTTCTGGCGCATCCCCACGCATGGCGAACCGAGTTCGCACCGCGCCCGCACGCCGTTTCGCGGCGACTGGTTTCCCGGCAATGACAACCTGCGCCAGGCCGGCCTCGGTGGCGGCGGCGCCGACGGTTTTAGCTATATCGACTACCTGGCGGAAATCGCCCGCGCCGCTGAATTATCGGGCTTCCAGGGCGGGCTGATACCGTCTTTCCCGATGACGGACGAACCGTGGGCCATCTCCGCGCTGCTGGCGCGCGAGACGCGCACCTTCCGCTTCATGATCCCGTTCCAGCCCGGCTTTTTGAACCCAGTGGTGGCCGCGCGCATGACGGCCAGCCTGCAGCGGGCCACGGGCGGCCGCGCCCTGTACAACGTGATCACGGGCGGCGGCGGCCCGGCGCAGCTGTGGTGGGGGGATTCGGCCGGCCACGACGACCGCTACACGCGCACTACCGAGTTTCTCGACGTGGTGCGCGGCGTGTGGCGCGGCGGGCCGTTTTCCTACCAGGGCAAGTTCTATCAGGTGGAAGACGCGGGCCTGGCCACACCGCTGTCGGAGCAGGATTTCCCCGAGATTTATTTTTCCGGCTCCTCCGACGCGGCCCTCGGTTCCGCCTCGAAGCATGCCGATTACTACCTGACGTGGCTGGAACCGTTCGAGCAGCTGCGCGAGAAATTCGCCCGCGTGCATGAAAAAACGGCGCTCTTGGGCCGCAAGATCAAGTGCGCCGTGCGCGTCGACATCGTAGCCCGCGCCACGGAAGAAGAAGCGTGGGATGAAGTGCGCAAGGGTTTTGACGCCGTGGACCCTGCTATCTTGCGCCAGTTCCTCGGCACCGATGGCGGCGACTCGGTGGGCGCGGCGCGCCAGCGGGACAACCGTCCGACCACCTTGAACAGCTACAAGGACTTGATCACGGCGCCGAACATCTGGTCCGGCTTCAACCTGCTGCGCGGCGGCCAGACGCAGGGCATTGTCGGCAGCTACCAGCAGGTGGCCGAACGCCTGGACGAACTGGTGCAACTGGGCGCCGACGCCTTCATCCTGGCCAGCACGCCGCACCTGGAAGAAGCCTACCGCGTAGGCGAAGAAGTGCTGCCGCTGGTGCGCGGGCATACATCGGCGTTGTTGCGCGCCGCCTGAGCTTCACACCTGTTGCCGCGACAGCAGCACCACCGCCTGCTGTCGCGCAGGCAGCACGCGGCACTGCCGCTGCTGCCAAATCAACAGCACTATCAACATGATAGCCTTCCTTTGAAATCAAGCACTTAAGTTCTCTTTTGCTGCGCTGCGGCAGCGGGCATGCGCCTTGCAATGTAAGTCATCACCATCTCGCGTTTTGACTTTACTCAAGGATAATTACCCATGCGCCGTTCGACTGCACCCGCCGCCTTCTTCCCATCTCCTCTTCATTTGACGCCAGTGCGCCGCGCGCTGCGCTCGGCCTTTGCCATCGGCGGCCTGCTGCTTGCCCCCGGTCTGGCTTGCGCCGAAACGCCTGCCGCCGATGCCGTCGCCACGGCCGACGCGAATGGCGGGGGCGAGGGTGCCGCATTGCAATCGGTGACGGTGACGGCGCAAAAGCGCGAGGAATCGGCACAGAAGGTGCCCAGCGCGATCACGGTACTGAGCGGCAAGGAACTGCTCGACACGGGCATCGGGCGTTCGGCCAGCGAAATCCTCAACTACGTGCCGAACGCCTCGGCCGGCACGCAGCAGCATGGCCGCCCCCGCTGGTGGATACGCGGCGTCGGCGCGGGCCAGCAGCAGATCGATTTCCCGAACCCCGTCGGCTTTTACCTTGACGATGTCTACATCAGCAATTCCAGCGCCACGGGTTTCCCCCTTTTCGACCTGGACCGGGTGGAAGTGCTGCGTGGCCCGCAAGGCACGCTGTGGGGCAAGAACACGACGGGCGGCGCCATCAACGTCATTTCGCGCAAGCCTTCGTTCAAGTCCAGCGGCTACGCCAAGCTTGACTACGGCAGCTACGACACCAAGCTGGCCGAAGGCGCCATCGGCGGTGCGCTGGTCGACGAGGTGCTGGCGGGGCGCTTGTCCTTCCACACGGAGCAGCAGGACAAGGGCCGCTTTCACAATCAGTTTACGGGCGAGCGCGATGGAAAGCTCAAGGACAGCGCCATTCGCGGCCAGCTCAAGGCGCTGATTGGCCGCGACCTGACGGCCAATCTGAACCTGCATTACCGCGACTACACCACCAAAGGTGCCACCACCACGGTGGCCAGCTATGGCGCTAATGGCGTCTACCGCAACGGCTACATCCCCAGTACCAACCCGGATGATGTGAGCACGAACGCGCCGGCCGACAGCGACGTACAACAGGGCGGTGCGCAGCTGAACCTGGAATACGCACTTGGCGAGCTGACCCTGACGTCGATCACCGGCTATGAAAATTTCAGGAACGAAGCGACGGGTGACAGCGACAACACGCCGCTGGAAGTGGGCCGCAGCCGTTCAAAAGCCAGCAGCCGGCAAGTGTCGCAGGAGCTGCGCCTGACGTCGCCGCAGAACGGCACCGTAAGCTGGGTGGCTGGTCTGTTTTACTTCAATGAAAAGATCGATTCCGATTCGGCCGGCGCGCGCCTGCCCAACGGCACGGTGCCGGCGCTGGCGGGCAGCACGCAACCCGTCGGCTACAACCGCAGCATTTATCAGCACAAGGCGCGCAGCGCGGCCATCTTCGGCAGCACCACCGTCAACTTCAGCGAGCAGTTCCTGTCCACGTTCGGCCTGCGCTGGACGACGGAAACCAAGGACCTGGACTTGCGGCGCGTGCAGGCCGCATCGAACACGGTGACGTTCGGCGACCCGGCCAACTGGTGGAACACGGTCCAGGGCGGCAATTACACGGCCGCCTCGGTCGCCAACAACAACTTCACGTCGAAGCCGTCAACGACCTGGAATGCGCTGACCTACGATGTGACGCCGGAATACCGTTTCAGCCGCACCCTGCGCGGCTATCTGAAATACGCGCACGGCATCAAGTCGGGCGGCTACAACACCAGCGCGACGGACGTGCGGGCGCTCAATACGGTCAAGCCCGAAACCCTGAACTCCTTCGAAGCGGGCATCAAGTCGGAATGGCTGGACGGACGCCTGAACTTCAATGCCAACGTTTTTCATTATGACTACAAGAACGTGCAAGTCAATATCACGGGCGTGTACAACGGCGACCCCACGCAAAGCGTCAATTACCTGCAGAACGTGCGCAAGGCACACGTGAATGGCGCGGAATTCGAGATCGAAGCGCAGCCGACGGACAACCTGCACATCAACGCCAATATCGGCCTGCTGCGCACGGAATTCGACGATTTCGCCATCCAGAACAATGGCGGCGACCGCTCCGGCAATGAATTCGTGCGCTCGCCTCACGTGACGGCCTTGCTGGCGGCCGACTACCGCTACCCGCTGGGCAATGGCGCGCAACTGGTCTTCAGCGGCGACGTGCGCTACACGTCGAAACAGTTCTACTATGTCGACCCGCAAAGCGCCGCGCGCGACTTGCTGAACCAGGGCGGCTTCGCGCTGGCCAACGCGCGCCTGTCGTATGTGCTCGCGGGCGGCAAGCACCGGATCACCGCGTATGCGAACAACCTGGCCGACAAGGTTTACCGCAACCACACCCTGACCAGTTTCGTGCCCGGCGCCGTGAATGGCGACACCGTCATCATCGGCCAGGGCCGCACGGTGGGGGCGTCGTACACGGTGCAGTTCTGATGGCGATTGACTGATGTGAAAAGGCCGGCGTACTCGCCGGCCTTTGCGTTCTCCCGTAGGTCGGCTTGACGCAGCGGTAGGTCGGCTTAGCGCAGCGTAAGCCGACAATACCAAACTAGGCTGCCACCCGCAGCAGCGCCTCCAGCCGCCGCTGCGCCTCGGCCAAAGGCCGGCGGTCGATCCACGCATCGATATCCACGTCGCGGTCGAGAAAACCATGCTGCAGCTGGAAGTTCTTTTGCTGGCGGAACAGCGCCACTTTGTCCTCGGACAGGTCGGGCGCCAGGGCCAGATGAAAGCCGTCCCGATAAGCTTCGGCCACGGCATCGGCGCCGGCCCGCGTCTCGCCCTGCAGGATGGCCAGCACCTCGGCCTGGTGGCTGCGGGCCCAGTGCGCGGCGCGCAGGGTCTGCGTGAGAAAGCGCACGACCAGTTCGAAATGCTGTTCCAGCATGGATGCATGCACGGTGATCGGACGCGGCGTGCCATTGTTGACGCGGAAGCGCCGGTCGGGCAGGGCGTCGATGTCGATGCCTACTTGCAGCCCCGCCGTGCGGGCCGCTTCGGCCGCCGCCGCGCCTTTGACGTACACGGCATCGACTTCGCCGCGCAGCAGCGGCGCGATGCCTTGCCACAGGCCCGCGCCCGGATTGGCAGATGCCTGGGCGTCGGCCCCCACTTCCACCAGCTGCACATCGTCGAGGGTGAGGCCGGCGGACGCCAGCACGCCCTTGTAGCCGGCCAGGCTCATGCCGCGCGCGATGCTGCGTCCGCGCCGGTTGTCGCGCAAATCCTCGGCGCGAAATGCAGGCAGTGCCAGGCGCTTGCCCTGCAGCTGCGCTGGCGTCGTGATGCCGGAACCGGGGCGCACGAGGATGGCTTGCCATTCGTCGATCCAGGTCAGGCCGATCAGCCGCGTCGGCGCTCCCTGCGCACGGGCGGGCAGGGCCAGCAGGTTGCCGCCTTCGCGCACGAGCGTGGACAGGCCGTGGTCGTAATGATGGTGCGCCAGTTCACCGCCCACTTCCTGCAGGGTTTTCAGGGCGATGCCGTCGCGGGCGAATTCTTCGTCCAGCCAGCCCAGCTTGTATGCCAGGCCCGTGGCCGTGGGCACGGGGCAGCGGGTGAACCAGACGGTATCGACGGCGGGGGATGTTGCGGTGGTCATGGAATTCCTTGGTGGTGGGAGGAAGACCGAACGCTGCACGAAACATGCCTGATGCCGGGGTCTGGCCCGCCGGGTCAGACTGCGGACGCCGCGTGCTGGCTGGCCGACAGCGGGCGTCCGCAACACTGCTGCCACGCCAGCAGCCGCTGTTGCGCAGGCAGCAGCGCTCCAGCATTTCCCCGGTGCCAGCGCTGGCACGCGTCTTGCGAAAGTAGAGGCAGGACTGACCCCAACCTCAACCCCAAAGAATGGAGCATGACATGACGGACGTGGCACAAGCGGAAGCACAACAAGTACTGGCGCAGGAATTGACGGCGGCCGAACTGGCCTTCGTGGAGCAGGTGCGGCGCGATGCGCAGACGGCCTTCGATGGCTTGCGCGAGACGGGCAGCCTGACGGCCAACGGCACGGTGGGCTTTGTCGAGCGCACCCCTGGCGGCGACAAGGTGGTGGTGGTCAACGATCCGGGGCCGTTCCGTCGTGGCCAGCCGCTGAAGGCGGCCGTGCTGGCGCTCGATGGCACGGTGATCGTGGGCGACGCCAACAACGGCGGCGCGCGTTATCTGAAACTGTTCCGGGAGCGGCCGGAAGTGACGTCGATTTCGCACGTGCATTCGCCCTCCCTGGGGGCCTGGGCACAGACGCACCGCACGCTGCCCATCCGCTACGTACCCGTGCAGCGCTTCCAGCTGATCCGCGAAATTCCCATCTATATCGACCGCCGCCAGCCGGAAGTCGATTTCATCCTCGGTGAAATCGCCCGCAACACGCATGCCACGGCCATCCTGGAAGCGAACGGCGGCGCCACCGTGTGGGGCAAGCAGGGCTTGCTGAAGCTGGCTGAATTCATCCTGCTGCTGGAAGAGGGGGCAAAAATCCAGATCGCGGCCGAAGCCATCGGCGGCTCGCGCGACTTCGGCCCCGGCGTGCTGCTGCAGCAATGGAAGATGAGCAAGCTGATCGACACTGCGCGCGCGCTGTCTTTGCTGCCCGCCACCGATTTGATATAAACCTTTCAAGAACAGGCCCACGATGTCATTGCAATTCTTACGTGTGAACTGGCGCAAAATATTCGCCAGCGCCCTGGCAGCCAGCCTGCTGGCGCCAGCCATCGCGGCGGCGGCCGAGCCATTGCCGGCTGCCGTGCGCATCGCCGTCGTGGCGCGCACGGCGCCGTCCGGCAAGACCGTGTTTGCCGGTTCGGCCGCCCAGGTGGCGTCACAAGGCTGGCTGGCTGCCGAGCTGGGCAAGCTGGGCGTGAAGCTGGAATGGGTGCCTGTCACCACCAATTCCGTGGCGACACAGGTCAACGAGGCGTTTGCCAACCACTCGATCGACCTGGCCCAGTATGGCGACTTGCCATCGATTATCGCCAATGCCTCGGGCTTGCAGACGCGGCTGATTTTGCCGGGCGGCAGCGCCAACAATACCTACCTGGTGGTGCCGAACGGTTCCACGGCGAAATCGATCAATGACCTGAAAGGCAAGAAGATCGCCTTGCACCGGGGCCGGCCGTGGGAATACCCGTTCGCGCGCCTGCTGGAAGCCAATGGCATGAGCCTGCGCGATGTGAAAATCCTCAACCTCAATCCGCAGGCGGGCGCGGCGGCCGTGGCGACGGGCGGCGCGGACGCTTTTTTTACCCTCAGCGACGCATTCCTGCTGGAAGACAAGAAGGTCGGCAAGATCATCTGGTCCAGCAAGGCGCCGCCGCAGGACTGGAAGATGCGCGCCGAGCTGTGGGCCGACAGCGGTTTCCTGAAAAGCTATCCGCAACTGGCCCAGCTGGTGGTCACAGCCTATGTGCGCGAGCACCACCGGGCTGCCGGCGCCGGCGGCGAAGACGAATATGTGCGCACCGAGGCGGCCGCGGGCCAGGTGGAAAGCGTGGTGCGGCGTGAACTGGCGGGCGACCATACGCCGTGGCAGGCGCGCTGGTCGCCGTTGTTTACGGCCAGTTTGCGCCAGCATTATGTGAGCGAGGCGGCATACGCGAAGAGCGCGGGCCTGATCGCGCGGCCCCTGCAAGTGGACAGCCTGTTCGCGCCGCAGTTCGTTAACCAAGCGCTGGCGCAGCTGAAATTGCAAACCTACTGGGCGCCATGAGTTCCATCGTCAACGCCATTGCCTTGCCGCGCGCCCAGCGCAAGCAGCACCCGCCGGCGCCAGCGGCGGCCGTACGCGCGCCATGGCTGCGCCGCTTTATCCGCTCGCCCTGGTCCGTCTGGGCGTCGCCGCTGGCCTTGCTGCTGTTGTGGACGGCGGCCACCACGTTCGAGTGGATGCCCGCGCACATATTGATGTCGCCATGGCAAGTGCTGCTGACGGCCCGCGACCTGGCCGAGAGCGGCGAACTGGGCCAGCACCTGGGCATCAGCCTGTTCCGCCTGCTGGCCGGATTCGGCCTGGGCGCCAGTGTTGGCCTGGCGTTTGGCGTCTTGCTGGGTCTGTCTCCTGGCTTGCGCAGCTATGTCGATCCCACGTTCAATGTCTTGCGCCAGCTGCCGACCGTGGCCCTGATCCCCCTGTTTATCTTGCTGTTCGGCATAGGCGAGAGTTTCAAGGTGTTTATTGTTGCCAAGGCCAGTTTCTTTATCGTCGCGCTGGCCGTGCATGACGCCATCCGCAACTTGTCTGCGCGTTACTTCGAGGTGGCGCAAGTGTATTGCTTCTCGCGCTGGCAACGCATCCGCCTGATCGTCTTGCCCGCCATCGTGCCGGCCGCGCTGACGGGCATGCGCATCGCCCTGTCGCGCTCGTGGATGGTGCTGGTGGGGGCGGAATTGCTGGCCGCCGACAGCGGCCTGGGGCAGATGATGGAAATGGGCCGGCAAATGTTCCGCCTCGACGTGGTGATGGTGGGCGTGGTGCTGACGGGCGTCATCGGCTTTGGGCTGGACCGGCTTTGCCATGCGCTGGAAGCGCGGTTGATGCGCTGGAAACGCGGTGGGGAGTCCAAATGAAGCAGCGTTTGATACTGATCTTCAAGGGCGCGCTGCTGCCGCTGGCCTTGCTGGGAGCCTGGCAATGGGCTTCCGGCCAAGGCGCGGCCGCCGCCTACATTTTTGTCTCCTTGGGCGA
This sequence comes from Janthinobacterium amylolyticum, assembly GCF_051380655.1. Classification (NCBI taxonomy): domain Bacteria; kingdom Pseudomonadati; phylum Pseudomonadota; class Betaproteobacteria; order Burkholderiales; family Oxalobacteraceae; genus Janthinobacterium; species Janthinobacterium amylolyticum. The sequence goes on from NZ_JBNYXL010000001.1 coordinate 136,147, forward strand.
CCTGGCGCACAGCTTGCGCGACCTGGTCTTGACGGGCGAGCTGTGGGTGCATCTGCGCGCCAGCCTGGGCCGCACCCTGGCCGGCTTGCTGCTGGGCGGCAGCGCCGGCATCGTCACGGGGGCGCTGATGGCGCAGTCGCCGCTGGCGGATAGGCTCATCGGCCCGCTGTTCCACAGCATCCGGCAAGTGCCGTTGCTGGGCCTGATACCGTTGCTGGGCTTGTGGGTAGGCAATGGCGACGGCGCCAAGCTGCTGGTGATCGCCATCGCCGCCTTTTATCCGACCGTGCTCAACACCCATGCGGGCATGCGCCAGGTGGAAGGGCGCTTGCGCGAAGTGGGGCAGGTGCTGACCCTGACGCGCTGGCAGACACTGCGCCAGATTCTGTTGCCGGGCGCCATGCCGGCCATTGTCACGGGCGTCACGCATGCGCTGGCGTTTGCCTGGCTCGCGTGCCTGGGCGGCGAACTGCTGTTTTCAGCCGGCCCCGGCATGGGTTCCTTGCTGCTCAATGGCGAAGTGTCGGGCCGCATGGACGTCGTCCTGCTGGCCGTGCTGGTGATCGCGCTGCTGGCGCAAGCGATGAACGTGGCGTTTGCGCGCCTCGCGCGTTTGCTGGTGAAGGGGCGCAGCAGTGAGTGAATCGTTGCCATTGACCGTAGACGCGGCCATCAGCGCCCGAGAAGGAGAACTGCGCGCCTTCTTGCTGCGCTTTATCGGCCTGACCTTGTTGTCCGGCGTGACCATCGGCATGAACAAGGTGCTGGCCACCTTGCTGGGCTTGCATCTGCACGTGAGCAATTTCCAGCTGGCCGCGATCAGCAGCGCGGAAACCCTGGCCATGGCGCTCGGTACCATACCGGCCGGCTACATTCTGTCGCGCGGCAACCCCAGGCATTTGTATGCTTGTGTCAGCCTGAGCCTGGCGCTGGCTTTCTGCGTGCTGCCGTGGCTGCCCGGCTGGCAATGGGTGGCCCTGCTGATGTTTTTGGTAGGCCTGTGCATTTCCCTGCGCATCGTTGCCATGAGCACCGTGTTTCTCGTGCGCCTGCCGGAACTGGGGCAGGGCAAGGCGGGCTGGTACAAGGGAACCTTGATCCTCGGCATGCAGTTCGTCGGACCCTTGTGCGGCAATTACCTGATCGCGCAGCTGGGCCTGAAAGCGGGATTTTTGATCTCGGCCCTGATGTTCGCCATCCTGGCCGTGCTGGGTTGGCACGTATTACCCAACAATACTTTGCCGAGCGGTACGTCACCGCGCAAGCACGCAGCACATGCTGGCGTGCCCGGCGCCGCCAGCCTGCGCGAACTGCTGCGCCTGCCCATCGTGCGCACCACGTATCTGTTCGAGATACTCGCCAGCTTCACGGCCTCCAGTGTGGGCGTGTTTTCCATCTTGCTGGCGATGCGCGTGCTGCACTGGCCTGCGCATCACGCCGTCTGGCTGATGGCCGTGCAGGGACTGAGCTGCGTGCTGGTGCTGCTGTTCCTGGGGCGCTTCGTGCTGGCCAGCCGCTACCGCGCGCAGCTGTACGCTGGCGCGCACCTGGCCATCATGGCGGCCTTGCTGATCCTCGGCTTGTGGCCCGGCAGCATCGCCTACCTGGCCGCCTCCGTGCTGCTGGGACTGGGGCTGGGCGTGAATAACCTCGTCAATACGGACAATATCGCCCGCGCGCCCGTCGACAAGGCCAGGGTCTCGGCCCATCTGACCCTGTTCGGCATGGTCGGCGGCACGGCCGGCGCGCTGGCGGCGGGCCGCCTGGCCGACCTGACGGGCTTGCGCAATGTGTTCCTGATCTGGCTGGCTCCCTGGCTGGCCGCCTGGCTGGTGTTCCACTGCAGCCGCTGGCTGCGCCGGGCGCCGCCCGCCGCCGTTTCTTCCCTCGCCCCAACCTCAGAGAGTGCGCCATGAATGATTTCGTTTCTCCTTCGGCCTGGTCTCCTTCAGCCCTGTCGACGCACAAGCAGCACCTGAGCGGCGGCTTGCAGGTGCAGCACGTGAGCAAGTCGTTTGCGCTGAAAGGCGCGCCGCTGCCCGTGCTCGAGGATATTGCGCTGACCATCGCACCGGGCGAATTCGTTGCCATCGTGGGCGCCTCGGGTTGCGGCAAGTCCACCTTGCTGCGCCTGCTGGCAGGCCTGGACACGGATTACACGGGCTTGCTGTTGCATGACGGCCTGCCGATTCGTGGCACCGATCTGCGCCGGGGTCTTGTGTTCCAGGACCACCGCCTGTTCCCGTGGCTGACGGTGCAGCAGAACGTGGCCGTGGCCTTCAGCAATACCAAGGTGCCGCTGGCCGAGCGCGATGCCCGCGTGGCGGCGGAAATCGCGCGCGTGGGCCTCGACGGCTATGCGGATGCCTATCCGCATCAGTTATCCGGCGGCATGTCGCAGCGGGCGGCGATTGCCCGCGCCCTCGTCGGGCGGCCCGACGTGCTGCTGCTGGACGAACCGCTGGGCGCGCTCGACGCGCTGACCCGCTTGCGTTTGCAGCAGGAACTGCGCCGTTTGTGGCAGGACGAGGGCATCACCATGGTGATGGTCACGCATGACATCGATGAAGCCGTCTACCTGGCCGACCGCATCGTCGTGCTCGATGCGCGCCCCGGCAAGGTGCGCCGGGTGCAGGAGGTGCCGCTGGCCCACCCGCGCCAGCGCGGTTCGGCTGGTTTTGTTGCCATCCGCGATGGTCTGCATGCGGATTTCAGCGACCTCGACGAGTCGAACGCGCCCGTGGCGCAGGAAGAACACCCCAGCAGCTTGTGGGATGGCAATGAATGGGCGCGCAGGATGGCGCTGTAGTTTCCTTTTTGACCGGTTCACCCACTCTGGAGATACACGATGAGCAATAACAACGCACTCGACACCCTGTGGTACACGCGCTGCCCCGTCCCGACGGGCCTGGGAATTTCCCTGCAGCAGGGATGGCTGGAAGATGCCCTGCGCGCCGACGGCACCAGCTTGCGCTCCTTGCGCGAGTCGGACCAGGAAGCCGTGCGCGAATCGCATTTCGACCATACCCTGCAAAATTCCGTGCGGCACGGCGGCAATATTCCCGCCCTGTGGGCCCGCGCGGCGGGACGCGAAACGCGCGTCATCGGCCTGTCGTGGTCGGATGAAACCCAGCTGATACTGACCCTGCCCGGCAGCGGCATCCAGACGGTGCGCGACTTGAAGGGGCGGCGTTTCGGCTTGCCCCTGTGGGCCAGGGCGCAGATCGACTTTGCGCGCGCGCAAGCCTTGCGGGGGCTGGAAAACGCCCTGAGCCTGGAAGGGCTGGCGGTTGCCGACGTGGAACTGGTCGATTATGTGGTCAACACGGGCCAGAGCGAAACGGCGCCGGAGAAGGGCGCGGCAACGAATCTTTTCAGCGGCGCGCGGCGCGGCGGCCAAAGCCCGGAATTGCTGGGACTGTTGCGGGGCGAGGTGGATGCCATCTTCCTGAAAGGCGCTTCGGCCGCGCAGCTGGCGCAGCAGTTCGGCTTGCACACGGTGATCGATACGGGCATCCATCCGGAACCCTTGATCCGTGCCAACAATGGCACGCCGCGCACCTTGAGCGTCGACGCGCACCTGCTCGACAACCATTTCAATTCCGCTGTGACCCTGGTCGATCAGGTGCTGCGGGCCGAAGCGTGGGCACGCGGTCATGCGGACGAGACACGGCGTTTCCTGGCGCGCGAATCGAATGCCAGCGAGCACTGGGTGCAAGTGGCCTACGGCAAGGATGCGCATCTGCGTCTGGACACGGACCTGGCGGAAACGTCGGTCGCCGGCTTGCAGGATTTCAGCGATTTCCTGTTCCGCTGGAACTTCCTGCCCAGCAAGGTCGACGTGCGCGCCTGGCTCGATCCCCGTCCGCTTGAGGCGGCGCTGGCGCAGACGCGCCGGGCGGCTTGAGCGGGAAGCACGTCAACAGTGGCCATGCTTGATGATGAGGAGAATGCAATGCGGCGACGTACGCTGATGGGAGGGCTGGCCTTGCTGCCCCTGGCGGGACAGGCAGTGTCGGCAGTGTCGACAGCAAAAGGGGCGGGGGCGCCGCTGGCGGCCCTGCGCATCGCCTCGACGGGCTTTGCGGAAAACGGCAAGGCGGAACTGGGCGGCATCGCTTACCGGGTGCAGCAGGAAGGCTGGCTGGCACGTGAACTCAGGCAACGGGGCGTGCGGCTGGAATGGCTGCCCGTCACGGGTGACACGGGCGCGACCATGAACGAGGCCTTCGCCAGCGGGCGCATCGACATGGCCGCGTACGGCGATTTGCCGTCCGTCATCCTCAACGCGGGCGGCGTGCGCACGCAGGTGATCGTGCCGGCGGGGCGGGGCACGGACCAGTTCCTGCTGGTGCCCACCAGTTCGCGCGCCACGTCCTTGGCCGACCTGAAGGGCAAGCGCATCAGCGTGCACCGGGGCCGGCCGTGGGAACTGGGCTTGCGCCAGCTGATCGCCGACCAGCGCATGTCGCCCACGGATTTTCGCTTGATCAATATGGATTTGAAGCCCGGCACGGCCGCGCTGGCCACGGGCGCTGTCGATGCCTTGTTCATGATCAATGGCTATCCGCTGGAAGACAAGGGCATCGGCCGCATCATCTGGTCCAGCAAGGGCTTGCCGGAACGCAAAATGCGGGCGGAACTATGGGCTCGCCGCGACTTTACGCAAGCCCATCCCGACATCGCGGAACTGGTGGCCACGGCCTGGCTGCGGGCCCAGCACTGGGCGGCGCTCGATGGCAACCGCGAGGCGATCATCAAGGATGGTTCGCGCAACGGCACGCCCGACAGCGTGGTACGGCGCAGCTATGACGATCCGGGCTTGCAGTGGAAGGAGCGCTGGTCGCCCCTGTACGACGACGCCGTCTACCGGCATTACCGCCGGGTGCTGGCGTTTGCGCAGGAACAAAAGCTGATCCGCCAGCCACTGACGGCGGAAGAGTTGCTGGAACCGCGTTTTGTCGCGGCTGGCTTGAAAAAGCTGGGTCTGGGCAATTACTGGGAGCCGGCCAAGGTGTAGTGCAGGAAGGTGGTCGCGTGGCTCAGTGCGGCAGGCACACGCGTCCCGCCACATTGATCACGTCATCACCCGCATGCGCGCGCAGTTGCAGCAGCATCAGGGCCACGCCCAGCATCAGCGCCGCGGCGCAGAGTTTCTTGTGCATCGTCTTTCCTGTTTTCACTTCATTCTGAGGCTTGCGGCCGTATTATTGCTCAAATTCACCGTGCAGGATGAGCATTTTGCCAAGCGTGCTCTACAATTATGCATACCGCGCTTCGGCGCCATCGAATTTTATGCATAGTATGTGAAGGGAATGACAAGCCTGTGACTTCCAAGCCGCTCAAGATCGCCGCCACCGTTGTCGTGGCACTCGCCGCTGGCGCCGGCATTTATACGTACACGCGTTCCGCCGCCACGGCCACGCCGCCCGCGTCCGGCGCCGGCCAGCCAGCCGCCACGCCGCAGGGCGCAGCCGACACGGCCGCCGTGGCCGCCCAGTTCCGCGACTTGCTGGCCAATTTCCGCAAGATCATCGTGCTGCTGGCCGACGAACAAAGCTTGACGGAAGGGGCGCGCGACGAAGCGCGCAAGGTGGGGCAGGCGCTGTTCCATGAAAACCAGGAACGCATCGCCAGGCTCGATGCGGCGCTCGACCAGCTGACGGCGCCCACCAATCCGGGCCGCTTCGAAGCGCTCGACACTTTATTGACGTATATCGAATCCGATCCCGGCCTGTACGACGCGGACCGCCTGGCGTTCCGCGAGCTGCTGCAAAGCATGCTGGCCGACGTGGCGAAGGACTCGTCCTTGCCGGCCATCAAGCTGCACAAGCGCATTTCCGAAGACCTCGAGGCGCTGGGAGAGATCGAGCGCAATTACGAGAAGGAAATCCGGCAAATCTTCGGCAACCTGGGCCAGCGCGCCATCGAACTCAAGCGCGAACGGTGGGACGATTACGTGGCGCAGCTGAAAAAGCTCTACAGCCGCGAACAGATTCTGAAGGAAAACGGCATTGTCGTGCCGTATGCCGTGCCCCCGGCCGGTTCTGTACCCGAAGCCAAGCCCGTGCCAAAGAAAGAGGAAGCGGAAATCTTCGGCCTGGGCTTGCCGAAGAAAACCATCGTGCTGACCTTTGACGACGGCCCGCACCGCCGCTACACGGAAGAAATCAGCGCCATCCTGAAACAGTATGGCGTGCCGGCCGTGTTCTTCAACGTGGGCCGCAACCTTGGATCGCTCGACGCGGAAGGCCACGCCAAGCTGAACGCGGGCGCGGAAGTGAGCCGCAAGCTGATGAAAGAGGGCTATGCCGTGGGCAACCACAGTTTCAGCCATGCACAGTTATCCAAGCAGACGGGCGACAAGCTGAAAGGCGAAATCCTCGGCACCGACACTTTATTAAAAGCCATCAGCCCCGAACGGGCCGCGCTGTTCCGCTTCCCGTATGGCGCGCGCAACAGCGAAGGCATGGCCGCGCTGGCCGATGCGCATTTGAAATCCGTGATGTGGAATATCGATTCGCTGGACTGGGCCGACCCCGTGCCCAGTTCGATCACCAACCGGGTGCTGGCCTCCGTCGACAAGGCGGGGCGCGGCATCATCCTGTTCCATGACATCCATGAACGCACGGTAAAGGCCTTGCCGGCCGTGCTGGACAAGCTGATCGCCGAAGGCTATCAATTCGCGGGCTGGGATGGCACGAGTTTCCAGGTGGCGAAAAGCACGGCGCCTGCGCCGGAAAAAGTGCCCGTCACCACCGGCTACGCCAATTCCTGGGCCGTGGTGATCGGCATCGACGATTATGCCAAGTGGCCGAAACTGCAGTATGCGGTGCGCGACGCGCAGGGCATCCGCGAAACCCTGATCGAGAAATTCGCCTTTGCGCCCGAAAGGGTCGTGACGCTGAAGAATGGCGAAGCGACGCGCAACAACATCCTGGCCGCCTTCCACGACAAGCTGGCGCATGGCGGCGTGCAAAAGAATGACCGCATCTTCGTCTTCTTTGCCGGCCACGGCGCCACGCGCAAGCTCAGTTCGGGACGCGACCTCGGCTACATCGTGCCCGTTGATTCCGACCCGGACCAGTTCGCCACGGATGCGATACCGATGACGGAAATCCAGAATATCGCGGAAAGCCTGACGGCCAAGCATGCGTTCTTTGTCATGGATGCCTGTTACAGCGGCCTGGGCCTGACGCGCGGCGCCGGTTCCAGCTCTTTCCTGCGCGACAACGCCAAGCGCATCGGCCGGCAAATGCTGACGGCTGGCGGCGGCGACCAGCTGGTGGCCGACGGCGGGCCGAACGGCCATTCCGTGTTTACGTGGACCTTGCTGCAAGGCCTGGCGGGCAAGGGCGATCTGAACGGCGACGGCCTCATCACGGCGACGGAACTGGCCGCCTACGTGGCGCCGGCCGTCTCCAGCGTATCGAACCAGACCCCCGCGTTTGGCAGCTTGCCTGGTTCGGAAGGGGGCGATTTCGTCTTTGAATTGCCAGGCGAGACGGAATTCCTCAGCCCGAACACGGCGCAACTGTCGACGGAAGCCATCGCCCTGAACAGCAAGCTGGACGCCAAGCCGGCCACCGCCAGCGTGACGGTGAAGGACTTGCAGGGGGGCGAACAGAAGATCGTCACGCCGGGCGCCGTGCCCACTTCGGCACGCCAGCTGGCGCAGCGGGCCAACGACCGCGGCTTGCAGCTGTACAAGGAGAAACAGTATGCGCAGGCGGAAGCGCAATTTACGGAAGCGCTGAAACTGCGTCCCGACTTTGCGCTGGCGGCCAACAACCTGGGCTTTGTTTTCTACAAGCAGGAAAAATACCGCGAAGCGGCCCGCTGGTTTGAAAACACCGTCAAGATGGATCCGTCGCGCGCCATTGCCTACCTGAATCTGGGCGACGCGTATGCCAAGGCCGGCGATGCCGCCAAGGCCAAGGCGGCGTACAAGACGTATCTGGAACTGGCGCCGACGGCCTCGATGGCGCCCACCGTGCGGCAAAAAATGGAGAAGCTGTAAGCGTGGGCAACAGCTTGCCTGTCGTCCACGTGTTTGCCTGCAGCGGGCGCTTCGCCAGCTGGGAAGCGCTGCAGGCATATTTGTCGCCCGCGTACACGGAAGATGGCGATGCCGTACCGTCGCCATTCTCCGTGGAAACGGGGCTCACGCACTATGAGCCTGCCTGTTTTGAAAGCGCCATGCTGGCGTCGCCTGCCCCGCTGGCGCAATTGCTCGATGGCGTGTCGTATCCCGACAGCTGGCTGGCGCAGGCGTGCGCGGACGCGGATGGGCAACACTTGCTGGCCGACACGGCCGTCTGCGTGTTTGCACCGAATCAGCTGGCGCATCCGGAGCGCAGCTCGCTGCGCCACGTGGGCAGCTACTGTTACTGCGTCGACTGACCGCCGTCCTGGCGCTCTTCTTGCACCAGCTTGTTGACCGTGGCCAGCAGGCTGGTGCCCGAGGTGGTGATGAAGCGGGCGCCGGCCGCTTCCGCTTCCGTGCCGTAGCTGGCCACCGTATCCTTGCTGCAATACACGATGATGGGTAGTGTTGGCTGGGCCTGGCGCACTTCGTGTACCGTGCGCACGCCCGCATCCATGATGCGCCGCCCGTTTTCCATGCGCGCCATGTCCGTGATCAGCAGCGCATAGTGCCGGCGCTGCAGCATGGCCAGCGCCTGTCGCGTCGACACGGCCTGGTCCACCTTGATATTGTCCCGTTCCAGCTGTTCCACCAGCAAGGTATTGTTGCGCGGGTGGTCGTCCAGCCACAGCACCAGGCTGGCGGGCTTTTGCGCCGTTGGCATGCCGGCCAGGGCCGTGACGGCGCCGCCGTCCGGCGGATGGGCCAGCAGCAGCTGGGTGACGGCTTCCTGCATGTCGTCGAGCGACTTTTGCTGCAAGCGGCTCAGTTCCGTCACTTCGATTTCCTTGCCGCTTTCCAGGCGTACGGACTCGTTTTTCACGAGGCTGTCCGCGCGCTTGATCATGATGGAGAGATAAATGCGCGTGAGCAAATAGCCGATCAGGAAACCATGCACGGAAAAGAACAGCATGATGCCGCCCACCACGGCCATGGCCGTTGGCGTGTCCGTGGCCAGGCTGGGGGCGATGAAGGCGGCCATGCTGCGCGCGCTGCCAGGCAGGCTTTTGAGTTCGATCAAGCCCACGCCGACAATGATTTTCGTCAGCCAGTCCGACACTTCCACCAGGTTGGAATTGATTTCCATGGGCGTGGGCGTGCCGAGGAACAGGGTATTGCTGGAGGTGGCCGCATTCGTATCGGCATTGCCGGGGGCGGCGGAGGTATCGTCCGTGGTACGGCTCTTGCCGTTGCCCCGGTCCTCGGGCGGCGCCATGTTGACGGTGCCCGAAGGCAGGGTGCGGGGGATGCCGAACAAAAAGCCCAGCAGCATGCCGCTGACGCAAAAACCCAGGCTCCACAGCAGGGCCGGAACGGCGTGGTAGTAGGGCGGCAGCATGGCACCCGCCAGCACGGCCAGGAGTCCGGCCAGCAGGATGAACAGCAGGATGTAGGGCAGCACGTCGCGCTTGCGCACGGCGGCGGCCACGGTTTTCCTTGTCTTGCCGGCGCTGTCGCTCAGGTCCACGATGCGTTCCTTTGTTTTTTGCAAAAAAGGCTGAATCCGGGACGCTATCCGTTCGCGTATATATCGGATAGGCTGTACTGGGGTGTAAGCAGGCCAGTGGCCCGTACTGACATCATAAAAACTGGAGACGCGATGCGATTGATAAAAAGCAAACGGGTGGCAGCTTGTGCCTTTGCATTGTTGAGCGTGGGGCGCCAGGCCCTGGCGCAAGGCGCAGATGCAGCGGCACCGGCTGACGACGAGTCGCGTACGGTGCGCGTGGCGGGCCACTACGATAACGCTGTCGGCACCTCGGATGCGGCCAGCCAGGGCGTCATCACTACTGAATTGATTGTCAACCGGCCCGCCTTGCGCACGGGTGAACTGCTGGAATTCGTGCCCGGGCTGATCGTCACGCAGCACAGCGGCGACGGCAAGGCCAACCAGTATTTTTTGCGCGGCTTTAATCTCGACCATGGAACGGATTTCGCCACCTATGTGGACGGCATGCCCGTCAACATGCGCACGCATGCGCATGGACAAGGCTATTCCGACCTCAATTTCCTCATTCCCGAACTGGTACAGCGCATCGACTACAAGAAGGGGCCGTATTTCGCCGGCGAAGGCGACTTCGCTTCGGCAGGCAGCGCCCGCATCCGCCTGGCCGACAAGTTGCCGCAGGGCCAGGCCAGCCTGTCCATCGGCCAGCACGGTTATCTGCGCGGCGTGGTGGCCGATTCGCTTGATGCGGGATCTGGCACCTTGCTGTTCGGCCTGGAAATGAACCGCAACAACGGTCCGTGGGACGTGCCGGAGAGCGTGCGCAAGTATAGCGGCGTGCTGCGCTATAGCCAGGGCACGCAAGACGACGGGTTCAGCGTGACGGGCATGGCGTATAAAAACAGCTGGAACGCCACCGACCAGGTGCCGCTGCGGGCCGTGGAGTCCGGCCTGATTGGCCGCTTTGGCAGCCTGGCGCCCAGCGATGGCGGCGACACCTCACGCTACAGCCTGTCGTATGCCCTGCGCAAGCGCACGCAGAACCGCCTGTTTGAATTCGATGCCTACGTGATCCGCTCGCAGCTGGAACTCAACAGCGATTTCACGTATTTCCTCGCCGATGCGCAACAGGGCGACCAGTTCCAGCAAAGCGAGCGGCGCACGGTGGCGGGCGTCAACGCCAGCGAAAGCTGGACCACCGAGCTGGCGGGCCTGGCCATGCGCAACAAGCTGGGCGTGCAGGCGCGTTTCGACCGCTTGTCGCCCGTGGGCCTGTACAACACGGTGGAGCGCATCCGCCACAGCACGGTGCGCGAAGACCGGGTGCGCGAGAGCAGCGTCGGCGTGTATGGCGAAAACACGCTGCAATGGCTGCCGTGGCTGCGTTCGGTGGCGGGCTTGCGCTATGACGCCTACCGTTTCAATGTGGCCAGCAGTATCGAGGGTAACAGCGGCACGGCGAACGACCACGTGGTGTCGCCGAAACTGTCCTTGATTTTTGGACCATGGAGCAAGACGGAGTTTTTCGTGAACTACGGCAAGGGCTTCCACAGCAACGACGCGCGCGGCACGACGCAGACGCGCCTGCCGGACGGCGAAGCCTCCACGCCCGTGACGCCGCTGGTGCCGACCAAGGGCATGGAATTGGGCGCGCGCACGGAATGGCTGCCCGGCCTGCAAAGCTCGCTGGCCCTGTGGCGCCTCGACATTGCCTCGGAGCTGCTGTTCGTCGGCGACGCGGGCGAGACGGAGGCCAGCCGCGCCAGCCGCCGCCACGGCATCGAGTGGAACAATCACTATATTGCCGCGCCGTGGCTGCTGTTCGACCTGGACCTGGCAGCCTCGCGCTCGCGCTACACGGAAAACGACCCTGCCGGCAACTATATACCCGGCTCGATCGACAAGGTGGCGTCGTTCGGCGTGACCGTGACGGACCAGGGCCCATGGTCGGGCGCCTTCCAGCTGCGCTACTTCGGCCCCCGTCCCTTGATCGAGGACAATAGTGTGCGCTCCGCCTCGACCACACTGGCGTATGCGCGGGTGGCCTACCAGCTGAACCGCAAGACCCGCGTCTCGCTCGACGTGTTCAACCTGTTTGACAAGCGCGCCAGCGACATCGATTACTACTATGCTTCGCGCCTGCCGGGCGAAGCGGCAGAGGGCGTGAATGACCGGCATTTCCATCCGGTCGAACCGCGTTCCGTGCGCCTGACCCTGGCGTATGCTTTCTGACAAGGCTACACTGTGGCATGACCGATAATGTAGTACAAACCAGCAAATTCCTTTCCCTCATCCTGCGCCACGCGCCCGAGAAAATCGGCCTGGCGCTCGATCCACACGGCTGGGCCGACATCGGCCAGCTGTTGGCCCAATCGGCCCGACATGGCCGCCGCCTTTCGCGTGAACAATTGGACGAGGTGGTGGCGCGCGACAGCAAGACGCGCTACGCCATCAGCGGCGACGGCTTGCGCATCCGCGCCCACCAGGGCCACTCCTTGGCCGCCGTCGATATCGCCTTGCCGCCCGCCACGCCACCGGCCGTGCTGTACCACGGCACGGCCAGCCGCTTTGTCGACGCGATCCGCGCCGGCGGCTTGCTGCCCGGCTCGCGCAACCATGTGCACCTGTCCAGCAACCGCGAAACGGCCGTAGCCGTCGGCGCGCGCCATGGCAAGCCCGTCGTGCTGATGGTGGACGCGGCCGCCATGCAGGCGCAGGGCCACGTGTTTTACCTGGCGGACAATGGCGTGTGGCTGGCCGATGCCGTGCCCGTGGCATTCATCGGCTTTCCGTGAGCGCCCGTAGAGCGTGAGCTTGCGTTCGGCCATCCACTGGACGATGGCAGGGTACTAGACTAGCTAATCCGCATGTCCTTGTCGGGCGTGCCAATGAATCGTCGCCGTTCAAGCACTGATCAGCTTGATATCTGCTATCCGCTCCACCAGCCACACGGCCGCCACCACGGCGATGGCCAGCGAACCGACGGTCAGCACTTGCCGGTAGAACCAGGTCTTGCGCAGCAGCCAGGCCAGGGGCAGGAACGCGGCGACGATGGCCAGTTGTCCGATTTCCACGCCCACGTTGAAGCCGAACAGGCTGGCCAGCAATGAACCCTGCGGCAAGCCCAGGTCGCGCAGCACGCTGGCAAAGCCGAAGCCGTGGATCAGGCCAAACACAAAGGCGGCCACGGGGCGCTTGCCGCGGAACAGCGGCAGCAGGTTGTTCAGCGCGGCCAGGATCACCGAGGCGGCGATGGCCGACTCGACCCAGCGCGAGGGCAGGGACACGAGCGACAGGCTGGCCAGCGTCAGGGTGATGGAATGGGCGAGCGTGAAGGCCGTGACGACTTTGAAAACGTCAATAAACGCCGCCTTCAAACCCAGAGGCAAAGTCTGGGGTCGGACCCTCAGGGTCCGACCCCAGCTCTCTGCCGTCGGGTCTAAACGGTCCGTGTCATTTGGTCTTTTCAGCAGCACGGCCGGCAGCAGCAGCGACAGCAGGAACAGAATATGGTCGTAGCCGATCCAGATATGCCAGATGCCGTGTTTCACGTACGCGCCGAACTGCGCCAGGCGGTCGGGCGCGGCCAGCGAGATGTTCTGGCGCGGGCTGTCCGGGTCGAAGATGGCCGTTTGCGTATTGTCGCCGCTGGCCAGCTTCAACAGTCCCTTGTGCTGCGGGTCGAGGTCTGCGAACAAGGTGTAGCCGATGGAAAGAGTGGCCGGCGCGGCGCCGGGGCAGGTGGCCTGGAAGCGCAGCACGTTGTAGGCGCCGTCCGTATGGCTGTCGATCAGCTGCGCGACGGCTTTTAACGGGCATACGCCCTGGTTGCTGGCCACCTGCAGGCGCTGCAAGGCATAGGCGGCGATGGCGTCGTGGCGTGCGCGGATTTCATCCCATGTCAGGGCGCCGTCGCCATTGCCATCGAGGCCGATGGCGAAATCGAGGTCGCGCAGGGCGATGTCCCACTGGCCCTCGATCTGCTGGCCATGCACGGCGAGGCTCAGGTAGCTGTCGCTGGGCTTGTGCGCCTGCGCGGGCGCGAGCCAGGCGCACAGCAACAGGAACAGGACGACTACGCGCCGCTTCACAGGACACCCGCCTTCCTGGCGGCACTCACTTTTTGTCCATCCAGCGGCCCCAGTTGCCTGATCAGGCGCTGCAGGGGCACGTCTTCCACGCCATTTGCCGCCACCCAGGCCAGCACGGGTTGCGCGGCCGCGTAGTTGCGCGCGGCCAGGGCCGCTTCCAGCAGGATGCGCATGTCCGGCACTTCCTTCTGGATGGCCCAGTTTTTCTGCGCCAGCTGCAATGCGGCGGGCAGGTCCTGCTGCAGGAACAGGGCGAAACGCGCCTGTTCGCGCTGATGCACGGTGTCGCCGCGCTGCATGGCGGCGTGGAAGCGCGCGGCCAGTTCCGCTTTCGCCGCCTGGAATGGCGCTTGCTGGCCGGGCAGCGCCTGCAGGGCCAGCGCATGGCGCAGCAATAAGGCGTCGATGCGTTGCTGGTCCTTGAGCAGCGTGACGACTTCCTGCGGGCGCCGCTGGTCGAGCAGGAAATCCGTGTAGGCACCCAGCAGATAGCTGTCGCGCGGCTGCCGCGCCAGCGCCTTCTTGTAGCGCGCCTCGGCCAGCGCCGTCTCGCCGCGCCGCGTGGCCATTTCCGCCAGCAGCGTCAGGGCCCAGCTTTCCAGCTCGGGCGCGGCGCCGGCGCTCCTCTGCAAGGTCAGGTCCAGCAGGCGCTCGCTGCTGGCGGCGCGGCCCGTGACGCTGGCCACGTTGGCGATGCAGGTGACGGTAACGAGCTGCGTCGTCAGTGCCGACAGGCGCGCGCAGCTGGCCGTCGCTTGCGCGTAGTCGCCCTGCACGGTGAGCACGGTGGCGCGCGTCAGCCACGCCTGCCCATTGCCCGGTTCCTGCGCGATGACGGCGTCGAGATCCTGCAGCGCGGGGCCGAACTGGTGGGTGCTTTGCAAGATGGTGGCGCGCAGCAGGCGCACGGGCACGGGCGGCGTGGCCTGGCGCCACCAGGGCGCCAGCGCCGCCTGCGCGTAGCCCAGGTAGCGCGGGTCCGTCTCGCTGCGCGCCAGTCCGATGTAGCGCTGCGCCAGGCCGCTGGCCAGGGCCAGGTCTTGCGGGGTGGTATTCAATTGCTGGCGCAAGGCGCGCAGTTCAAGCTGCGTGGCGTCGGCGCGGCGCGGCAGCTGCTCGATGACGGCGCCGCCGTCTTTCGGCGTGTAGGGCGCGGCCAGGGCCAGCGCGGGCAGGCAGGCGCACAGCAGGGAAATGGCTATTTTCATCGTCGGCGCAGGCGAAGGTAGAAGGTAGGGGCGCCGCAGAGTTGCCTGTGCGGCGCCCGCAGGGGCTTACAGCGGTACCGGCTCCGTGTTGTCCGGCGACGTCGCCATGATGGCGTCGATGCTGACGCCTTCCTTGTCATCGCTGGTGGTCAGGATGACGTTGCTGACGGCCACATAAAAGGCGTCGAGCATGGCCACCGGTGGCGGGTTGACGCCGCCGCTGCCGCTATCGGTGTGGCTGCTGCCGCCACCGCAGCCAGCCAGCAGGGCCGTGAGCGCCAGGGCGCCGAGTGCATGGTGCTTTTTCATCGCGTTCTCCTTACATCTGTGGCGAACCGGCCACGGGATTTTTCAGGTAAGGGAAACCGGCCGTGAACGCCGTTTCGTCGAGGAAGGCGCCGTCCGTGAAGTGCAGGCCGCCGGCGGGTGCATCGGCCGGGGCGCAGCCGATGTTCAGGGTGCACAGCTTGCCCATGGCCACGCGCAGCACCACGTCCACCACGTCGTCGCCAGGGCGGCGGCCGTTCGGGAACCCCGCGTTATCGCCGCCGATGACGCCAAGGCGGTTCTGCGCGCCGACATTCGTGGCGGCGATCGAGGTATTCAGGCGCAGCATTTCGGACGCCGTCACGGTGACGGGCTGGTTCACGCCCTTGATGCCCGTGAGGAAAGTGGCCACCAGGTCATTGCGGGGGAAGTTGGTGGGCGCCTTGGCGCCGGCCGAGCCGTACAGCACTTCCACCAGGGCGGGAGCCGTCGGATTGGTGACGTAGTCGGCGAACTGCACATCGCCCGATGGCTTGCTGGCATTGAAGCGGTCCTTGTCCTTCAGGCCGATCACCAGTTCATTCACCAGCGGCATGCCGAGGCGCGACACTTGCACCCAGGCGCCGCCTTCTTTCGACGCAGCCGTGCTGGTGCCTGGCGCCGGATTGAGCAAGCGGCCCTGGCGCAGGCTGGCCGTGGTCCAGCCGCCGATGACGGGGTCGGCGCCCGCCGTCAGGCAGGCGGTCGGCACTTCCATCTCGATGGCCGTGACGTTTTTCTTCGCCAGGTCGTCCTTGGCGGCCGATTCCGCATTCGCGGCGAATTCCGTGGCGGGCGCCTTGATGTTGATCAAGTCGAACGTTTCGCCCAGGTTCACCACGAACGGATCCTTGCGCTGGCCGACAAACAGGCGTGCCGGCGTGGCGCAGCCGGGAATATTCACGGCATACACGTGCTGCGCGGCATATGCGGCGTAGTTGGGGATGGCCTTGTTGCCGATATTGTCGACCGGCTTGTCGAACGTCGTGCCGCCGCCCGTGGCATTGGTCACGCTGCTGCGCGTGCCGCTGCGGCGGTCGCCCCGCACCACGGTGACGCTGTAGGTTTCGCGCACGTTCAGGCCGGCAGGGTTGACGGTGTCGATGGCGCCGCCGTTGATCACCAGCGGGATCGAGACTTTCTTGCCGCCCACGGTGAACTGGCCATCCTTGATGGTATTGGTGAAGCGGAACTGGAAGGTGATGTCTTCCTTGCCGTCGCCATTGTTGTCGATGTGGATTTCATACAGGGCGTTCGGGTCCATGGCGAAGTAATTCGGCCCGCCATAGGCATCCTGCAGGGGAATATAGTCGGCCACCAGGGTGGTATAGGCGCCGCGGCCTGTTTCATAGCTGCGGAACATATAGAAGTCGGTGGCGTCGACTTTCGGGTTTTGCGTGATGAACGGTGCTTCGCGGTGGCTGGAAGCGAAGGCCGATGGCGCGATGGCCATGGCCAGCAGGTTGCCGAGGATGGCGGCGCCCAGTGCGGTTTTCGAGTGGAACAAAGACATGTCGATTCTCCCTGAATTGTTATGCGCAGTGACAGGACTTGCTGGAATTACGGTGCTGCAACACTTGTACGGCGCACCAGCACGATCAGATTCAAATCCTTACGATTTATTTTAGGTAGGGGAATGAACGGCCGTCGATCGTCAGGGGCTGGCGCACCGGATCAATCTACGCGTGTATTTCAGTTCAGCAAGAATATAAGTTTTGTGGATAGGAAAAGACAGGGCTGCGGCTGCTGGCGATAGCCTGTTGCCCTATGCCGTCAGGCATGGCAGGGCTGCCGCCTGCGCGTGAAAAGGCGTGGGAATGTGTGACTTTGCGGATATGAAGTCGATAGACACGAAAAAGCCGCTTGACCGGCGCCAGCGTTGCGGCGACAGTGCGCTCACCAGGCCAGCACTCTGGGGCCGATGGCGGCGCCGATGGCGGTCGGCACCAGCATGCCCAGCACATACCAGAAGCCGACGAAGCTGGCGGCCAGTTCCGGGCAGTGCAGGCAATAGACGAGGGCGGCCATGCCACCGGCGGCAAATCCGGCAGCCGCGCCCGCCTGGCGCAGCTGGGTGGGTGCCAGCTGGCGCATCAGGCGCAGCACGGCGGCCAGGATGGGCAGCGACAGCATGGCGATCAGCAAGGGGCAACTGCGCCAGGTGGCACCCCAGAACAGCTCTGCCCGCTGTTCGGCTGGCGCTTCGTTCAGGATGATGGCGCCCAGCGCCCACATCAGGAACAGGGGCATGGCAATCAGCAGGGGCAGGGCGCGGGTGGCCGCGCCCGGCACGCACAGGCGGCGGCTCACATGCCAGGCCGCCAGGGAGATGCAGATGACGAAACCGACCTTGATCCAGAAGTCGGGCAGCAGGATCAGCTGTTCCAGGTTCGGACGCACGCCCAGCAGCATGGCCATCAGTGCCACGCTGGCCAGCACGCCTGCGCCCACAGTGGCAGCGGCGCGCCAGGGGGCGCCGGGCGGCGCGGCGGCAGCCACGTCCGGGCCGCTGGCCAGCATGGCGATCAAGTCATCGGTTTTCATGATGCATTCCTTTCATTGCTTGTTCGTATGTTGGCCGCCAGTGCCTTCAAGCCGCGATGCACGGCCACTTTGACGCTGGCTTCCGACATTCCCATGGCGGCCGCCGTGTCACGCACGGACCAGCCGTCGAGTTTGGTATGCACGATGGCATCGCGCTGTTGCGCCGGCAAGGTATGCAGCAGGACGGCCAGGTCGCGGCTGGCCTCGGCAGCGTCGGCATCGGCGCTGGAAAACAGTTCCTGCGTACTATCCTCCTCGTCATATGGCAAGTGCTGCGCTTCGCGCCGCGCATGCCGGCGCAGCCAGTCGATCAGTTTATAGCGCGCGATCGCATGGATCCACGACGTCAGCGGTACACCCGTGTCATACGTCAGGCGCTGATTGTGGATGGCCAGCAGGCATTCTTGCACCAGGTCTTCCACCTCGTCCGGCCAGCGCTGCAGGCGGCGCCGCAAAAACGCGCGCAAATGGCCGCTGGTGGCCTGCAAGAAGCTGCGATAGGCCGCCGCATCGCCATCGAGCCCGCGCAGCATCAGGCCGTGCAGCCGCAGTTCCGTGCCATGCAGATGTTCGCTTACTGGTATTCGTTGCATGCAGGCCTTTGGTGACAGGCGATGAAAAAAATAAATCGCAGATTATTTACGGGCCGCTGTAACCAATCCGCACGGGGCGGCGAATTGACAGGCAAGCACCGTTGTTCACTCAACGTTTCTTGAGTCAACGTCTCTTAATTCAATATACCGGCTAACGACCATGGATATCAAGCACCGACTTGCAAGACTTTTTCTCCCCATGCTGAGCCTGGCCGTGGTCATGCCGGCCGGCGCGCAAATGGATGCCAGCCAGCGCTGCACGGTGAAAAGCGGACCGCGGACGGCGGCGCTGGTGGAACTGTACAGCAGCGAAGGCTGCTCCAGCTGCCCGCCCGCCGACCTGCGCCTGAATGCCTTGCGCCAGGAGCTGGGGGCAGGGGCGGACGCGGCCAGCCTGGTCGTGCCGCTGGCGCTGCACGTGACGTACTGGGACCAGATCGGCTGGAAGGACCCGCTGGCGCAGGCCCAATTCGACGCGCGCCAGGCCGAGCTGCTGCGCCACCAGCCCCGTCACGTGGCCTACACGCCGCAGTTTTTCGTCGGCGGCACGGAATTGCGCGGCTGGGATACGCAGCTGCCGGCCGCCATCCGCCGCATCAATGCGACGGCCGCCGCCGTGAACATCAGCCTGTCCGCCACGCCGGGCGCCGCGGGCAAGCTGCTGCTGGAAGCGGAGGCGGCGGCGCCCGACGCGCGCACCGGTGGCGAACTGTACGTGGCCATCAGCGAAAGCGGCATCGTCTCGAAAGTGCTGCGCGGCGAGAACCGCGGCGCCACCCTGCATCACGACGCGGCCGTACGCTTGTGGCTGGGGCCGGTATCGCTGGCGCAGGGCCGCGCCCAGCTGCGCCGTGAAGTGAACCTGCCCGCCAACTGGCGTGCGGAACAGCTGCACGTGGTCGCCTTCGTGCAGCGCGCCGGCGGCAGCGCCATCCTGCAAGCCGTCAGCACGGCGCAATGCGCCAAAGGAGTGCTGTGATGTCTGCCCACGCCATCGCGACCACGACCATCCACCCCGCCTGGCTGCGCATCACGCACTGGCTCAACGCCGTGGCCGTGGTGGTGCTGGCCACCAGCGGCTGGCGCATCTATAACGCGGCGCCGTTCTTCCCCTTCGAACTGCCGCGCGCCCTGACCCTGGGCGGCTGGCTGGGCGGCGCCCTGCAATGGCACTTTGCCGCCATGTGGCTGCTGGCGGCCAATGGCTTGCTGTATCTGCTCATCAATATCGTCTCGGGGCGGCTGCGGCGCCAGTTCTTTCCCCTCTCGCCGCGCCTGCTGCTGGCCGATTTTGCCGCCGCGCTGAAGGGCAAGCTCGCGCATGCCGACCCGCGCCACTACAACATGGTGCAGCGCGCCGCCTACCTGTTCGTCATGCTTGACTGCATCGTGCTGGTGCTGTCCGGGCTGGTGCTGTGGAAATCCGTGCAATTTCCCATCCTGCGCGAGTTGATGGGCGGCTACGAGAGCGCGCGCCGCGTGCATTTCATCGCCATGGCGCTGCTGGTGGGCTTTGTCGGCGTGCACCTGGTGATGGTGGCGCTGGTGCCGCGCACCTTGCTGGCCATGCTGCGCGGGCGCTAAGGAGAAACCATCATGAAAAAAACCATCATCGTGCAGGAGCAGGGCCAGGCCATGCTGGCAGACGCCCTGCGCCAGATCGCGCAGCCATCGCGGCGCCTGTTCCTGCAGCGCGGCCTGACCCTGGGCGGCCTGTCCTTGTTGACCGGCTGCAATGTCAGCGACCAGTCCAGCATCGAGACGGCACTGACGGCCGTCTCGCGTTTCAACGACAAGGTGCAGGGCTGGCTCTTCGATCCAGGCAAGCTGGCGCCGACCTATCCCGACTCCATGATGACAAGGCCGTTTCCATTCAACGCGTATTACGGCGAGGACGAGGTACAGGAAGTCGACGGCGACGCCTGGCGCCTGGAACTGAGCGGTTTGATCACGGACAAGAAATCGTGGAGCCTGCCGCAGCTGCGCGCCTTGCCGCAGGAAACGCAAGTCACGCGCCACATCTGCGTGGAAGGCTGGAGCGCCATCGGCAAGTGGGGCGGCGTGCCGTTCTCGCATTTCCTCAAGCTGGTCGGCGCCGACACGACGGCGAAATATGTGGGCTTCAAATGCGCCGACGATTACTTCACCAGCATCGACATGGCCACGGCCCTGCATCCGCAAACCATCATGGCCTTGACGTACGACGGCGCGGAACTGCCGCCCAAGTACGGCTACCCGATGAAACTGCGCATGCCAACCAAGCTGGGCTACAAGAATCCCAAGCACATCCAGGCCATCTTCGTCACCAACAGCTACACGGGCGGATATTGGGAGAACCAGGGCTACAACTGGTTCGGCGGTTCCTGAACACGTTGAGCAGCAGCCGTAGCACAGCAACAGCTTTACCACCGGGCAATTTTGCCCATCCAACCTAGAGACAAGGATTCATCATGAAAACCACCATCACCGCCATCATCGCTTCCGCCATCCTCATGTCGGGCGCCGCTTTCGCCCAGGACGCCATGAAAAAAGACGCCATGGCCAAGGACGCCCCGGCCGACGCCATGCACAAGGATGCGATGCACAAGGATGGCATGGAGAAAAAGCCGATGGCCAAGAAGCACATGAAAAAGGATCACATGGCCAAGGATGGCATGGCGAAAGATGCCATGGCCAAGGACGGCATGAAGAAAGATGAAATGAAAAAAGATGGCATGGCCAAGGATGCGATGGCCAAGTAAGACTGGCTGCCTTGCGTCGCCTTGAGTGAGGCGGCGCGAGGCCAGTTTGCCGCCAGGCCTTGACTGCGCACACTCGCGCAGTCAAGGCCTCAGGCGCTGTTACGGCTATGATGGAAATACAGATAGACCAGGCCGATGGGCGCAATGATGGGCGCCAATATCAGGCAGGCCAGCATGCTGACGATCTTGAACGATATCATCAGGACGGCGCTGACAAAAAAGACATTATCGCCAACAATAAATTCGACCATGCTTTCATACACAAAGCGCGAATACGGATACAGCGGAACGAAGACGAGCATCCACCATGGCATGGCGCGATCGGGGTGTGTCTCATTGGCAGCGGAAAACACCCAGAACAGCAGGCCAACCATCAAGGCGGCGAAGAAAAGCTGACGAAAATAATATTGTCTGGACAAGCCGCCAAAGGTTTTTGCCAGTATTGAATACATTTTTGTCATGCAAAAGTTAAATGTTGATACTACATTGCCCAGGCAGTATTTCCAATGGGAAACTTTGGCGAAAATGAATTAAGCATGCCTGCGTAGCAGGTTCAGAGTGCCGCCAGCAGAAAAAGTTTCCATGGCAAGCGTGAAGCGGCGGCAGATCAGCCTGCCACATACGGGTTTGGTGTAAGCTGAATGCCCCTAATTTCCTCCATGCACCGTCATTCATGAGCGAACCATCTGCCACCGCGCTGTCCGCAACGGCGACGACTTCCGACAAACCCCTGCGCCGCCGCGCGCTGTTCGCCGCCTGTGGCGCGCACGCCGTGCACGACGGCCTGACGGACGTCATCTATGTGTTATTGCCGATCTGGCAAGCCCAGTTCAGCATCAGCTATGCCATGGTGGGCCTGCTGCGGGGCGCGTACTCGGGCATGATGGCCGGATTTCAATTGCTGGCCAGCCGCCTGGCGCGGCGCTGGGGACGCGAACGGCTGCTGGTGGGCGGCACGGCGCTGGCCGGACTCGCCTATCTGATCGCGGGGCAGGCGGGCGGCCTGGCCGTGCTGCTGCTGGCCTTGCTGCTGGGCGGCCTGGGCGCCAGCACCCAGCATCCGCTGGCGTCGTCCATCGTCACCGACACGCACGAGGCGGGCGGCGGCGTGAAAGAAGCGCTGTCGCACTACAATTTCGCCGGCGATATCGGCAAGACCCTGATACCCGCACTCGTGGGCCTGCTGTTGCTGGTGTGCAGCTGGCAAGCCAGCGTTTCCTTGCTGGGCTTGCTGGGCCTGGCGGCGGCCGGTTTGTTGTGGTGGCTGCTGCCAAAAGCCGGCGACATCCAGGCCAGCCAGCCAGCAGTCGCCAAGCCGATTGCGGGGAATGGCGCGCCCGCCAGCTTCCGCGCCTTGCTGGCCACCGGCACCCTGGACAGCGCCGTACGCATGGGTTTTCTCACCTTCTTGCCATTCCTGCTGAAAAGCAAGGGCGCGGGCACGGCCGGCATCGGCGTGGCTTTATCTCTGCTGTTTGTGGGTGGCGCCTTCGGCAAGCTGCTGTGCGGCTACCTGGGCGCGCGCATCGGCATGATGAAAACCGTGTGGCTGACGGAATCGATGACGTCGCTTCTCATCGTGCTGGCGTTATGGCTGCCGCTGGCTGGCGTCATGGCCATGCTGCCCTTGCTGGGGCTGGCGTTGAACGGCACCTCGTCCGTGCTGTACGGCGTGGTGCCGGAACTGGCCGCGCCCGGCAAGCGCGAGCACGCGTTTGCCCTGTTTTACACGGGCAGCATCGGCGGCGGGGCGCTGTCGCCCGTGCTGTTCGGCGCCCTGGGCGACCATACCAGCGTGCCTGCGGCCTTGCTGGCGCTGGCGGCACTGTTGCTGCTGACCTTGCCGCTGGCGTGGCGCGTGCAGAAAGGGCTGGCGCGATGAGCGGGCAGCTGGCGCAGGGCGACTGGTTTGCGCGGGAACAACTGCACCGCGCCGCGCGCGATGGCGACGTGCGCGAGATGCGGCGCTTGCTGGACGCGGGTTTTTCTCCGCAGCTGTTCGATGACCTGAGCCGCACCCCGCTGCACTATGCGGTCGAGGGGGAACACTACCGCGCCGCCGCGCTCTTGCTGGATGCGGACGTGCCCGTGAATCTGCATGAAGAAGAAAAGATCGGCGAAACGCCGTTGAGCCTGGCCGTGCAGGGCGACTATGTGGAAATGGTCGCGCTGCTGCTGCGCCATGGCGCGGACCCGGATATTCCCGGCTGGATGGGGCTGACGACACGCCTGCGCGCGCACAAGCGCAAGGACCAGGTGGGCAGGCAGATCGCCGCGCTGCTGGCGCGCCATGCGCCCGCTTGCGCCAGGAAATCACCGGCTTGACCTGCGCACTTGCCCGCCAGCCGTGCCATCGTCTACACTCGCCGCATGAAAAATTTTGAAAAGCGGCGCGACCGCTATGACTTGTTCCGCAAGTTCGACAATCCGCTCGTCAACATCAACTTCCAGCTCGACGTGCCCGACTTTCGCCCATACTGCAAGGCGAATAACATACCCGTGTTTCACTTCTTCCTGTTCTGCCTGCTGAACACCGTGAAGGAGATCGACAATTTCATGTACCGCATCTACCAGGGCGAAGTGATCAAGATCGACGATTTCCCCGGCTCGTACACCGTCATCAATGGCGACCAGAACCTCAATTACACGAGTTTTGCCATGACGGACCAGCTTGATGTATTCATCGCCCGCAGCCTGGCAGCCAAGCGCATCGCCGAAGCCAGTTCAGCACTGATCAATACGGGCGAGCATTTGAGCGAACGCGAGCAGCGCAACAGCATTTTCATCACCTGCCTGCCATGGCTGGAGCTGGCCGCCATCGAGCATCCCGTCTACCGCCACCGCGACGCGGATATCCCCACCTTTACCTGGGGCAAGTTCGGCCCGGCGCAAGAAGACGGCCGCATGCGCGTGCCGTTTTCCGCGCAGGCGCATCACGGCTTTGTCGACGGCTACCACGTGCAGACACTGGCGCAGGCCTTGGCGCAGCGTATTGCCGCCATTATTGCCTAGTCCAGATAGCCGCTGGGCGCCTGCCCCAGCACGCGCCGAAAGGCGGCCGTGAAGGCGCTGGGACTGGCATAACCGAGGTCCAGCGCAATGCGGGTGACGGCCTGGCCCCCGGCCAGACGCGTGATGGCGGCCAGCAGACATGCCTGCTGGCGCCACTGGGCAAAGCCGAGGCCCGTCTGGGCGCGGAACAGCCGGGTGAAGGTGCGCCGGCTCATGCCTGCCTGCGCCGCCATTGCGTCCACGCTGATATTCTGGCTGGGCTGTTGCAGCAGTTGCGTGCACAGCCGGGCCAGGCGTGGCTCCTGCGGCAGGGGCGCGCTCAGCGGCAGCGGCGCCATGGCGGCGATTTCGTCTAACAGCAAGGCCATCAGCCGTCCCCCGCGCGATTGCTCCACATATAAAGCATCGACGGTGACGGCTTGCTGCAGCAGCTGGCGCAGCAGGGGCGAGGCATCGAGCACCTGGCAATGGCGCGGCAAGCCCGCCGTGGCGACGGCAGCGTCGTCGATGAATACATTATGCATGGTCACGGCGCCATGCATGCGCATGCCGTGCGCCAGGCGCGCCGGCACCCAGCACGCCCGCTGCGGCGGCACCAGCCAGTTGCCCTGCGGCGTGAATACGCTGATGGCGCCCCGTGCCGCGTATGCGAATTGCCCGCGCGCATGGCAGTGGCTGGCAAAGACAGCATCGGGCGCATGGTCGCGCGCCGTGGCGATCAGGGCGCGCGGTACTTCCGTGTAAAAATCATCCATGGCCCGTACTCTACAGTATTTGACCTGGCGTCGAAGGCGGGCTGGTGCGTGCGTGTCTACCATGCAGGCTTTCTTCAAGGAGGCATATGCACAATACCTGTCATCGCGTGGGCCATGGCCCCCACGCTGTCATCGTCCTGCACGGCTGGTTCGGCGACGCGCAGGCATTTTCGCCGATGGAAACGGGTCTCGATGGCAGCGCCTTCAGCTATCTCTTCATGGATTGCCGCGGCTATGGCGGCATGCGCGGCGTGGCGGGAGACTATTCGATGGACGAGATCGCCGCCGATGCGCTGGCGCTGGCCGATGCCTTGGGCCTGGCCACCTTCAGCGTGGTGGGCCACTCCATGGGCGGCATGGCGCTGGAACGGCTGGCCTTGCTGGCGCCATGGCGCGTGCGCAAGCTGGTTGCCGTGGCGCCCGTGCCCAGCTGCGGCGTGGCAATGGATGCAGCGGCGCAGCAACTGTTTCTCAACGCCAGCGGCGGTCTGGCGGCGCGGCGCGCCATCATCGACCGCAGCACGGGCGGGCGCTTGCCCGCCGCCTGGCTGGACTGGAAGGCGCAATACTCATGGGAAAGTTCGGATCAGGCCGCGTTTGCCGGCTATTTCCTGGCGTGGAGCGAAACGGATTTCAGCGGCGAAGTACAGCGGGCGGCGTCACGGCTGCCCTTGCTGGCGCTGGTGGGGGAGCATGACCCGCGTTTCGATGCGGCCCTGATGCGCCGCACGTATCTGGCGTGGTACCCGCAAGCCAGGCTGGAGGTGCTGGCCAATGCGGGACATTACCCGATGAATGAAACGCCGCTGGCCCTGGCAGCCAGCGTCGAGGCGTTCCTGTCGGCGTAAGGGGTTTATGCCGCCTTGGCGCGCAGACGCAGCAGGCTCAGGCCCAGCAGCACGAAGGCGCCGCCGGATATGCGGTTGAACAGCTTGGCGCGGCCTGGCGTGGCCAACTGGGTTTTCAGCAGGCGCGCCAGGTTGGCATAGAACAGGTGCGCCAGCATGGCGCAGGCGACAAACGAGGCCGTCAGCACGGCGAACTGAATGCCGACCGGCTCGCCTGGCGTGATGAATTGCGGGAACAGGGCCGAAAAGAACAGGATCGCCTTTGGATTGGTCAGCGCCACCGTCAAGCCCTGGCGAAACAGTTTCCAGAACGAATTCGGATTTGCCGCGCCTGGCGCTACGGGCGCGTCGGCCACGATGCTGGTCTTGCTGCGCCATTGCTTGATGCCCAGGTACACCAGGTACAGGGCGCCAGCCAGTTTCAGCAGCATGAAGGCCGTGGCCGACGTGGCCAGCACGACGCCCATGCCGGCCATGGCCACGCCGGAAATGATGAACAGGCCGAAACCATTGCCCATGCTGCTGATCATCGCGCGGCGCGGGCCGACGGCGATGGAGTTCGAGATGGCCAGCAAGACGGCCGGGCCGGGAGAAAACGTGACGAGCAGGGCGACGCTGCAGAAAAGCAGCCAGTTCGAGAGATGCATGGGTGTTCCTGGATGGGGCCGGAGCCGGATTGAGAGTCAAAACACCCGTATTGTACGAAGTTTTCGGCTCCCGCGCCGGCCGCTTTGGCCCGCATCAGATAGCCTGTCAGGCAAACAGGCTGGCCACCACATGGTTGATGGCCGCGCCACCGGCGATCAGCCAGCAGAACAGCAGGCCAGCGAGCAGCAGGGGCTTGATGCCGGCGCGGCGGATGGCCGACATGTGCGTCGTCAAGCCGAGCGCCGCCATGGCCATGGCCAGCAAGGCCGTGTCGATATCGGTGATGGCGGCGACCACGCCGCCCGACAGCAGGCCCAGCGAATTGAAGGCAACCACGGCGATGAAGATGAAGGCAAACCAGGGAATCGCCAGCCTGGCCGCTTTTTCCTTGCCGCCGGGCCTGGCCTTGCCGCGCGCCAGCACTGCCGACAGGATGACGAGGAAGGGCGCCAGCATCATCACGCGCACCATCTTGGCGATCACGGCCGCATTCGCTGTTTCCTGTCCGATCGACTTGCCGGCCGCCACCACTTGCGCCACCTCGTGCACGGTCGAGCCGATGTACACGCCAAAGGCGGATGGCGTTACCGCCAGCACATGCCAGCCCAGGTTCAGCTGGTACAGCAACGGGTACAAAAAGATGGCGATGGTGCCGAATACCACGACGGTCGACACGGCCACGGTAACGTCCTCGCTGCGGCCCTTGACGACAGGTTCGGTGGCCATCACGGCGGCCGCGCCGCAGATCGAGCTGCCCGCGCCGATCAGGATGGCGCTATTGCGCTCCAGCTTGAAGACCTTGACGCCGAGGAACATGGCCAGGCCAAACGTGGACGCCAGCACCAGCGCATCGATGGTGATGCCTGCCAGCCCGACCTGGCCGATGTCCTGGAAGGTCAGGCGAAAGCCGTACAGGATGATGCCTAAGCGTAATAAGGTCTGCTTGGAAAACGCCACACCGGCGCCGCAGGCGGGCGCCAGGCGGCCATACACGCTGTTGCCGAGCACGATGCCGAGGATGATGGCCAGGGTCAGGGCGCTCATGCCGTGGCTTTGCATCCATTCCAGCTTGCCCAGTTGAATGGCGCCATAGGCGATCACGCCGCTCAGCAGCAGGCCCGGCAGCAAACGGCCGTAGCGGTCGCTGACACTGTTTGAATTTGTTGTTGATAGGGATGACATGCCGTACTCCGTGTTCTTGTTGCGTATGGCATGACTGTACAGTTCGCCGATTAAATGGTAAAACGGATTGTTTTTGTATCTTTAACCTGAAAAATAGGTAGATAGCATGTCGCTAACGTTACGCCAGCTGCAAATCTTTCTCGCCGTGGCGGATACGGGCAGCACCAGCGCGGCCGCCGAGCACATTGCCCTGTCGCAATCGGCCACCAGCGCGGCCCTGAATGAACTGGAAACCCTGCTGGGCGCGCAGCTGTTCGACCGGGTGGGCAAGCGCCTGGTGCTCAACGACAATGGCCGCTTGCTGCTGCCGCAGGCGCGGCAGATGCGCGACGCGGCCGCCAGCATCGAGCGCCAGTTCGCGGGCGCCGACCCGTCCGTGCCCGTCAGCCTGCAGATCGGCGCCAGCACGACCATCGGCATTTACCTGCTGCCGCAGATCCTGGCGCAGGCGGCGCAGCAAACCGGGCGCAGCATCCCGCAAGTGACCATTGCCAACACGGCCGACATCGCCGCTGCCGTGGCCGAGTTCAAGGTCGATATCGGCCTGATCGAGGGGCCGTGCCACGAGGCGGGCTTGCTGGTGGAGCCGTGGCTGAAGGACCAGATGCTGATCGTGGCCGCGCCCTCGCACCCGCTGGCGCAGCTGCGCCATTTGCTCAGTTTTGTCGAGCTGAACCAGGCGGGCTGGCTGCTGCGCGAGGCGGGCTCGGGCACGCGGGAAGCCGTGGAGCAGGCGCTGGTGCCATATTTGCACTACCTGCGCGCCGCTGGCGAGTTCAGTAATTCGGAAGCCATCAAGTATGGCGCGGCGGCCGGCCTGGGCATCGCCTGCCTGTCGCGCGTCGTGGTGGCCGATTTATTGGCCAGCGGCCAGCTGGTGGAGCTGGACACCATGCTGCCGCCATTGACGCGCAACTTTTATCTGATACGCCAGTCTAAAAAAATACTCTCGCCCCGGTTGACGGGATTTTTGGAACTGTGCAGGCATGCGTCGCGCATGGCGGGGTAGCTCTGGTGGCTTGCCGGCTTCACTTCGGCCGGGGCGACTGTAGTTGCGCGTCGGGTGGCGCCAGCTTGCCGGCGCGCAGGCGCTTGACGGCTTGCGCCACGGCGCGTGCCACGTTGCGCACTTCTTCCTGCATGGCCGTGTCGCGGTCCAGCGTCTCATGGCTTTGCGCGTAGCTGTCGTAATAGCCGATGTAGCGGTCCAACCGCGACTTGGCGCCTGCGTCGACCAGGCCCATCCAGTCCAGCCAGTCGGATAAGCCCCGCCGCACGCCTTCGATGCCGGCCACGTCGCCATGCACGACGAGGCCATAGGCGCGTCCCGCCAGGTGTTTCGGATAATCCCAGCCCTGCAACTCCAGCGCTTTCGCTTCCACGGCCTTCTTGCCGTGCGTGGACGTGGGGTCGGGATTGCCGCCATCGGCGCAGACGAGGCGGTCTATCATCAGCTTGAGCACGCTGGGCGTCTGGTACCAGTACACGGGCGTGAGGATGATGACGGCGTGCGCGGCAGTCCAGCGTTCATAGATGTCCGCCATCCAGTCGCTGGTCTGGCGCTCGCCATGGTTGGGGTAGCAGCTGCATGGCCAGTGGCACAAAGGCATGGCCGTCGAGACACAGCCCTTGCACGGGTGGATGTGCAAATCATACGAGGACGTCAGCAGGCTCAGGTCCAGCACGTCCGCTTCGATGTTGTCGGCCTGCAGCACTTCCTTGCACCATTGCGTCATGCGCCAGGTCTTCGAGATTTCGCCTGGGCAGGAACCGTCATTGCGCGCCGCGCCGCAGACCAATAGCACGCGCGAGCGCGTGGCGGGGTCTTGCTGGCGCGCCTCGGCGGCCAGCAGGCGGTCGCGCGTGGCTTTCCATTCCACCGATAAATCGTAGTCGGGGTCGGCAAAACCGGGCCCGGCCTTTTGCGTGACGGGCGCCTTGCGCCCATCCTGGTAATTCTTCCACGCCACTTCTTCCACCTGCACCAGGGCGCCGCGCACGGCATCGAACGTGGGGTCGGCAAACGAGCGGATGAATTGCAAATGGAATTCGACCCGGCCCAGCGGCGCGGGCGCCTGTCCCTCGCGCGGCGCTGGAACGGCGGCCTGCCTGGCGGCTGGCGTGGTGTCGGGGGGAGTGGCGAACATGGCTTCTCCTTGATCGGATATCGCATGTTGCGCGATACCGGCTTGCCGGTCTGTGCGTTGAGCAACGATGCGGCCCTGGTGAACAGCGTCGCTTGCTATATTTCCAGTTATGGAATAAATTCCCATATATGGAAAATGCAGATGAGAATCATACCGAGCAGCGCCTGGCGCAGCGCCTGAAACAATTGCGCGTGGAGCAGGGCTGGTCGCTGGACCAGCTGGCGAAGGCAAGCGACGTCAGCCGCGCTACCCTGTCGCGTCTGGAAAATGGCGAGGTCAGCCCGACGACCGCCGTGCTGGGCAAGCTGTGCGCCGCCTATGGCCTGGCCATGTCCAGACTGATGCGCATGGTGGAAGACGATTTTCCTGCCGTGCTGCGGCGTGCCCAGCAAAGCGTATGGAGCGATCCCGAGCTTGGCTTTCGCCGCCGCTCCATCTCGCCGCCGGCACGCGCGCTGGCCGGCGAAGCGCTCGAATGCGAGCTGGACGCAGGCGTGACGATACGCTATGTGGCTTCGCCCCGTCCCGGCATGGAACACCATCTGCTACTGCAAAAGGGCAAGTTGCGCGTGACCGTCGACGGCGCCGTCCACGATTTGCTGGCCGGCGACTGCCTGCGCTACCAGTTGCAGGGCGCCAGCGCGTTTGTCACGCCGTCTGACAGCGGCGCCCGCTATTTTCTGTTCATCGTCTGAGGCCGCCATGCAAGCATCGCTCCATCTGTTCACCGCCACCGATATTCGCGCCCGCCTGCCGGCACTGGGCGCCTTGCTGCAAGCGTGCGTGCACGACGGCGCCAGCATCGGTTTTATCCTGCCCTTCGACGTGGCGGCGAGCCAGGCATTCTGGATGGACAATGTCTTGCCCGCCATCGCGCGCGGCGTGCGCCTGCTGCTGGTCGCCGAAGTCGACGGCAAGGTGGCGGGCGCCGTGCAGCTGGACTGGGACACCAATCCCAACCAGATGCACCGGGCCGAAGTGCGCAAGCTGCTGGTCGACCCCGCGTTTCGCCGGCGCGGCATCGCCCGCCTGCTGATGCAGGCGCTGGAGGCGCAGGCGCGCGCCTTGCCGCGCAGCCTGCTGACGCTCGACACGCGCAGCAGCGACCATGCGGAACCGCTGTATGTGTCGCTCGGCTACGTGGTCTCGGGCAGCATACCCGCCTACGCGCTGGCACCAGCCGGTGACAGGCTGGACGCCACCACCATCATGTACAAACAGCTGTAGCGGGGAGGCGCGGGCCAGCGCTTGCACCCATCCTCGCACGCTGCGCGCTGGCGGCATAGCGGCACAGCGGCAGTGCGACGCAGTCACGCGCAGCCGTGTCGCGGGCCGTCGCGGAGCCGATGGCGCGCATGCTTGCCGCTGCGCTGGCGTTGCCGCAGCGCTGGCTGGCTGGCTGGCGGCGCATATCGTCATGCGCCTGGACAGCCGCGCATCAGGCTGTCCGATCGGTGTTTACGCCTTCAGCCGCGCCCTGGCGGCAGGCGGGCGTGCCGGGCGCACAGGCGCTGTATTGTCTTGCACGGCGACCAGGCTGACGCCGCGCAACGCTGGCGCCGGCAGGGCCTCATTGCCCAGCTTGAAGACAGCTACCGTATCCGACAACTGATGGGCACGCTCGCGCATGGCCGCTGCCGCCGTCGAGGCTTGCTCCACCAGCGCCGTATTTTCCTGCGTCACATGCTCCATCTGCACGATGGCCGCATTGACTTGCTCGATGCCGGACAATTGCTCGCCGCTGGCCGTGCTGATCTCGCCCATGATGTCCGTCACGCGATGCACGCTGGCAACGATATCGCGCATGGTGGCACCTGCCGTATCGACCAGGCGCGCGCCCGCATCGACGCGCTCGACGGAATCGCCGATCAGCTGCTTGATTTCTTTGGCGGCGCCGGCGGAGCGTTGCGCCAGGGTACGCACTTCGGCGGCCACGACGGCAAAGCCCCGTCCTTGCTCGCCCGCGCGCGCCGCTTCCACGGCTGCATTCAGGGCCAGGATATTCGTCTGGAAGGCGATGGCGTCGATGACTGCGATAATATCGACGATCTTTTTGGAAGACGCATTGATCGAGGTCATGGTCTCCACGACTTGCGCCACCACGCTGCCGCCTTTGCCAGCCACGTCGGCAGCCGATTGCGCCAGCTGGTTGGCTTGGCGCGCATTGTCCGCATTTTGCTTGACGGTACCCGTCAGCTCTTCCATCGAGGCGGCCGTCTGCTCCAGCGAACTGGCTTGCGCCTGCGTGCGCTGCGACAGGTCCAGATTGCCGGCGGCGATTTCGCCCGAAGCAGCGGCCATGTGCGAGGTGCCGCCGCGCACGTCGCCCACGATATGGATCAAGCTGGCATTCATGTCCTTCAAGGCTTGCAGCAGCTGGCCCACCTCATCGCTGGAGTCGACGCGGATATGTTCGCTCAAGTCACCGCCAGCCACCTTGCGCGCCACCTTGACGGCGTGGCGCAGGGGCCGCACGATGCCGCTGCTGATGAACCAGGCCGTAGCCAGGCTCAGCAGGCCGCCGACCACGCCCAGTGCAATCACCAGCACGCTGGTATGTTGCGCCCGCTGGATCGCCGCGTCGGCCGCCGCGCGCATCTGCGCCGATTGCTCGGCGATCTGCCGGTCGATGCCGGCAAGGGCTTGAGGGCTGCCGGCCTGCGCTTGCGTGGCGTTGCGCAAGCCATGCAATTGCTCGATGCGCGCATAGCGCTGATTCACGCTGGCATCGATTTCGCTGCTCACGCTGGACAGCTGCTGCGTGCTGATGAGCACTACCACCGCCAGCAGGAACGAGGTGAGCAAAAAGCCTGTCATCAGGCGTACACCGATGCGTATGTTTGAAATATTCATGTCCCCTCAGCTGTTGTCCCATGGTGGCCGCCAGCCTTGCACACGGCTGATCGCGGCGCTGCATCCCCTGAAGTTGCTGGGGTGAAATGAGTGTAGCAGCGCGGTACTAAGTAATCTATAAATATTTCCATATTGGAATTTGTTGCTGCTTATTAAGCAACAGAGGGCGAAATAATGTCGGAAAAAATCACGGCTGATAATCAGGACTTTTCCTACTTGATGACTCGGGATTGTCCGACTAGCCATTTCGCCGCCCCCGCCTACACTCCAGTCCTGGCCTGCGGCGAGCCGGCTGGCGGTGTGAGGCGACGGATTTTATTCATGACCAAGGAGGCCGAGATGGCAAATATACAATCGGGTACGGAAGGCACGGTACGTGCGGAACTGGCGGCGATGCGCTTGAATGCGCTGGACTGGATCGCGATGGTCCTGCTGATCGTGGGCGGCTTGAACTGGGGACTGGTGGGGCTGTTCGATATCGACGTGGTGGCGCGCCTGCTGGGTGTCATGACGACGGCATCGCGCACCGTGTATGTGCTGGTGGGACTGGCTGCCATCTATACGATCTACCTGTGCGTGCGCAAGCTGCCCGCCAAGCCCTAGGAGAAGCGCATGCCTGTCGGTGCCAACCCCAAGCGCGAACGCGAATTCAGGAAGCTGGAAAAGGAGTTCAAGCAGGAAGGACGCTACCGGGGCCGCGAGGAAGAGGTCGCGGCGCGCATCGTGAACAAGCAAAGGGCGCAAGCGGGTGAAACCCAGGCGGCGCAGGACGGCGGCGGGGCTCCCAAGGCGCCGCGCCGCGCCGCCGCGCGCGGCGTGCCCATCGATGGCTACCAGCACCTGACGGTGGTGCAGATCCGCGACAAGCTCGATGGCCTGTCCGCCGCCCAGTTGGAGCAGGTACGGGCATATGAGGCGGCGCACAAGAAGCGCAAGGGCGTGCTGGCGGCGCTGGACGGGTAAGGACACAAGGGGGGGGATGCAGTGGTGGGGCCAGCGGTGGGCAAGCCGGTCAAGTCCGGTCAAGCCGGGTGAGTTGGGCTGGCCGGTGAGTTGGGCGGGCCAGCCGTAAGCGGCCAGTTGGGACCGATAGCTGGCTTGCGGCTTATCTGCTGGCTTGCCGCTTGCGTGCGGCGTGTTGCCGGACCTGCCGCATTTCTTGTCGCGTTACTATGCCATGCAGCATGCGAGGCGATGCTCAGCGAATGGCCGTGATTGCCTTATTGCGTGCGCAGATAGGCCAGCAAATCAGCCACTTGCTGCGTGTTGCCGATGCCCCAGAAGCGCATATTGTTGCCGGGAATGAAATCGCTGGGGGCTTTGAGGAAGGCGGCCAGGTTTTGTTCGGTCCACACGATATTCGCGTTTTTCATGGCAGTCGAGTACCGGTAGTCGCTCGTGGTGCCCGCCTTGCGGCCGATCACGCCCGTTAGCTTGGGTCCGAAGCCGGCCCGCGCCGATGGGCCCACCTGGTGGCAGGAGGCGCACTTGTAAAACGCTGCCTTGCCCGCTACCGCATTGCCTTTCAGGGAGGAAGCAGCCGCGCCAGCCACTGGCGCTGCAGCGGCTTGCACGCTGCCGCTTTGAGCCAGCAGCATGGCGCAAGCAGCAATGGCGCAAGAAGAGCGGAAATTGGACATGAAAGTCATAGGCGAGGCAATACTGCAATGCGTGGCTGGGAATGGCACATTTTACAGCTTGGTGTCAAAAACTGCGCGCCAGCACGGATGGTGAAGACCTGCCTGACGGCATACACGACAGTCAAACATGCAGACCTGCTGATGGCAGGCGCCACTAGCTGCGCTGATGCAGCCTTGCCTCGCTGCTCGACATGTACCCATGCACGACTGCCAATGCCGCTAATGCCGAACCTGCATGACCGAAACGAACCTACTAATCTTCCAACTTTCCAACTTTCCAACCTTCCAACCTTCCAACCTTCCAACCTTCCAACCTTCCAACCTTCCAACCTTCCAACCTTCCAACCTTCCAGGCGCTCGCCTTTAACGCTTGCCGCCTTGCGCCCCCAGCGCCGCCATGGCCGAGGCGAACACGATACAGCCGATGGCCAGCCACTGGGTCAGGCTCAGCATTTCCCCCAGCACGGCCATGGCGGCCAGCGCGCTGACGGCGGGCGCCGCGCTGCTGAACATGCCGAACACCCCTTGTGGCAAGCGGCGCAGGGCGAAGATTTCCAATGAATACGGCAGGGCACTGGACAGCATGGCAATCGCCAGGCCCAGCAGCGCAATCGATGGTGCCAGCAGGGCAGTGCCCGAATACACCACGCCGATGGGCACGGTCACCAGCGCCGCCACCGTCATGCCCCAGGCAACGGCCTGGCCGCCCTGCAAGCTGGACGCGCGCTTGCCGAAAATGATATACAGCGCCCAGCACAGTGCGGCACCGAGCGCGTATGCCACACCGACCGGGTCCAGGCTGCCCGGGCTGCCTTGCAAGGGCAGCAGCAAATACAGGCCAAACACGGCGCAGGCCACGGCCAGCAAGTCGCGCGGCCGGCGCGACGACAGCATGGCCACGGCCAGCGGCCCCGTCACCTCGATGGCCACCGCGATGCCGATCGGTATCAGCGCAAATGCGCGGTAAATCAGCAAGTTCATCAGTCCCAGCACGGAACCATAGACCAGCAGGTTCAGCACATCCTTGCGCGTCAGGCTGAAACGCCAGGGGCGGAAGATCGCCAGCAGGATCAAGGCGGAGAACCCCACGCGGTACGCCGTGATGCCCTCGACGCCAATGACGGGAAACAGATTTTTTGCGATTGCCGCCCCCAGGTTGACGGAAATCTGCCCTCCCAGTACGGCCAGGGAAGGGAGCAGGATGCTGTCGGGGAGGGGGGAGGTCGAGGCAGGGGAGGTCATGGGGCGCTATTTTAATATGCCTGAGGCAGGCAGTCGCTGGCAGATTGGAAACGCCGACGCAATTCGGAGACTTTGCCCCATCCCGACGGCGATGGCCGCTGGGTTGTTAACCTGACGCGCAATCTGCGGTGCCGGATTTCAGCGGCAGCAGCGTGGGATCGTATAAGCCGGCCATGAGAAGCAGACATTCCGGTGCGCAGCTTAAAATCAGGAAGTAGATGTCGCATCTCCGTGGCATATTATCTGGCGTTGCATTTCTTTCATATATATTTATTTTCTGTCACGCATTTTGAATATGACTTTCTCTTTCCGCAGGCGATCAGACAATGCCATTGACCATGCCGGCCTTGTTTTTATTAACCGTACAGAAGGGGATTGTGCGAAAATAAAAATGAATAAAATCATAAATTACTTCAATTGCATCCGCCTTGTTGCGAAATTTTCATTTTATTAATTCTTTAGTAATTATTTTTTTTCGTAATGGCTGGCGAGCATCGTCAGTTCATCGATTTTTTCTTAAATATGATAATCAAAATGATTTTATGATACTTCCTCAAGGTAAGCCGGCAGTGATGCTGTCGCTTTCCTGATGCAACCGCGAGGTAATTATTTATTCATAAACCTTGTTGTAAAAAATAAAAAAAATAATAAACCCGTGCTGCCGACATGGGTGGCCAAGGACTTCAGCGCGGCCACGGCGGCAAGATACGCCATGGGTCGCTACGCCACCAACAGCATCAGCAATCACGACCTGCTGTATGTGCTGAGCTCGAAGATCATCGGCCGCGACATGCGCCAGCTGTTCTGGATGTATGGCATCGCCTTGAGCAGCGACGCGCAAAACTCCGTCGCCGACCTGGGCCTGCCGCTGGCGCCGCGCAGCTTTTATGCGCTGCCGGCCGGCAAGCATAACCAGCTGGCAACCGGCAAGTGGGTCGACCTGGAAAGCGCCACGCCCGCCTGGCCGTTCTGATCATTGCACCACGCTGGCTCTGCCGCGCTACGTGGAGGAGCGGCGGGCTGCTACACTCGCGCAGGGGCCGCTCAGGTCCCTGCAGACAATGTTAATGAGGAGCAGTAGCGCATGGGTATTTTCAGTATCGGCGGCACCAATTTTGCGGTGGATGCGACGAAGTCGCGCATCGGGCTCGATGCGCTGGGCAACGGCATGCTGGAGGTTAACATCGATATTCATGGCGATGACGATCTGTTCATGCGCCGGCTGGAGGCGGAAGAGGAGGAGGGAGAGGAAGAGGGAGAATGGTCGTGGGCACTCTATCCACCCGTGTTTTTCCTGCACGGCCTGCGCGTGCCGGAAGGCCTGCCGGGAGCGGCCGTCACCGGGCCGCTTGGCAAGCACCTCGATGCCGCTGAATCCGGCATCTACATGATGGAGCACGGCGACCTGTCGCTGGTTGATATCGAGGAGCTGTCGGCACGGCGCCTGGCCGTGTCGGGCATGGTTGAGCTGTATGGCAAGCGGCTGCCTTTTCGTATTTCATATTGATAAGCGCCGCAGCGGGCGGAGCGCTTGACGGGCATGCGGGGACGGATCTGCCGGGTCCGTCCCCGTTTCTGCCGCCTTACTCCAGCTGCAAGGCCCTGGCCACGTCCGACCACGCCACGTACTTGAAGTTCTGCGGTCCATCGGGCAAGCGCTTGTAGCCGTCCTGTATCACCAGCATGCCTTGCGCATACGCGCCGCCCAGGTTGGCGGAGGTCACGTCCAGGCCATCCGTTTCCGAGGTGCCGTCGATGCCGCCTGCCAAGTTAAACCCCACCTTGAAGCGGCCGCGCACCTTGTACGGCGCTTGCGCGTCAAGCACCACGTAGCTGCTGTCGCCCTGGCTGGAGACGATCAGGTAGCCGGTGTTGGCCTTGGCGCCTGGCTGGCGGTAGATGGCCATGCCTTCCACGTCGGCTGCCAGGTGCTGGCCGACCGGCAAGACCATGGACAGGGCGTCCGGCCTGGCGGCGTCGGCGGACGTCGTCCAGACGCCGCGCGTTTCCTCGCCCAGGAACAATCTGCCGTTGGCATCGTCGGCCACGCAGCCTTCCGGTTGCGAGGCAACCTTGAAGCTGCGCAAGAGGGTGGCGCTGAACTTGTTGCCTTCCAGGCCGATGCTGTATTGCTGGAAAGTGCCGTCCTTGTCGTTGATGAACGCTTGCACGCCGCCGCTGGCCGGCTGATACAGGCACATGCCGTAGATGCTTTTCAGGCCCGTAGGAAAACGGCCCGCTTCGGCCACCACGCCATCGGCATTGATGGTAAACAGCATCATGCTGTTGTCATCGCGCTGGGTGGCCACGGCCAGGTCGGCCTTGCGGCCATTGAATGCGATATTCTGGCGCACGTCCACATTGTTCAAACGGCCCACTTCCAGCAGCTGGGTTTGCTTGCCTTGCAAGTCGTAGACCAATAAGCCCTGTTTCTTGTTGGTGCCCAGGATGCGCGCGTCGGCAGGGTTGCCGGACAACCAGATGGCCGGATCGTCGGCCGCGTCGCCCTGGCGCGCCATCGGTGCCGTCTGGGCCTGCGGCGCGATGATGGCGACAGGAGGCTGCGTTTCCGCCTTGCCGTGCCACTTTAACGGCCGCGTCTGCCAACCGCTTTTGCCACGCAACATCAATGAATTGCCATCGAGCGCCAGCTGGCTGTCGCCCTTGCGCACATTCAAGGCGACAGCCTGCGGTGGCAGGGCCGTCCACTGGCTGCCCTGATGCGTGTACAGGTGCAGCTTTTCCGCCTTGCCATCGAGCACGGCCACGCCACCGGGCAGCACGGCCAGGGCCCCGGCGCCGCCGTCCAGCTGGCCATAGGGCTTGCGCAGGGCCACTACTTCGCGCTTGCCCATGCCTTCGGCATCGGCGTCATACGCCCACACGCCCATGTTGGACTCGCTGACCAGCAGGCGCCGGGCGCCATCGTCGGCCCGGCAATGCTTGGCATGCGGCGGCAAGGCCAGCTTGCGCACCAGCTGGCGCTGCTCGCCGTGCATGACCCATTGTTCCGCTTGCCCATCCTTGCCGATCAAAAACAGATGATCGAGCTGCTGGGCGTCGCGGTACAAGCACGACGCTTCCACGGAAAATGTAGGCACGGGGAACGGCGCCAGCTTGAGCAGCTTGCCGGCCTGCACATCGACGGTCACGGGCAGCGGACGCTGGGTGTCGGCCTCCAGGAAGACGGCCAGCAGCGTGCCGCCCGCGACGCGGGTGTCAAGCTGCTTGGCGCGCACGGCGATGCGGTCCTGCTCCTGGCCGCTGGCGTTGAACAGGCGCAAGCCGTGTTTGTCCAGTGTCAGCCAGCCGCCGCCGGGCAGGCGCGCCAGTTCTTCCGCCTCCTGCGTGAAGGCAGGCGCGGCGGTGGAAGCAGCCGGGGCGGCGAGCGCCACGCTGCTGAAGGAAAATGCGGCCAGCAAGGCGCTGCAGAGTACGGTTTTTTTCATAGTATTGACAATCATCATCAGAAGGCATTGGCTTTCAGGCTCACCTTGAAGGTGCGGCCATATTGTTCGTTCTGCACGTTGTATTGCTTCCTGCCCTGGTAAACATAGTATTTCTCGTTGTTCAGGTTCGCCGCCTCGAACGTTAGCTGGAACTGCTTGCTGATCTGGTAGGACAGCGAGAAATCGAGCTGCTTCTGGCTGTCGACGATATGATCCTGGCTTTGGTCGAGGATGTCGCCGCCCATTTCCAGCAGATAAGGCGACTTGTAGTTGAGGGCCAGGCGGGCGCTGACCGGCCCCGTTTCATAGCCCAGCATCAAGTTCATCACCTGGTTCGACTGGCCCGGCAGGCGGATGTCGCGGCTCATCTGCTTGTTGCTGGCCTTGTCGAAGCGGCCGATCTGCGCGCGCGAGGTGCTCAGGGTGCCGTTCACGCCGACAAGGAACTTGTTGAATGGCGCCGGCAGCATGCGCAGCGGTTGCATGTAGGCCAGTTCGATGCCCTTGACTTTTGCCGCGTCGCCATTCGCATACGAGGTGGCCGAGGTGTAGCCCGCCCACGATCCCGTGCCGGCCAGGTTGGTCGTGTAGGTGAAATTCTTGATGTCCTTGTAGAAGCCGTACGCCGACATCACGCCATCGTTGCCCAGCACGCGTTCGATACCGAGGTCCAGGTTGTTCGCTTTCAGCGGCTTCAAGTCCGGGTTGCCGATGACGGCTTCCGTATTGCTGGCCAGGCTGATGCCCGGTGCCAGCTGGCTGAAGTTGGCGCGCACCACGGCTTGCGTCCAGGCGGCCCGCACGCTGGTCTTGTGGTCGAGGTCATAGCGGGTTTGCAGGTTCGGCAGCCAGTTGGTGTACGCACGTTCGCGCGTCAAGGGCGTGGCGGCACCGGCGCTGTCCACCTGCGAACCGGCCGCCTCGAAGCTGGTGCGCTCGGCGCGCACGCCGCCCAGGATATGCCAGGCGTCGAAGTCATAGCTGTTCTGCACATACATGGCGTTGATGTCTTCGTGCATGCGGTAATCGTTGATGATCGATTCCGTGGCCAGGCGCGCCTTGGCGCGGTCCAGGCCGGCAACCCGGGCGCGTATCAGTGCAGGGTCGAGCGCCACGCCGATGTTGCCCAGGTCGTAGTCGAGGGTGTGGCCCTGCACGAAATTGCTCATCGAGGTGGCGCCAGGCCCCCAGTAATTGCCGCTGCTGGCCTTGCTGCTGTTGTATGCCCATTGATCCGTGTCATTGGTCTTTTCGCGGCGGCTGACCTTGGCGCCGAATTTCAGGGTGGCGATGTCGAACTTGCGCGCCAGGTCGATGCGAGCATGGTGTTCATTGTCCTTCGAGTAGCGCTTTTGCAGGGTGATGGCGTTGAGCGCGTAGTTGGCCGGGTCGTACAGCGAGGCGGGGCCGCTCAGCTCCGGTTCCTGCGTATCCGTGAAGCTGATGCCCGTAAAGTTGCCGGTGCCGCGGAAACGGCCGTCGTTCAAGGATTCCGGCGTGTCTTCCGTGGCGCGGCTCATGCCGCCTTTCACGTCCAGGGTCCAGCCGCCCGATTTCTGCTGCGTGCCGAGGACCAGCGAGCGCACCTGCTGCGTGTATTTGCGCTGGCGGATGCGGCGCTCGGCGCGTGCCGTGCCGCTGTCTCCTTCGGCCAGGCTGCCGCCGGCGATATTGCTGATGGTCAGGCGGTCGCGCACTTCATTGTCGGAAAACTCGCTGAGGAAAGAGCGCAGGAACCAGCTGTTGCCCGCTTCCGGACGGTAGTCGAGATTGACGGCCAGCGCGCCGCGCTTGCGCACGGGCAGGTAATCGCGCAATTCCAGGCTCGACAATTTGCCCTTGCTCCAGGAACCGCCCGTTTCCACGTCGTCCGAACCGAACGAGCGCTTTTCCGCGCTCAGGCCGGCAGCCACGCCCAGTTTGCCATCGAGAAAGCGCTGGGCCCACAGGGCGCCGCCGCTGGGGCTGGTCTTGCCCGTTTTTTCGTCGTAGCTGGCGCCCACGTTGGCCGACAGCAGCTTGCCCGGCAAGTCGAAGGCGGACAGCGATTTCACCTCCACCGTGGCGCCCAGCGAGTTGGCGTCCATTTCCGGCAGCAGGGTCTTCGACACTTCCAGGGTGCGGATCAGGCCGGCAGGCAGGATGTCCAGCGCCACGGCGCGGCGGCCCGCTTCCGGCGACGGCACCAGCGCGCCATTGATGGTCACCGCATTCAGGTCCGGACCCAGGCCGCGCACCGTGATGTAGCGGCCCTCGCCCTGGTCGCGCTGCACGGACACGCCCGGCAAGCGGGCCAGCGCCTCGGCCGCGTTTTTATCCGGCAAGCCGCCGATATCGTCGCTGCTGATGACACTGATGATGTTGTCGGCTTTTTCCTGCGCCGCGATGGCGTTGCGCAGGCTGGCGCGCTGTCCGCTGACAACCACCGTGGCGGCCGGCTGGCCATCGTCCTGGACCTGGACTTGTGCCTGAGCCTGGCTGGCGCCGCTGAAGACGGCCATGATGCCGAGCGACAGGGCGGTCAGGCGCAGCGGGGAGGGGAAGGAAGTGTGCATGGTTTTCATGAAGAGCTCGGTTAGGGGGAAGGAACCGGGCGGATTCTAGGCAGCAAATATGACGGTTGCGTGACAGGCAAAGGCTTGTCGTCCTGAAAACAACGGCGGGCGGACTTTTTCCTGCCGGAAATGAAGGGCGGTGAGCTGAAATGACCTCTCGCCGCAGGGCGCATGGACAGGCGCCTGGTGCATTTGCTGCTTGTTGTGACGCAATGGTGAGCCGTTTGCACCTGCCGCGCGCCACGCCGGCGTGTCATCGTGCCGTCATGGGCGGGCGCTATCGTGGCGGCAGCACCACTTTTAAAGGTTTCCCACATGCTGCCATTGCACCGTAACAGCCTGATTGCCGCCGCACTGGCGCTGCCCCTGTTTTTTTTGCTGTATGCCACCTTCGGGCAAGTGAAACCGTTCGCCATCTGGAAGTGGATGGACATCGTCTGCGAAGGCGGCACGGCCGTCATGGCCGGCGTGTGGTTCCTGTTTACCCTCAGCAGCCGTCCGCGCGGCCTGGTGACGAGCCTGATCGCCGGCGGCCTGTGCGCCATCATGCTGGGCTCCTGGGCCGATTGTCTGGACGAATTCTTTGCCGTCGACAAGCATGATGTCTGGGATAACTGGCTCGAAGCGCTGATCCCCTTTGGCATGCTGGTGCTGACCATCGGCATGTACTATTGGCGGCAAGAACAGTTCCGCCTGAACGAACACCTGCAAAAGCGCGAGCGCCTGTTCCGCGACCACCGCGCCTTCGACCGCATCACGCAGCTGGCCGACGCCAGTTATCTGCGCACGCAGATGCGCCTGGAACAGGAGCGCCGCCCCGGCCTCGATTGCGCACTGGTCCTGCTCGACATCGACAGCTTCCATCTGATTAACCGCGAATACGGCCACCGCGAAGGCGACCGCGTGCTGCAGGCCGTCGGCCACATGCTGCTGCTGAACTTGCGCAATGACGACTTGCTGTGCCGCTATGCTGGCGACCGCTTTGCCGTGCTGATGCCGGGCGTCTCGCGCGAGGCGGCGGCTACGCATGCGCGCCACCTGTGCAGCATGGTGGGGCAGATGCGCCACCATGCGAACGACAACCGGGAAATCCGCCTGAGCCTGCGCCATGCCTGCGCGCTTACCGATGGCGTGCCGGAAGTGGTACTGGCCGAACTGAGCCGGGCGGTGGAAACCCCGCGCGCCGGTGCCGATGCCGGCGCCGCGCCGCGCACCAGCGCCGCCGCGGCCGCCTGATGCCGCTGCTCCAGCAAGGCGACCCCGGCATCGCGGCGCGGCACCAGCCGGCGCTGGTGCTCGACTACGCGCGCAGCCGCGACCTGGACACGGCGCCGCTGCTCAAGGGAACCGGACTCGACGACGGCCTGCTGCCGTCCGAGGAAAGCCAGGTCAGCGCCGCGCAATACCTGCAATTGCTGGCCAACGCGGCGCGCGGGCTCGACAGCGCTGATACCAGCTTCATGCTGGGCCAGCAAATGCTGCCCGGCCATTACGGCGCCGTCAGCCACGCCTTGCTGCAGGCGCAGAACCTGCGCCAGGCCCTGGGCATCCTGTGCGGCTTTCATACTTTGCTGTGTCCGCTGCTGCAGCCGCGCCTGCGCGAGGCGGGCGACATGCACGTGCTGTACTGGGTCGACGCCTTTGGCGCGCCCAGCCAGCTGCCCTTCCTGGTGGAAATGCACATGACGGCGCTGGCCGCCATGTGCCGCTGGCTGGCCGGCGAGTCGCTGCCGTGGCGCTTCTGTTTCAACCGGGCGCGGCCCCGGCATGTGGAGCAGCACGAAGTCCACCTGGGCCAGGCGCTGCGCTTCGATTGCCAGGTCGACGCCATGCTGATCGATTCCAGCTGGCTGGACAAGCCCTGGCCGCGCGGCAACGCCACGGCGGCCGCGCTGGCCGTGCGCGCGGCGGCAATGGCACCGGTCCCGGCGGCCAGCCTGCTGGGCGCGCTGTACGATTATTTGCTGGCCAACATCCGCTGCGCGCCCACCCTGGAGCGCACGGCGCAGGAATTCGGCGTCAGTCCCGCCACCTTCAAGCGCCACCTGGCGCGCCATGGCACGCACTTCCAGGCCGAGCTGGACCAGGTGCGCGCGCACAAGGCGATCTACCTGTTCCAGGCGCATGGCTACGACAATGACGCCGTCGCCGCCTATCTCGGCTTTCATGATGCCACCAACTTTCGCCGTTCGTTCAAGCGCTGGACGGGGCAGACGCCACAGTTGCTGCGCCATGCGCTGGCATTATTCGTGGCGGGCTGAGGACGATTTTCCGTCAACCGCGGGGCAGCGTTGTGCGCCGGCGCCACAGCGAGTGGTTCCAGAGGGAACAATTGCCCGTTCTGCTACATCCATAGTACACTCGATCAGAGAGCGAACAGACGCGCTTCGAGGCGGTCCGGCAAGGCAGCACGCGACGCCGCAGCGCCGCCATATCGATGGTGTGCCGGCGGCAGCTGACCGGCTTGCCTTGCCTTAACCCAGTCTGGCAACCGACGTCCCATCTTGGCGCGCCGGGAACCGGGCAACTTGATAATGCTCAATCGTGTATTCACAATCGCAAATCGATCCAGTCGTCAGTTTCCGCAACACCCAGGGTGAGGCGGTGCGCGGCACGATTTTCAACTTGCAGCGCAACTCGCTGGTCATGGAAATCTACAATCCCTACTCGATTGTGCAGGTCAGCGAGGTGCTCAACGAAGTGACGGTGCGCATGGGGGCGAAGAATGCCTATGTGGGCAAGGCGGTCGTCATCAGCAGCGTCAACACGGGTTTGACGGCGATCGTGTCCGTCACCCTGATCGACGAGTGGCGCGAATTGAGCGACGTGGTGGTGGTCAAGGGCGCCGTGGCGAAGGAATCGAGCGCGTTTGTGGCGGGATGGGGCGAGCGCTTCCGCATCCGCCGCGACTACCAGATCGTCGTCAATGAAATGCGCGCCTTTTTGTCGGAAGTGGCGCGCTGGGTCGAGCAGGTCGACTTGTCCGACTCGCTGCCCAAGGAAAATGGCCGCCTGCGCCCCGATATCTTCGATGAGCTGGCCCTGCCGCTGATGGAGCAAACCCAGCTGTACCTGCGCCAGCTTGAAGCGGAAGCCTCGCTGGTCGAGGAAGAGCGGGCGCCGGCCCACCGCGCGTTTGCCCAGGCGGCGCTGCACCCCTTGATCCTGCGCGCGCCCTTTGTTTTCCGCACCTTTACCAAGCCGCTGGGCTATGCGGGCGACTACCAGATGGTCAACCAGCTGCTCGACGATCCGCGCCAGGGACCGAGCACCTACTTTCAGATCGTCAATGCGGCCTTCCTGCAGGCGGCCGTGGCGACGGCGCACCGCAACCGCATCGATATCCTGACGGAATTTTTGGCCCGCAAGGCGGCCGCCGCCCGCGAGGCGGGGCGCGTCTTCAAGGTGCTCAACGTGGGCTGCGGCCC
The DNA here is from genome assembly GCF_051380655.1 of Janthinobacterium amylolyticum. NCBI lineage: Bacteria > Pseudomonadati > Pseudomonadota > Betaproteobacteria > Burkholderiales > Oxalobacteraceae > Janthinobacterium > Janthinobacterium amylolyticum. The sequence continues at coordinate 180,982 of NZ_JBNYXL010000001.1, forward strand.
CGCCATCGAGGTGCAGCGTTTCCTGGAAACCTGCCCGGATGCCCAGTGGCTGGCCTTCGAGCTGGTCGACTTCAGCAGCGAAACGCTGGACTGGACGCGCGCGCGCCTGACGACGATCATGCAGCGCACGGGGCGCGTGGTGGAAATCGATTATGTGCATGACTCCGTGCACAACCTGCTCAAGCGGCGCCACGGTTCGGGCGCCACGGGCTTGCCCGGCAGCTTCGACGCCGTGTATTGCGCCGGCCTGTTCGACTACCTGTCCGACAAGGTGTGCGCGCGCCTGCTGCTGCACTTCGCGTCGCGCGTGGGGCCGGGCGGGCGCCTGCTCGTCACGAATGTGCACGCCGATAATCCGGGCAAGTTCGGCATGGAGCATTTGCTGGAATGGCATTTGATCTATCGCAATGAAGCCAGTTTGTCGGCCTTGTTGCCGGAACATGCCACCGACCACCTGGTCTACGTTGATGCCACCGGTGTCAATGTCTTTGCGGAAGTGAGCATTCCTTGATGGATAGTCCAGGCCTGCACGCCGGCTATACGGCCGTATTGCGCGATTTCCGCCTGGAGTTCAGCCGCGGCGGCGCCTACACGGGCATTGTCCTGATCCTGCTGGGCATGGGCCTCGATTCGGCCCTGTATCCGGACATGCAGTCGGCCTTCACCAGCGCGCGCGTGCTGGTGTCGGCGCTGATCTTCATTGTCGTGCTGGCCATGCGCACGCAGTGGGCGCAAGACCGCATCCAGGGCCTGACTTTCGTCTGGCTGATCCTGCCGCAAATCATGATCGCGTGGATGATCGCCGTCACCGAAGGCGCCACCTCGATCTATTACGTGGGCATGACCCTGGCGATCTATTCCTCGGGCATCGTGCTGGCGTTCGGCCTGTGGCAAAACATGGTCTTCGGCGCCATTTCCTGCCTGCTGTACGTGGCCGCCTGCGTCTGGCATGCGCATGGCTTCGACTTGCCGGGAACGTTTGTCGTCAATTGCCTGTTCCTCATCATGTCGGCCAGCATCAGCGCCGTGTTTACCTATTTCAACGAGCGCGCCCGCTTCATGCTGTTCCAGCTGAAGGCGGAAGTGGCGCAAAAGAATACGCAGCTGGAAGAAACGAATAAAAGCCTGGCCGATATCAAGGGACAGATGCTGCAGCAGGAGAAAATGGCCGCCATCGGTACCCTGGCCGCCGGCATGCTGCATGAGGTCAACAATCCCGTGAATTTCTGCATGATGGCCATCGAGGTAGCCATCGAAGACCCGGCCGCCAAGCAAAGCGCGCTGGTGAGCGAATGCCTGGCCGATGCCAAGCAGGGCATGCTGCGCGTCCAGCACATCGTCTCGGACTTGAAAACCTTTGCTTACCGCAAGAGCGGCAACCAGCTGGAAACGGGCCACTTCCAGTTCCGCAGCGCGCTCGACGCGGCCATCCGCCTGGTGGGCCACGAAACGAAGAATGTCGGCATCAGCCACGACTTGCCGGTCGATACCCTGGTGCGCGGCGACGAGGCGGCCATCGTCGGCGTGCTGATCAACCTGCTGGGCAATGCCGTGCTGTCCATGCGCAAGGGCAATGCGCCGCCGTTCGAGATCCGCATCACGGCCCACTGGCACGAGGAGCGCCTGCGCATCAGCGTGCGCGACAATGGCCCCGGCATCGCCCCGGAAAACCTGGCGCGCGTCTTCGAACCGTTTTTCACCACGCGCGAAGTGGGGCAGGGACTGGGACTGGGGCTGAGCATCAGCTATGGCGTGATCGAACGCCACGGCGGCACCCTGAGCGCCGAAAGCGTGCTCGGCGAGTGGGCCAGCATGAATTTCGATCTGCAGCGCTCGGACTGGGAGGGCCGCTAGATGGACAACGACAGCCGCGCCACCGTGCTCTACGTGGACGACGAGCCACTGGCCTGCAAGTATTTCGAGCGGGCCTTTGCCGCGCACTACCGGGTGCTGACGGCCCCCAGCGTCGACACGGCCCTGGCCCTGCTGCAGGATGTGGCAGGCGAGGTCGACGTGCTCGTCACCGACTACCGCATGCCGGACCGCCTGGGCAGCGACTTGCTGCAGGAAGTGGTGCAGCGCTATCCGCACATCGTGTGCATGCTGGTCACGGCGTATGCGGACAAGGATGTGCTGCTGGAACTGCTGAATGGCGGCACCTTGTTCCGCCTGCTGGAAAAGCCGCTCGACATGGCCGCCATGCAGACGGCGCTGCAGCTGGCCGTGCAGGCGGGAAGGGAGCGCACGGCGCGTCGCCAGGGCCTGGTGGCGATGGAAGAATCGCTGGCCTTCCTGGCGCACGAATTGAATACGCCGCTGGCGGCCATCGCAAACTTTGCGCGCGGCATCGAGCGGCGCGCGCAAGGCACGGCCGAAGCGCAAGCGGAGATCGCGGAAGCGGCCGCCCTCATGCATGGCAATGCCCGCTACTGCCTGTCCGTGCTGGCCAGCTTCATCGATACCGTGCGCCTGGCCAGCAGCGGGCCCGGCATGCAGGATGGCCGCCGCGCCGGCAGCGCGCGCCAGCTGCTGGCGGCCTTGCTGGACAGCTATCCGCTGAGCGCGCAGCAGCGTGCCGCCATCCAGGTCGAGGTGCAGGAAGACTTTGCCATCGCCGAGTCGCCCAACTGCGTTTCGCTGATCGTCTCTTCCGTGCTGGGCAAGGCCCTGCGTTCGGTCGAAGAGCAGGCCGAGCCGGCGCTGACCATCAGCATCGGCGCCGGCACCATCAAGGTGCGCGACAATGGCGCCGGCATCGCCCCCGAGATTGTCGAACAGCTGCTGCTCGATCCCGTGAGCGCCGACAGTGGCGAAGGCAAGGGCTGGGGCATGGTCTTTTGCCGCCGCATGATGCAGTCGTTCGGCGGCAATCTGGACATCGCCAGCGAGTTTGGCAGTTCCACCACAGTGACCCTGAATTTTCCAGTACATATAAGGAACGAGCATGATTGACGCCAATCTGCGTTTACCGGCTCAGCGTGAGCCGGCGCAAGGCTTGCCGACGATACTCTATGTCGATGACGAGGCCAACGCCCTCAAATATTTCCAGCGCGCCATCGCGCCGCTGGCCGACGTGCTGACGGCCACCTCGGTCGAGGAGGGCAAGCGCATCCTCGACGAGCAGGCCGACCGCATCGCGGTGCTGGTCTCGGACCAGCGCATGCCGGGCGCGTATGGCAACGAACTGCTGTCATACGCCTGGGACCGCCATCCGCACATCGTGCGCATACTCACCACCGCGTATTCCGAGCTGGAACACACGGTGGAAGCCGTCAACCAGGGGCAGATCCACCGCTACATCCAGAAGCCGTGGGATATCGCGGCGCTGCGCATGGAGCTGAAACAGGCGCTGGAACTGGCGCGGCTGCGCAATGAACATGCGCAACTGCTGCGCGAAAAGCTGATGGTGCGCCAGCGGCAAGCCATCGCCAACCGCATCGGCACCCTGTATACGCTGTGCGCCAGCCTGGCCGGGCCGGAGCAGCAGCTGCCTGTGGAGGCGTACCTGTCGGCGGCCCTGACGGCCGGCGTCACGCCGCCCGAACCGGACTGGCTGCTGATGGATTATGCCGACCTGATCAGTTCGGAAGCGTTCCGCAGCACGGCGTTTGCCGCTGCCGTGCGCCAGCAGCTCGAGAGCCTGGAACGCGACCATCCGGGGCGCGGCGTGGAACAAGCTGTGGACTTGCTGGTGCCCGTGTTTGGCGCGGCGCTGCTGAACCAGGGCGGCACGGCCCTGTTCCTCGATGGCCGCCTGCTGACGGAATTCCTGGAAACGCCGACCGCCACGCCCGTGTCCGCCATCCACTCGTTCTGGCTGGCCAGCCTGCTGTGGCTGGCGCGGCGCGGCTGGTCCTTGCAGCTGAGTAAATCCGAGCAAGGCTTGCAGGGCAAGCTGGTGCAGGCCGAACCTGGCCTCACGCCCGACCACCTGGCGGCCTGGATCGAACAGTTTTAAGGCGGGCAGCGAGCAGGACAGGCGCTGGCGGCACCTGACGGCGCCACGCTGTTGTCAGGGCGCCAGTTGCCAGGCATAGCTGCTGCGCGCCCATTGCTGCACGGGCGCGCCGTCCTGCCATGCGGGTGCGAAACGGCAGGCGCCGAGGGCGGCGCGGGCCGCCTCGTCCAGCTGCGGGTAGCCGCTGCTGCGTTCCAGCCGCGCTTCCAGCACCACGCCATCCGTGCCGATCAACAAGCCCAGGTAGGTCGTGCCTTGCGCGCCCTGCGCCTGGGCGGCGGGCGGGTAGTCCGGACGGCGGCAGTGGCGGATGTCCAGGGTGACGGCGCGCACGCCGGCGCTGCCGTTGACCAGCACGGGCACCGGCGCCGGCGTTGCCATGCTGACGGGCAGCGCCAGCCACACCTTGGCGGCCTTGCCACCGGTGCGGTATGGCTGGAAACGGCATGCCAAGGCCATCGCGCGCGCGGCCGCGTCGAGTACGGCGCTGCCGCTGCTGCGCTCCAGCTGCACTTGCCCGATGCTGCCATCTTCCTGCAACAGCAGGCGCAGCTGTGCCGTGCCCTGCAGCGGCGTGGGCGTGGCGGGCACGGCGATGGGCGGGCAGTGCGGTGGCGCCATGAGGGCGTCCGTTGCATGGGCATGGCCGGCGGCGGCCAGCAGGGCGGCGGCCAGCAGGCGGCCTGGTGAATTGATACGGATCAAGGCGCTTCCAGTGGTGGTACCAGCAAAGAAAACAGGGCCGCGCAGGCCCTGTCGGTGTGACGGTGGCTGGCGCCTAACGCTCGGCCGCAGCCTTCAGGCTATTCAAGCCCTTTTCAAAGTCCTTGCCGATCATGCGGTCCATGCTGACGAAAACCGTCATGACCTTGCTGACGTAGGGGCTGGGGCCCGTCATGGTCCAGTTGACCTTGGTGCTGTCGCCTTCGGGCGTCATGGTGAAGGTGGTGGTGTTGTGGCTTTCGAACGGTTTCAGGAAATCCAGCTTGATGACGGTGCGTTCGGGCTGGGCCGCTTCCGTGATTTCCATGCGGCCGGCGCCCACCTTGTCATTGCCCGTCCAGGCGTACTGTGCGCCCAGGCCGCTGGCCGGACCGCTAAACGTGCGGCGCATGGCCGGGTCGAGCTTTTCCCACGGCGACCAGGCGGCCCAGTAGCGAAAGTCCGTGATCAGCCCGGCGATTTTCTCGGGCGGGGCCTTGATGGTGATTTCACGCTGGACACTGAAGGTGTCGGGCTTGGTGGTGGCATAGCCGAGGATGGCGGCGACGACGACAACGATCAGCAGCAGGGTTTTTTTGATCATATGCTCTCCAAATCTTGAATGGTCGATGCGAACGAATCGGGTCAATCTTAGCAGATATGTATGGCTGTGCGCGGCTACCTGGCCTTTATTTGCGCCGGCTCCGCGCAGGCCCGCATGCCTGCCCGTTTCCCCTGGCGCGCAGGGGCGCACGGCAGGATTGTGGTATGGGCTCCGCGTCCGCTAAAATGCTGGCCTGCAAAGATTTCAGAGAGAAATATGATTCAACGATCGATCGCCAGGCTGACCCTGGCGTGCGGCTTGCTGGCGTCCGCCTTTGCCGCGAACCTGGCACATGCCGATGCCTGCCCATCCCATTACGTCGACGGCCGCAAGCCGGAAATCACCAACCCCAAGCTGGACGTGGCCACCAGGGAGCTGTGCTACAACGTGTTTGGCGTCATGCATTCGGGGATCACGCGCACGCCGCTGTGGTCGGCCGAGCACTTGAAGGCGAGCAACCTGGAAGCGGCGCAGGATCTGTCGCGCGAAAACTCCTTCCATGCCGAGCGCAAGCTGCCGGCCGGCCAGCGCGCCGAGCTGGCCGATTACGCGCGCAGCGGTTTCGACCGTGGCCACATGGCGCCCAACGGCGACATGCCGGATCGCCAGAGCCAGCGCGACAGCTTTACGCTGGCCAACATGGTGCCGCAAGACGCGCGCAACAACCGCTACGTGTGGGCCGGCATCGAAGGCGCCGTGCGCAAGATGGCGAAGAAGGAGGGCGACCTGTACGTGATCACGGGACCGGCCTTCATCGGCGGCAACCTGCGCAAGGTGGGCCGCGTGATCGTGCCCAGCCATTTGTACAAGGCCGTGTACAGCCCGCGCCAGCGCGCCGGCGCCGCCTATTTCATTGAAAACACCGATACCAAGGCCTACGAGGTGCTGAGCATCGCGCAACTGGAAGACAGGATCGGCATCGATCTGTTACCGTCGCTGACGCGGCAGCAGAAGCTGCGCATGCTGAGCTTGCCGAAGGTAAATAGCAAGTCCAGGAAATAATCCGTCTCAAAGGAAACCGTATGTGCGCAAAAAAATTCGTCCCGTATGCCAATGAAAGCGATGTGCTGGAGATCGGCAACCTGACCATCGAAAACCGCATTGACCGCATCAGCATCAGCGGCGACATCGACCTGACCCTCGACAAGCCGGGCCTGGCGCTGGCGAAGCAGCTGCAAAAGCTGCTGGCCGACGTGGTGGCGCAGCTGGAAAAGCAGCAGCTGCCGGACCAGCTGCCGCCGCCCGAAGTCACATCGGTGGCCAATCCCTTCGAATAAGCGGGCAAGGCCGGCGCGCAGGTCTACTGTGCCGCTTCGGCGGCGCGATAGTAGCCCTGCCTGCTGATGTCTTCCGGCGCATTCGCCACCGTGTACGCCGTCAGGGCGATGGCGATGGCGGAATATTGCTGCGCAGCGCTGAACGGCAGCACGTTCTCATAGGTGTCGCGTACCGTGTGGTGCACGCGCGCATAGTCGAAATCGCCAAGCATGCCAAAGCGCGGCGTCGGCACGCCGTTTACCGCGAAGACGGCGTCGTCGCTGCCGCTGCCCGCGCGCATGGCCATGCCGGCATCGCGCGGCGTATCGTTGAGCGTGGTGGCGTAGCCAAACACGGGATGGACGCCATCCAGCGCCTGCTCGACGCGCCGGAATACCGGCTGCCACGCGGTGGGGATGGTGATGCCGCTGATGGCGCCGGGCCGGCCGTCGCGGTTGAGCATCATGACGATATTCTTCAATTCACCGGCATGCTGCTTGGCAAAGGCGAACGCTCCCTTGCGGCCCAGCTCCTCCGCGCCGAACGCCACCATCACGATGCTGCGGCGCGGCCTCGCATTGGCCCTGGCCAGCAGGCGCATCGCTTCGAGCATGCTGGCCACGCCGGCGCCGTTGTCGGCGGCGCCCGTGCCGCCATCGTAGCTGTCCAGGTGGGCGCCGAGCAGCACGATTTCTTCCGGCTTGTCCGTGCCTGCAATGCGCGCCACGACATTGTGATAAGCCACGGGGCCAGGATAAAACCAGTTGCGGATGTCAAACTCCAGCGTGACCGGCTCGCCGCTGGCCAGGCGCTGGCGGATGTCGGCGTATTGCGGCGCGGCCAGTTTGATGTCCGGCAGGCTCGGCAGTGATTCCCAGCTGGTGGGCGCGCCGCTGGCCGCGTACAGCGGTTCCTCGCCGGACTGGATGGTGCCCAGCGCGCCGGCCGCCAGCAGCAGGCGTGTGATGGCCCTGGGCTGGTGCACGAACTCGCCGTCGCGCCCGTCGCCGCTGTTCTCGCCGCCCACCAGCACCCACTTGTTTTTGAATTGCGCGGCGCGCTCCTGCGCCTCTTCCAGAGTGGCCGGTCCCAGGATCGCCAGACCCTGCTGCACGCCCCGGGTGCCGGCCGTGTAAGCGGGCGTGGCGATGCGCAGCGGCTGCGCCACGGGCGCCAGCATGCGCGCCGACCAGGGTCCCCGGTTAAATCCCAGCGGCATCTGGCCCGCTTCTTCCAGTCCGGCCTGCACGCCCCATTGCTGCAGTTGCGTGCGCGTCCAGCGCGCCGCATGCGTGTAGGCATCGCTGCCCGTCATGCGGCCGCCGAAACGGTTGCTCAGGATATCGAGCCAGTCCATGACGCGCGGCTCGCCCGTGCCCAGCGCCACGATGGCGCGCGCCGTCGCATCGGACGCTGGCGATGGCGCGCCGGCGAGCGTGGCATGCCTGCCGGACAGCGCCGCCACGAAAGCGGGCAGGCGTCCCTGCCGGCGCGCCGCCACGGCCTGGTCCAATTTGTTTGAGCGGTAGCGCGCATCCTGGCGCAGCAAGGTGGCATAGCCGCGCAGCACGCCTTCCATGGCGGCCAGGCTGGTGGCGGCCACGTCGCCAGCCTGCTGCGGATGGGAGATCTGGAAGGCCAGCGCGCTGGCCAGGTACTGGACGCCGGCAGCCTCGCGCATGGCGGCGGCGGGCGCGACATCGAGCCAGCTTTCCAGCGGACTGGGCGCCAGCACGAGGTCGGGAATGGATTCTATCCACGCCGCAAGCCAGGCGCCATCGCGCCGCTGCACGCCCAGCGGGTCTTGCTGCGCCTCCAGCGCCATCTGCACGACGCGGGCGCGCTCGGCTGGCGTGGAAGGGCCGCGCGCCGCCTCGCTTGCCGCGGCCGCTGCCACGGCGGCGGGCGGCAAGGCAGGCGGGACATAGCGCGCCTTGAGGCGCGTGCCGCTGACCGGCTTGGGGTCGTTTTCATCGGTTTCGACCAGGCGCGTGCCGGCCAGCACGTCGCCGTGTGCCTGCAGGGTCCAGCGTATCGTCACGTCGGTGCTGCTGTCCTTGCCATTGCGGCCCGTGCTCACGCGCTTGCCGGCGTGGCGAAAGACGGTGCCTGCCGGCCCCGGAACTCCCTGCACCTGGCGCGGCGCCGTCAGCTGGCCCCGTTCGTCGAGCCAGGCGATGCTTGCCGTCAGGCGGCCGCCGTCGTCGCTGATGTCGAGCACGCCCTGATCGATCAGGTCGACCGTCACGCCGTTATTGCTGGTGCTGCCGGTGGCGGTCTGGAAGCGCCAGTGGCCGGCCAGGGCTGGCGCCGGCGCCTTGGCGTGCACGGCGGAGGGCAGCGCGGTGGCGAGCACGCAGCAGGCATATATCAGGGGGTGGAACGAATGGAGGCGCGGCGCATGCATGGTTGTCCTTGTCATGGTTTTCCCCAGGGAGCGGGAAAACCAGTATGCGGAGAACCAGATTGTCTTGATGCTATTTTCCGACCAAGGCGAGGATAGGCGGCCTGAAGGCGTGGATAGCCGTGCTGAAATGCCGGGAAACCTCATCCGACAGCCTGCATCGGATGAGGTGGCGACTGCGCGTGTTACTTGGCGAACGCCTGCGCTGCCGGCGTGACCGTCACGGCCGATGCCGGGATGCCGAGTTTCATCGCGCCGATGACCTTGTCTTCATCGAGCAAGGCCTGCGGCTTGTTGCCGTCGTACTTGATGGGCGAAAACGCGTCGCTGACGAGCTTTTCCTTCAGGCCGGCCGCATCTTTCGCAACGATCACCACGGACAGGTTTTTCGCCGACAGGTGCTGCTTGATGGCCCGGTTGACGTCGGCTACCGTCAGCTTCGACAGGCCATCACGCATCAGCTTGGTGAACTCGGGCGTGCCATACCACTGCGAATCGAGCGCGTAGCCCAGCTGCTGGTTCTGCGTCGAGGTCATGACGAAGACATTCTTCATCAGATAGTCGCGCGTGGTGGCGAAGTCGTCCTGCGTCAGGCCATTGTCGACCAGCTTGCCCAGCTCCGTCAGGGCCACGCGCAGCGCGAAGTGCGCGTTGTCCGGCGCCACGGGGCGGATCCAGATCTCGAACAGCTGCGCCTTGCGGCCCAGGTTCGGGTCCGGGAAGAACTGGTACATGCCGCGCGGGAAGGCTTCGATATACGCGTAGTCGCCATAGTTCATGCCGCGGATTTCACGGATGCGCTGGTACAGATAGGAATTCGAGGCGCGATGCTCGCCCAGCCAGGTCTTTGCCAGCCACAGGGCGGGGAAGTCCGGGTGCGTGCGCGTCACCTCCAGAGGCAGGCCGAAGGAGATGGCCGTGGCGCGCGTGTTTTTCTCGATGATTTCCACTTCCAGGCCATTTGCCTTGCGGCCCACGGGTTTCACCGTGGCCGGCAAGCCGGGGCCGGCCGGCAAGCTGCCCAGCGCCTGCGTCAGCGAGGCCGTCATGGCGTCGGAGACGTCGCCGGAAATGCCTACCTTGACGGCGCCCTGCGCGTACGCGCTCTTCCAGAACTGCTTCACGTCGTCCAGGGTGATGGCGTCGATGCCGGCCACCGTGCCCAGCACGGGGTGGCCATACGGCGTGCCCGCGTACACATTCGTTTGCAAACGCTCCTTGGCGAATTCCTCTTCGTTGTTATCCTTCAGGTCCAGCAGCAGCGCGTTCTTTTGCGCATCCTTCAGGCGGCGGAAGTCGTCTTCGCGGAAGCCGGGCGAGAGCAGCAGCGGCAGGGCGATGGCATTGAACTGGGCCCAGTTATCCTTGTGGATGGAGCCCGTAAACGTCGTCATTTCCTTGTCCGTCTGCTGGCTGAAGCTGCCGGCCAGCGGGAACAGGGCCTGGTTGACTTCGTCGATCTTGCGCTCGGACGAACCAGCGGAGGCCACCATCGAGGCCGTCAGCGCCGCCAGGCCTTCCTTGCCTTTCGGGTCTTGCGCGGAACCGGCCGTAAACAGCAGCTTGTAGCGGATCTGCGGCAGCGCGGACTTTTGCACCAGCACGTCGAATTTGGCCGTCGACGTGGCAGGCAGCAGGCTGGCCAGTTTCGGCGTGGTGGCAATGGCGGCGGCCATCGGCTGGTTCGACAGGGTGGTCACCACCAGGCCCTCGTCGGTCAGGTATTTGCGCGCGGCCGCCTGCAGGTCGGCCGGCGTGAGCGTGTCGATCAGGCGGTAGTACTCGTTGATGGTGGCGTAGGAGCGGTCGAAATGCACGAAGGACGCCAGGGTGCCGGCGATCTGCTCGGTGTTGTCCAGGGTGCGGATCAAGCCATATTTTTCCGCCGACTTGGCGTCCGCCAGGTCTTTTTCGCTCACTGGCGTGTCGCGCAGCTGGGCCACGGTTTTCAGGATCGCATCGCGCACATAGACGGCGTCATCGATGTTTTTCACGCGCGCGCCGATCACGGCCAGGGTCGGGTCAACCCGCTCCGGCGTCATGTCGAACAATTGATCGACCTTCTGTTCGTTCTGCACCAGGCGCTTGTACAGCGGCGAGGTGCGGCCGAACGACAGCGACAGCAAGGTTGCCAGGGCAGCCTGGTCCTTGTCCTTCACGGAGAAGGCGGGCGCATGGAAGCCGATGGCGACCCATGGCAGGGTCGGCGTAGGCCAGGCCACGTGCTTGTAGACGGGGCCGCGTGGCGCTGGCTCGACGGGCACGGCCGCCTGCTGCTTGCCGCGCTGCCAGGCGCTCCAGTATTTTTCCACCAGGGCGATGGCTTTTTGCGGCTCGACGTCGCCGGCGATGATGATGGTGGTGCGTTCCGGACGGTACCAGCGGTCGAAGAAGATCTTCGAATATGCGTACTGGTTCGGCATGTCTTCGATGTCCTGGATGAAACCCATCGTCGTATGCTTGTAGGTATGCGTCGTGTAGGCGCTGTCGCGCATCACCTCGAACAGTTTCGAGACGGGATTGGCGCTGTTCTTGTTGTATTCGCCCAGCACGGCGCGCGATTCCGTCTTGAACGCGTCTTCCGCATAGTCGAGGTGCTGGAAGCGGTCCGCTTCCACCTTCAGCACGGTTTCCAGGTCATCCTTGGCAAACGTCGTGTGGTAGTTGGTCAGGTCGTCGCTGGTGTAGGCGTTCTGGCGCGCGCCGGCCTTGGTGATGATTGCCTGGTATTTCTCGGGCGGATAGGCCTTGGTGCCACGGAACATCATGTGCTCGAAGAAATGCGCGAAGCCGGACTTGCCCGGCTCGACTTCATTGCGCGAACCCGTCTGCACGGGGATCTGCAGCGAAACGATATTCGGGAAACCGGTCGGCACGATGATGATCTTCAAGCCGTTGGCCAGGGTTTTTTCCGTGGCCTTGAACGGCAGCAGCTCGGCCTTGCTGGCGCTGGCGCTGTGGGCGGCGGCCGGTTTGACGGGCGCGGCGCCCAGGTTCGACGAGGCCATGGCCGACAGGGCCAGGGCGAACGCGGGTAATAAAGCGGGCATGATTCTTGACACGAGGGCTCCTTCTTTTTTGGATGTTATGAAAGTGCAACACCGCAGCATAGAATATTCGCGCCGCCGTGCATAGGGGCAGGCGTTGTTGCGCGGAAGGACGCTCAGAAGTCGGGCCGCAGGATGCGCGCCGTCAGGTGGCTGAGCAAGTCGCGCCGGGTCGGCACAAACATACGGAGGTACACGATGCCGTGCGCGCGGTCATGGTGGTAGATGACGCGGATCTCTGCGCACAGGCGTTGCCGCACATCCATGCCCACTTCGCGGGCGGCCTCGACAGGCAAGCCGCTGTCGGGAAAGGTTTTCAGGTCAGCCAGCAATTACCGGAAGGCGGCGATGAACTGCGCATGGGCTGCGGCCGTGTGATGCGCCTTGAAGTCGCTGCGCAGCTCGTTGAAATCGGTTTGCGCGCTTTTCAGCACGACGATGCGTGCCATCTCAGGCCTGGTCGAGGCTGGACAGGAAGTCTGCTTCGGATATCACGTCGCCGCGCGCGATTTCCTGGTTGCCCATGGCGATCAGCTTCATGAACGCATGCTGTTCCTGCATCTGCCGCGCCTGCCGCTTGCCTTCCTGGTACGCGTGCATGGACAGCACGACCATCTTCGCTTCGCCATTTTGCGTGATGATGATGATGATGATGATGATGATGATGATGATGATGATGGGCTCGTCCTGGCCCGCGTCAAAGCCGTTGACGATCTCGGTCGTATTCGCCTTGAGGCAGGAAATCGGCTTGATGCGTTCCTTGGGGGGCATGGCGGCTCCGCATGTGAATAAACTCTGTGAGGACTAAATTTACATCAAATTTGGTCGTGTTTCCTGATGCTGGTATTTGCTGCTTACGTCAGCGTCGTTTCCGGCAGGCTGATGCGGTTGCGGCCCAGGTGCTTGGCACGGTACAGGGCGCAGTCGGCCGTGTGGATCAACTGCCCCAGTTCCGTGCCGGCCCCGGGCAAGGCCGTGGCGGCGCCGATGCTGACGGTGACGCAGGCAGCGTCGGCGCGCTTGCGCGGCAGTTGCAGCCGCTCCACGCGCTGGCGGATGCGCTCGGCAACGATGGCCGCGCCTTTCAGCGATTCGTTGGGCAGGATGACGGCGAACTCTTCGCCGCCGTAGCGGGCCACCAGGTCATTCGTGCGCATTTCGCTGGCCACGGCGCCGGCCACCTTGCGCAGGCACAGGTCGCCGCCTTGGTGGCCGTGGTTGTCGTTGTACTCCTTGAAATTGTCGACGTCGACCATCAGCAGCGACAGGGGCTGGCGCTGGCGCTGCGCGCGCTGCCACTCGGCAAGGATGGTGTCGTCGAAGCAGCGCCGGTTCGCCAGGCCAGTCAGGCCGTCGCGCGTGGCCAGCCGTTCCAGTTCCACGTGCGCGCGCTTTTCATCGGTCATGTCGCGCAAGGTTTCCACGACCGCGATCAGCTCGCCATTGTTGTCGCAGATGGGGCTGGCATCGACGGCCAGGTAGCGGCGCCGGCCCGTGCGCGGCATGTCGCACCAGTTCTCGGCGCACAGATTGCTGCCCGTGCTGCTGCGGTATTGCTGCTGTGCATACAGTGCGCGCAAGTCGCCGCCGCGCCCGGCCAGCAGCAGGTCGGCCAGGGTGGGGCGCGGCTGGGCGTAGAAGCAGCGGCCAGGCTGCTGCGTGCCCAGCACTTCGGCGGCCGGCACGCCCGTCAGCTGCTCGCAGGCGCGGTTCCAGATCATCACCTTGCCCTGCACGTCGAGCACGAAAGTCGGCACGACCAGCAATTCCATCATCTTGACGGCGAATCCCTGGGCTTCGCCAACTGCTGCGCTGCTGGCTGCTGCGTGACTGTCCGGCATGTAGGCATCCTTGTGTAGGGGCGTGGAAAGGGTAGAGCGCCATGATGCAGGGCGGCTGGAGGAGGGTGTTGATATAGAGCAATATTTTCAGGATTGTGCCGGTGTTTCGCCATGGCTGGCGGGCAGCGGCAGGCAGATGCGCAGGGTGGTGCCGGCGCCGGTGCGGCTGTCGATGTGCAGGCTGCCGCCGGCGGCTGCCACGCGCTCATGCATGCCGGACAGGCCGCAGCCCAGGCGCGGAGGCGAGCCGCTCAGGCCGATGCCATCGTCGCTGATGCGGCATTCCAGGGTGGCGCCGCTTTGCCGCAGGTGCAGCTGCACCTGCGTGGCGTGCGCATGGCGGGCGATGTTCGCCAGCGCTTCCTGCAGCACGTGGTACAGCAGGGGGCCATGCGCGCCACCGGCTGCGGCATCGAGGCGGTAGTCGCAGCCGCAGGCCGTGCCCGTGGTGCGGCTGAAGTCGGCCAGCAAGCCGTCGCAGGCCGACTGCAGGCCGTTGTCAAGGGCTGGCGGGCGCAAGTCGTGGATGACGCAGCGCAGCGCCGCGATGCTCAGGTCGACATTGTGCGCGATCAGGGCCAGTTTCTGCGTCAGCAGCGGCGCCGCGTCGCGCGTGCTCGTCTGCAGCATGGACAGGTCGATCTTCAGGGTCAGCAGGTGCTGGCCCAAGTCGTCGTGGATGTCGCGTCCGATGCGCAGGCGTTCCTGCGCGCGCGCTTTCTGCTGAGCGCCATCCAGGCGTGCGCATTCTGCCTGCGCGTGCAGCCGCTCCTGCGCCTGCTGGTGCAGGGCCAGGCGGTGCGCGCGCCACAGCAGCAGCAAGGCCAGGGCGCCCAGCAGCACGGCGCAGGCCGCCACCAGGTCGCAGGGCGTGCCAGACACTCCCGGTGGTTCGGCGGCATGTCCCGCATGCAGGGAAAGGGCGGCGCCAGCGCCGAGGCAGCCCAGAATGCCCAGGCGCAGCGGCAGCCGTATGTTGCGTAGCATCATCCACTTACTCCCAGATGTTTTCCAACAGGCAATGTCATTACTGAAAATATATTACCTTGAAGGTATTTATATTGTCTAAACGCAAAATCTATGCGGATAGCGCGTGGCGCGCGTGCCACTGTCGTTTTCTGGCGCGGCGGGCGATGGGGCGTGAGGGCGGCAGCCGCGGCATTTGCACGGAAAGTGTCGCGGCGGCATATAATAGAGGGTTGTCAATCGGCTTTGCGGCCACGGCCTGGTGTTTTGCGCCGTGCGCGTCCGTGTCCATGCGCCCGCCATGCGCGATGGCGCCAGCCAGCTCTTAGGAAATACTGTGACTTATAGCATCAAAGAGATTTTTTACACCCTGCAGGGCGAAGGTGCGCACGCGGGCCGTCCGGCCGTGTTTTGCCGCTTTTCCGGCTGCAATCTGTGGACGGGCCGCGAAAGCGACCGCGCCACTGCCGTGTGCCAGTTCTGCGACACGGATTTCGTCGGCACCGATGGCGAACTGGGCGGCAAGTTCAAGACGCCGGCCGAACTGGCCGCGCTGATCGACAGCCTGTGGCCTGCCAGCTATCCCGCCAGCAAATACGTGGTGTTTACGGGCGGCGAACCGCTGCTGCAACTCGATGCCGCGCTGATCGACGCCATGCACGCGGTGGGCTTTACCATCGCCATCGAAACCAACGGCACCTTGCCCGTGCCGCCAGGCGTGGACTGGATCTGCGTCAGTCCGAAGATGGGTTCCACCCTGGTGGTGCACAAGGGTAACGAAATCAAGGTGGTGATTCCCCAGTTCCAGCAAGACCTGGCCGCTTATGAACAGCTCGATTTCGAGAACTTCTTCGTGCAGGCGATGGATGGTCCATTGGCCGCGCACAACATGAAGCTGGCCATCGAGACTTGCAAAAGCAACCCGAAGTGGAAGCTGAGCCTGCAAACCCATAAACTCCTGCAAATACCTTAATAACACTTATGCTGACTATCACACGCAAGCTCGAATTCGACGCGGGCCACCGCATTCCCGACCACAAAAGCCAGTGCCGCAACCTGCACGGCCACCGCTACACGGTGGAAATCACCCTGGTCGGCAAGGTCATCGAAGCGGAAGGCAATTCCGACAATGGCATGATTATGGATTTTTCCGACGTGAAAACCCTGGCCAAGCAGCACCTGGTCGATGTATGGGACCACGCCTTCCTCGTGTATGAAAAGGATACGGCCGTGCGCGATTTCCTGGCCAGCCTGCCCGACCATAAAACCGTCGTCATCGACCGCATCCCGACGGTGGAAAACCTGGCGCGCATCGCCTTCGAGATCCTCAAGGCGGCGTTTACCGACCATTTCGGCACCGGCCTGCACCTGCATAAACTGGTGCTGCATGAAACGCCGAATTGCTGGGCAGAAGTGACCGATGACTGAAATGCCTGACAGCGCCGCGCCTGCCGCGCCTGCCGCTGCTGTCGCGAGCGCGGCCGATGCGGCCTTCATGCGGCTGGCCCTGGAACAGGCCCAGCATGCGTGGGATCTGGGCGAAGTGCCTGTCGGCGCCGTTGTCGTCAAGGATGGCGTCGTCATTGCCGTGGGCTACAACCAGCCCATCGGCCGCCATGACCCCACGGCGCACGCGGAAGTCATGGCCTTGCGCGCGGCCGCCGACAAGCTGGGCAACTACCGGCTGCCCGGCTGCGAACTGTATGTGACCCTGGAACCGTGCGTGATGTGCTCGGGCGCCATGCTGCATGCGCGCCTGGCGCGCGTCGTGTATGGCGCGGGCGATCCGAAGACGGGCGCCTGCGGTTCCGTGCTGAACCTGTTCGAGCAGCCCGCCTTGAACCACCAGACGGCCATCGAAGGCGGCGTGCTGGCCGACGAGTGCGGCGCTTTCCTGCGGCGCTTCTTTGCCGAGCGCCGCCGTGCGCAGGCGGAAGCGCGCAAGCTGGCTCAGCCGCCGGCCTGAAGCATGGCAGGAGGGCCAGGAGGGCCCGCCGGGCAGGGTGGCGCGCAGCGCGCGCCCATTTCCTCTGCGTCGCGGCCGCCTTGCCGTGCTCCTTTGCCAGCCGCCAGGCTGGCATTTTTCATAATTGTTGCGAAATAACATTTGTCTAGACCACTTTGCCATTCTCAAATGAGAATGATTCGTGTTACAGTATTGTTTTCGCCAGCAAACTTCCCTTGCGTATCGTCATCGATCCGGGTTCAAGAGCCAGCCTTCACTCTTCCACCGGACCATCATGACTACAGTGCCTCTGCAGCGCTCCGCTGCACCCGTCGTATCCCCAGCCCACCTGCCTGTCCGCCGCCATAACCTGGTGCTGCGTGCCGCCTTGCTGGGCCTGTTCGCCGCGCCGTTGCTGCCGGTGCAAGCGCAAACGGCCGCCGTCAATGCGGGCACGGCCGCCCAGGAACCGGCCAAGCTGCCCGTCTTCCCGGAAATCGTCGTCAACGCCAAGCAGGATTACGAGCGCCGCGCCGGTACCCGGACGGTGATCCGCAGCGACGACCTGGAGCGCCGTGGCGTGACGGACATGGCCGGCATCGTGCGCCATCAGCCGCTGATCAGCACACCGATGGCGGCCTCGGGCGGCGGCAGCGTGTGGGATGGTTCGGGCAATACCGGCTACAACATCCGTGGCCTGGAAGGCAACCGGGTCAGCCTGGACGTGGATGGCATATCCCTGCCGGACGCCGCACCGAAGCCGGACGGCACGACCCTGAACGCCTTCGGCACGGGCCGTGACTATTTTGATCCTGAAACCTTCCGCGAAGTGCGCATCGAGTCGGGCACCACCTCCGTCAGCGGCAGCAGCCCTGGCCTGGGCGGCGGCGTGGCCTTCATCACCAAGTCGCCCGAGGATTACCTGGGCGAAGGGCAAGACCATTACGTGGCGTATAAATACGGCCGCGCCACGGCCGACCGCAGCAATGCGCATACCCTGACGGGTGCCGCGAAGATCGGCGCCAAGCTGCAGGGCCTGGCCGTGTACGTGCACCGCGATGGCGAACAGCTCGACAGCCGCGGCACGGCGACCATCAACCCCGACGACTGGCATTCGAACGCCTTGCTGTCGAAGCTGGTGTGGGCCTTGCCTGGCGAACAGAAACTGGACTTGACGGTCGACATGTTCGAGCGCAAGAACAAGCGCGATCTGCGCAACAAGGTCAGCACGTATTACCCGACCGGGGTGCAGCAGGACTCCACCACCAAGCGCACGCGCGTCAGCCTGGGCCACGATGTGGCACTCAAGGATTTCGCCCTGTTCGACCGCCTGACGTCGAAAGTGTACCTGCAGAATGCGAAAATCGATGACAAGACGCAAGGCCGCTACACCTTCGGCAGCCCGTCCCAGCGTTCGATCGACACCAGCTTCAAGAATGACAGCATCGGCCTGACCTCGGAAGCGCTCAAGCAGCTCAACGCCGACAACGCGCTGCTGTACGGCGTGCAGCTGGAAGAAACCAAGTCGCGCCGCCCGTGGGTGGAGGACCGCACGATCATCGCCACGGGCGTGCACCAGATCACGCGCAAGAACCGCATGGCCGACATGGATACAACCAGGTTGGCCCTGTATGTACGCGACGACTACAGCTTCGACCTGGGCGGCAAGAAGGCCGTGCTGACGCCGGGCCTGCGCGCCGACTACCGCAAGCTGGCGCCGAAAAACCTGCAGAACTATGTGATCGCCGTGCCCAACGCGGCCAAGGAAGTGCGCAAGGAAAGCGATACCTATTTCACGCCAAGCCTGAGCCTGTCCGTGGAAGTCTTGCCGCAAATGAATGCCTACGCCACGGTGACGCGCGGCACGCGCTTGCCGACGGCGGCCGAGCGCACCGGCACCTACGATTCCTTCAGCTACACGGGAGCGGGCACCGGTTATGCCGTGCTGGGCAATGCAAATTTGCGCAAGGAAACCAGCCAGGCTTATGAACTGGGCTTGAAAGGCGACATCGTCAAGGGCCTGAGCATGCACGCGTCCGTGTACCAGACGGAATACAAGAACATGATCGAGTATGTGGCGCAGGAAGATGATCCCGTCAATTTCCCTACCATCGTGCAGGGTCTGTTCCGTCCTGAAAACATCGGCGATGCGCGTACCTGGGGTGGCGAGCTGAGCTTGCATGCGGAGCTGGGCGCCTGGGCGCCGGCCATGCAGGGCTACCGCGTCGACCTGGCCACGGGCGTGGCCAAGGGCCGCTCCTTCAATACCCGGACGGGCCAGAGCGGCGGCCTGGCCTCGGTGGCGCCGGCCAAGACGGCGCTGACTTTCGGCTACGACCACAGCAACAAGCTGTTCGGCCTGGAACTGACGGCCTTGCATGCCGGCGAAAAACAGGCGCCGAACGACTTGCTGATGGGCACCACCGCGCCCCGCTTCAAGGTGCCGTCGTACACCATCTTTGACTTGTCGACCTACTGGAATGTGCACAAGAACGCGAAGCTCATCGTCGGCGTGTACAACCTGACGGACCGCAAGTACTGGGATTACGCCGCCTCGCGCAGCCTGGCCGCCGGCACCACGGCCGCCAGCCGTGCCGAGATCGAGCGCTACGCCAGGCCGGGCCGCAACGTCGCCGCCAGCCTCAGCATCAGCTATTGATTGTTACCGGGGAGGGGCGGCTGCCCCTCTTTTTTTCCATGTTTGATTGAATGGTCTATCTATGAAGTTATCCAAACTCGTTCTATCCCTGCTAGGCAGCCTGCTGATTGCAAACGCATATGCGGCCCCAGCCACTTTGGCGGAACGCTGGTCCACCCTGCGCACGGAACAGCCGAAACTGCAGATCCGCGACGCGGCGCGCGCGCTGGGTGTGTCGGAGGCAAAATTGCTGGCAACCAATATCGGCAACGGCGTCACGCGCCTGCAAGCGGACGGCAACCAGCCGCGCGAAATCATGCGCGCCGCGCTGGACCTGGGCGTGGTGCAAGCCATCACGCGCAATGAAAACGGCGTCATTGAAACGACGGGCACGGCCAGCAAGTTCAAGCAGGCGGGCGACAAGTCGGAGCAGGCCGATGCCAAGCAGGATCCGGAACAGGAAGCGCGCCAGCGCAATATCGCCGGTGGCTACCTGGGCGGCGCCATCGACTTGCGCTTCCACTTTGAAAACTGGAAATACGCATTTGCCGTGGTCCAGCCTGGCCGTGACGGCAAGCCGACGCGCAGCCTGCAATTCTTTGACGCCAACGGCACGGCCGTGCACAAGATCTACCTGCGCAACGAACCGGGCGTGGCCGTTTACGACAAGCTGGTAGGCGCCTTCCGCATGCCGCAGCAAAGCGCGGAATTGAACGTGCTGGCCGTGGCGCCGAAAGCGGCCGAGAAGCCGGACGCGGAGATCGACGTCAAGGAATTCCAGCTGGCATGGAAAGACATGACGGACGTGCACCAGTTTGCGCAAATCATGCGTGAATTCCACCTGTCGCGCGAACAGGCCCTGCGCCTGGCGCCAGCCGGCGTGGTCGAGCGCGTGACGCCGGAAGCGCTGCGCACCCTGCTGGAAAACGCGGCGAAGGACAAGGTCGCCATCATGGTGTTCCTGGGCAACGAAGGCTTGACGCAGATCTACAGCGGCAAGATCGAGAAAACCATGGCTGCCGGCGGCTTCTTCAACGTGCTGGACCCGGACTTCAACCTGCACATCCGCGACACGGCACTGCGCAGCGGCTGGGTCGTCAAGCGCGGCGGCGTCACTTCGGTCGAGTTCTTCGACAAGGATGGCACGCAAGTGGTCTCCTTCTTCGGCGTGCGCGAGCGCGGCAAGCCGCAGCCGCAAGCGTGGGTGGATCTGGCCGACAGTCTGCCAAAGGCAAAATAAGGTTTTTTTGCAAGTTGATGAGTATCAGCACGTGACAGAACCGTGGCGAGCGGCAGCGAATTGTGGCTGAGAAGCGCAAGCGTACTTCAGGTACGCTGAGCATCGCTGAGCGCAAGTGGCGACGCGCAGCAGGGTCTGTCATGTGCAAGCAGAGCAACACTTCAGCATGGGTGCCGCGTGCCGGTCTCATGTCTGAAGCACAATAGTGGTATGCTGATTCCAAGGCCGCAGCGATCGTGCCTGCGTGCTGGTTCCTGGAAGAGAGGCAATCATGGCAACCATCATGGCGAACGGCCTCAACATAGCCTATGAAAGCCACGGCGATCCCGATGACCCGTGCGTACTGCTGGTGATGGGGCTGGGCATGCAGCTGATCGCCTGGCCATCCGACTTCGTCGAAGGCATCGTCGAGCAGGGTTTTCGGGTTGTGCGTTTTGACAACCGCGACAGCGGCCTGTCGAGCAAGATGGCGCTGGCGGGCAAACCGTATTTGCCGCTGGCCTACGTGAAAAACCTGCTGGGCTGGCCCCTGAAAACCTCCTATACCCTCGATGACATGGCGCAAGACGCGCTGGGCTTGCTGGCTGCCCTGCACATTACGCAGGCGCACGTCATTGGCGTGTCGATGGGCGGCATGATCGCGCAAGTGATGGCGGCGCGCGCGCCGCAGCAGGTGCTCAGCCTGACGTCCATCATGTCGAGCAGCGGCCGGCGCGGCTTGCCCGGCCCCACGCGCGCGGCGCGCAACGCTTTGTTGCAAAGACCGAAACGCAAGGCCAGCCGCGCCGAACTGATGGCGCACATGGCCGCCACCGTGCGCGTCATCGGCAGTCCCGCCTATCCTGTCTCGGAACGGCTGCTGTACCAGCGCATCGAGGCGGCGCTGGAGCGGGGCAGTTGCCCGGAAGGCGTGGCGCGGCAAATGGTCGCCATCGCCGCCTCGGGCGAACGCACGGCCTTGCTGCCCAGCATCAGCTGTCCGGCGCTGGTGATCCATGGCGCGGCCGATCCCCTGATACCCGTTGCCTGCGGCATCGATACGGCAGCGCTGATCCCGGGCGCGCGGCTGGAAGTGATCGAGGGCATGGGGCACGACATGCCGCCCCAGCTGATCGAGCGCCTGCTCGCCTTGATCGATGTGCATCTGCAAGGTAAGATGGCGCCCCAGATGCGCTCCCAGCCGGCTTGAAAGCAACTCGGGCGCGCCCACAACTTTTGAAGGCACGGGCATGTTGAATACACCTGAGATTGGCATCGCCATCGTGGCGCCAGGCGGTTATGCGCCCGACGAGGCAGCTTTGCAGCGCGGCATCGCCCGCCTGCAGGCGCAAGGCGCCACCGTGCATAATTACTATGATCCCGCGCACAAATTCCAGCGTTTTGGCGGCACGGACGCAGGCCGCCTGGCGCAGCTGAACGCGGCGGCCGCGGACCCGGACGTGCAAGTGGTGCTTGCCTTGCGCGGCAGCTATGGCATCAGCCGCATCCTGCCCGAGATCGACTTTGCTGCCATGGCGGACAGCGGCAAACTGTTTGTCGGCTACAGCGACTTCACGGCTTTCCACATGGGCCTGATGGCGAAAACGGGCCGCGCCAGCTTTGCCGGTCCCATGGTCTGCGACGATTTCATCCGCGACGAACCCGAGCAGTTCACCCTCGACCAGCTGTGGTCGTGCCTGGCCGGTCCCACGCACACGGTGACGGGTGTGGCGGCGGGCAACCCGCAAGTCGAGCTAAGCGGACAATTATGGGGCGGCAACCTGGCCATGCTGGTGCATCTGCTCGGTACGCCATATTTCCCCCAGATCGATGGCGGCATTTTATTCCTGGAAGACGTCAACGAACACCCGTACCGGGTCGAGCGCATGCTGCTGCAGCTGCTGCACGCGGGAGTGCTCCAGCGCCAGCAGGCGGTGGTGCTCGGCGACTTTTCTGCCTACAAATTGAGTCCCATGGATAATGGCTACGATTTCGACGCCATGCTGGCCTATGTACGCCAGCGCTTGCCCGTGCCGGTGCTGACGGGGCTGGAGTTTGGCCACATCCGCCGCCGGGTCACTCTGCCGTTCGGCGGCCAGGCGCGGCTGCGCTCGGATGCCAATGGCTTCAGCTTGCAGGTGGGCGACTATCCCAGCCTGGCGCGGCCCTGAACGCTCTGAACGCCGCCGCCACCACGCCCGGCAGGCTGCTGCAGCTCGACGTGCTGCGCGGCATCGCCGTGTTTGGCATCCTGCTGGTGAATATCTGGGGCTTTGCCTGGGGCACCATCTCCTTGCGCTACGGCACCTTGCCGGCGCAGCCGCCCGTGCCCGACCAGCTGGGGATCTTCCTCGTGGCGGCACTGGCGCAGTTCAAGTTCTATCCCATCTTCGCCTATCTGTTTGGCGCCGGTTTCGCCCTGCAGACGCGTTCCCTGAAGCGCCAGCTGGGCAGCTGGGAGCAGGCGCAAACGGCGTATCGCCGCCGCTTGCGCTGGCTGCTGGTGTTCGGCCTGCTGCACGGTTTCCTTGTCTGGAGCGGCGACGTGCTGACCTCGTATGCGGTCGCCGGCATGCTGATCCTGCCGCTGGCGGCAGCCAGGCTGAGCCGGGTGCGCAACCGCGCCTGGCTGGTGGCGGGCGGCTTTTTGCTGTTCATGTGCCTGCTCATTCCCGCTGGCCGGCAAGACGGCGCGCCGGACACGGCGCAAGAGCTGCAAAACTTTGCCGCCCGTTTTGCCATCTACACGCAAGGTAATGCGTGGGCCGTCGCCAAGCTGCGCGCCAACGATTTCCTCGTCTCGCTGCTGTACGCCACCGTCATGCTGCCGCATATTATCGTGCTGTTTTTGCTGGGCATCCTGTCCGTGCGCTTTGGCTGGCTCACGCGGCCGCAGCGCCACCGGCGCCTGTGGCGCTGGATCTGTGGCGTGGGGCTGGGTACGGGGCTGCCGTTCAACTTGCTGGCGGCGTGGGCCGTCACGGCGCAAGTTGTCGATCCGTATCAGCAGGTATTCGATGCGGCGCTGTTCGAGGCCCTGCTGTTCGCCGGCGGCCCCGTGCTGGCGGCCGGCTATGTGGCGGCGCTGATGCTGGCCGGCCCCGTTGTGCTGCGCTGGCTGGCTGCCTGGCTGGCACCCGTGGGGCGCATGGCGCTGAGCAATTATCTGCTGCAATCGCTGCTCGGCACCTGGCTGCTGCAGGGCTCGGGCCTGGGCTGGGGCGCGGCTATACGGCCAGCCGAGATGCTGGGCCTGGCCGTGCTGGTCATGGCGGGGCAGGTGCTGCTGAGCCGCTACTGGCTGCGCTACTTTCGGCAAGGGCCCATGGAAGCGCTGTGGCGCCGGCTGGCGCGGCTGGGCTGACCCTGTCGTGCATGTGTTGCTCCGTCATGGGCCAACGCGTAGTCGCTTCTTGTTGCGCAGCTTATCTGGCCTGGGCCTGTCATGGATTGACTAAAATGCATGCTGGTGATAGTTTCCTTGTCTTCATGATTATTCGAATAATTAGAAAATGAGAAAAATTCAGTCATGGCCAGGCAATATGGCCGTACTCGCGCTCTTCTCGGTGCTGGTAGCCGGATGCGGAAGTATGTCGAATCGCGCCGATGCCAAACTTGCCGAGCCGGCCAAAATGAAACAAGACGAGGGCTATGTCGTCATCTCGACAGGCACGAATTATGTTGATCAATTCGGGGTTGGCGTGTTTTTGACGATCGCGCCTGCGCAGGCACAATACAGGCAAGACGAATTGGCGCTTTTGGCGGTGAGTTCGCAGGTTTTGAAAAGCGATTTTTCTGACCATTTTGGCTTGCTGCATGCCGTGAAATTAAAAGCGGGCGCATATCAATACTATCAAGCCAATCTGGATGTCCGGCGCTACGCGATCAGCGTGCCAAATGTACAATTTCGAGTCGTCGCCGGACAGGTGACCTATCTTGGCGAGTTTTTCTACACAATGAGCTTGAAAACAAGGGATAGAAGCGATATGCGTGACAAGGAGCAGCGCGACATGACCTTATTGCAGCAAAAAAATCCTACCTTGGCTGCATTGCCACGTATTAAGAATATTGCCCAGTATTCAGGTTATGTCCTGAAGGACGAGGCGCCTGTCGTGTACACACTACCTGCCGAGTAAGCAAGGGCATGTCGAAGGCAGGTGCAGGCGAGCGTGCCCGGGGTTAATCTGCGCCCCAGTCGAACGCAGCTTGCGCCGCAGGCGGTGAGGCTGCCCTGGGTTTGGCGGAGGGCACCAGCGGGTTGTCGACGGCATGCCATTCGAACAGTTCCGCGTCGAGCAGGCAGGTGCGCGCCAGGTGCAGCGCCTGCTCCGGCGTCAATGCGGGGTCGAGCCAGCGCCAGGCATCCTCGCGGCTGACGGTCACGGGGCGCCGGTCGTGGATGTCGACCATGCCGCCCAGGCTGTCGGCCGTCACCAGCACGAAACCCGCTTCTTCACGGTTCAGCTTGTAGGGGCCGAAATGCGCGAGCGCAAGCAAAAACAGGGGCGCGCGGTCGTGGCGGTGGATATGCCACGGCTGCTTCGCGCCTTTTTCACCCGTCCACTCATACCAGCCATCGACGCAGACGATGCCGCGCCCCGCGCGCAGCAGCGGCTTCCAGTAGGCACCGGCAAGTTTTTCCAGGCGGGCATTGATAGCGATGGGAATTTTTTTCTTGCCGGCGGCGGGCGTGGCCGCGGCAGCCCAGGCGGGGCGGTAGCCCCAGAAGACGTCGTCGACGCGACGCACGCCATCGGCCATATGCAGCACTGGCCGGTACGTGCCGGGAGCCACGTTCAGGTGCGGCTCGGCCTCGCTGTCGAACACCGCGTCGGTCCAGCCGAAGGACGACGCCAGCACGCGCGCCGTGTCATTTTGATCGAATCGTCCACACATGGCGAAATCATACCCGAAGGTCGCGGCGCACGCGGTGCGGCAGCCACGTTTGCTGAGTGTGGTCAAACGTACAGACTGCTTGCGCGCGCCGGCGCACACTGGCCACAGTCAGATAGCAGTCAGATCCCTGGCGCTCTTTGCATCGGAGGAAATATGTCTTTTGAGAATCCCACCATCCACAAAGGTTTTACCATCAGCGCCACGGCCAGCCAGCGCCGCGACGGCCGCTGGGTTGGCTCGTTCATCAGCCTGAACCAGGCCTGCGGCGCGTATGCCGATACCTGCGATTACGATGACTGCAGCAACGAAAAAGAGGCGCAGCAAGTGGCCTTGTCGATGGGCTGGCGCCTGGCCGATGGCGTACAGATGCGCTGAGGCTATTGCAGGCGCTTCATGCCTTGCGCCGCAGCGCCACCAGCAGCCCGATCAGGGGAAAGAGCAGGACAGCCCCCAGGCGCACGGCCGGCAGCGAGGCGATCTCCACGCCCAGCACATACGGCAGCATCAGCAGCAAAAGGGGCGCGGGCACGGCAACGGCAAAGAAAAACAGGTACCACGAATAGCCATTGCGCTTGGCTAGCGAGGCGATCAGCGCGCAGGCGAGCAGGAAGACCAGCGGTAAATTCACAAATTCCATCGTTCCGGGTTTTTATCGGGGAAAGCGCGTGATTATACGCGCCGTGCCGAAGGGCTGGGCTTGCTTTCCAGGCCGGCATGGACGCTGGGTTGCTGAGCCTTAATTGCCCACCAAATCCGGTGGCTGTGGCGCCTGCTTGCCAGCGACGGGCAGTTCCGCCGGCAACAGGGCCTGGATGGCGCCGTTGTAGATGATTTCCTGGGCATAGGCGGATGCCTCGATCAGCGCCGCATGCACGGATTTGAAGCTGCTGGCCGTTTCGATCAGCACGGGCTTGGCATACACCTGTTGCGTATCGCCGCGCCTGCTAATCAAAATCATGCCCCGGTAGCGCCCATCTTTCTCCAGCGCTCCCGTCACATGATATTCATAGCCCCTGATCTGATGCTTTTGTTGCTGATCCATATTCATCCCCTCCAGCACCAATTGTCGCGGTACGGGATCAACTGCACGGTTGAAACAGAAGAGTGTTTGATCTGGATCAATACCCCAATTTTTACCCAAGATCCAACTAGCGTCACAACGCCTGGCAAAATCAAGGCGAGCGGCGGTGATTTGTGGCTAAGAAGCGCAACCGTACGTCAGTACGGTGAGCATCGCAGGCCGCAAAGCGCCCCGCGCAGCCGATTTGGCCAGGCGTCCTCATACGGCGAGCATCGCCGGCGGCAAAGCGCCCCACGCAGTAGCTTGCGGCAAGCAACCTCATCCAGCGCGAATGGCGCGGATCTGCTGGGCTGTTTCTTCGATCTCCCGATACGCCTCCTGGATATAGCCATCGATCGGATGCCCATCCATCCATTCGAAATAGGCGCGCTCGTCATGTTTAATGGCAAAAGGGACGTGGTGGTCGCGTATCGATTCGGCCGTGTCGCGTACCAGCGAGGCAAAGAGCAGCTCCAGAGTTTCCATGATGGTCACCTAGCGAGGCATGAGTGCGGAGCATTTAATGTAGCACAAAGCGGGCGCTCGTCCACTCGCACGCCTGTAGTGTGCGCGCCTGGCCTCAGGCGTCGCGCGCGTAGCGACGGCGTTCGTAGCGGATGATGTCGAGCGCGCATTCGGGATACGCCTGCTCGAACAGGTAATGGTCTTTTTCGTACACGCAAAAGACAGCCGTGCGGCGTTCTTCCTGAGTGAAATAGTTGCCGTCGACACACAATACCGTCATTTCGGGGCCGCCGCATTTGACGCGCACGATATCGCCCTCGTTAAATTGCATCGTCATCGCTTCCCTTCCTCCATGCAAGGCCAGGCAATGGCGCTGGCTGAGAGCCATCATACTCCTGTGCAAGCAGCTTGCGCACGCATTTAGGGGGTGATTGCACCGCGCCTGCCATGCATCAGCCCGGATGGCCGATATGCTCGTACAGGATCACGCAACCTATGACGATCAGCACCAGGCCACCCACCAGTTCGGCACGGCGGCCGGCCACCGTGCCCAGCACGCGGCCCAGCATCACGCCCAGCGTGACCATGACGAAGGTGGAAAAGCCGATGGCGGCGGCCGTCACGACAATGTTCGCGCCCAGCAAGGCAAGGCCCGCGCCCACCACCATGGCGTCGATGCTGGTGGCCAGGCCTGTTGCGGCCAGCACCCAGAATGAATGCGACTGCGCCGGCGCTTCCTCGTCGCCGGCATCGGAGAGCGCATTGCGTATCATCAACAGGCCGATAATGCCCAGCAGGCTGAAGGCGATCCAGTGGTCCCACGCTTCCACATAGGGGGCGGCCACGCTGCCCAGGGCCCAGCCGATGACGGGCGTGATGGCTTCGATGACGCCGAAGATCAGCCCCGTGCGCAGCGCTTCGCGCCATTGTGGTTTGTGCAGGGCGGCGCCCTTGCCCACGGCGGCCGCGAAGGCATCGGTGGACATGGCAAGCGAGAGGGCGGCGGTGGCGGCGAAATTCATCGTTGGCTTTCAGTGGAAGCTGGCTGGGATGTGCATGTCAAACTACAAACCCGGCGATTTTACCCCACTGCCAGCACGACCAAGGAAGCGGCCAGGCAATAAGCGCCAAAGAAATGCCAGCGCCCTTGCTCGAGCCAGCGCGACAGCCAGCGCAGGGCCAGCAAGCCGGCCAGGAAAGATAACAGCATGCCCAGCAGGCTGGGGGCGAGCAGGTGCGCCAGGCTGTTGCCATGTTCCAGGTGATCCAGGCTGCCATTGGCGACAGCCTGGTAAAAGCGCCAGCCTTCCTTGACCAGCACGGCTGGCGTCAACACCACGGCCAGGGCAAAGCTGAATTCCTCGGCGCGGCGTTGCGGCACGCCCATGGCGATGCCGGCCGAAATGGTGGCGCCCGAGCGGGAAAAACCGCGGAACGGCAGGCACAGGCCCTGCACGGCGCCAATCACCATCGCCTTGCCGACTGACAAAGTGCCGTGCTGGCGCGCTTGCTGGCGCGACGAGACAATGATCAGTACGCCGGCGGCCGCCAGCGCGCCCGCCATCAGTTTTGCGTTGCCAAACAGATGTTCGATTTCAAAGCCGGGCGCGGTCTTGCGCATGAAGTGGGTAATGCCCTTGAGCAAGCCGAAGCCGACGATGCCCGTGAGGGCCGTGGCGGCCACCAGCAACCAGGCATTGCTGCGGAAGGCTGGGGCCGAACTGAAATAGGTGGCGCGCCAGGATTTCCAGAAGTACACGATGACGGCGAACATGGTGCCGGTATGCAGCATCACCAGCAGCATGGTCAGCTCCGGCGACGTGGGATCGAGCCCCATGAGTTTTTCCGCCATGATGACGTGGGCGGAACTGGAGACGGGCAGCAGCTCGGCGAAGCCCTGAACGATGGAAACGATGAAAAGTTGCAAAAAGCTCATGGAGGTAGACTCAGGTGGGCGAAAAAAGCTGCCGGGAAAGGGCAGCCGATTTTACCCGCCTCGCCGGGTGGACAAGCCCGGCGCACGATTACAGTTTGTCCATGTTTTACTGGGCAGCCGGCGCTTGCGGCTTGAACACGGCGCGGAAGGCCTTCAAGGCTGCCGGATGGTAAATCGTGCCATGCGTTTCTTCCGGCATCTTTTCCACGTGCCATTGCAAGCCGGGCGGCGATTGTTTCTCCAGCACCTCGGATAGGCGCTGCACTTCGCTGGCGATGCCCGCTTCAGCGCTGGTAGCCAGATAAAGGCTGTGCTTGCCTGGCGCACCCTTGGCCAGCAGCGCTGCCGCCTGGCGCGGCAGGGCGCCATGGTTCCACCACAGGCTGGGGTCGAATGCCAGGTAGTGGTCGAACAGTTGCGGCTCCAGCAGATACGTTTCCACCACGAACAGGCCGGCCAATGATTCACCGACGATGGCCGTCTCGCCCGTGGTGCGGTAGCGGCGCTTGATTTCCGGCATCAGCTCGTCGCGGATAAAAGCGCGGTAAGCCGGTGCGCCGCTGACCACGGGGGCGATCTTGCGGTCGTCCGCGTTGTCAGTCGGGCCCGTCAAATCGCGGCGGCGTTGCGTGTTTTGCATGCCGACCAGCATGAAGGGGCGCATGGTGCCGTTGGCAACGGACACTTGCAGCAAGCCGGCGACATGGAGAAAGTCTTCTGCCACGCCGCCGTCCGGCATGTACAGCACGGGTAGCGGCGCGTCGGGCGGCGTATCCCAGGCGCGCGCCATGTACACATTGATGTGGCGTTTTTCCTTCAGCGCCTGCGAATCGATGCTGAAGCTCTCGCCGATGGTCAGCGGCGTGGCCGGACTGGCGGCAACGGCGGCTGCGGCGTGGGCCAGGTGGAGGGTGCCGCCGGAGGCGAGCAGCAGGGCGGTGCTGAGGTGCAGGGTCAAACGTGAAAGGCGCATGGTTTCCTGGAATAAGTAATAGAGAACGATGGCATGTACGCGTATAGACATGCCATCGGGCAATTCTATCTTATTCCCCTCTCTATCTTGTCTTTGCTGCAGCCTTGTTTGATCGTTATCGTTTGATCGTTATCACTTGATCGTCAATAGCTTTCGTTCGCGCACGATGCCATCCCTGTCGAGGGCATACGCGACCAGCAGGGCGCCGTCGTCCGCGCAAGCGTGGCAGGTTTTCAGGGCCGTGGAAAACAGCACGCTCAGGCCGCCATCGGCCGTGGCCGTGCTGCCCATGAAATCGGCCAGCGCAAATGGTACGGCATCCGGGTGGGCGGCGGCAAAGGCGCGCCAGGCCGGCGTGGCGCGGTCTTCCTCGCTCACGGACCCTACGTCGACGTCGAAGGCCGCGCCATCGCTGCCGATCAGCAGGGTGCCTTCATTCATGTTGGCGCGGAAAGGATAGGTGACGGTGGCCAGGGCGGCCTTGCCCAGCGGCCGCCAGGCCGAAATGAAGCCGGGATTGTTGGCTTTCACCAGCATCCTGGCGGCGGCGATGGCTTGCGGGCGGGCGCCGCTGCGCCGCATGGTGCGCAGCAGGCAGACGTCGGGCGCGGTCGTCGATGTTTCGCTGCGGCAGGCCGACAGCGAGCGTTCCTGCCACACGGCACGCGCATCGACGGGGCCTAACTCCTGGGCATGGGTCGCCGGCATGGAGGCCAGACTGGCCAGCGCCAGCACCGAGCAGCTGGCAAGGTGGCGGGTAAATCGGGTGGGCATGAGAACCTTTCAGTTGCGGAAACGATCCGTCGATTATAGAAGGCGGGTGGCGTGCTTGCGCGCACGGCTGGAAGGCGGCTGGACGCCTTGCGGCCGGCCTGCGCCTTGATTAGCGCTGCCTGGCTGCGGCCTGGCGCAGCGCCCTGGCTTCCTGCTTGTTCAGGATGTGCGGGCGCGTCGCCAGCTCCGCCTTGACGGCGGCGATGGCGGCGCCGAACTGCTGCCCGGCCTGCGCCGGGCTGGCGCCCGCATAATCGCACTCGTTCGATTGTGCGGCGCGCAGCCGGCGCAGCAGCGCCAGCAATTGCTTGCCGTGCAGGCTGGCCAGGTCTTGCTCCAGCACCTGCTTGACCAGTGCGCCGTCCACGTGGTCGGGGCCGAGCAGGCGCAGCAAGGCCATGCCTGCGGGCTGGGCGACGGGCGTCAGCTTGGGTTTATCCATCGGCGTTTGTCATTGCGTGCGCGGTTACAGGTAGTCCCAGATTTCATCGAACGTTTCGCGCGCAAAATCATTGCGCCACGCTTCCGTATTTTTCTCGCGGCTGACGGCAAACACGGCGCGCCAGGTCTGCTTCGGCGAGGACGTGTACGCCGCGGCGATCTTTTGCAAGCCGGCGACGCATTGCTCGACCTTGCAGCCGCTCTTCGCCAGTTGCTGTGAAGCAGGTGCCCAGGCGACAGCGACCTTGACGAGATGGCATTCGAAACTGACGGCGGCTGTCTGTATGCCATTGTCCACCGTCACCGGATCGGCCTTGGTGGCTTGGCAGACGGCGCCATTCTTGGCGGCGATGACATTCGCGGCCAGCGACTCGGCGGCCGGCGTGAGTGCCGCGTGCATGCTGGCGGGGAAGAGGTCAACGATCAGCTTGCCGGTTTGCTTCGGGAATTGCGCGGTGGTTTCTTGCAGGCCGCTCAACGATGCATATTCGGCCGGCTGCTGGCCCGCCAGGCGGGTGGGGCGCAGATAGGCGTTGAGCCTGGCGACGCTGGCTTCATCCTGGTTGACGATAGTCTTGATGTACAGATTGGCCACGTCGATGGGCGCCAGCTCGGCGGCGGGGGCCGCCATGGCAGGCTGGATCAGCGCGGCGGCGAACGTCGTTGCCAGCGTAGCGGCCAGCAGTCTGGCAGCGGGGTGTTTCATTTGTTGCATGTTTTCTCCACGATTCAATGTCAGGCGCAAAAGATGCATAATGGCAACTCTTGCGCTGCGCATTATAGATGGTGAAAGTCATAACGTTGCACACTTCAGGCATGGCCGTTGCCGTCCTTCTTGTGCGCCGCGGCAAGCAGGGCCAGCAGCAGTTCCTGGCGCCGTCCATCCGCCTTGCGCGCCAGCGCCGCCAGTTTTTCCAGCTTGCCCCAGATGGCATACAGCACATGTTCGACCAGATAGTCTTCCAGCGGCTGCAGCTGCTGGTACAGGCAGGCCAAATGGCCCACGTCTTCGAAGTCCGCCTGAACCTTGAGCTTCACATCGTCCGTGCAGGCGCGCAGGCAGGCCACCAGCACGGGAATGCTCTGCGGCGTGATGCCGTGACGCGCCACGAAGGCTGCCGTGAACTGGTCCTGCACGGATTGATGCTCCTCGTCCACCTGTGCCATGTAGTCTTGTACCAGGGGGAAGTGGCGGGCGTCCAGCAAGCCCAGGCCAAACGCGGCGTAGCTGCCGGGCATGCAATTTTTCTCGCCTTCCGTGTCGGCATAGAATTCATATTGCGCGATGGCCGCGCGCGCATACGTTTCCAGCGCCATATGCAGGGCGGGGAAGGCAAGGGCGTTGGCAAAGAAGCGGTGCGTATCGGACTTCGCCAGGCCCTTGACCGGCAAGTAGTCCTTGACCTTCGACTTGAGCTTGATCTGGTAGCTGGGCGGAAAACCGTTGCGCAGCAAGTGGGTGATGAAGGCCAGCGCCTGCGCATAGGCCTCGGCCTCTTCGCTGGCGATGTGGATGGTCATGGTGGCGAACACGTCATTGGCACGGCATTCCAGCAGGGTATTTTTGAGGTGCACTTCTGCATTGCCGAAGGTGCCGCTGCCTTCCTGCAGCATGCGCACGGCCCGCTCGCTGCCCAGTTCACGGGCGATTTCCAGGAATTTCAGGCCCTTCGATTTGGCATAGCTGGCATCATGGCGCAAGATCATCACCGCGCCATACAGCAGCAGGTCGATCGGCTGCAGCGCGTCCGCGCCGGTCGCGGGTGGCGCGCCCGCCTTCAGGCTGTATTCCGTGGCGCGGTAGGCGGACAGGCTGCGGTCATAAAATTGGGGAAGGAAATCATCTTCCGCCCATTGCGTAATGGCACGGATGATGTTGTGGCGGTGCTCTGCCAGGGCGTCGGGGCTGGCCTTGCTCAATGCCTGGATGCGTTCGTACTGTGCGATGGTCCAGGCCGCGTCAGGCTTGGGAAACAGCAGCGGGTCGAGCAGGTGGCGCGCCAGGAAAAAAGTTTCCAGTGGCTTTGTCGGCTGCGTGCCGTGGGCCAGCTGTTGATCGACGTAGGCGTGGATGCGCGCCAGCAAGTCCTGGCGTTTTGGCTCGTTGACATAGTCGAGCAAGGTCATATGCAGCTTGCCTTGCGCCGTCTGGAACTTGCCGCGGCAAGTAAAGCGGTAGTCGATCATCCGCGTGTCCACCAGCGGGGCCAGCCGGGCCTGCACCACGGCCGTCAGCTGTGGCACGACTGCGTCGCGCATCTGCGCCTCGTCAAGGCGCTCCACCGTCTTGCGTGGCGCGGCGTCGTCGAAGTCCAGGCCCAGGTCGATATCGTCGGCTGTCGCGCGCCCTGGCTTATAGTCGAGCATGAAGTCGTTGAAGATGCCTACTTGCAAGGATGTGCGCTCGACCGCCTGTGCCAGGTCCGTGCGCTGTAGCCGTTCATCAAACCAGGCATGGATCGCCGCGCTCATTTCCGCCGTGACCTGCTCTTGCAGTGTGCTCATCGTCTGTTGCCTCTCCATTCATGTTGCGTTTGCGTCATTCTTGCGCGGCAGTATAAAACAAGCGGCTGCCCCTCGCCGCCTGCAGTGTGCGGGTGACGGCCGGGAAAGGTGATCTTTCGCATAATGTTGCATGCCTGGCCGCTTTGCGGGCGATGCGCCGCCGCTTTTGTATTTCCGCACAGATCGTCAAGTAAATGCAGGTATGGCTGGACGGAAATGTTACATCTCGGTATTCTGCGCATCTGATACTTATTTCTATACAGAAAAAAGTAAGAATACGCTCACGCTCCAGCGGCAGGAAGGCTGGCGTGGCCAGGCACCATCAGGCACCATCGGGCAGGCAAAGATGAAGTCGTCCGCCAGCTGAGCGCAACCGTCCGGTTGCGGCTCGCGGCGGGCAGGGAAGCTGTGCTGTCATCTTAAAAAAGTAAGAGAGGTTGTTCATGAATCCAGAAAAGGCAGTTGTGTACGGTACAGAAGATTTGTTGATGAGTTTGTGTAACTCGGTCGTGCGGGTGCTCAACGTGGCGACGCAAAGCAAGGTGAATTATTCGGGCATGGTGCAACGCATCACCAAGACCGGGCTGAAGCCGGACATTGGCTGCTTCGTGATGTTCGATGGCGGCTTCACGGGCCTGGTGGTCTTGAATTTCGCCGCCGACACGGCGATGGAAATCTACGAGCGCTACATGTTGCACATGGGTATGCCAAAGTCGGAACTGGCCAGCTTTTACACGTCGGACGAAGTGTCCAACATCATGGGCGAGCTGATGAACCAGATCGTGGGCGACTTCACGGGCAAGGTACGGCGTGAGCTGCAAACGAATATCACGCAGAACCAGCCGAAGATGCTGGTACTGAACAAGCAGGTGATGCTCAGCGTTGATACGCCACTGGACCGCCCGGAAATGCGCCGCGTAACGTTCTACACGGAAAAGAACAACATTTTCTACCTGGAACTGGCCATCGACCGCACGGAATTCATCAAACTGCACGATTTCGATTCCAAGGAATACGATACCGATGCGCTGATGGCCACCGAGCACGCCAGCCAGGCCAGCCAGGCAGCATCGCCGGCAGCGGCCGCGCCGGACGAGGACGACAACTCCGACCTGCTCAAGTCGCTGGGCATGTAAGTATTACCCGGCGTGGCGGCATGCTTGCCGCCACGCCATATCGACATCCGGCTGTGCCGGCCGCACAGGCCCGCGCAGCCGGTTTGCGTTGTACGCAGACTTCATTTGGATGCAGGCGCTGGTGCCGGCAGGGACGACAGCTTCAACAGACGCCGTTCTCCGGCCATGCCAGGGTGCTTGGCGTCATCGTGCCACCAGTAGGCAAGCATGTAGACCAGGTCGCCATCGGCGACGGTCAGCGTTTCCTGCTGGCGTCCGTTGGGCGCCTTGTAGTACAGGCGCCGCGCCGGCTTGCCATCGACGGTCTGGTCGAACGACTGCGGCGAAATGCTGGCGCGGTTACCGGACTTGCCCGCCATCGACATGGCCGAGATCGTCAGGTAGGCCCTGTCAGGGCAACGGGCCAGCAAGTGTCCACCGTTCAGCACGGTGGGCTGCTCGCGCGCCATGGGGAAGCCCATCGGTTGCACGCCGACAATATCCTGGCAGCCGATCTGCTGCGCCATGGCGCTCAGCGCGGCTGGCGCGATCGCGCTGGTGAAGCGCTGTTCCGTCGTCTGCGCCTGGCCCAGGGCCCAGCGGCGCTCCAGTTCCGCCAGCGAGATGTCGGTCGCTATCGGCAGCGCTGCGGGCGCATCCGGATTGGACGCTTTCGACGCTTCTTCCTGCATGCGTGCCTCGGCAGCGCGGATGCGCTCGACCTGCTTCGTTTCAAGCGGCGCGGCGTGGGTCAGGCCGGCGAGGCTGGCGGCGATGGCCAGTGTCAGAATGTGTTTAGTCAGCATGGGACCTCGGAAATGTTGAGCGGTATGGCACATGGATATCGAGACGACTCATAGGCATTCTGGCATCGAATGCCGGCTTTGCCTATGGGCGCACGGGAGGAAGTGCGTGCATGGCGAGGCGTGCCGGCAAGAATGGCGGGCGCGTCAAGGATGGCCGCGCCTGCCGTCCTATCGCCCGGCCACCGCCGGCGCAATCTCGATTGCGCTCAGCTTCCAGCCCCACAGGCCATGACGCTTCAAGAGCAGCGCGCCATGCTTCTCGCCATCTTTCGAGCGCACGGCGAAGGTGTCCCAGGCGGTATAGCCTGCAGAATAATCGGCTTTTTCCCGTGCATCGCCAGTGCTGGCGCCGGCGCCATCGTCCGCACCCGCTTGCGGGCTGATGGCGCTCTTGTTGACCAGCGCGACGACGCCGGCGGGCGACACCATGGCGTCGACCATCTTGCCCATCATGGCGCCGGCGATGGCCTGGCCCATGGCGGCGAAGGGGTTGTCGCTGCCGCCCGCAGCCTGGACGCTGCCGGCCATGGCCGTTTGCAGCTGGGTCTTGACGCTGTCGCGCAGGGCAGGGAAGTCCACGTGGCTGGCCAGGGCGTCGGCATTACGCTCGGCCACGGCGGTCTTAATCTGATGCAAGGCGTAGTACGGCGACGCATAGGCGGTAGCGACGATGGCAATGGCGGCCACGGTGGCGGCGAGGGTGATTTTTCTCAAGTGATACCTGTTGATTAGTAGGGAAAGACGATAGGGCAAAGGCGCAAGTCAATGACCGGACGCCGTCAAGTGTGGCCGTGTCCGGCGTCGCAGCGTACCTTCAAAATAGAAATGCGGCAATAGTGTTTGTCCTGGCGCAGCATTGCCGCACATCCTGAGGCGCCCAAGGCACCGGCCCGGACGCTGTTTCATGGGCGGCTATGGAGTGGGGCATGGCCGGTGCTGTATAATGGGAGAAAAGTACTTAACTAGCTGTTTTAACTGAATAAAGACCCAATATCACATGCTATCTACAGCAAATATTACGATGCAGTTTGGCGCCAAGCCATTGTTTGAGAATATCTCCGTCAAGTTCGGCGACGGCAACCGCTATGGCTTGATCGGCGCGAACGGCTGCGGCAAGTCGACGTTCATGAAGATCCTGGGCGGCGACCTCGACCCGTCGGGCGGCAATGTCATGCTCGATACCAACGAGCGCCTGGGCAAGCTGCGCCAGGACCAGTTTGCCTTTGAAGACATGCGCGTCCTCGACGTCGTCATGATGGGCCACACGGAAATGTGGGCCGCCATCCAGCAGCGCGACGCGATCTACGCGAACCCTGAAGCGACGGACGACGACTACATGCAGGCGGCCGAGCTGGAAGGCAAAGTGTCCGAATACGACGGCTATACGGCCGAATCGCGTGCCGGCGAACTGCTGCTGGGCGCCGGTGTCGCCATCGACCTGCACCAGGGCCCGATGAGCAATGTGTCGCCAGGCTGGAAGCTGCGCGTGCTGCTGGCGCAGGCGCTGTTCTCGAACCCGGACATCCTGCTGCTCGACGAGCCGACGAATAACCTCGATATCAACACGATTCGCTGGCTGGAAGACGTGCTCAACGAGCGTAACTCCACCATGATCATCATTTCCCATGATCGCCACTTCCTGAACCAGGTCTGTACCCACGTGGCCGACATGGATTACGGCACCTTGAAGATTTATCCGGGCAACTACGACGAATACATGTTCGCCTCGACCCAGGCGCGCAACCAGCAACTGGCCAACAACGCGAAAGCCAAGGACAAGGTTGCCGAGCTGCAGGAATTCGTGCGCCGCTTCGCCGCCAACAAATCCAAGGCCCGCCAGGCGACGTCGCGCGCCAAGCAGATCGAAAAGATCAAGGTTGACGACATCAAGCCATCGTCGCGCGCCTACCCGTTCGTGCGTTTTGACGGCGAGAAGAAATTGCACCGTTTGGCCGTGGAAGTCGAGAACATCTCGAAAGGCTTCGATCGCCAGCTGTTCAAGAACTTTTCCATCATGGTCGAGGCGGGCGAACGCATCGCCATCATCGGTGCCAACGGCGCCGGCAAGACCACCATGCTGCGCTGCATCGCGGGCGAGATCGCCGGCCTGCAGCCAGACCAGGGCCGCGTGAAGTGGGCGGAAAACGCGAATGTCGGCTACATGCCGCAAGACCCGACGGAAGATTTCGCCAAGGATACGAACCTGACCGACTGGATCGGCCAGTGGACGAAAGAGGGCGACGACGACCAGGCCGTGCGCTCCATCCTGGGCCGCCTGCTGTTCGGCGGCGACGACGTGAAAAAGGCCGTCAAGGTACTGTCCGGTGGTGAAAAAGGCCGCATGATGTACGGCAAGCTGATGCTTGGCCGCCACAACGTGCTGATGCTCGATGAGCCGACCAACCACATGGACATGGAATCGATCGAATCCTTGAACATCGCGCTGGAAAAATACGCGGGCACCCTGATCTTCGTCTCGCATGACCGCGAATTCGTTTCCTCGCTGGCCAACCGCATCATCGAGATCAAGGAAGATGAAGTGGTCGACTACCGTGGCAACTATGAAGACTATCTGAAGAGCCAGGGTATTGATTGATTTGTAGCTTAACGTTGCGTCGGATTACGCGCTGTGCGCTAATCCGACCTACGCCAGATGCAATCGGTTGGCACAGGCCGGTAGGTCGGATTAGCGGGGCCGCCGAGGCGGAACGTAATCCGACAATGCCGGCCAGCTGTCACCCAGCCCCACACCGACGCGCCGCGGTCCATTCGTTCCGGCGCACCTGCTTTATTGCAATCGTGCCGGTCTATCCCGTTTTTGTTTGACACAGCCATGCAAACTTTAGCCATCAAATCCGTCGAGTATGAACATCCACAAGACGGAGCCAGCTGCACTGCCCACGCCTGGGCACGCACGCCAGCGACGCCTTCCCCGGCTGAAAAAGCCGAACTCATCGCGCGCATCAAGCGCCTGCTGACCGAGCGCGAAGCCGTGCTCGTTGCCCACTACTACGTTGATGCTGACCTGCAAGACCTGGCGGAAGCCACGGGCGGCTGCGTCTCCGATTCCCTGGAAATGGCCCGCTTCGGGCGCGACCATCCGGCCAAGACCCTGGTCGTGGCCGGCGTGCGTTTCATGGGCGAAACGGCCAAGATCCTCAGTCCGGAGAAAACCGTCTTGATGCCCGACCTCGACGCGACCTGCTCGCTCGACCTCGGTTGCCCGGCCGATGAGTTCACGGCCTTTTGCGACGCGCATCCTGACCGCACGGTGGTGGTGTATGCCAACACCAGCGCGGCCGTGAAAGCGCGCGCGGACTGGATGGTGACGTCTTCCATCGGCCTCGACATCGTGGCCCACCTGCATGCGCAGGGCAAGAAAATCCTCTGGGCGCCGGACAAGCACCTGGGCGGATATATTCAGAAGCAGACGGGCGCCGACATGCTGCTGTGGCAGGGCAGCTGCCTGGTGCACGACGAGTTCAAGGGCATCGAACTCGACTTGCTCAAGGAAGAGTATCCGCAGGCCAAGGTGCTGGTGCATCCGGAGTCGCCCGCCAACGTCGTGGCCCTGGCCGACATGGTGGGCTCGACGTCGCAGATGATCGCGGCGGCGCAAAGCATGGACACGGACACTTTCATCGTCGCCACCGACAACGGCATCCTGCACAAGATGCGCGCGGCCGCGCCAGGCAAACGTTTCATCGAAGCGCCGACCGCCGGCAACAGCGCCACCTGCAAGAGCTGCGCGCACTGCCCGTGGATGGCCATGAATGGCTTGCTGAATCTGGCCGAGACGCTGGAAAACATGCACAACGAAATCCACGTCGACGCCGCCGTCGGCCAGCTGGCCGTGCGCTCGATCAACCGCATGCTCGACTTCGCCGCCGCCAAGAAGGCCGGTGTGCAGCCGGGCGCCGATCTGGCAAAAGAAACTAAATTGTTCCAAGGAATCGGTCCAGCATGAGTACCCTCGTTAATTCTTTCGCTCCCTTTGACCCGGCCCTGGCGCGCGCGTTCGAAGGCAATTTGCTGGCCGCCTTGCTGGAAGACGTGGGCCAGTGCGACCTGACGGGCGAACTGGTGCCGCCCGACCATATCGTCACGGCCCGTGTCATCGTGCGCGAAGCGGCCGTGCTGTGCGGCGCGCCATGGTTTGAAGGCATCATGAAAAGCCTGGACCGCAGCATCGACATTGCCTGGCATTATGCCGAAGGCGACATGATGGCGGCCGACAGCGTTGTCTGCACGATTGAAGCGCCGGCGCGCGCCTTGCTCACGGCCGAGCGCAGCGCCCTCAATTTCCTGCAACTGCTATCCGCCGTGGCCACGGCCACGCGCCAGTATGTGGACGTGGTGGCCGGCACCAAGGCGTCCATTTTAGATACGCGCAAGACCTTGCCTGGCCTGCGCCTGGCGCAAAAGTACGCGGTACGCGTCGGTGGCGGCAAGAACCAGCGCCTGGCCCTGTACGACGGCATCCTGATCAAGGAAAATCATATCGCGGCCGCCGGCGGTGTCAGCCAGGCCCTGGAAAACGCGCGCAACCTCGACGCGGGCGTGCCCGTGCAGATCGAAGTGGAAACCCTGGCGCAATTGCAGGAAGCGCTGGACGCGGGCGCCGTCTCCGTCTTGCTCGATAACTTCAGCAACGACATGATGCGCCAAGCCGTGGCCCTCACCAACGGGCGCGCCCTGCTGGAAGCGTCGGGCGGCATCAATGTCGATACCGTGCGCGCCATTGCCGAGACGGGCGTGGACCGCATCTCGATCGGCAGCCTGACCAAGGATGTGCGGGCCACCGATTACTCCTTGCGCATCGTCGGCTGATGAAAAGAGCGGGGCGCTTGCTGGCCCTGGCGCTGCTGTGGCCGGTGCTGGCCACCCCCCAGCAGGCGCCGGCCCGCGAGCTGCTGGCCGTGGGCGCGCAGTTCGAGCGCGTGTTCGAATACCAGGCCAGCGGCGAATATGCGGGACTGGGCGTGGAACTGCTGCGCCTGGTGGCATCGCGCACGGGCAATACCGTGCGGTTCCGCATGGTGCCGTGGGCGCGTGCGCAAGCCATGCTGGTGCAAGGCCAGGCCGATATCCTCATTGGCCCCTACAAGGCGCCGGACCGCATCGCCAGCATGGCGTTTTCCGAGAGGCCGTTTTACCAGGACCAGATCGTTTTTTATACGCGCCAGGATGCCAGCTTTGGCTGGGATGGCGATTCCAGCGTGCTGAAGAACCGCAGGATGGTGCTGCTCAATGGCTGGGCTTACGGTTCGGACTGGGAACGCGTGCGCCCCGGTTTGCAGGTCAGCGTGGCGAACAATGTGGAAAATGGCTTGAAGATGCTGGTGCACAACCACGTCGACGTGTTCGTCAGCAACCGCCGCAATACCGACCCCGTCATCGCCCGCCTGGGCTATGGCCGTCAGGTGAAACCGCTGCCCAAAGTCATCGAAGTGCAGAATGGCTACTTTGCCTTTCCCCGCTCGCCAACCTTCGACAAGCTGCGCCTGCAGTTCGACCAGGAACTGAATAACCTGATCGAGACGGGCGAATTGAAAAAGCTGGGCAAACGCTACGACGTCAGCGTGCCCTGACAGGTCGGCATGCCGCCGCGCCGGGCGGCATGCCAGGGTTTGCTCTACAGCTGGCGCGCCTCAAACGTGTTGCACTGGGAAATCTGCCCGCTCTCGATACCCTTGCTGAACCAGCGCACGCGCTGCTCCGAAGTGCCGTGGGTAAATGAGTCGGGCACGACATGGCCTTGCGCCTGGCGCTGCAGCGCATCGTCGCCGATGGCCGTGGCCGCTTTCAGGGCCGCTTCCACGTCGCCCTGTTCCAGTATCTTGCGGTCGGCGTTGGCGTGATAGGCCCACACGCCGGCGAAGCAGTCGGCCTGCAATTCCAGGCGCACGGACATGGCGTTGGCCTGCCGTTCCGATTGCGTGCGGCGCGCATTGTCGACCTTTTCGGACAGGCCCAGCAGGTTCTGCACGTGGTGCCCCACTTCATGCGCGATCACATACGCCTCGGCAAATTCGCCGGAAACCTTGAAGCGCTGCTGCATCAAGTTGAAGAAATCCAGATCCAGGTAGACCTTCTGGTCGCCGGGGCAATAAAAGGGACCGCTGGCGCTCTGGCCCGTGCCGCACGCGGTCGGGGTGCTGCCCGAGAACAGCACCAGCTTGGGCTTCACGTAGGCGCCGCCTTCGGCCTTGAACAGGGCGCTCCAGGTGTCTTCCGTATCGGCCAGCACGGTTTTCACGAAGCGCGCCATCTCGTCGGATTCCGGCGGCTGCTGCGCCGGTGCCTGGCTTTGCTGGGTGCTGATTTGTCCGCCGCCGCCACCGCTGAGCAGGTTGAGCAGGGTGAGGGGGTTGACGCCCAGCACGTATGAACCCACCAGGGCGATGACGATGGTGCCGATGCCGATCGAGCGTCCGCCAAAACCAAAGCCGCCGCCCCCGCCGCCACTGCCGCCTTCGCCACGGCGGTCTTCCACATTGTCGCTTTCGCGATTACCTTCCCATTTCATGATATTGACTCCTGCTGCGATTGCGATTAATTGATGACGCCTCAAGATGTCTCTTCAGGCGAGTCTTATCATTATCGCAGCAAACTGCGCCGCGACAGGAGCGACAGTGTTACGCTTTGCAACTTTCCACCCTGATCACAACAGCCATGAACACGATGCTTGCCAACGATACACCTATTTCGCCCTCCACGGTGGTCCAGGCCCAACTGGACGCCTACAATGCCCATGACGT
Organism: Janthinobacterium amylolyticum; assembly: GCF_051380655.1. Lineage (NCBI taxonomy): Bacteria > Pseudomonadati > Pseudomonadota > Betaproteobacteria > Burkholderiales > Oxalobacteraceae > Janthinobacterium > Janthinobacterium amylolyticum. The sequence goes on from NZ_JBNYXL010000001.1 coordinate 223,295, forward strand.
GCCGGCCTTGCTGGCCATCTACGCGGATGACGCACAGCAATTCGAGCACCCGGCCACCTTGCTGGCCACGGGCGGCGCGCAGATCGGTGCGCGCTTTGTCGCCCGCTTTGCCGCCAGCCGGCCGCGGGCGCAGTTACTCAACCGCATCGCCTGCGGCAAGCTGGTGATCGACCATGAGATCGTCCACGGCGACACGGACGATGGCGTGTCCGCGCAGGAACTGGTGGCGACGTATGAAGTGGAGCAGGCGCGCATCACGCGTGCCTGGTTCAGCTTTGGCACGTTGACGCGCTTGCGCGTCGCGTTGCCTGCCGATGTGCCGGCCATGAATGCGCTGATCGCCCGCTCCGGCGTGGAACTGAGCGCGGGCTTTTATACGCCCGAGCAAGCGGACGCCGTCACCCGCCACGTCTTCGGCGTCGATACGCAGCTGGTTGCCGACCAGACATATTTTGTGATCGAACGCGATGGCGCCATGCTGGCCTGCGGCGGCTGGAGCCGGCGCGCCACCCTGTATGGCGCCGACCGCGCCAAGAGCGGGCCGGACCCGCTGCTCGACCCGGCCAGCCAGGCCGGACGCATCCGCGCCTTCTTTGTCGAGCCCGCTGCCGCGCGCCAGGGCCTGGGCAGCATGCTGATGCGCCATTGCGAGCGCCAGGCGCGGGCCGCCGGTTTCAGCACCCTGGAACTGGCCGCCACCTTGCCCGGCGTGCCGCTGTATCTGGCCAGCGGCTTTGCCGTGACGCAGGAGTTTCACCTGGACTTGCCGGACGACATACAACTGCCGCTGGCGCGCATGCACAAGCGGCTGTAAAGCCCGGCAGGCAGACATTTAGCTTGGCTGGTGCTTCATGGCCTCGCGGTAGCTGAGCGCTGACAGCCGCTGGCGGTGCGCGTTGGCAAAGGCCGCCACGGTTTCGGGCGCGTGGCGCGCATAGTCGCGCAAGGCCCAGCCGATGGCCTTGCGGATGAAAAACTCGTCTTCATGCGCCAGCGCGAGGGCCGTGTCAAATAGCCTGCCCGCATCCGTGTCGCCGCGCCAGCCCAGCTGGTGCAGCATGGCGATGCGGCGCAGCCAGAAATCGTCATGGCGCAAGGCCTCCGCCATGTGTGCATGGCCATCGCCGCCGCGCCGCCGTTCCGCCTGCAGCACCGCGCCGACGATGCCGGCCATGCCGTCGACGCTGTCCCACCAGGCGCGCTGGCGTACCAAGGCCAGCAGGGTCGGGAGGTGGGAGACGTCCAGCTGGCGCCGGTGCAGGGCCAGCATGTCGAGCGCCACGTGCTGGTACTCGCGCTGCGGCTGCTGCCACAGCCGTTGGGCGTGTTCCAGCAAGGTCGCGGCATCGATGCCCTTCAAGCTTGCCAGCAAGCCCTTGGCGGCCATCCGCCGCTGCGGCGCGGCCACGCCCAGGAAAATGAACTGGTCGCGCATATAGGCTTGCATGGGCGCCGCGCGGCCCGGTTCGGCCGCCGCTTCCAGCGCGATTTTTAATTCTGCATGTAGATTCATGGCATCTCCAGGCGTAAAAAAGGCGCTCCGTGGAGCGCCTTTTCATCTTCAACCGATATTACTGGATTTTTGCTTTCTTCATCAATTCATCGCGGTAAGCGGCGAGTTTCTTCTGTTGCAGCGACTCGGCCACCTGGCCCTTGACTTCTTCCAGTGCCGGCAGCTTCGTCGGACGGGTTTCTTCCAGCTTGATCACGTGGAAGCCGAATTGCGATTGCACCGGCGTTTGCGTGACCTGGCCTGGTTTCAGGGCCACCATGGCGTCGGCGAATGGTTTTACGTACGACGCCGGGCTAGCCCAGTCCAGGTCGCCGCCATTGGCAGCGGAACCGTCTTTCGATACTTTGGCCAGCTCTTCGAACTTGGCGCCGCCTTTCAGCTTGGCGATGATGTCTTTCGCTTCGGCTTCGGTGGCCACCAGAATATGGCGTGCATGGTATTCCTTGTCGCCGGCTTGCGCCTTGAACTTGTCGTACTCAGCCTTGATTTCCGCGTCCTTGACGGGATTTTTCTTCACGTAGTCGGCCAGCAGGGCGTTGATGATGATGCTTTGACGGGCATTGTCGATCTGCGACTTGACTTCCGGACGCGTGCCGTAGCCTTGCTTGTCGGCTTCCTGGATCAGCACTTCGCGGCCGATCAGGTCTTTCTTGATGGCTTCGCGCAGTTGCGGCGAATCCGCTTGCTTGCCTTGGGCGACGACTTGCTTGACGACCTGGTCGACGCGCGACGACGGGATGGCCTTGCCATTCACGGTGGCCACGTTTTGCGCGAACGCAGGGATCGCTACAACGGCTACCAAGGCTAAGATCAGGCGGGCTGGCTTCAAAATCATGTTCATTCCTAATAAGTATACAAAAAACCGGTACAAAAGAATGGCCTGCAATCAGGCACATTCAGACGCAGAATACACGACCGGCGCCGAAAAGGGCGCCGGGCAGGTCAGTTCTTATTGAACTTTCGCTTTTTTGATCATTTCTTCCTGATACGCTTGCAGTTTCTTTTGCTGCAGCGACTCGGCGATCTGTGGCTTGACTTCTTCCATGGTCGGCAGTTTTGCCGCGCGGGTGTCGTCCAGCTTGATTACGTGGAAACCGTTAGGCGTTTGCACGGGGGTTTCCGTGACCTGGCCTTTTTGCAGTTTCACGAAGGCGTCCGAGAACACTTTCGGGAACGACGATGGTGCTGCCCAGTCCAGGTCGCCGCCATTGTCGGCCGAACCCGCATCTTTCGATTGCTTGGCCAGGTCTTCAAACTTGGCGCCGCCTTTCAGCTTGGCGATGATGTCTTTCGCTTCGGCTTCGGTGGCCACCAGGATGTGGCGCACATGGTATTCCTTGTCGCCGGTCTGGGCCACGAAGCGGTCGTATTCCGCCTTGATTTCAGCGTCGCTGACCGGGTTCTTTTTCAGGTAATCGCCGACCAGGGCGTTGATGACGATGGCCTGGCGTGCGTTCTCGATTTGCTGCTTGACGGCTGCATCTTTGCCGAAACCTTTGTTTTCCGCTTCTTGCATCAGCACTTCACGGCCGATCAAGTCTTTCTTGATCATTTCGCGCAGTTGCGGCGAATCCGGTTGCTGGCCTTGGGCGACGACTTGCTTGACGACTGCATCAACGCGCGACGATGGGATAGGCTTGCCATTCACAACGGCAACGTTTTGCGCAAAAACAGGTACCGCGACAACGGCGAGTAGTGCGATCAGCAAGCGGGCTGGCTTAAAAGTCATTATTAAATCCTGTTAGGGAAAGTTTCGTAAAAAACGCATGGAAAGAAAAACATGCCATGGCGCCAGTTGCGGCGCACCCAAGTGATTCGGGTACGCCAAAAACGCCATCCTTATGCTACTTCGGACGGCGCCAACGCAACAATCGCCAATGCATGTATCTCATTATGCATCATATCGTGCACGGAATCATACACCAGTCGATGGCGCATGACGAGTCTGAGGCCTTCAAATTGACTAGAAATAATGCGCAGATTGTAATGGCCTCCGCCCGAGGCGGCGCCCGCGTGGCCCCGGTGGCGCGCCGAGTCGTCTTCCAGCACGCATTCCACTGGAGAAAGTGCCGTTTCCAGGCGCGAACGGATGCGCTCCATGCGCGTTGCCGGCGCGGCCGTATTGTCGATATTCATCATGCGTCTTCCTTGATATGTTTGGCCAGGAACAGCGTTTGCGCCACGATGAAGGCAAAGAAGATGCCCGTCGCGCCAAAGGCCTTGAAACTGACCCAGGCGGCCATGTCGCCCTTGTACAGCACGAAGGCAACGAACAGGTTCAGTGCGCCGATGGCGCCAAAGAAGATGATCCATGCGGCCAGCAGCTGGTCCCACACGGCATCGGGCAATTGCACTTGCGCTTCCATGGTCTTGCGGATCAGGTTTTTCTTGAATCCCACATAGGCGATCAGCAGAGCCAGGCCGGACAGCCAGTAGATCAAGGTCGGCTTCCATTTCAGGAAGAAGTCGTCATGCAGGTAAATGCTGGCGCCGCCGAACACGACAAAGATGAACAGCGACAGCCACAGCATGCCGTCCACCTTGCGCCCGCGCAGCAGCAGATAGCTGACCTGGCAGGCCGTGGCGATGATGCCGACCAGCGTCGCCAGGATCCACGGGGCCTGGTCAGCCTTGATCAGGCCGCCCGAGACAAAGCCGGACAGATATTGCTGCACGAAATCGTGCGTGGCCGCTTCATACATGCCGCCCAGCTTGAAGGCGGCAAAGAAGGCGATCAGGGGGAATAGGTCGAATAGAAATTTCATGGCGAGACTTTACTATGATCGTGGTGTAAACATCTTAGGAATGACTTAGGAGCAACATTCGCTTCCCGGGTCATTCCCGTGGCATCAAGGCTGCGGGTCGAAGCGCAGCGAGGCCGAATTGATGCAGTAGCGCAGTCCGGTGGGCGGCGGGCCGTCCGGGAAGACGTGGCCCAGGTGGGCGTCGCAGACGGCGCAGACGATTTCCGTGCGCAGCATGCCGTGGCTGCGGTCGGTGATTTCCGTCACGTTGGCCGGGTCGAGCGCCTGGAAATAGCTGGGCCAGCCGCAGCCGGAATCGAACTTGGTGTCCGACGCGAACAAGGGCGTGTTGCAGCAGACGCAGGTGTAGATGCCATGTTCATGGTGGTCCCAGAACTTGCCCGTGAAGGCGCGCTCCGTGGCCGCATGGCGCGTCACTTCGTACTGCATGGAATCGAGCATGGCGCGCCATTCGGCGTCGGTTTTTTTGACTTTATTGGTGGTCATGGTAATACCTCAGGATGAGCAACTGACTTCAAGGTGGCTGGCCCAGTCGGGCGGCAGGGCCGCATAGTGCTGGTGTTCGGGCTGTTCGTCAAATGGCTTTTGCAAAATTTCCAGCAATTTTGCCACTTCCGTGTAATCGTGCTGCTGGGCTTTCTCGATCGCCACTTGCGCCAGGTAGTTGCGCAGCACGTATTTCGGGTTGACCAGGTTCATGGCAACTTGCCGTTCCGTATCGACGCTGTGCTCCTGCAGCAGGCGCGCGCGGTAGCTTGCCGCCCACGTGTCGAACGCGGCGCGGTCGATGAACATGTCGCGCAGCGGGGCATCGCTTTCCGGCGCCGCCACCCGCAGTGCAGACAGGCTGCGGAAGAACTGCGTGAAATCCACGTGGTTTGCCTGCATCAGCGCAAACATGCCGTCGAACAGCTGGGTATCTTCGTCGTGCGCGGTGCGCAAGCCCAGCTTGGCGCGCAGCAGGGCGTTCATCTTCGCGGCAAAAGCCGGCTGGTAGCTGTCCAGCGCCGCTTGCGCCTCTTCCACTTCACCGATCAGCGGCAGCAGGGCCTGGCCCAGCGCATAGCAGTTCCAGTGGCCCACCTGCGGCTGGTTGCTGTAGGAATAGCGGCCTTGCTGGTCCGTATGGTTGCAGATGTGCTCGGCGTCAAACGCTTCCATGAAACCGAAGGGGCCGTAGTCGATGGTCAGGCCCAGGATCGACATATTGTCCGTGTTCATCACGCCATGCATGAAGCCCACGGCTTGCCACTGCGCCATCAGCTCGGCCGTGCGCACGCACACTTCCGCCAGCAAGCCCTGATATGGATTTGATGCAGCGCGCAAATGCGGATAAAAGCCGTCGATGATGTAGTCGGCAAGGATTTTCAGCTCCTCCGGCTTCTTGCGGTAGAACCAGTGTTCGAAGGAACCGAAACGCACGAAACTGGGTGCCATGCGCGTGACGACGGCCGCCGTTTCCAGTGTTTCGCGCATGATGCCTTGCTGCGAGCCCATGATGGCCAGCGCGCGCGAGGTGGGAATGCCCAGCGCCGCCATGGCTTCCGAGCACAGGAATTCGCGGATGGACGAGCGCAGCACGGCGCGCCCGTCGCCCATGCGCGAATACGGCGTGGCGCCCGCGCCTTTCAGCTGCAGCTCCATGGGGCCGTTTTGCGTGGCGATATCGCCCAGCAGGATGGCGCGCCCATCGCCCAACTGGCCGGCCCAGACGCCGAACTGGTGGCCCGAATACACGGCCGACAAGGGGATCGAGCGCTCGGCCACGGTATTGCCGCTCAGCAGTTCGACGTAGTCAGGCTCGGCCAGGCGCGCGGCATCGAGGCCGATCAGGCTGGCGGCCGGCGCGCTGGCGGCGATGAAATACGGCGCGGGCAGGGGCGTGGGCATCAGCCGCGTATAGAACGCGGGCGGCAAGGCCGCGAATGCATTGTCCAGTGGTAAGGTATGAGCGCTGATGGCAATTCCAGTCAAAGTGGATGCGCCGGCTTGAAAAGAAAGCGCCGGCCAAAAGGCGATTTTACCGCACAGCGCCAGGGCGTGCGTCGGCTCGCCAAGGGGCGCTGGCGTAGGGTGGCGGCACGCTGCAAAACGGAATCAGAAATTCCATGCTGCATCGCAATATCGAAATGCGTTGACGATTTCCGCACGACCGTACGAAACTAGTTCATCGTCGTTAACACCCAATTAACACGCAAGAAAAAAGCGGGCCGTTCCCGGCTGCTTCCCATTCGCATACCAGGAGACACGATGTCGGCATTTCCCATGAGTCCAGTAATGGGCCAGATGATGAACCAGCCCCTGCTGATTTCCAGCATTCTCGAGTTTGCAGCGCGTCATTATGGCAGTGGCGAAATCGTCTCGCGGCGGGTGGAAGGCGATCTGCACCGCTATACTTACCGCGATTGCCACCAGCGCGCGCGGCGCCTGGCAAATGCCTTGCACGGCCTCGGTATCGGCATGGGCGACCGGGTCGCCACCCTGGCCTGGAATGGCTACCGCCACCTGGAAGCGTACTATGCCGTCTCCGGTTCGGGTGCCGTCTTGCACACGATTAACCCGCGCCTGTTTCCCGAACAAATCGCCTACATCTCGAATCATGCGGAAGACCAGGTGCTGCTGTTCGACCTGACCTTCCTGCCCGTGGTGGAGAAAATCGCCGCCGACTGCACCTTCGTGCGCCATTTCGTGCTGATGTGCGACCGCGACCGCATGCCCGCCAGCAGCACCATACCCGGCCTGCTGTGCTATGAAGACCTGATCGCCACGCACTCGGACGAGTACGAGTGGCCCGTGTTCGACGAAAACTCGGCCGCCGCCCTGTGCTACACCTCGGGCACCACGGGCAACCCGAAGGGCGCCTTGTATTCGCACCGCTCGACGGTGCTGCACGCCTATGCCTCGGCCATGCCCAGCGCCCTGAACGTGCGCGCCACCGACACGGTCCTGCCCGTCGTGCCCATGTTCCACGTGAATGCCTGGGGCTTGCCGTATTCGGTGCTGCTGTCGGGCGCGCGCATGGTGTTTCCCGGCGCGGCGCTCGACGGCAAGTCGCTGTATGAACTGTTCGAATCGGAAAAAGTGACGTTCTCGGCCGGCGTGCCCACAGTCTGGCTGGGTTTGCTGAACTACGCCTTGCAGAACGGCCTGAAGTTTTCCACCTTCCGCCGCACGGTGATCGGCGGCGCGGCGTGCCCGCCGGCCATGATGGATACCCTGATCGACCAGTTCGACGTGGAAGTCATCCACGGCTGGGGCATGACGGAAATGTCGCCACTGGGCACCACGGGCGGCTTGCAGACCAAGCACCTGGCCATGAGCAAGGAAGCGCAGCGCGACATCCTGCACAAACAGGGCCATGCGATCTATGGCGTGGACATGAAGATCGTCGATGACGACGGCAAGGAATTGCCATGGGATGGCGTGGCCTATGGCCACCTGCTGGTGAAAGGGCCGTGGATCATTGCCTCGTATTACAGGAACGAGGGCGGCGACGTCTTGCAGGATGGCTGGTTCCCCACGGGCGACGTGGCCACCATCGATGCGGACGGCTACATGCAGATCACCGACCGCAGCAAGGATGTGATCAAGTCGGGCGGCGAGTGGATTGGCACCATCGACCTGGAAAACCTGGCCATGGCGCACCCGGCCGTGCTGCAGGCGGCCTGCATCGGCGTGTTCCACCCGAAATGGGATGAGCGCCCCGTGCTGGTGGTGGTGCTGCGCCCCGGCATGGATGTCACGCGCGAAGCCTTGTTGCAGTTCTTTGAAGGCAAGATCGCCAAGTGGTGGACGCCCGACGACGTGCTCTTCATCGACGCCTTGCCCATGGGCGCGACGGGCAAGATCCAGAAGAACAAGCTGCGGGAGCAGTTCAAGGGGCACAAGCTGCCGGGGCTGTGATGCATCAGCGAGCCCATGCGTGATTGATCCGGCGGCAAGGGCCGGGGGCGGAGCATCAGGGAACCCGACAGCAAGGGCCGGGGTCGGACCCTGAGGGTCCGACCCCGGTATTTTTTACGCCCTTGGCTTAATGCCTGCCTTTCACGCCGCCTGCGGCAGCGCCGAACCCAGCTTTTCCAGCAAGTGGTCAACCTGGAACACGGACAGGGTCTGGCGCTGTTCGTCCGTGCCGATGTCGATCATTTCATCCATTTCGCTGCGCAAATCCTCATGGCTGCCCGTGCGGATGATTTGCGGCGCGGCGAAGCGCTGGCTGTCGGAAATCGTCATGATGTTGTCGACCTTGTCGACCAGAAAGCCGTAGCGCTCAGTGCCCCGTTCCACGATCAGGATCTTGCCGGCGCCCGTGTCGGGCAAGGGATGCATGGCGTACAGCTGGCGCAGGTCGATGATGCTGATCATTTGCTGGCGCAGGTTCAGCATGCCGCGCATGCAGGCCGGCATGCCGGGCGGCGTGGTGATGGCGCCGCTGAAATCGATGATTTCGCGCACTTGCCCGATTTCCACGGCGAATTGCGTTTCCACGGTAAACGTGATGTACACGCGTCGCTGGGCCTTGTGCGTGGCGGCCGCCGCCGTTTCCGTCTGGTCCGGATAGAGCCGCTTGTGGCCGTCGCGCATCTCGACGATTTCCGCTCGCGACAGGATCTCCTGGTGGTGCAGGAAAATGATGTCGCCCAGGCCTTCCCTGGTGATGCAGCCGGCAAACATGGCGGCGCGCGATTTGCTCAGCAGGGGAATCGGCAGCACTTCATCGCTGAAGAAATGCACGATGCTGTCGACGGAGTCGACAAGGAAGCCCACTGTCGTGTCTTCCAGGCGCACGACGATGATGCGCTGCTCCGGCGTCGGCCCCTTGCCGCTCTGGGCCGCTTGCAGCAGGGCAGCGAAATCGACGACGGCCACCTGGCTGCCGCGAAAATGCATGCGTCCCAGGCACAGTTCGCTATTCAGGATGGAGCTGTGCAGCTCGGGCACCTTGATGATTTCCTGGATGGCCAGCATCTCGAAGGCGAACGTGGCGCCCGCCGCATGGAAGCTGACGCACTGGCGCCGCTCGCTCTGGGCATGGTAGCGGGCCGTGCTGAGCTTGCTACCGCTCGCCTGCAGGGCCAGTACATGGGGCACGTTTTCGATGCGCAGCATGGCTTGCGGGTCAAGAATTTGCAGCAGGCGCGCGCCGCCGTCGAGCAAGATCGTGCCGGCGATCACGGCATGCGCGTCGCCGGCCGCATACTGTAGGGCGCTGCGGGCGCTGGCCGGCACGCGCAGGATTTCGCCCGTATCCTGGAAAACGATGCCGATCAGCACTTGCTGGAAATCGAGGATGGCGATCTTGTCGGTGGACACGGCGCGCGGCGCCTCGGCGCGGAACAGCCGGCCCAGGTTGACCACCGGAATGACGCTGCCGCGCAAGGTGAACATGCCTTCCAGATACGCCGGCGACAGGGGCAGGGTGGTAACTTTGGCCGGGTAATTCACCACTTCGCGGATGCAGTGGGCGGGCAGGGCGAATTCATCGCCCCCCAGGTAGAAGGAGCCGAACAGTTCCGTGGCAGCGCCGCCGTCCGCTTGCGCTTGCAAGCCCGTCGCTTCATGCATGTCCATATGCGCCTTCCTTGCGTTGAATCAAGCCGGGTTGCGCCAGCACGTCCGTGACGGCAAAGCTGAGGTGGGCGCAATCGATCAGCAACTGGCGGCCATGGCGCCCGCCCAGCGCGCAAAAACTGACCTGCAAGCCGCACTGGTCCAGGTATTTCTGTGCCGCCTGCGCATTTTGCCGACCCACCTGCAGGCGGCCGCGTCCATTGTCGGGACCGAACATGCTGGCGCCACCTGCCAGCACCACTTCGATATCGGCGTAGTCGGCCTGGCGCACGCCCATCAGGCGCAGCAGCGATGGCACGGCCTGGCTCACATAGCGCGCGCCGATGGAATGGTCGCTGCCTGGCGCTTCCGGCAACAGGCAGTGGGCCAGGCCGCAGCGATGGCCTTTCTTCCAGATGAAGCCGATGCCGATGCAGGAGCCGAGCAGCGCTTGCAGTTGTTCACCGTGCGTGCCCACGCTGAGCTGTCCCATGCCGACATGCTGCAGGGGCGCCACGTGGTCATGGCTGGCAACGATACTCATGCCGTCCCCGCTTTATAGATCATGGGAAACTCGAATTGGTAGCCGGTACCGAGGCGGGCGATGGTTTCCGACTCGCCCAGGATCAGCCGGCCATCATCCTTCAGGCTGGAACGGGCCTGGCGCAGCACCGTTTCCTGGTGTTCGGCGTCGAAATAGATCAGCACATTGCGCAGGAATACCAGGTCGAACTGCTGGCCCGGCTTGAGGGGCAGCGCTTCGAGCAGGTTATGCTGTGTAAAGCTGACGTTCTGCCGCAGTTCCTCGTTGACCTTGACCCCATACGGCGAGGGCGTGAAGTATTTGCGCAGCAAGTCCGGGTGCGACAGGCGGATGCGCTCGACGGAGCGCCCGCTGTACTGGCCGGCCTTGGCCGCGCCCAGGATTTGCTGGGAAATATCGCTGGCCAGGATCTGGTAGCGGAAGGCCGGCGTCTGCAGCTTGAATTGCTCGCACAGCATGGCGATCGAATACAGCTCTTCGCCGCTGGCGGCGGCGGCCGACCACACGCGCAGGCACGCACCGGGATGGGCGCGCGCCCAGGCGGGCAGGTAGCGGTCGCGGAAATAATCCCAGATCTGCGGCGTGCGGAAGAACAAGGTGTCGTTGGTTGTCACCAGGTCGATGAAATGCGCCACTTCATCGCGGTCGCTGGCCACCCGGTCCAGATAAGCCTGATAGCTGTGCAGGGACAGCGCCTGCAGCCGGGGCTGCAAGCGCCGTTCCAGCAAGACACTTTTTCGCGGCGTCATGGCGATGCCCGTATGCTCGCGCACCAGCGCGATCAGGGTCGTCAATACCTCGGGCGTCAGGCTGGCCGCGTGGCTCATGGCTTACACCACGAAGCCGGAGACAGTCTGGTTCAGGCTGCCCGCGCGCTCGTTCAGCCCATCCGTCGAGCGGGCGATGCTGTCGCAGTTGGCGGCTGACTTCTCCGTTTCCTCGGCGATGTACTGGATCGCCGTGGACACTTCGCGCGCCGTCAGCAGCTGCTCGTTGGCCGCCTTCGAGATATCCGAGATGGCCAGGGTGGTTTTCGCCACGCCCGAGACGATCTTGTCGAAGGCATCGCTGGCCTGGCGCGAGATTTCGCTGCCGGTAGACACGCGCTTGACGGACTCGTTGATCAGCTTGGAAATTTCCTTGGTTGCCTGCGAGGAACGCTCGGCCAGCTTGCGCACCTCGTCGGCGACGACGGAAAAGCCCAGGCCATGTTCGCCCGCGCGCGCCGCCTCGATGGCCGCGTTAAACGCCAGCATATTGGTCTGGTTGGCGATCTCGCTGATGACCTTGACGATTTCGCCGATGTCTTCCGACGAGCGGTTGATCAGGTCCATCGCCTCGATCGACTTGGCGACGGCGCGCGCGCCCGCTTCGGCTTCCTGCTGCGTGGCTTTCGCCAGGTAGTCGGCGTTCGAGGTGTTTTCCGCGATGGAATTGATGGAAAAGGTCAGGCCGTCGATAGAGGCGTTCATTTCTTCCACCGTGGCGCCCAGCGCCTGCGTGCCCACGGCCACGCCCGTGGCCCGTTCGGCGATGGTGTGCGAGGCTTCGGCAAAGCCGTTTGCCGCTGCCACCACGTCACCGATCACGCCGCGCAGGTCGACGATCATCTTGCTGATGCCGCCCGCCAGCAGATCGATCGGCTCGTCGCCTTCGGGCACGATATTGCAGGTCAGGTCGCCTTGCGCGGCGCGCGCCACGCAGGCCAGCAGGGCCTCGACCTTGCGGCTGTCATTGGCAGCCTTGGCCTGGATGCCGGTTTCCATGTTGACCTGGTCGCTGATGTCGATGGCAAATTTCACCACCTTATAAGGCTTGCCGTTGAGGTCGAGGATGGGGTTGTAGGTGGCCTGTATCCACACCACCTTGCCGTGGCTGCCCAGGCGCTTGTAGCGTCCCGTGTCGAATTCGCCCCGGTTCAGCTTTTGCCAGAATTTCTTGTAGTCGGCGCTGCTGGCGTACTCGGGTTCGCAAAACATGCGGTGATGCTCGCCCTGGATGTCGCCCAGCTCATAGTCCATGACGGAGAGGAAATTTTCGTTCGCGTCCAGCACGTTGCCCTGCATGTCGAATTCGATCACGGCTTGCGCCTTGACGATGGCGCTGACCTTGCCCTCGTATTCGGCATTGCGTTTTTTCAGCGCCGTGACATCGCTGGCGAACTTGACGACCTTGAAGGGCCGGCCTTCCGCGTCGAAAATCGGGTTGTACGAGGCGTTGAGCCAGATCTCGCGGCCATCTTTCGTCACGCGCTTGTATTCGCCCGAGTCGAATTCACCCTTGGCCAGCTTTTGCCAGAACTGCGCGTATTCCTCGCTCTTGGCATATTCGGGCTCGCAGAACATGCGGTGGTGCCGGCCTTCGATTTCCTCCAGCGAGTAGCCGACGGCCTTGAGGAAATTGTCGTTGGCGCGGATGACGGTGCCGTCGAGCTTGAACTCGATCACGGCTTGCGCCTTGCTGATGGCGTCGATCTTGCCTTCGTAATCGGCATTGCGGCGCTTGCTGGCCGTGATGTCGGTGGCGAACTTGATGACTTTATAGGGCTTGCCGTCGGCGTCCAGGATAGGGTTGTAGGAAGCATTGATCCACACCTCGCGCCCGTCCTTGGTCACGCGCTTGTATTCGCCCTGGTCGAATTCGCCGCGTGCCAGCCGGGCCCAGAAGGCGCGGTATTCGTCCGTCTTGACATATTCGGGGTCGCAGAACATGGCGTGGTGCTTGCCCTGCACGTCCGCCAGGGTATAGCCGACGACGCGCAGGAAATTGTCATTCGCATGCAGGATGGTGCCGTCGAGTTCGAATTCGATCACGGCCTGAACACGGTTGAGCGCAGTATTTATCGCTTGTAAGTCCAGATCCTGGGAGTGGCTGACATGGCTGGCTGCGTCCATAAAATATCCTTCAGTGTGAGTCGAGGAATGGGTGGCGCTAATACAGTGACAATGATATAAAACGGCTCGAAAATGATATAGACATGCGGCGATGTGATAATCGGTGAGAATCTGCGCAAGATAATGCAGGCCCTCTCCGGCAACGCCGCTGCTTAATATTAAATCAATTGCAGAGTATTGATTTGAATCAATAATTTTATTATTCCCCAGCCCCTGGCGAAAAACAAGGGGCGTGAATAAATAATGCGAAAAGTGTCGTTATTGGCCAGTGCACGGATATACATGCATATTTATCGCATAATAAAACATTGTTTTTATTATTATTCTTTTATTATTTTTATGAATATCCATCCGATAGCTGCTGCACCCGGCGGGGCGGGTGCCCGCATCTGCTCGGGCGATGCTGTAAGATGACCACCACCTGTGGCGGCGCTCCATGGCGGCGTGCCCGCCACGACAAAAATAATACGAGCGTTCTTTTATGCGGTATAGTGAAGCTTCATCCCTTGCAACCACCTCATACATTGAGTAAAACCAATAAGGAAGAGACATGAGCGCTGAATATCAAGTGAACGGTGCCGTTGCCGTCATCACCCTGGCCAATCCACCCGTCAATGGCCTGGGCCTGGCGACCCGTACGGCTGCCGTGGCGGGCATCCGCCAGGCGCTGGCCGATGCGTCCGTCAAAGCCATCGTCATCACGGGCGCCGGCAAGGCATTCTCGGGCGGCGCCGACATCAAGGAATTCAATTCGCCCAAGGCCCTCACGGAGCCGACCCTGCATACCCTGATCAACGTCGTCGAACAATCCACCAAGCCGGTGGTGGCGGCCATCCACAGCGTCTGCATGGGCGGCGGCCTGGAGCTGGCGCTGGGCTGCAACTACCGCGTGGCCGCGCCGGGCGCGCAAATGGCCTTGCCTGAAGTCAAACTCGGCATCTTGCCGGGCGCGGGCGGCACGCAGCGCCTGCCTAGAGTGCTGGGCCTGGAAACGGCCCTCAACATGATTGTCTCGGGCACGCCCGTGGCATCCGAAAAACTGGCTGGCACGGCCCTGTTCGATGAAGTCATCGCCCCTGGCGCCGACTTGCTGGCCGCCGCCGTGGCCTTTGCGACGAAAGTGGCCGAGCTGCGCCCGCTGCCGAAAGTGCGCGAGCGCAAGGTCGATTACCCGAACCACGAAGCGTTCCTGCAGTTTTCGCGCAATACCGTCAAGGCCATGTCCGGCCCGTTCCCCGCACCGCTGAAATGCGTCGATGCTGTGGCCGCTGCCGTGACGATGAAATTCGACGATGGCCTGAAGTACGAGCGCGAACTGTTCATGCAGCTGGTGCAGTCGCCTGAGTCGAAAGCCCTGCGCCACGCCTTCTTTGCCGAGCGCGTGGCCAGCAAGGTGCCCGACGTGCCGGCCGATACGCCGGTGCGCCCGATTGCCAGCGCGGCCATTGTTGGCGCCGGCACCATGGGTGGCGGCATCGCCATGAACTTCGCCAACGCCGGCATCCCCGTCACGTTGCTGGAAACGCGGCAGGAAGCGCTGGACAAGGGCCTGGCCACCATCCGCAAGAACTACGAAAACACCGTCAAGAAGGGCAAGCTGACGCAGGAGAAGGCCGAGCAGCGCATCGCGCTCGTTTCCGGCACTTTGGCGTATGAAGATATCGCGCAAGCCGACATCGTCATCGAAGCCGTCTTCGAGGAACTGGGCGTCAAGGAAACCGTCTTCAGGCAGCTCGACGCCGTCATGAAGCCGGGCGCCATCCTGGCCTCGAACACCTCCACCTTGGACCTCGACAAGATCGCCGCATTTACCAGCCGTCCGCAGGACGTCATCGGCACGCATTTCTTCAGCCCGGCGAACGTCATGAAGCTGCTGGAAATCGTCCGCGGCAAGCAAACGGGCAAGGATGTGCTGGCGACGGCGCTGGCGCTATCGAAAAAGCTGAAAAAGACGGGCGTCGTTTCGGGCGTGTGCGATGGCTTCATCGGCAACCGCATGATCGAGCAATACAGCCGGCAGGCCGGTTTCCTGCTGGAAGAAGGCTGCCTGCCGGAGCAGGTCGACAAGGCGGTGGAGAAATTCGGTTTCGCCATGGGCCCGTTCCGCATGGGCGACCTGGCCGGCAACGACATCGGCTGGGCCATCCGCAAGCGCCGCTATGTGGAAAAGCCGGAGGTGACGTATTCGAAGACGGCCGACCTGCTGTGCGAACTGGGGCGGTTTGGCCAGAAGACGGGCGCCGGCTGGTATGACTACAAGGCGGGCGACCGCAAGGCCTATCCGTCGGAGCAGGTCAACGCCATGATCATCCAGCATTCCGCCGACCTCGGCGTGGCGCGCCGCAAGATCAGCGACCAGGAAATCGTCGAGCGCCTTGTGTATGCGCTGGTCAATGAAGGCGCGCGCATCCTGGAAGAGGGCATCGCCCTGCGCGCGTCGGACATCGACATGGTGTATCTGACGGGCTACGGTTTCCCCCTGTTCCGCGGCGGCCCGATGTTCTACGCGGATAGTGTGGGCTTGCCGAACGTGCTCGGCACGATCAACGGTTACGCGCAAGGCCGCCACGGCGAAGCGTGGACCCCGGCACCGCTGCTGGTGAAACTGGCGCGCGAGGGCAAGGGTTTTAATGGCTGATGCGACGCTGCCATTGAAGCCAGCAATGTTGTCGGATTACGCGCGGCTACGCCACGCTAATCCGACCTACGTCTTATGCGCTTTTACAGCTTTTACACAAGGCTCAAGAGCCGGGTAGGCCGGATCAGCGCGCAGGCGCGTAATCCGACACGACCACCGACGCCAGCAAGATGGTCGGATGACGCGGTTGTTGTACGTGGTGTTGCGCGGGGTGCCAGAACCGGGCAGGCCGGATTAGCGCGCAGGCGCGTAATCCGACACGACCACCGACGCCAGCAATATGGTCGGATGACGCGTTTGTTGTACGTGGTGTTGCGCGGGGTTCCAGAGCCGGGCAGGCCGGATTAGCGCGCAAGCGCGTAATCCGACGCCACCGCTGACGTCAACCTCACTGCCGGATGACGCGTTTTATTTCTTCCGCGTCAGCATCTTGACCGCCTCGTTGACGATGACGGGATTGTCCTTCTGGATGTAGTAGCCGGTGCCCGTGATGCGCTCGATGGCTGGCGCGCCGGACAGGCGCTGCCAATCCTTTTCCTGGGCCCGCACCAGGTTCTCGAATGAGCCCGTTTCCTCGATGCCGAATTTGTCGCGTACCAGCAGCATGGCCGGTATGCGCAGGGGGCTGGCCATGTCGACATGCTGCAGGCACTGTGCCTGGGCGTCGAATTCCGCCGATTCCGCGCTGTTGAACATCAGCTTGCGCCGCGTCTTCAGCAGCATGGCGTAGGTGCTGGCCTCTGTCTGCATGCGGCTCCATTGCTGCGGGTGCGTGGGGTCGAGCAGCACCAGGCCCGCCACGTCCTGCGGGTACAGCCTGGCATACACATACTGGTACAAGCCTCCCAGGCCATGGCCGACCAGCACATACGGCGGCTTCAGGCCCGCCTGCGCCAGCAGGGCGCGCTGCTGGGCTGCAATGGTGCAGGGATCGCGTGGCGTGCTGGTCTTCTGGCTGTCGCCGTAGCCTGGACGGTCATACACGAGCACGCGGTGCTGCTGCGCCACTTCAGGCACGACCTTGGCCCACACATCCTTGCCATCGCCCATGGCCGACTGGAACACCACGGGCACGGCGCCGTGGCCAGCGAGCGTATAGGCGATGGTGGCGTCGGGCAGGGCGGCCGTGGCCGGCACGCCGGGCGCGGCCGGTTTGGATGGCATCAGCGAGCAGGCGGACAGCAGCAGGCCGGCACTGCCCAGGAGAATGGTGCGCGCGGGGTGGCCGACAAATAAATGATGCATGAAGTTCCTTCTTGGTTCATGGACCGGGGACCGGTATGCGTGCCAGCCATTATAGGCAAATCATGTGAAAGTGAAAATGCCGAACAGAACGGGGAATGCGCCTCTGTCAGCCGGCGTCGGCGCGGTGGCAGACGGCTTCGATGCGGTTGCCGTCCGGATCGAACAGAAATGCGGCGTAATAGCTGGCGTGGTAGTGGCGCAAGCCGGGCGCGCCCAGGTCGAAGCCGCCGTGGGTCACGCCTGCCTGCCAGAAAGCATCGACGGCCGCGCGCGTGCTGGCCTTGAAGCAGTAATGGCGGCGCGGCGCGTCGTCCGGCGCCGGGCCCAGGCGCACGGAAAAATAGCTGCGTTCAGGGTGGTCGGCATCGCTGCGTTCGCCATAGCCGATCCAGGCGTCGGCATGGTCGCTGCCCACCTTGGGCACGTCCAGGGCGGCAAAGATGGCATCGTAAAAGCGCTCGGCGCGCGCCAGGTCGGCGACGGTGAGGGAGACGTGATCGAGCATGGATACTCCACAGTAAACAAGGACGGC
Source organism: Janthinobacterium amylolyticum (assembly GCF_051380655.1). Classification (NCBI taxonomy): domain Bacteria; kingdom Pseudomonadati; phylum Pseudomonadota; class Betaproteobacteria; order Burkholderiales; family Oxalobacteraceae; genus Janthinobacterium; species Janthinobacterium amylolyticum. The sequence continues at coordinate 240,976 of NZ_JBNYXL010000001.1, forward strand.
CATAGCATAGCCCGGATCGGGACGGCCGTGGGCATTCCTGTGGGGGAGCGACCGAGTCGCACTGGCGGCGGCAAACCGGCGGTCAAGGCCGGCTTGGGGGGAAGGAGGGAAGGAGACAGTGCCGCTCAGCGGGCGCACGAACACGGAGCCGCCGGCGTGCCGGCCGGGGCAGGCGAGGCGCAGGCGGGGCAGGCAGGCGCCGGGCGCGCCAGCCTGGCGACGATGCCGCGGCTGATCAGTTGCACTCTTGGCGCGAACAGCATGACGGCGCAAAAGGCCACGGGCCAGGCGGCAAAGAAGGCATGGCGCCAGCGGGGCAGGAAATCGGCTTGCAGGCCGATATTGAGCCAGGTGACCCAGGCGCTCATCAGCAAGGTCATTATCAGCGACATCAGGAAAGCAAAGACGAGGCGCAAGCGCAGGGCATCGGACATGGGGCACTTTCAGTTATGTGATAAAGATGGCAGCGTAACGACTTGCAGCAATCTATACTAGAGCCATATTTTTAATTTCAAATTCCATAAATGCAATCATGTTAGATGACCTGGCCCTGTTTGTCTCCATCGTCGAGGCCGGTAGCCTGCACGCTGCTGCCGTCAAGGAAGACTTGCCGGCAGCGACCGTCACGCGCCGCCTGCAAAAGCTGGAAAGCCAGCTGGGCTACCGCCTGCTGAACCGCAGCGCGCGCCGTCTGCAGCCAACGGCGGAAGGCTGGCAATACTATGAGCAGTGCCGCGGCCTGGTGCATGCCTTGCGGCAAGCCACGCGGCAGCTCGACGCCAGCCTGTCCGCCATTTCCGGCAGCATCCGCGTGCTGGCGCCCGTGAATTTTGCCAGCGGCCTGCTGACGCCCGCCTGGGTCAGCTTCATGCAGCAGTATCCGGACATCCGCCTGGAGCTGGAACTGTCGAACCTGCTGCAAGACCTGGTGGGCAGCGGCGCCGACCTGGCCATCCGCGTGGGGGCGCTCGACGATTCCTCGCTGATGCAGCGCCGCCTGGGCAGCGCCTCGCTGGTGATGGTGGCCGCGCCCGCCTACCTGGCGCGCGCGGGCGTGCCGCGCGACTTGCAGGAGCTGGAGCGGCACGAGCTGATCGTGGCCGAGCCGCTGCGCAGCTGGCGCTTGCGCCGGCCCGGCGATGGCGCCGAGATGGTGATCCAGCCGCAGGCGCGCCTGCGCGTCAACGAGATGCGCCTGGCCGTGGAGATGGCGGACGCCGGCATCGGCATCTTGCTGTGTCCGCTGCTGCAATGCCGCGACGAAGTGGCCAGTGGCAGCCTGGTGCGTGTGCTGCCCGACTGGATGCCGCAGCCGCGCCATGTGTATGCCGTGTGGACGCAGCGGCGCTACCTGCCGGCCCGCGTGCGCGTGCTGCTCGAGCACCTGGCTGCGTTTGCCGCCAGTAATCCTTTGCTGAACGAGGAGCTGAACAAGGATTAGCTGGCCAGCTGCGTTGCCAGCCAGTCCGTCATCGCGCGCAACGCGGCGGCAAAGCCGCTGGCCGGCACGGCACCGGACCGGGCCTGGGCAAGAAAATAGGCGATCTGCGCCTGCATGGCTGGATGGCTGCGCAGCAACTGCGCCGCATGCTCGTCCAGGCTGGCGGGCCAGCCGCTGTCGCCGTCCTGGCGCAGCAGGTTGCATGAGCGGATCAGTTTGCGCGACGCTTCGCGCTGCAGGCGGCCGATGACGGCAGGGTCGCGTTCCGCATCGAGACACTGCGCATAGCTGGCCAGCACCTGGGCAAAGTCGCCGTTCACGGCCAGGGCGATGGCGCGCGAAGGCGCGAACGGCGCAAAGCGCGGCGCCAGGTCGTCGCCCCACAGGCAGCGGCACTGGTGCTTGAGCCAGTAGCCCCAGCTGTACAGGTTTTCCGGCGCCAGCACCTGGCTGCGGTGGCCGATATCGAAATCGACCTTCCACACCGTGTCGTGGCGCGCCTGCAGGGCCAGACGCACCGCTTCCAGCATGTTGCCCTGCCGTGGCGTGGGCGGCAGGCGCAGCACCAGCGTCAGGTCGAGGTCGGACACGCCAGGCGTGGCATCGCCACCTGCCACGCTGCCATACACATAGATGCCGTCGAGGAAATCGCCGGCCTGCGCGGCCAGGCTGGCGCAGGCGTCCCGCAGCAGGGGAGCGAAAACCGGCTGCAGCGGCGCGCAGGGCGCCGGCGGCAGGAAGGCGGGGGGAATCGTGGACATGCCTGGCGCGGATCGGTTGAAAACCGCCACCATAGCACGCGCGGCTCTGCCGTACGCTGCCATCCTTTCCATAAAGTAATTACCGAGCGCTTGTACTTCGCGCCGGGATCGCGTTAAGATAAGCCGCTCGCTGATCCAGCGGGCAATCTGGTGTTTTTCGCGCAATCCCGTCCCTATCCATGAGAGATGCAATGAAATATCTGATCGTTCCCTTCCTGCTGGCCATTACCGGCTGCGAGGTGCTGTATGACGCGAACCGGGACAAGATCGGCGAGTACTGCAACAGCCTGAATAATTTCGACGACCGCAATGCCTGCCGCAAGCGCAACCAGACCAGCTACCAGCAGTACGTGCAGCAGCGCGACCAGCAGAAACAGGGCGCCGGCGGCAAGTAGGCTTGCAACTGCCGCCGCCCAAGAAAAAACGCCGCTGACAAGTCAGCGGCGTTTTGTTTTACGTGCCCCGGCAATGCGGCCGGGGCGGGCGGGGCATCAATCGTCCGCGTAGATATTGTTGTCCTTGGTTTCCTTGACGAACAGGGTGCCGATCACGACAGTCGCCAGGGCGACGACGATCGGATACCACAGGCCGTAATAGATGTCGCCCTTGAAGGCCACCAGCGCGAAGGCCGTGGTGGGCAGCAAGCCGCCGAACCAGCCGTTACCGATGTGGTATGGCAGGGACATCGAAGTGTAGCGTATGCGGGTCGGGAACATTTCCACCAGCATGGCGGCGATCGGGCCATACACCATGGTCACGTACAGCACCAGGATGAACAGCAGCAAGACCACCATCGGCTTGTTGATCTGGTCCGGATTGGCTTTCGCAGGGTAGCCCGCTTCCTTGATGCCGGCGCCGATTTCTTTCTTGAACGCCGCTTCGTGGGCCTTGCTGTCCGCATCGAAGTTCAGGCCGTCGGCCGTCATGACGGCGTTGAACGACGTGAATTCCTTCGTACCGATGCGCACCTTGGCCACGCTGCCTGCCGGTGCATCTTCCTTCGTGTAGTTCACCGAGCTGTTCGACAGGAAGCCGGTGGCGATGTCGCACGAGGATGGGAACTTTTTGGTGCCCGTCAGGTTGAACTGGAAGTGGCAGGAGGCGGGATCGGCCACCACCACCACTGGCGAGTTCTTCAGTGCTGCTTCCAGCTGCGGGTTGGCGAAGTGCGTCAGGCCGTTGAATATCGGGAAGTAGGTGGCCGCGGCGATCAGGCAGCCGCCGAGGATGATGTACTTGCGGCCGATGCGGTCGGACAGGCTGCCGAAGAACAGGAAGAACGGCGTGGCCAGCAGCAGGGCGATGGCGACCAGCACGTTGGCCGTTGCCAGGTCCACTTTCAGGGTCTGGATCATGAAGAACAGGGCGTAGAACTGGCCCGTGTACCAGACGACGGCCTGGCCGGCGGTCAGGCCGACCAGCGCCAGGATGACGATCTTCAGGTTTTTCCACTTGCCGAACGCTTCCGTCAGCGGCGCTTTCGAGGTCTTGCCTTCGGCTTTCATCTTGGCAAACGCCGGCGATTCATTCATGGCCATGCGGATCCACACGGAAATACCCAGCAGCACCACGGACAGCAGGAACGGCACGCGCCAGCCCCACGCTTCAAATGCCTGCTCGCCCGTCGCCAGGCGGGTGCCCAGGATGACCATCAGCGAAAGGAAGAAGCCCAGGGTTGCCGTCGTTTGTATCCACGCCGTGAACGCACCGCGCTTGCCTTCAGGCGCGTGCTCGGCCACATAGGTGGCTGCGCCGCCGTATTCGCCACCCAGCGCCAGGCCTTGCAGGATGCGCAGGATGACGAGAATGATAGGCGCGGCGATGCCGATGGAGGCGTGCCCCGGCAGCAAGCCGACGATGAAGGTGGAACCGCCCATGATGATGATGGTCACCAGGAAGGTGTATTTGCGGCCGATCATGTCGCCCAGGCGGCCGAAGACCAGCGCGCCGAACGGACGCACGATGAAGCCGGCGGCAAAGGCCAGCAGCGCGAAAATGAAGGTGGTGGTGGGGTCGCCGATGAAGAATTGCTTGGCGATGATGGAAGCCAGCGAACCGTACAGGTAAAAATCGTACCATTCAAAGACGGTGCCTAGCGATGACGCAAAGATGACCTTGCGTTCTTCCGGCGTAATCGGAGTTCCCTTGGTGGAAATCTTCCGTACGTCGGCCGAGCCGGATGGTGTTGCCATGGTTTGTCTCCCTATGTTTTATAGTGAACTGTTGCCGTGGTCTTTTAGACCATTCTTGCACCAGCTGGAGGCGAGTGTGTTCTCCGAACCTTACGTCATGCTTGCTTGAAACTTACACCAAGCTTACAGTGCGCGGCATTTTGTGCCCGCCGAAAGCGTGCGCAACTTTGCGAACGACCGTACTTAAATGTGCTATTCTGGATGTAGTGCCTGCACTGGCAGTGCTTGCACCACCTAACAATTCCCACAAGGAGACACAGCATGAATGAAGCCGTCATCGTATCGACCGCCCGCACGGGCCTGGCCAAATCCTGGAAAGGCGCGTTCAACATGACGCATGGCGCCACCCTGGGCGGCCATGTGCTGGCCGCCGCCGTCGAGCGCGCGCGCATCGAGGCGGAGGAGGTGGAAGACGTGCTGGTCGGCTGCGCCTTCCCCGAAGGCGCGACGGGCGGCAATATCGCGCGCCAGGTAGCCTTGCGCGGCGGCTGTCCCGTCACCACGGCGGGCATGACCGTCAACCGTTTCTGCTCATCGGGCCTGCAGGCCATCGCGCTGGCGGCGCAGCGCATCATCGCCGGCGAAGGCGATATCTATGCGGCCGGCGGCGTGGAATCGATTTCCTGCGTGCAAAACGAAATGAACACGCATATGTACCGCGAAGTCTGGCTGCAGCAGCACAAGCCGGAACTGTACTGGCCCATGCTGCAGACGGCCGAAACGGTGGCCAAGCGCTACCAGATTTCGCGCGAGCGCCAGGATGCGTATGGCGCGCAAAGCCAGCAGCGCGCCGCCGCAGCGCTGGCTGCCGGCCTGTTCGACGCGGAAATCGTGCCGATGACCACCGTCATGGGCGTGGCTGACAAGGCCAGCGGCATGCTGCTGTCGCGCGAAGTGACGATCGCCGCCGACGAAGGCATCCGTGCCGATACGACCTACGATGGCGTGGCGAAGATCCGCCCGGCCATTCCTGGCGGCGTCATCAGCGCGGGCAATGCCAGCCAGTTTTCCGATGGCGCGTCGATGGCCATCGTCATGAATGCGAAAGTGGCCGAAGCGAAAGGGCTGCAACCGCTGGGCGTCTTCCGCGGCTTTGCCGTGGCCGGCTGCGAACCCGATGAAATGGGCATCGGCCCCGTGTTTGCCATCCCGAAACTGCTGAAAAAGGCGGGCTTGACGGTGGCCGACATCGGCCTGTGGGAACTCAATGAAGCGTTTGCCGTGCAAGTGCTGTACTGCGCCGACACCCTGGGCATTCCCATGGACCGGCTGAACGTCAACGGCGGCGCCATCGCCGTCGGCCACCCGTATGGCGTCTCGGGCGCCCGCCTGACGGGCCACGCCCTGATCGAAGGCAAGCGCCGTGGCGTCAGGTACGTGGTGGTGACCATGTGCATCGGCGGCGGCCAGGGCGCGGCGGGCTTGTTCGAAGTGCTGTGACGGCGGACTGACGGCCAGTGTGCGGGCGGCCTTGGGCCGCCCGTTTTCGTTCGGCGACCACTTTTTGCAAGGCGCGCCGATAGCGGGTACAGTCATGCTTCATTGATAAACAACCTCTGCCACCATGATCAAGCACATCGTTTTCTGGAAACTCAAAGACCACGCCGAAGGCGCGGACCGCGCCACCAATGCCTTGAAACTGAAAGCCCTGCTCGATTCCTGCGCCGGCCTGGTGCCAGGCATACTGAAATTCGAAGCGGCCGTGGCCCAGCCTGGCCTGGAAGCGAGCTACGACATCGTGCTGTACAGCGAGTTCGCCAGCCGCGAAGCGCTCGATGCCTATCAGAACCATCCCGAGCACGTGAAAATCAAGCCGTTTTTTGGGGCGGTGCGGGAAGCGCGGCAATGTATGGACTACGAAGTGTAGTGACACCGAACCAAACCTACTGCGCGTCGGTATAGGCGGCCTGCGATGCTCACCGTACTAGAGTACGGTTGCGCGTCTCGACCACCTCTCCCTTCCGCTCGCTACGGTTTTGTTCGGTGTCGTGAATATCAATAGTAGTCATCAACTTTATTGACAGGAGCATTCATGACCACCTACCAACGCATCGTCCTCGCCTCGCGCCCCGCCTCTAATGAGGAAGTGCAGCCGGCACATTTTCGTCTGGAAACTCAAGAGATTCCCGCCATCACGGATGGGCAGTTGCTGGTGCGTAACCAGTACTTGTCGCTCGACCCCTACATGCGCGGGCGCATGAGTGCGAATAAAAGCTATGCGGCGCCGCAGGCGCTCGATGAAACCATGATCGGCGGCACGGTGGGCGTGGTGCTTGAATCGAAGCATCCGAAGTTCGCCGCCGGCGATACCGTCGTGGGGACCTTGGGCTGGACGGAAGTGGCCGTGTCCGACGGCACGATGCTGCGCAAGGTCGATACGACGCATATCCCGGCATCCGCCTACCTGGGCGCCGTAGGCATGCCGGGCATGACGGCCTGGTATGGCGTGAACCAGATCATGGCGCCGAAAGCGGGCGAAACGGTGGTGGTGTCGGCCGCCAGCGGCGCCGTCGGCAGCGTCGTGGGACAGCTGGCCAAGCTCAAGGGTTGCCGGGTGGTCGGCATCGCCGGCGGCGCGGAGAAATGCGCGTATGTCGTCAAGGAACTGGGGTTTGATGCCTGCATCGACTACAAGGCGGGCAATCTGGCGGCTGACCTGGAAGCGGCCACGCCGGACGGCATCGACGCCATCTTTGAAAACGTGGGCGGCGCCGTCTTCGACGCGGCCCTGGCGCGCACCAACGCTTTTGGCCGCATCGCCCTGTGCGGCTGGATCGCCGGCTACAACGGCGAACCGACGCCGATCGACAACGCCCGCTTCATCCTCACCAACCGCCTGACGGTGCGCGGCTTTATCGTTTCCGAGCAGCCGGAATTCTGGCCGCAAGGCCTGGCTGAACTGGGTTCGCTGGTGGCGACGGGCAAGCTGGCCTTCCGCGAATCCGTGGCCGAGGGCCTGGCCAGCGCGCCGGACGCCTTCATCGGTTTGCTGAAAGGTCGCAACTTCGGCAAGCAGCTGGTGAAACTGGCCTGATCCTCCTATGAAAAGCCAGGCCGTGCGACAATTGCGGCCTGTCTCTTTCTACCGTACACCATGACCAAGCACACCATCCGCCTCGGCGACTGGGCCACTCTGGGCCCTGACGCCACCGCCATCCGTTTCGAAGTCTTCGTCGATGAACAGAAAGTGCCGGCCGAGATCGAACTCGACGACATGGACGCCATCTGCCTGCATGCCGTCGCCTATGACACCGCCGGCAACGCCATCGGCACGGGCCGCTTGCTGCCCGATGGCCATATCGGCCGCATGGCCGTGCGCCAGCCGGGCCGCGGCACGGGCGTGGGCGGCGCCATTTTGACCTTGCTGATGCAAAAGGCGCGCGAACGCGGCGACCTGGCGGTGGCGCTGAATGCGCAAACCGTCGCCGCGCCATTTTATGCGCGCCATGGTTTCGTGCAGCAGGGGGAACAATTTGAAGAGGCGGGGATTGCGCATGTGGAGATGCGGCTGGAGTTTTAGGGTGTTGTCGGATTACGGCCTGCGGCCTAATCCGACCTACGACGTCAACGGTAGGTCGGGTTAGCGTGCAGCGCGTAACCCGACAACACCGGCACAATCAGTTCTGCGCGTGCGACTGGCGCCATTTATCCAGAATCACCGCCAGCACGATCACGACACCTTTCGCCACATACTGCCAGAACGACGACAGCCCCAGGATCGTCAGGCCATTGTTCATCACGCCGATGATCAGGGCGCCGATGACGGTGCCCCAGACGGAACCGACGCCGCCCATCAGGCTGGTGCCGCCGAGCACGACGGCCGCGATGGCGTCCAGTTCATAACCTGTCCCCCAGTTGCCGTTCGCCGCATACAGACGGCTGGCCGACATGGCGCCGCCCAGGCCCGCGAACAGGCCGCTGATGGTGTAGACAAACATCAGCACGAGGCCCACTTTGATGCCCGTCAAACGGGCCGCCTGGATATTGCCGCCGACGGCGTAGATATGCAGGCCCAGGGTCGTCTTGCGCAGGATGAACCACGTCAGCACGACGACGGCCGCCGCCAGCCAGATCAGCCATGGCACGGCCAGGAAGCTGCCGTTGCCCATCCATTCAAAGCTTGGGATTTCCGTGTTCAGCACGCTGGTGCCGTCGGCCAGCAGATAGGCGGCGCCGCGCAGTGCCGTCATGGTGCCCAAAGTTACGACAAACGGGTTCAGGCCGACGAGCGCCACCAGCACGCCGTTCAGTGCGCCCAGCAGCAAGCCGACGATGAGGAAGGTCGGGATCGAAAAGCCGGCGAACTGCGCCGACAGCGACATCAGCATGCCTGCCACGGCCGAGACGGCCAGCACGGAGCCGACGGACAAGTCGATGCCGCTGGTCAAAATGACGAAAGTCATGCCGGAGGCCAGCACGATATTGATCGACACCTGGCGGAAGATATTCATGGTGTTATTGCTGGTCATGAACGTCGACGTGCCGTCGGCCGAGAAATACACGGTCAGGCCGTACATGGCCAGGTACAGCACCACCAGCACGGGCAGCATGCCCAGGCGGCGCATCAGGTTCGAGGCATTGAAGGGGTCGCCGGCGCGCGCGGCGCCGCTGGTGGTGCTAGTTGTCATCATGAGTCTCCTGAATGATTATTTAAAACGTATTCTTAAAACGCCTGGCAAAACCGTCGCGAGCGGAAGCGAGTTGCGGTTGAGACGCGGAACTGTGCGAAGCACGGGGACGCCGAGTCAGTGAGCATCGGAAACCGCGACCCGCGACGCGCAGCAGGTTTGGTTGTGCGTTCTTATGCCGCTTCCAGCTGGGTGGCATAGGCAAGGATGTTTTCCTGCGTGATTTCCTCGCCCGTGACTTCGCCGGTGAGCCTGCCTTCGCACATCACCATCACCCGGTCGCAAATGCCGACCAGTTCGGCCAGTTCGCTGGAAATGCATAGCACGGCCGTGCCCGCGTCCGCCAACTGGTGGATGATCTTGTAAATTTCGCTCTTCGCGCCCACGTCCACGCCGCGCGTCGGTTCGTCGAGGATGAGCACCTTCGGTGCGATGGCCAGCCAGCGCGCCAGCAAGACTTTTTGCTGGTTGCCGCCGGACAGTCCGCCGACGATGCCGTCCGGCCCCGAGACCTTGACGTTGAGATTGGCAATGGCCTCGCGCGTGAGCTGCGTCAGGGCACCACGGTTGACCACGCCCGCCGTCGCATGCTTGGACAGGATATTCATCGACATGTTTTCCATGGCCGACAATTGCATGAACAGGCCCAGGCTCTTGCGGTCTTCCGGCAGGTAGCCGATGCCGTGGCGAATCGCCGCCAGCGGCCGGTGGATATGCACTTCGGTGCCGTCGAGCCATACTTGCCCCGATTGCTTCCTGTCGGCGCCAAAGATCAGGCGCGCCAGTTCCGTGCGGCCCGCGCCGACGAGGCCGGCCAAGCCCGTGACTTCGCCCGCATGCAGGGCGAACGAGGCGGGCTTGACCTTGCCGCCGCCCACGTTTTCCACGCGCAGGCGCTCGGCGCCGCGCGAGGTGCGGCGCTGGTGCGAATAAAAGTCGTCGGCGGGGCGGCCCACCATCATTTGCACGACTTTCTTTTGATCCAGTTCATCCTTGCCCAGCTCGCCCACATAGGCGCCATCGCGCAGCACCGTGATGCGGCGCGCCAGGCGTTCCACTTCGGCCATGCGGTGGCTGATGTAGAGCACGGCCAGGCCCTTGTCGCGCTGTTCTTCGATGATGCGGAACAATTGTTCGGTTTCCCGATCGGACAGGGCGGCAGTGGGCTCGTCCATGATCAGGATGCGGCTTTCGTGCACCAGGGCGCGGGCGATTTCCACCTGCTGCTGCTCGGCGATCGACAGGGTCGAGACCATGGTGTCCGCGTCGAAGCGGGAACCGAGGTCGGCTAGGATGGCGTTCGTGCGCGCGCGCATTTCGCCGCCCTTGACGGTCCAGAACGGTCCTTGTGGCTCGCTGCCCATGAAGACGTTCTGCGCCACCGTCATGTTCTTGGCCACGCTCAATTCCTGGTAGATCAGGTTGATGCCCAGCGCGCGCGCTTCGCCCGGGTTGCGGATCTTGATCGGTTTGCCGTCGAGGATGATTTCGCCCGCGTCCGGCGTGTAGACGCCGGATAAAATCTTCATCAGGGTGCTCTTGCCGGCGCCGTTCTCTCCCATCACGGCATGGATTTCGCCGCTGCGCACCGTCAGGTGCACGCCGCGCAACGCCCGCGTGGCGCCAAAGCGCTTCTCGATGCCGCGCATTTCAAAAATAATATCGTCGCTCATGACTGTCCTTCCTTGCTTTTGAAACTGTTGCCCGCCCTTCGCTTCGGAACCGGGCGGGCAACACGTGGTTCAGGTCAGGCAGATCAGTTCTTTACCCAGCCCGTGTAGGTGGCGACGTTTTCCTTGGTGATGGCCGGTGTCGGCAACAGCACCATGGTCTGCTTGGGCGTGCGGCCGTTCATGATGTCGTAGCCCATCTGCACGGCATCGGTGGCCATGCGGTACGGATTTTGCGCCGAGGTGGCGGCAAACAGGCCGGCCTTGTTTTTCAGGGCGTTCTGGCCATCTGGCGCGCCATCGACAGCCGTGATCAGTTTCACGTCCGTGCGCTTCGACTGCTTGATGGCCAGTTCCGCGCCGATGCCCGTCGGGTCATTGATGGCGAACACGCCGTCAATCTTCGGATGCGCCGTCAGCAGGTTCGACATCACGGTCATGCCGCCGTCGCGGCTGCCGCCGGCGTTCTGGTTGTCCGACAGGATCTTGATATCCTTGAACGCGGCCAGGGTTTTCTTGCAGCCATTCACGCGGTCGATCACGGACGTGACGGGCGGGCCGTTGAGAATCACGACATTGCCCTTGCCGCCGATCTGCTTGGCCAGGTAGGCGCACGAGACGTCGCCGGCCATGGTGTTGTCGGACATCACGGTGGCCGAGGCACCCACGGCGCCCACGTCGACGGCGATCACCACCACGCCCGCATTGCGCGCTTTCTTGATGGCCGGTGCAATGCCCTTCGAGTCGACGGCGTTCAGGATGATGATGTCGGTCTTGTTGGCGATAAAGTTTTCAATCTGGTCCACTTGCGTGTTCAGGTCATACTTGCTGGACACGGTGGTGACTTTCACGCCAGGGCCGCCCAGCTTTTTCGCGCTTTCTTCCGCGCCGCGGCCAATGGCCACGAAGAAGGGGTTGGCCAGGTCGCCGACGCTCACGCCGATCGATTTCAGCGGTTTGTCGGCGGCGAAGGCGCCGCAGGCGGCGGACAACAGCAGGGAGGCGGTAATGACTTTTTTCATGAGGATCTCCAAGGTTTCTTATTGTGAAAAACGAACGGTGCTACGGGTAAAAAACGATCAATTCCTTAACTTTTCAATCATGGCGTCCAGCTTGCCCGCATCGACGGCAAAGCCGCGGATGCCTTCGGCCAGTTTCTCGGTGGCCATCGCATCGTCGTTCAGCGCGTAGCGGAAGGCCGCTTCGTCATACGTGATGGCTGGCTGCTGCGCGCCCAGGTCGCCGCCCAGCGCGCGCTCGAACGGCGCATCCGATGCTTCCAGCTTGGCCAGCAGATCCGGGCTGATGGTCAGCAAGTCGCAGCCGGACAGGGCCGTGATCTGCCCCACGTTGCGGAAGCTGGCGCCCATCACCTGGGTGGCGATGCCATGCTGTTTGTAGTAATTGAAGATGCGCGTGACCGATTGCACGCCTGGATCGTTGGACAGGCTGCGCGCCGCTTCGTCCCATGCCGGACCCATGGATTTCTTGTGCCAGTCGTAGATGCGGCCCACAAAAGGCGAGATCAGGCGTACTTTCGCGTCGGCGCAGGCGACGGCCTGGCAAAACGCAAACAGCAGGGTCAGGTTGCAAAAGATGCCGTCTTGCTCCAGTTCGCGCGCCGCCTGGATGCCTTCCCAGGTGGCGGCGACCTTGATCAGCACGCGCTCGCGGGAGATGCCGGCTTGCTCGTACAGGGCGATCAGGCGCCGTCCGCGGGCCACGGTGGCGTCGCGGTCAAAGCTCAGGCGGGCATCGACTTCCGTCGACACGCGGCCCGGCACGACTTTGAGGATTTCCAGGCCGAAGCGCACCAGCACCTGGTCGACGATATCGTCCAGCGACGCATGCTTGTGCGCGGCGACCGTGCTTTCCAGCAAGGGCGCGTAGTCAGGCTGCAGCACAGCCTTCAAGATCAGCGAGGGATTGGTGGTGGCATCCTGTGGCGCGAAACGCGCCAGTTGCAAGAAGTCGCCCGTGTCGGCGACGACGGTACTGTATTGCTTCAATTGTTGCAGCTGGTTCATTACTACTTATCCTTCGCTCAGTTGGTGCAAGGCCTGCACGGCAGGAAACAAGCTACGGTATCGGCCGTAGCGGATGCTCAAGGCTGCGCTTTGCGCGGCATCGGGTAAAAAAGTGTTTTTGATCGGCAAACCGGTGGCCAGCAGCCGGCGCTCGCCGATGGCGGCAAAGCCCAGCTGGGCCGCGCCCAGGCTGGCCGACAGTTCGCTGTTGTGCAGGGTGCGCATTTCGCGGCCCAGCACATTGGCCAGCAATTGCGCCCAGTACTGGCTGCGCGCGCCGCCGCCCACCAGCATGCAGTGCGGCACCAGGGCACCGGTCGAGGTGACGGCCGCCATGGCGTCGCGCAGGGCAAAGGCCACGCCTTCGAGCACGGCGTAGCCGAGCTGTGCCGGCGTGCTGTCATGGCCCAGCTGCAGGAAGGCGCCGCGCACTTGCGGGTCGTTATGCGGCGTGCGCTCGCCCGACAGGTAGGGCAGGAACAGCGGCGCCGCTGGCGCGACGGTGCTGTCGAGGGGCAGGGCGTTTTCCACCAGGGCCAGCAGGGCAGCCTCGTCGGGCAAGCCCAGCACGCCGGTGGCCCAGCGCACGCAGCTGGCGCCGGAGAGGATGGCGCCCATCGCATACCAGCGGCCGGGCAGGGCGTGGCAAAAGCTGTGCACGCCGCCGGCCGGGTTGCCCAACGGCGCTTCGGTCACGGAAACGATGGCGGCGCTGGTGCCCAGCGAGATGAAACTATCGCCGGCGTTGACGGCGCCGATGCCCACGGCCGAGACGGGATTGTCGCCGCCGCCGGCGGCCACCACCACGTCCGATGGCAAGCCCAGCTTGTCGGCCATGGCCGCCAGCAAGGTGCCGGTGGCGGTGTCGCCTTCGGCCAGGGCCGGCATCTGTTCCGGCGCCAGGCCGCAGGCGGCCAGCATGGGGCCGAACCAGGCGCGACGGGCCTCGTCCAGCCACAGGGTGCCGGCCGCGTCGGACATGTCGGTGAGTTTGTTGCCCGTCAGTTGCAGGCGCAGATAATCTTTCGGCGACAGCACGCAGGCGATGGCGGCAAAGTTGTCCGGCTCATGCTTTTGCAGCCACAGCAGTTTTGGCGCCGTCAGCCCCGCCATTGGCAGGCTGCCCGTCACCTCGGCATAGGCGGGATAATCGCGCGCCAGACTGGCCGCCTCGGCATCGGCGCGCGCGTCGTTCCACAGGATGGCGGGACGGATCACCTTGTCGTTGCCATCGAGCAGCACGGCGCCGTGCATCTGGCCGGACAGGCCGATGCAGGCGATCTGTGCATATTCTTGCGGCCAGCCGGCGCGCAATTGCGCCAGCGCCTGGACGCAGGCGGCCCACCAGTCCTGCGGTGACTGTTCGGACCAGCCCGGTTGCGGGCGGCTGACGTCGATGCGCACGGACGCCTGGCCGCGCACCGCGCCATGGTCGTCCATCAGCACGGTTTTCAGTTCGGAAGTGCCCAGGTCGATACCCAGGGAAATGGCTGGATGCATGGTTTTCAAGCTAAAAGGTCAGGGGCAACCGCAGGAATTGCGCACGCGCAGGGCAGGCGACAAGCGCTGCACATGCTGGGCGCGGCCCGGGTTGGCGATACGCTCGATCAACAGGTCGACGGCCATGGCGCCCAGCTCTTCGAGCGGCTGCGCCATCACCGTCAAGCGGGGGCTGAAATAATCGGCCCAGTCAAAATCATCGAAGCCTGCCAGCGACACGTCTTGCGGTACCGCAATATGCGCGTCGCGCAAGGCGTGCATGGTGCCGATGGTCATCAGGTTATTGCCGGCGACGATGGCCGTGGGACGCTGTCCTGCGGGCAGGGCCAGCAGTTCGCGCGTGGCCGCGCCGCTGCGCTCCAGGTTCGAGTCGCCCGAGCGCAGCAGTGCGGGGTCAAAGACGATATCGGCACGCTGCAATGCCAGGCGGTAGCCTGCGATGCGCTCGTCCGTGGTGGACAGGCCCGGCGCACCGCTGATGAAGCCGATGCGGCGGTGGCCGTGGACGGTGATCAGATGGCTGACCAGCTCTGCCGTCGCCTGCGTGTTTTCCACGCCCACCTGGTCGAACGGTTGCGGCGACATGCGGTCGACCAGCACGGAAGCGATCTTGTTACTGTTCAGATAGTCGAGCGCGCGGTTCTGCGCATCGCCGGACGGCGCCAGCACGATGCCGTCGACGCGGCGCTGGTGCAAGTTCTGCACCACCTTGAGTTCCTGTTCGGGATCGTCATGCGTATCGGAAAACAGCATCATCAGGCCATGGCGCGTGCAGGCCGCCTCGATGGCGCGCACGGTTTCGCTGAAATAATGGTTGGTGAAGGCGGAAATGGCCACGCCGATGGTGCCCGACGATGAGCCGGCCAGGGCGCGCGCCAGCATATTGGGCACATAGCCGATCTGTTGCATGGCCGCGTTGACGGCGGCGACGGTTTTCGGGCTGACCTTGCGGGTGCCGTTGAGTACGTGCGAGACGGTCGACAGCGATACGTCGGCCGCCCGCGCTACATCTTCCATGGTGGCCATGGTGTCTCCTGATGATTTTATTATTATTGTGTGCTGCGATTGGATGCGGCTGTGTCACCGCGTTGGAATCCATCGTAAACAAAAGAAAGCGCTTGCGCAAGCGCTTTCTTTTTCGTGCGTACGGATGGATACAGGTTTTTTGATGCAGCTTGGGATGCGAGCGCAGGTCGGATTAGCGCGCCGCAGGGGCGCGTAATCCGACATCGGGGACGGTGGTGATGCCGGTTGAGTGTGGTGGCGTTGTCGCTGAGACCGCTGGTGTTGTCGGCGTACGCGCTTGCGCGCCAACCCGACCTATCCGACCTACTGTATCACCAGCTCATGCAATTCCCCTGGCGAATCGGGGAACAGTTTCACGACGGTGGACGTGCGCGTGCCGTAGCCTGGCGTTTCGATGCAGACGGCGGACAGCACGCGCTCGAGGTCGAGCGGCACGCCCGTGTCCGGCAAGCGGAAATCGGGCGCGCGCGTGGTGTCGGCCAGCATGTCGAAATAGGCGTCGTCGGGGGCGCCCTGGCACAGCAGGCTGGCGAACTGGGCCTTGGTTTTCAGGACCTTCGGCCACGGCGCGTCGAGCAGGGCGTTCGACAGGCCGTAGATGCCCGGCGCCAAAGGCTGGCCATTGCGCGCATCGCCGTCGCCGCGGTTGGAAAACCAGATCAGGGTCTCGGCGTCGCCCAGCACCAGATTGAAACCGTTGTAGGCGCCACTGCCGGGGCGGATTTGCGCGATGTAGTCCTGTGGCGACATCGTGCCTGCCAGGTAGTCCGCCACCAGGGCGCCGCGCGAGGGAGCGTCCGGATTGCGGTCTTGCGGGCTGCGGATATTCGTGATGGCGGCAAAGCGCGAGCTGCCGCTGCCGGACTGGGTAATGCCCATCCAGCTGCCGCCCGCCTGCAAGTCGCGGCCCGCGTACACTTGCGGGTGCTCGGGCCAGGCGCCGGCCGGGGCGCTGGCGCGTTCATAGAATTCGTCGCGGTTGGCGGCGGCAATCAGCGGCAGGTGCGGATTGACTTTCCAGGCAAAAACGATCAGGCACATGGAGGCAAATCCATGAACACTTCCGTATGGCGCGCGCCTGCCGTCAGCGACAGCAAGCCCGCCTCATCGCCCGCGCTGGCCAGCAGTTCGGCAAAGCCTTCGCCCACGACAGGGTAGATTTCCATCCACGTCTGCAAGCGATCCTTCGCTTCCGGACGGCGCTTGAGCTGCGGCGCCACGCCGGACGTAGCGGCCAGTTTCGCCTGCATGGCGCGCACCCTGGCTTCCAGCGCCTGCGCGTGCTCTTCTTTTACCTGATAGTAAACGTACAGATCTTTCATGGCATTCTCACAAGTCGAGTGCGTCGAGCACATAGGGCATGGGCAGGAAGTGCACGGCGGCACCCTGGGCCGAGCCGTAGCGCACGGCGCCGGCCGCGCTTGAACCTTCTGCGATCGCCCCCAGCTTCATTTCAACGAGGGCGTCGATGCCGCCCGTGCCATTTGGCGCGGCGTTGACGAGCATGCCGCAAGGCTGGTCCGGATCGCTGACGGCGTACAGTTCGCCGCCGGCCACGGCAGCCGCATCATCGATGCTGACGAGGGTGGTGCGGCGCTTGAGCTTGCCCAGATACTGGCTGCGCGCGACGATTTCCTGGCCCGGGTAGCAGCCTTTCTTGAAATTGACGCCGCCCAGCAGTTCAAAATTGACCATCTGCGGCACGAATTGCTCTTGCGTGGCGGCCGTGATCTGCGGAATGCCCGCATGGATTTCCGACAGGCGCCAGCCGTCATCGCCGCTTTTTGCCAGCTGTTCAGTCAGCTGCGGCCATGCATCGCGCGCCGTGGCGGCCGAGGTGAGCCATTGATAGCGCGGCGAAGCAAACGCATCAGCCACACGCAGCAGGGTGCCCGAGGCATGCTCGACCTTGCTGAACGGCGTGGCCGGCAGCACGGGGAACCAGGCGGACAGGGCCGCGCTGGCCTGCTTGCCGCCCAGGCCCAGCACGACCTGGTTCGCTTCATCAAGGGAAGCATCGTGCAGCTTGGCCTTGGCGCGCAGCACGAACATCTGCAAGCGCTTCTGGATGGCCGGCTGTATGCTGCGCGGCAATTGCAGATAAATGGTGGTGGCACTGCGCCACATCAGGAAACTGGCCAGCAAACGGCCTTTCGGCGTGCAGTAGCCGGCCAGGCGCACTTGCTCCAGCGTCAGGTGCTCGACATCGTTGGTCAACTGGCCGTGCAGGAAACTGGCCGCATCGTCGCCGTTCAGACCGATCAAGCCCTGGTCCGTGATGGCCGCGACAAAGCCTGCTTGCAGCTGGGGCACTGTCAGGGACTGGCCAAAATCGGCGATGGGGGCAATGGCGGCGGGGACGGTACTGTCAGGCGCGCCTTCGGGAGGGACGGGACGGGCGCCTTGCGCAGCTAAAAATTGATTCCAGTTATTCATAATTTCCATTAGATCAGCGATTAAGCATTATCATTACGGGTTCATTATAGTGATGTCGCGCGGATCGCGTCGGCAGCGGCAAGAAACACAGCATTCGTGCAGGTTTGCGCAGACTTTCTTCACAAATGAACGATCATAACTAGCAAGCGTGGAGCAGCAAGGCGCGCATAACAAGAATCGGAACAATGGCTTTCTTTAAAAAACTTGTAGTCAGTTCAGTCATCGCCGCCATCGGCGTCGGTGGTACTTTTGTGTACTGGGCGCAGCAGCCCATCACGACGGAAGGTGTAGCGATTCCGTTCACGATCACCCCGGGCAGCGGCGCGCATGCGGCCGGCCAGCAGATCGCGGATGCGGGCGTGCCCATCGTGCCCATCCTGTTCAACATGCTGGCGCGCATCGAAGGCAAGACCTCGAAGATCAAGGCCGGCTCCTACGAGCTGAAACCGGGCACGACGCCGCAGCGCCTCATCACGCAACTGGCGCGTGGCGAGTTCGCGCAGGAATCGCTGACCATCATCGAAGGCTGGACCTTCAAGCAGATGCGCCTGGCGATGGCCAACCATCCGGCCCTCAAGCACGACACCGTGGGCCTGTCCGACCAGCAACTGATGGCAAAGATCAGCCCTGAGTATCCGCAGCCGGAAGGCCTGTTCTTCCCGGATACGTATTTGTTCGCCAAGGGCGCCAGCGAGATGCAGATTTTCAAGCAGGCGCACACGGCCATGATTGGCCGCCTGTCCGAAGCGTGGGACAAGCGCGATCCTGCCTTGCCGTATAAAAATCCGTATCAGGCACTGATCATGGCTTCCATCGTGGAAAAGGAAACGGGGCAAAAGTCCGAGCGCGCCATGATCGCCGGCGTTTTCGTCAACCGCCTGAAAACGGGCATGCTGCTGCAGACTGACCCGACCGTGATCTACGGCATGGGCGACAGCTACCAGGGCAAGATCCGCAAACGCGACCTGGAAGCGGACACGCCGTACAATACCTATACGCGCGGCGGCTTGCCGCCCACGCCGATCGCCTTGCCCGGCGCACAGTCGCTGACGGCGGCGCTGGCGCCGGCCCGCACGCAAGCGCTGTATTTTGTGGCGCGCGGCGACGGCACCAGCCAGTTCTCGGCCAACTTGCCCGACCATAACCGCGCCGTGAACCAGTATCAGCGTTAATCCATCATCAGAGAACAAGAAGTTTCATGACACAAGCATATCAACCGCGCTTCATCACCTTCGAAGGCATCGATGGCGCGGGCAAGTCCACGCATATCGGCTTCGTGGCCGACTACCTGCAACAACGTGGCGTGCGCCTCGTCTCGTCGCGCGAACCGGGCGGCACCAGCCTGGGCGAAAAACTGCGCGAATTGCTGCTGCACGAAAAAATGCACCTGGAAACGGAAGCCTTGCTGATGTTCGCCAGCCGCCGCGAACACATCGCGCAAGTCATCGCCCCTGCGCTCGAGCGCGGCGAGTGGGTCATTTCCGACCGCTTCAGCGATGCCAGCTTTGCCTACCAGGGCGGCGGGCGCGGCATGGACTTGCGCAAGATGGAAGCGCTGGAAGCCTGGGTGCACCCGCACTTGCAGCCGGACCTGACGTTCCTGTTCGACGTGCCTTTGGCAGTGGCCCGTGCCCGCCTGGATGCCACGCGCGCGCTGGACAAGTTCGAGCAGGAGCAAGCCGATTTCTTTGCCGCCACGCGCAACGAGTATTTGCGCCGCGCGGCCCAGTTCCCCGAACGTTTCCGCATCATCGATTCCACGCAAAGCATCGCCGATATTCAAGTACAGCTGGCAAAACTGCTGGATGTTTTGCTCGAACAAAGCCCTGCAATACACTGATTTAAAAGAATAAAATGACCAGTTCCCTCTACCCATGGCAACAGGACGCTTGGCGGCAATTGCAGGCCCTGCGCCCGCGCATGCCGCACGCCATTTTGTTCCATGGCGCGCAAGGCATCGGCAAGGCCGACTTCATCGAGCACTTTGCGCAAGCGCTGCTGTGCGAAGACGTGCGCGCCGACGGCCATGCCTGCGGCAGCTGCGTTTCCTGCGGCTGGTTTAGCCAGGGCAACCATCCCGACTACCGCCGAGTACGTCCTGAAGCGCTGGAAGACGAAGTGGCCGACGAGGGCGACGAGGGCGAAGGCGCGAAGAAAAGCGCCAAGAGCAAGACGCCGTCGAAAGACATCAAGATCGAGCAGATCCGCAACCTGGCCGACTTCATGAACATTTCCACGCACCGGCAAGGCTTGCGCGTGGTGGTGCTGTACCCGGCCGAGGCGCTCAACACGCCCGCGTCGAACGCCTTGCTGAAAACGCTGGAAGAACCGCCGCCGGGCACCTTGTTCCTGCTGGCCTCGAACAGCCTGGACCGTTTGCTGCCGACGATTTTGTCGCGCTGCCGGAAATTTGCCTTGCCCATGCCGAGCCACGAGCAGGCGCTGGCCTGGCTCAAGCAACAAGGCTTGAATGATGCCGATAGCTGGCTGCGCGAGCAGGGCGGCGCGCCGCTGGCCGCGCTGGCACAGTCCGAATCGGGTGGCCGCGAGGAAACGGAACAATTGCTGCAGGTGCTGGCCAACCCTGGCGTGGAAGCGGCGCTGAAGGCGGCGGACAAGCTGCAAAAGGCGCCGTTGGCGCCGCTGGTGGCGTCGCTGCAGCGCTGGCTGTACGACGTGTTCTCCGTCAAGCTGTCCGGCACCATCCGCTACTACCCGCGCCACCGGCGCGAACTGGAAGCGCTGGCGGGCCGCATCAACGTCAGCCGGCTGATGGCCGCCATCAAGGCGGCGAATGAACGCCGGGCCATTGCCGAGCATCCCTTGTCGCCCAAGCTGTTCCTGGAAGACATGCTGCTTGATTATGCATCCAGCTGCCAATGATTGTGAATTAAATCAATTGCTTGCGTTGATTAGTTAATCTGATGCGTGATCAATGGAGCGGCGCTGGGGCTGGGCGGTTTGCCACGCCGGGAGCATGGTGTTAAAGTAAAGTTACTTTTTGCAAACAGCGTGGACCTTGTCCCTCAGCGGAGGCGTCACATGAAACGAGTCACTGGCATCGGCGGCATCATCTTCCGCGCACAAGACCCGGCCGCGCTGCGCGCCTGGTACCAGCGCCACCTGGGCCTCGACGTCCAGCCCTGGGGCGGCGCCGCCTTCACCTGGGCGGATGCCGACGGCAAGCCCACGGGCGGCACCACCATCTGGTCCGTCAGCGCGCCCGACAGCGAGCAATTCGCCCCCGGCAAGGCGGCCTTCATGGTCAACTACCGCGTCGACAACCTCGATGCACTGCTGCAAGCCTTGCGCGACGAAGGCTGCAATGTGCTGGACAAGGCACCGGATTCCGAATACGGCCAGTTCGGCTGGGTCATCGATCCCGAAGGCAACAAGGTGGAGCTGTGGCAGCCGCCGGCGGGGCAGTAGGCAGCAGTGCTGCCGGACATCATGTCAAACGATAACCACGCCATCTGTCCAAAGTGCCATGTCGGCACGCATGTGCGTGGCAAGAAAATCTTGATTGGCAAGGCCAGCCCGCGCATGCTCTTTGCCGACGAGTGTGAAGAGCGGGCGGGCTACCGACGTACTGACCAGCTTGCAATTGACGAGTGCACGGCAGAAGCCTTGGGAATAGCGCCGTTGGAACAGTTTATCGATGGCTTTTATTGCGCCCGGTGCGAAACTGGTTTTGTTGCTGATACCGTCCGCAAGCGCGTCAGCAGAAACTGCTAAGTTCATCTTGGTGGCACGGCGCCTACTGTAAAAAAGGCGAAAGCTGATTTATGGATCATTCGTGACATTGTGCGTGTTTTTCCTTCCGGCAATTTGTTATTCTCTACGCCGCCCCGTTCAAGCAGGGCACTTTCCCAAATGACCCCGCGCTATGCGTGCCGTTGAGAGGCCATGCCATGGTCGCTTCGGCATGGCATGGGGCTGGCCAGCCGATGTCTAACAAAAGTTATTTGCACACACAGATTTTTATCTGGAAAGAAACATATGCGTCGATTTTCAACAGTATGTATTTTTGTAACCGCGTATGTAATGCTGAGCGGCTGCGCAGCGGTAAACGATCACAATATTAAAGTTCGGCAGGGTAAGACGTCGACGGTTATCGGCTGCGCGCCCGACGATATTGCAGTTGAGTTGACTGGGCCTGCCACCTGGACCGCGACCTGTCGGAAAAAGGTCTTCTATTGCCAGATCGTTCCAGGCATATTGGATACGTCCGCGACCTGTGCGCCAAAAATGGAATAGGCCACACTGATTCAGTCGATAAGCACCATCGCAATCACCGGCACTTAGCGGGTGCCGGACGCCAGCTCCAGCACAAACTCGTGCCCATCCAAAACAACCCCATCGACCACCGCAATATCGGCAACCCCCATTCCCCTTGTAAAACCGCAGCGCTCGAGCACGCGGATGGATGCCGCATTGCCGTCGATGGCGTGGGCCGTCAGGCGCGCCAGCCGCCATTGCGTGCGCGCCAGGGTGATCAGGTGGCGCAGCGCGGCCGTGGCCAGGCCCCTGCCGGCGTGCTGCTGGCCTATGCGGTAGCCGACTTCGGCGCTTTGCCGGCCGATGCCCTTCAGGTTGGCGCGGCCCATCAGGACGCCATGCTGGTCGACGATGAGGCAGGGGTGGGCATGCCCTTGTGCATGGCCCTGCAGCAATTGGGCGATGTGTTCCCGGACGCCATCCAGGCTATAAAAGTCGCCGGCGCGCGCGTCGATGTGGCGCTCGAACCAGGCCCGGTTGTCCAGTTCGAAAGTCAGCAAGGCGCTGGCGTCGTCCGGGCGCAGGGTGCGCAATGTGAAAGTGGTCATGGTGTGGTGTCTGGGCATGGAAAGGCATGAGTCTAGTGACACGCGGCGTGGCCGGTCAATCTTGATTCCGGCAATCAATGTAAAGATGCGGATACAATCGCGGCCATGAATGAAGACCTGTCGGCGTCCGAGGCGGCGCGCATCCTGGGCGTCAGCCTGTCCACCCTGTATTCCTACGTGAGCCGCGGCTTGCTGCCGTCAATGGACAGCGGGACATCGCGGCGCAAGCGCTACCCGCAGGAGGCGGTGCTGCGCCTGGCCGCGCGCAAGGACGATGCCAAGCGGGGCGGGCAGGCGGCCGTGGCTGCCATGCACTGGGGCTTGCCCGTGCTGGAAACGCATATTTCACAGATCGCCAACGGCCGGCTGCTGTACCGTGGCGTCGATGCGGCGGCGCTGGCCCAGCACGCCACCCTGGAAGCGGCCGCTGTTTTGCTATGGAACGAAGGGCAGGCCGATTATTTCAGCGCCGGCACGCCTGCGCTGGCGGATGTGGCGGATGGCTGGTTGGCCCGGGTGCTGGCCATGGCGCCAGCCGCACCGCCCCTGGCGCGCGCCATGGCCGTCATGCCGCTGCTGGAACACCAGCTGGCCACGCCAACGCACACGCCGCAAGCCATGCTGGCAGCGGGCCCCATGCTGATGCGCGTGCTGGCTGCCGTGCTGTTGCGCTCGCCGCCCGGCGTCCTGCCGCTGCATGTGCAAGTGGCCCGCGCCTGGGGTGCGGATGCGGCCCAGGCTGAACTGATCCGCGCCGCGCTGGTGCTGCTGGCTGACCATGAATTGAATGCGTCGACCTTTGCTGTGCGCTGCGTGGCCTCGACAGGGGCCAGCTTGCCAGCAGCGCTGGCGGCGGGCCTGGGCGCGTTGTCCGGCGCCGGGCATGGCGGCGGCAGCGCGGCGGCCAGGCGCATGCTGCTGGGGGCGCTGGACTCGCCCCGGCCAGGCGACGCCATCGCCGCTTTTTATCAGGCCATCGCGCCCGAGCTTGCCGGCCTGGACCATCCGCTGTATCCGCACGGTGATCCGCGCGCGGCTTACCTGCTGGCGCGCCTGGCGCCGATGGCGCAGCACGCGCCGCGGCTGGCCGCCATACTGGCCGTGTGCGCCACGGCAAGCGAGTTGCTCGACGCCCGGCCGAATGCGGACCTGGCCTTGGCCGCGATGGAGCTGGCATTCGGCTGGCCGGAAGGGGCCGGCAGCAGCCTGTTTGCCCTGGCCCGGGCGGCCGGCTGGATCGCCCACGCGGCCGAGCAGGCCGGCAGCGGCGCCATGATACGGCCGCGTGCCCGCTATGTGGGCCGTGCGTACCGGGAAGAAGCCTGATCTGGCAGGGCTGTTGCCTGCGCCATCGGCCCTGCCAGTTTTCTCCCGCTCCGGTACAATCCCGCCTTATGTATATCGATTCCCATTGCCATATCAATTTCCCCGAGCTGGCTGCTCGCATGCCCGAGATCCTCGCCAAGATGGCGGAGAACAAGGTAACCCACGCGCTGTGCGTTTCCGTCGACTTGCCGGACTTCCCGCAGGTGCTGGCCCTGGCCGAGCAGTATCCGCATATTTTCGCCTCCGTCGGCGTGCATCCCGATTACGAGGATACGCCTGAGCCGTCAGTGGAAGACCTGGTGCGCCTGGCCAACCATCCGAAGATCATCGCCATCGGCGAGACCGGCCTCGACTATTTCCGCCTGACGGGCGACCTGGAGTGGCAGCGCGAGCGTTTCCGTACTCACATCAAAGCATCAAGAATCACACGCAAGCCCTTGATTATTCACACACGGGCGGCCAGCGAAGACACCATCCGCATCATGCGCGAAGAGGGCGCGGGGGTGGCCGATGGCGGCGTGGCCGGCGTCATGCATTGCTTTACGGAATCGCTGGAAGTGGCGCGTGCCGCCATCGATATGGGTTTTTATATTTCGTTTTCCGGCATCGTCACTTTCAAGAGCGCCAAGGATCTGCAAGCCGTGGCGCTGGAAGTGCCGCTCGAGCGCATCCTGATCGAGACGGATTCGCCGTATCTGGCCCCCGTGCCGTTCCGCGGCCGCATGAACGAGCCCGGCTATGTTGCCCACGTGGCGGAATACCTGTCGACCCTGAAAGGTATCCCGCTGGACCAGGTGGCGCGCCAGACGACGGATAATTTCTTCAAGCTATTCAATCAGTTGCCGTAATTACTTAAGGTCATACATGATGAAAAAACTCGCGTTGGCAGCCTTGTTGTGCTGGGCTTCGGCCAGCCAGGCGGCGCCGGAAGCGGATGCCTTCTTCCGCGCCGTGTCGGTAAACAATGACGGCGGCGTGCGCAGCATGCTGGCGCAGGGCATGAATCCGAACCTGCCGGACGCGCAGCGCGGCGACATTCCCCTCGTGCTGGCCTTGCGCGACGATGCGGACAAGGTCTTCGCCGTCTTGCTGGCGACGCCCGGCATCGACCTGGAAGCGCGCTCGGCCAATGGCAACACGGCGCTGATGATGGCGGCCTACAAACACAAGCTCGATGCCGTCAACGCCTTGCTGGCCAAGGGCGCGAAGGTCAACCAGAGCGGCTGGACGGCGCTGCACTATGCGGCCTCGGCTGGCGACTTGCCCATCATGAAGATTCTGTTGGACCGCGATGCCGTGGTTGATGCGCGCGCGCCGACGAATATCACGCCGCTGATGTTTGCCGCCCGCGAAGGGCAGGAAGGCGCCGTCAAGCTGCTGCTGTCGTGGGGCGCCGATACCGGCCTGAAGAGCGACCATGGCTGGACGGCCATGCAGTTTGCCCAGGCGGCCGACAAGCCCGGCGTGGTGGCCATCATCACGGCGGCGCAGCAGGCCCGCGCCGCCCGCAAGTAGACTTTCCAGCATTACTTTCCATGCCAGCGCTCAAACTGGCATGGAATTGCCTCTCACCTCAGCCCTTTGTTCCCGCTCCCGATTCACGATAATGATCGTGTCGCATTAATCAGGAGATATCTCGCATGGGCAATCACACCAACGTCAGGCGCCGGCTGTATTGTCGCCGCCCCTCGCGCAGCCCGTGCGATATCACTGCTTTCTGGAATGACAAAACCGATCGGCCATCGGAGCCAGACTCCAAGAGGACACACATGCTGAATGAACGAGAAATCGAAAGTTGTTACCTGGGGCAATTTATCCCCGTCCATTACCATCACAATATGCTGATGGACCAGAACCGCATGCATGGGTTCAAGTCGGCGATCGATTACGCGGTGAAACCCGGCATGAAGGTGCTGGAACTGGGCGGCGGCACGGGTGTGCTGTCGTGGTTTGCGGCCGCGCGCGCCGACAAGGTGTGGTGCGTGGAGTTCAATCCGGACATGGTCAAGGAAGCGCGCAAGATGCTGGCGCTCAATCCGAACGGTGAAAAAGTCGAAGTGGTCCACGCGGACGCCTTTGAATATCTGCCGCCCGAGCCCGTCGATGTGGTCATCTGCGAAATGATCCATGTCGGCATGCTGCGCGAAAAGCAGGTGGAAGTGATCGAGTCGTTCAAGCGCCGCTACCTGGCCCGCTTCGGCGGCCCGCTGCCCATCTTCCTGCCCGAGGCCGTCATCATGGCCGTGCAGCCGATGCAGCAGGAATACGATTTCGAAGGCTTTTATGCGCCCATCGTGCAATTCCAGGAAACCACGGCCATTCACCCTGGCGTGCAGGAACTGGCGCCGCCGTCCGTCTACAGCATCATCGATTTCAACCAGCCGACGGACAGCGTGTTCGGCTTTGACGGCAAGTTTGTTGTCGAGCGCAGCGGCACCCTGAATGCCTTGCGCTTTGTCACGAAGAACATCCTGGCCGTGGTGCCCGAGCGCTCGACCACCATCGACTGGCTGAACCACTACATGTGCCTGCCATTGGCAGCGCCGGTGGCAGTGAAGGCGGGCGACGTGCTGCAAGTGAGCTTCCAGTACCGCGCCGGCGGCTCGATTCCTTCGCTGGAAGCGTCGATCCGCGCGCAGGTGATCTACGACGTGACTCTGCAGCCTGTTACGCAGAACGCCGTCTACGCCTGAGTGTCATTAACGTAAAGGCAACGCCGCAGCGATTTCGTCCTGCGGCGTTGGTCCATTCAGGGTATATTTCGTCTTTTACCCACTGGACAGCTTTATTATCATGGAACAGATCGATCAGCGTTACCTCGTGCAACAGAACAAAATCAGCGACGGCGAGACCCGGCCGCCCGTGTTCGCCAAGGTAATGCGCAGCAAGGAAGGCGTGTTTGAAGGCGTGTCCTTCATCAAGTCGAAGGACAAGGCGACCGTCATGACCATCGAAGACGCCAACCAGGCCATCAAATGGGCCACCAGCAAGAAGCCGAATGCACACGAATACATCACCAAGGTGATTTGCGTCGGCCAGTAAGCCCCGTTCATTCCCGTTTTTGCACCGTTCATCCCCGTAGCACGCAGTTCATCGCACGACCGTTGCCGCCGTTGCTGCGCTTTAATATAGTGCTCTCACGGTAGCGGGGCAAGCACGGCTTGCTCCGCACATTTTATTCTGGGGGAACGACATGCTGGGATTCGTGCTGTGGCTGTTATTGCTGATGCTGTGCTGGCCACTGGCCTTGCTGGCGCTCGTGCTCTATCCGCTGGCC
The DNA here is from genome assembly GCF_051380655.1 of Janthinobacterium amylolyticum. Classification (NCBI taxonomy): domain Bacteria; kingdom Pseudomonadati; phylum Pseudomonadota; class Betaproteobacteria; order Burkholderiales; family Oxalobacteraceae; genus Janthinobacterium; species Janthinobacterium amylolyticum. The sequence continues at coordinate 268,086 of NZ_JBNYXL010000001.1, forward strand.
TGGCTGTTGCTGCTGCCGTTCCGCCTGATCGGCATCGGTGTGGAAGGCGTCTTTGAACTGCTGCGCGCCATCGTCATGCTGCCGGCCAGAGTGCTGGGCGGCGGCCGGCGCTAAACGCACTGTCTGCATAAAAAATGGCGCCCAGGGCGCCATTTTTGTTTGTATGACAGTAATTACAGATCGACCATGAAACCGGCGCCGATCGATTTTTGCGAATAGTTGTAATCGATCAAGCTCTGGCCATAGCCGGAGAACAGCTGCAGATAGCCCTTCAGGTTGGCCTTGAGCGGAAACGCCCAGCTTGCCTGCATGGAGCCATGCTTCTTGCTGAAGTTGCGGCGCGCCGTCACTGCGTACTCATGGCCCTTGTTGCGGTAGCTCAAGCGCAAATCGCCGTGCCCCATGTAATCGATGATGTCGATATTGTCATTGTCGGTCTTGCCATTGTCGAGGCGGTGCCAGACACGGGCCGTGACGGCCAGATTGTCCTTCTCCATGCCCAGCTCCGCATACAGGCGGTTCCAGCTGCGCGACAGGGTCGACGTCTGTCCATTCGACTGGTGCACCAGGCCCAGGTTCAGGTAATTGAATTCCACCCCAGCGAAATTCTTGTTGATCGGCATGACCAGCATGAGTTCGGGCTGATAGTTCGTTTCGCGGAAGGGGCTGGACGCCTTGCGGTTATACGCCTGCCAAAAACTTTGCTGCGTGTAGCCGAACCACATGTCGATCGGCGTGCCGGCGATATCTTCCATCAACTTCATCTTGAAGCTCAGCTGGAAGGTCAGTTCCACGTGCTGGCTCTTGACGCCGCCTGGCGTGAAATCCTGGAACGGCTCGTCGTTGGACGCGTCGCTGTAATTGGCCAGCAGCAGATACGTGTCGCGGTGCGGACGGAAGTTGAACAGGCCGCGCTTCGATGCATCGTTGAGCTCCCACGATTGCTGGGTACGCGAAATGGGCGCTTCGGGCGGTGCCGCGCCAGCCTGAGCGATGGCCGGAATGGCGGCGTTGACGGCTTCCGGCGTGGCCACGCCGGGCGGGCTGACGGGCGTGATGGGGGCGGCGTCGGCGGCCACGGCCAGCGCCACGGCGGCTGTCGCGGGATCACCGCCGGCGGCGATGGTGGCCTTCTCCGCCGCCTTGGCCAAGGTGTCGAAACATCCCAGGCGGGCGCTGGCGTCGCCGAGCACGGCGCAGCGCTGCATTTGCTGTTCCAGTTCGCCGGCCATGGCCAGCGCGGGAGACGCCAGCAGGGAAGAGAGAATTATTTTTCTTAGTTGGATAGTCATAGGCTGAGTGGGGCATGTCGTTGGTGCGCACCTGGGCTGCATGCCGGCGGCGTCGCCTCGCACGGCAGGATACCGTGCGTATTGATACGGATTAATCTTTGTTGATTTATTACTGATGAAAGTATAGCTGAAGCACGCATTTTCCCTGCGCACCTGACGTGTGCGAGCGTAGCAGTGTTGCGCGCATGGTAAACCAGGGGCCGCCGTGCCGCGTAAAACGATGTCTGCTACACTGGAAAACCGGCGCAAACCCTGGCGTGCCGGGGCTAGCCATGGAGATTGTGATGACCCGCAAAACACCTATCGAGCGCTACCGCAATATCGGCATCAGCGCCCATATCGACGCCGGCAAGACCACCACCACCGAGCGCATCCTGTTTTATACGGGGGTGAATCACAAGATAGGCGAAGTGCACAATGGCGCCGCCACCATGGACTGGATGGAACAGGAGCAGGAACGGGGCATCACCATCACCTCGGCCGCCACCACGGCCTTCTGGAAAGGCATGGCGGGCAACTTCCCCGAACACCGCATCAATATCATCGACACCCCCGGCCACGTGGATTTCACGATTGAAGTCGAACGCTCGATGCGCGTGCTCGACGGCGCCGTGATGGTCTACGATGCCGTCGGCGGCGTGCAGCCGCAGTCGGAAACCGTCTGGCGGCAAGCGAATAAATACCGTGTGCCGCGCATCGCCTTCATCAACAAGATGGACCGGGTGGGCGCCGATTTCCTGCGCGTGCGCCAGCAGATCGCCGAGCGCCTGAAGGGCGTGGCCGTGCCCATCCAGCTGCCGATCGGCGCGGAAGAACACTTCACGGGCGTCATCGACCTGCTGAAAATGCGCGCCATCACCTGGGACGACGCCAGCCAGGGCGTGCAGTTCAGCTATGCCGAGATTCCCGCCGAGTTGCAGGCGCAGGCGCAGGAATGGCACGAGCACCTGGTCGAACACGCGGCCGAAGCGACGCCGGAGCTGACGGAACGCTACCTGAACGGCGACACGTTTACGGAAGCGGAACTGAAACAGGCCTTGCGCGCGCGCACCATCCGCAATGAAATCGTGCCCATGCTGTGCGGCAGTGCCTTTAAAAACAAGGGCGTGCAGGCGATGCTCGACGCCGTCATCGAATACCTGCCGTCGCCGCTGGAAGTGCCGCCCATCATGGGCCATGACGAGCACGACAACGAGGTGGAGCGCCATCCGGCCGACGACGAACACTTTTCCGCACTGGCTTTCAAGATCATGACGGACCCGTTCGTGGGGCAGCTGACGTTCTTCCGCGTGTATTCGGGCGTGGTGAATTCGGGCGACATGGTCTACAACCCCACCAAGGGCGCGCGCGAGCGGCTGGGGCGCATCCTGCAGATGCATGCGAATGAACGCAAGGAAATCAAGGAAGTGTATGCGGGCGACATCGCCGCCGCCGTGGGCCTGAAAGCCGTGACGACGGGTGACACCCTGTGTGCGCTCGATCACATCATCGTGCTGGAAAAGATGATTTTCCCGGAACCCGTGATTTCGCAGGCGGTCGAACCCAGGACCAAGCCGGACCAGGAAAAGATGGGCATCGCCCTGAACCGCCTGGCGCAGGAAGACCCGTCTTTCAAGGTGCATACGGATGAAGAGTCGGGCCAGACCATCATGTCGGGCATGGGCGAGTTGCACCTGGAAATCCTGGTCGACCGCATGCGCCGCGAATTCGGCGTGGAAGCGAACGTGGGCAAGCCGCAGGTGGCCTACCGCGAAACCATCACGCGCACGGTGGAAGATATCGAGGGCAAGTTCGTCAAGCAGTCGGGCGGACGGGGCCAGTACGGCCACGTGGTGCTGAAACTCGAACCGCTGGAACCGGGCACGGGCTACCAGTTTGTCGACGCCATCAAGGGTGGTGTGGTGCCGCGCGAATTCATCCCCGCCGTCGACAAGGGCATTGTCGAAACCCTCAAGGCGGGCGTGCTGGCGGGCTACCCGGTGGTGGACGTGAAGGCCACCCTGACCTTCGGTTCCTACCACGACGTCGATTCGAATGAAAACGCCTTCCGCATGGCCGGCTCCATCGCCTTCAAGGATGGCATGCGCAAGGCCCACCCCGTGCTGCTCGAACCCATGATGCAGGTGGAGGCGGAAACGCCGGAAGAATTCATGGGCAATGTCATGGGCGACCTGACGGCCCGCCGCGGCATGGTGCAAGGCGTCGACGACATCCCCGGCGGCTCGGGCCGCATCGTCAAGGCCCTGGTGCCGCTGGCGGAAATGTTCGGTTACTCCACCACCTTGCGCTCGCTGACCCAGGGCCGCGCCACCTACACGATGGAATTCAAGCACTACGCGGCCGTGCCCAAGCATGTATTGGAGCAGGTGGCGGCCGCTGGCAAAGCGAAATAATATCGCATCAAACCTTGATGGCAGATACCGGGGTCGTACCCTGCAGGGTACGACCCCGGTCGTCGCGGTTGGGAGTAAGGCCGGGGTCAGACCCGTCGGGTCTGCCCCCGGATGTCGTTTGAGTCGTAGGTCGGATTAGCGGGGCGGAGCCCCGCGTAATCCGACAACATTGTTGGCGAAGGCCGCTGGTGATGTCGGCTTGCGCGCTTTGCGCTAACCCGACGTGCGCATCAATTCAGCAGGTTCTGCGCAATGATCGTGTCGGCGATCTTCTCCGCCTCATCCACGGGCTGGCTCAGGGCCTTGGTGGTGTACAAGGTGGAGGCGACCATCGGCTGGTCCAGGGTTGCGCCTTCGCCATGGCTGGTGTCGACCGTCACGGTGGTCGACAGGCCGATGCGCAGCGGGTGGGCGGCCAGTTCCTGCGGATCCAGGGTGATGCGCACGGGCACGCGCTGCACCACCTTGATCCAGTTGCCCGTGGCGTTTTGCGCCGGCAGCAGGGAAAACGCGCTGCCCGTGCCGGCCGACATGCCCAGCACCTTGCCGTGGTACACCACCTTGCTGCCATACAGGTCTGTTTCTATCGTCGCGGCCTGGCCCACGCGGATGTTGCGCAATTCCGCTTCCTTGAAGTTGGCGTCGACCCACAGCTGGTCCAGCGGCACGATGGACATCAAGGGCGTGCCCGGCGTCACGTGCGTGCCCAATTGCACGCTGCGCTTGGCGACATAGCCTGAAACGGGCGCGAGCACGGCGTTGCGGCGCACGGCCAGCCACGCCTGCAGCACGTCGCCCCTGGCGGACAAGACAGCAGGATGGCTGGCCAGGTGCACGCCGGCCACGCCGGACTTGGCCGATTCCGCCTGGCGCTGCGCCACGGCCAATGCCGCTTTCGCGTCATCGACGGCCTGTTTCGCATGCACCAGGTCTTCGCCGGAAATCGTGTGGTCCAGCGCCAGCGGCGCGCGGCGCGCCAGGTTGCCTTGCGCCGTGGCCAGAGCCAGGCGGCGCTGTTCGATGACGGCGTCGTACTGCGCCACGCTGGCATAGCGCTCGCGCTCCTGGCGCACCACGTTGCCGAGGCGCGCTTCCGCCTGGCTCAGGGCCAGGTCCGCATCGATGCCGTTCAGGGTGATCAGGGGCGCGCCCGCTTTGACCATTTGCGTCTCGTCTGCGCGGATTTCATCGACGTTGCCCGTCACTTGCGCCGACAAGGTGACCATATTGCCGCCCACATAGGCGTTGTCCGTGACTTCTTCCTTGGCCAGCACCAGCTGGTAATAGGCGCCCCAGGCCACGCCCGCCACGAGGAAGGCGGCCGTGATGGCGATGAGGACGGTCTTGCGCTTGCCCCGGTTGTCGGGCGAGGTTGCGGTGGAAGTGGAGGAGTTATCGCTGCTCATGATGTGTTCCGTAGTCAAATGTTGGATTTCTTATTGCTGGGCGCTGGCGGCAAAATCGCTGCTGCCCCGGTAGCCGCCGCCCAGCGCCACGGTCAGGCTGATTTCCGCGTTCTGGCGCTGGTTTTGCAGCTGCATGCCCAGGTCAACCTGGCCGCGCACGGTCATTTCCGCGTTGAGCTGGCTGGCGCGGTCAGCCAGTCCCTGCTGCATGCGGGCATTCGCGTTGCGCAGCTGCGCCTCGGCAGCGCGCAGGTTTTCCTCCTGCAGGCGCAGCTGGTTTTCCACGCCCTGCACCTTGGCGCCGGCCTGCGCCACGTCGCGCACCACGTTGAAGACATTCTGGTTGTAGTCGGCGATCAGCGCATTGCGCTCGCTGCGCGCGCCGCCGAGCTGCGCCTGCAGCCGGCCGCTGTCGAACAGGGGCAGCGACAAGGCGGGGCCGATGAACAGGGTGCGGCTGCCCGACTGCAGCAGCTTGCCCAGCTTGATGGCGTCCAGGCCGAACGACGCGCCCAGGTCGATATCGGGATAGAACGACGCCTGCGCCGCTTCGATATTGCTCAGCGATGCCTGCACCCGCCAGCGCGCCGCCTGCAAGTCGGGCCGACGCGCCAGCAATTCCATGCCCAGCTTGCCGGGCAGGGCGTGCGGCAGCGGCTGCGCCTGTTTCGGCTGCAGGGTGGCAAGCGCCGAGGCATCCGCACCCAAGGATGCTCCCAACAGCGCGCGCAAGGCTTCGCGCTCCGTGACGATCTGCGTTGCCAGCAAGGTAATTTGTTGCTGCAGCAGGCTTAAACGTGTTTGCGCGGACAGATGGTCGTCGCTGATACCGAGGCCATAGGCGATGCGCTTTTCCTTGTCGGCCACCAGCTGGCGCTGCAGGCCGACCAGCGCCTGCAGGTTGTCCATGCGGGCCCAGCCGCTTTGCATGCTGAAATAGTGGCGGGCGATCTCGGCAGCCAGCATCTGTTCCGCCATCGCGTACTCTGCGCGGCGCGCATTGACTTCGCCCAGGCTGGCGGCGATCTGCGCCTTGTGCTTGCCCCACCAGTCCAGGTCGTAATGGGCTTGCACGCCCACCGTCACCTCGTTGTAGTAACTGCCGCCGATGGGGGCCGGCATCAGGCCGTTGGCGGAATAGCGCTGGCGGCTGGCATCGGCGCCCAGTTCCAGCGTCGGGCCGCGCTGCGCATGCTGCAGGTCAAAAGCAGACAGGGCCGCGCCGATGCGGGCATTTGCCACCGCCAGGCTGGGGCTGGAAGACAGGGCGTTGTCAATCAGCCGGTCCAGCTGATCGTCGTGGAACTGATGCCACCACCGGGCGGCGGGCCAGCCTTCGCTGGCCAGGTGGATGTCGGCCGCCAGTTGCACGGTGGCCAGGTCTTGCTGCGGCAGCACGTGGGTGTCGGGTGGAATGCTGGCGCAGCCGGCTAAAGCCAGACTCAACGTTAATACGCTCAGGGAAAGCTTAATAGGTGTGTGCATGAGGGTTATTCCATCGCCGCGTGGTCGACCACGACAGGCGCATTCTTCTTCGGTGGTTTGATCAGGAGCAAGAGCGGCAGCACGAGGATGGTCAGCCACATCATCATCCAGAAGTCGTCGAGGTAGGCGATCATCGATGCCTGCCGCGTGATTTCGCCATTCAGTGCCGCCATGCCCGTGCTCGTGCCCAGGTTGTAGACGCTGGCGATGGCGGGGTCGTGCAGGGCCGGATTGGCGATGTTGATGTGCTCCGTCAAGGAGGCATGGGCGATCTGCGTATTGCGCACCAACAAGGTTTGCACGAGGGCGATGCCGATGCTGCTGCCGATATTGCGCACCAGGCTGTAAATCGCCGTACCTTCCGCCCGCATCTCGGGCGACAGGGTGGCGAACGTGGCCGCGCTCAGGGGCACGAAGACGAGGCCCAGGCCGATGCCCTGGATGATGCCGTTCCACACGACGGTCTTCGGCACCAGGTCCAGCGTAAAATTGGCCATCTGCCACAGCGAGAACGCGGTGATCGAAAAACCCACGCCCAGCAGGATGCGCGTATCGATTTTCCCCGTCAGCTTGCCGACGATCAGCATGGCCAGCATCGTGCCCAGGCCGCTGGGCGCCGTCACCAGGCCGGCGATCGCCGCCGGGTAATTCATCAAGCCCTGCAGCATCGACGGCGTCAGCGCGCGGGTGGCGAACAGCACCAGGCCGACGATGAAAATAAACAGCAGGCCGCTGACATAGTTCGCGTTTTTCAGCAGGCGGTAGTCGAGAAAGGACTTGCCGGCCGGACGCAGGGCCGTGTGGGCAATGAAGTAGCACAAGCTCATGGCCAGCACGATGGCTTCGATCCACGTTTCCGTGGAAGAAAACCAGTCATTCTGCTCGCCCCGGTCCAGCAGCATCTGCAGCGCGCCGATGGACAGGCTCAAGGTGGCGAAGCCGAACATGTCGAAAGTCATGCGGCCCTTGGGCGCATCCCTGCGGATGTAGCGCCAGATGCCATAGAAGGCCATGGCGCCGATGGGGATGTTGATGAAAAAGACCCAGCGCCAGCTGTAGCTGTCCGTCAGCCAGCCGCCCAGGGTGGGGCCCAGGATGGGGCCGATCATCACGCCCATGCCCCAGATGGCCATGGCCGAGCCGTGTTTCTCGCGCGGATTGATGTCCAGCAGTACCGCCTGCGACAGCGGCACCAGCGCCGCGCCGAACACGCCTTGCAGCAAGCGGGCGGCAACGATTTCGGAAAGCGTGCCCGACAGGCCGCACAGCACGGAGGCGAGGGTGAAGCCGGCCACGGAAACGAGGAAAGTGTTTTTCTGGCCGAAGCGGTCGCACAGCCAGCCGGTGAGCGGCGTGGCGATGGCGGCGGCAACGATGAAGGAGGTCAGCACCCAGGTGATCTGGTCTTGCGAGGCGGACAGGCTGCCTTGCATGTGGGGCAGGGCGACGTTGGCGATGGTGCCGTCGAGCGCCTGGATGATGGTGGCAAGCATGATCGAGATGGTGATCATGCGCCGGTTCAGGGTGGGATCCTGTGAAGCGGGCAGCGCCGGTGCGGCGCTGGCTGTGGCCGAACTCATGCGGATTTCTCCGTGGCCGCCTGTAACGCTTCCAGCAGCTCGGTGGCCGCCAGCAACTGGATCGGGTCTATGCCTTGCAGCAGTTCCTTGCGGAAACTGTCCGCTTCCTTGCGCACGGTTTCATACACCTGCATGCCCGCCGCGGTCAGCACCACCAGCTTGACGCGGCGGTCCGTTTCCGACGGCTGGCGCTGCACGAAGCCCGATTTCACGAGCCGGTCCAGCATTGACACCATGGTGGGGTTTTCCACCCCCAGTTGGTGTGCCAGTTCGCTTTGCGAGGGCGACTGCGGCGATTTGGCGATCATGGCGATGGCCATCCAACTGGCTTGCCCCAGGTCCAGTTCCTTCAGGCGCCGGTCGATCGCATGGCGCCAGCCGCGCGCCGTCTTGTGAAGCGCGGCGGAAAAGCGCTCTTCGATAGAGGTCATAAGGTGAGTCGTCTAATAGTTAGGTATCGAACTAATATTCTAGCATGCCGCCCGGCGCGACGTGCGGGGCTTTCCCATTTCCGGCGCGGCTGTTACATTGGCAGCCAGTCCATCATTTTCAGGAGACAGCATGACGACCGCAGAACAGCAGCAGGAAGGCCAGCACCGCGACAGCAGCGACTTTGTCATCACGCAAACTTTTGACGCGCCGCGCGAACTGGTATTCAAGGCATGGGTCGAACCGGAGCGCCTGGCGCAATGGTGGGGGCCTGTCGGTTTTGAATTGAGCGTGCTGGCACTCGACCTGAAGCCGGGCGGCGTATTCCACTATGGCATGCGCGCCGAGAATGGCTACGAGATGTGGGGCAAGTTCACCTACCAGCAGATCGAGGCGCCGGAAAAAATCGTCTCCATCCTGTCGTTCGCCGACAAACAGGGCAATGCCGTGCAGCACCCCGTCAGCGCCACCTGGCCACTGGAGTCGTTCAATACCATGACCCTGACCGAGGAGGACGGCAAGACGACGATGACCTTGCGTTCCACGCCGCACCAGGCGACAGAGGAGCAGCATGAGACTTTCAAGCAGGGGTTCGAGTCGATGAAGCAGGGGTTCAAGGCTACTTTCGGACAGCTGGCCCAGTATCTGGCGCGGGTGCAGTGAGTGTTGCGTGAGTAGCGGAGCCAGCTATTAAGAAAGGCGGGCCACACTCACGGGCCCGGGTAGCCTTTGTCCGAGCCTCGGGAGTGTTCTTGCTGCCGTTGCCTGTTTGTGCCGTTGCCTGTTTGCGTTTTTTTTGGGCGTCTGCTTTCGCCCCTTGGCAGACGTTCAAAGAAGCTCCTTAATTCGTCGCAAAGCGCGCGATCCAGCAACTGAAACTTGAGGATGAACATGGTTAGCACATGTGATGGCGATCGGCAGAAGAGCCTTTGACGGTCGCTTCTCGATTTCCATGGCAACTGCCTCACCCAGAAAAAAGTCGGCGTCATTGGCGAGTAATTGAAGCAACGGCAGATCTTCAAGGTCCAGCGAAGGCAGAAGGCTGACGATTAGGTCATTGCATTCCTGACGGTGGAGCGCGTGAATGAAATTCGCTAATGCCGCCTGGTCCCTAGGGACAGGGCTCAAACGCGGATGTAGGTCAGATACAGACAGCCCTTCGGCTTGAGCCTTACGCACGGAGTCTAAGAAATCGGTCACGCTTTCAAACACCATTCGCGAATCGCCGTCGTGCGAAAGAAAAAAAACACTTCCAGCCAATGGCTCGACCGTAATTAAAAAATGATGGTTGCTTGTGTTTTCGTCATCCAATACGTAGCCGTGGAGTTCTCGTACTGTCGGATGAAACGCAAAGAGTTTGCTCTGCTCTACCACCGTCTCCGCGTCAAAGAGCGAACTGGATGTCCAGTCGGCGCGCTTTAGCTCATCGAAATACTTTTGCAGCATAGAATCCCTTGGCGATACTGAACGCCTGAAATTGGCCGGTTACCGTCGTTGCCAGGTTCCATCACATTGCAGAAGTTCAGAGACGTTCAATCGTGTAAGCCTCAACTTCGCATCCCCAGCCGCTGAAATGACCGCAACCAAACGGCCCTTGGGGCGTACGAACAACCCCAGAAATTCGGACGCGTTTTCCCTGCCAGCGTATGAGCATTTCTTGATTCGGCTGGATACTTCCCGCATCAAAGGTAATCCAAACGCTGGATTGGTAGTACGGAGGATCTACTGCTTCCGTGATCTCCCGTCGCTCTGCCTTTGGATAATGGCCGAGAGAGTGATTCTCAAATTCAAACGTCAGCAAACCAACGATTTCGACCGGCTTACCGTCAAGCTCATCTGCGCGGTCGATTACTTCGTTGACAGATAGCACATTGCTCATCATGGGATACCGTCAAATTAAGGATGTGTGGAACGACCGCTTTTGGCCGGATGCAGTCGTCGACAAGGCTCCGTGCTAAAGCAAACGCTTTCAATGAGAAAGATCAAAACTCTCCACTGAAGAATTCAGGTGCTTAAATCAAGGCGACTGATTTCGAAATCGACGTGCCCGACGCATAATGCACCCATGTCGATAAAAAATCCTTGTACCTCGACCAGGCCATCCCCATGATCGAGCACACGCCCACGCCCACGATACGCGTAATGTCCGGTACGTTCAATCCACTCCGTAGACAATGCCTCTTTTTCGCTTTCTGGCCAGTCAGTCAGGTACGTGGCGTGGACATCTGCATCCAGAACCGATAGGCGATTTTCGATAACGTCGCCTGCTGTTAAGCTGCACGGATGACAAAAAACAACGAGTTCACCTTGCTCGCCTCGCAGAGTAACTGACGCGGCTTCTTCATCTGGCGGATCGACCAAAACTACAGTGAGCTTGTCCATTTTTCAGGTTACCTTGTATATTTTAAGGATGAGATAGAAGGCCGCTTCTGGCCGATTGCCGTCGTTCATGCGCGGCAGCTTCCGCACCAAAGCAGTCGTCCGCGACGACGAACGCATGGCAACTTTACCATTGGGAGTCGAACAGCGTCATCGCTTGAAAATGGTTTCGTTCGACTGCCCAGTCACGGGGAGTTTTGTCCCCAGCGTCTGGTACGGACGGATCAGCGCAGAAATCAAGAAGCAGTTTCGTCAGGGCGGGAACTGGTGAGGCGTCAGCGTCACCGCTATCATATCGCCGACAGGCGTCTTCGCACTCAATGTCCACTGCAATGTGTAATGCGGTCGCCATCCCTACCTCTGGGTCTCTGGCATTAACGTTCGCGCCTTGCTCAAGCAAAGATCTCGCGGCCTTAATGTCCATTTGTTCAATTGCTGCATGGAGAGCGAACATTTGCAAAGGTTCCTATATTAACTAGCCCTTAATCGAAAGGCGGTTACCTCAACTGATTAATTGAACGTCCGCTTGTGGCCACTAGCTGAAGTCCAGAGGATGAAAATCCGACATTGCTTGACGCAGAAAAGGACGAGTATATACGTCTTCATCGCTACCAATTACTTGCCCTGGCTGCACATACTCGCCTTCATCAAAGGCTTGATACACCGCCCGGGTATAGGAAGGAAAATCTTCAGGTGGCGTCCTGGCGGACAGTGCATTCATCGCACAATCAGCAATGTCGAAGTCAATCGAACCCGCAATATATCGCTCCGCAATTTCTTTCGAAAAATTGTCGGAGAACGCACTTCTTGACGCCCCATTGCGTACCTCACTGGACGGCGCCCGTGTGGTACCTGGCGGAGCGACCGATACGGTGCCTGCAGGAACCCCTCTCGTTTTTTCATTTGCCGTCAGCGCTACTTCACTTGGCGCAGCACTTCGAGGATGGCGTCAATGACGGCTTCCGGCTTATCTGCGTGTATCACGTGGCCGGCGCCCGGCACGACACGCTGCGTGCCGCGCGTGGACAGGGCGGCGATCTCTTGTTGAATGGCGGCATTCTCATCTTCCATCGCCTTGTTCAAGGCGCTCTGCGGCTTTCCCGGGACGGCATAGGGGCTAACGCCGCGTGTCAGCACCACTACCGGCAGATCACCGAACGGACGTCGATGCTTGCGTAGTTGGTCGTCGCTGATATGGATTGCTTCCCATTCGTCGATGGTGGCACGCCAGTAGGCAGGCTTGCTCGTCGCAGCCGCCACGGCCGCCCCCAGCGCGGGACCGTAGCTGTCCGCCGGATTGCCGATGCAATTCATTTGTTCTTCGCTGCCGGCCTTGAAACCCTTCTGGGCGGCGGCCAGGCAATAGTTGTTCTGCTCCTTTACCATCGCGTAGACCTTGCTGATATTGCCTTGGCTAGCCTTGTCCAGGCGCCGGGTTTCATCTTCGTGTTGCGGCTCGACGAGCACCAGTCCCTTGACCGCTGCCGGGTAGCGGTAGGCGTAAACCTGGACGTTCGCGCCGCCCAGTGAATTGCCCACCATGACATAGGGCGGCTTGATGCCAGCACCGGTCAACAGTTTGTGCAAGTCCTCGACGACGTTCTCTGCAGTATTGCTGCGCTGTGCCGGGTCGCTGAACCCGAGACCCGCGCGGTCATACACGCAGGCGCGCGTGTGTCTGGCGATCTCGGGCTGCACCTTGAACCAGTTCCAGCCGGCCTCGCCCGACGGCGCATCGAATACCACCGTGGTCGCGCCTTGCCCGCTGCAATATAGATGCATCTTGCGGCCACCGATGTCGACAAGCTGATGCGGCTTCGCAAAAACGTCTCCGGCAGCCTGTTGGGCCGTTGGTGCAGCGAACGAGGAAAAGGAAGATCCGCCAGCCAATACCAACATTGCCAGTCCGGTCAAGTGTCTGCTCATCGAGTGATTCCTTTATAAAGGCGAAAAAACATGCAAAACTTCCGTTGATCCTGAAGTCACCTGAGGACTGCTTTTATCAATCAGGACTCGAACGCTAGTTATCTCTGTGCAGATAGTCTGCCCCCCCCCTGGGAGTGGCCATCACTCATCCCGCTCGGCATCGCGCTCGCGGCAACTCAGCGACGCATAGTGGGCCTTGGGCACCTTGTTCCTGATCGCCACTTCGCGCAATGCCTGCGCAAAATCAACGTTTTCGGTGAGGGTGCAGCGGTTGGCGCGGGCGAACTGTTCCAGCTTGTGCGTGCTGCCGTGCACTTTCACGGTCACGCCCGCGCCAGGACTCACGCAGCAGCCTATGTATTGCGTGATGTATTCCTCTTCGATCAGCACCAGTTCGTGACCCAGGAAGCTTGCCGGTTTCCTCAACAGATAGTAATCGGTGTAGTCGTAGCGCTGGTTCGGTTTCTTTCCCAGCAGACCCGCATGCACATAGGCCTCGATGGCCTTGCCCGAGGTGCCCGTGCGTTCGCTCGTGCCTTTTTTGAGCTGCAAGGCATGCAGCAGGCCGCTTTCCAGTTCCTGCATGGTGGCGGCGCAGGCCAACGGGAAGCACGCCGCAAGCAAGAGGCAGGCGATAGTGTGACGAAAGTTGACAGGTTTCAGCATGTGCTTATGTTGGAGTTTGAAGGTTGCTCAGATGGCTCAGGCCTCGATATGCCGCACAGGAACGCCGTGCAGAATGGCTGCCTCGTACACGCGTTTTGCCAGGTTTTCATCGTCGATGAGCAATACCCTGTTGCTCAGTAGATTGGTTGGCAGGAAGTGCACTGTGCTGCTCGGTTCTTCCAGCACGGTCAGGCCTTGCTGGCGCGCTTGGGCGGCAATGCGGCGCGCCTCCCTGGTCTCAAATTGGCCCAGAGGGAAAAGCTTGCATCCGTGCAGCCGCGTCGTGACTTGCTGGATCGACAGTGGCTTGAATTCCTCAATCGTCTTTCTTGCGGACAGGCGCTCCTGTGCCGATCCGCCAGGGACGGAAAATTGCAGCGCAAGTCCGGTATGCTGGCTATTGATGTGCGTCAGTCCCCAGCCTGGCTGGGAACCGTCCCATAGATATTGATACGGGTGCAAGTCGTCGGCTAGCGCCATGTTCAAGGCTGCATCCCCAGCATCTGCCGTATCACCGGCAAGATCAGCTGCCATGCGTTCGAGGTCGCGGCGATCTCGTCGTAATGGCTGGCGCCGGGCAGGATCAGCACTTCCGCATGGTCGCCGGCCAGCTTGGCCTTGGCCGCGTAGTCGTGCGCCACGCGGGGCGGGGAGATGGTGTCGAGCTCTCCCGTGGCCAGCACGGTGCGGCTGCCGTTGGGCATCAGGTCGGCGGCGTTGGTGTCGCTGTAGATGTCCGGGCGGTCACTGCTGGCGCTGCCTGCCAGCTGCGCGATGTCGCGCTCGCAGCTGGTCTTGATCAAGGCTTGCTCGTGGCGCAGGTCGGCCAGGCCGCCCAGGCTGAGGATGTTTTTCACTGGCAGATACTGCTCGCGGTACAGGGGGCTGCCCTTCGGCAGTTTTTCGCGCCCCGCGATCCACTGCACCAGCTGGCCGCCGGCAGAATGGCCCATGGCCACGATGCGGCTCGTGTCGAGCTGGTACTGGCTGGCGTGCTGGCGCAGGCTGTCGAGCGCCGCGTGCATGTCCTGGTAGGTGCCTGGATAGCCGCCGCCTGGCTCATCGACGCGGCGGTACTCGACATTCCACACGGCGATGCCTTGCGCGGCGAGGGCGCCGGCCACGTTGTGCATCTGCGCGATGCCGCCGAACTCCACCGTCCAGCAGCCGCCATGCACCAGCACCACGACGGGAAACGGCCCCGCGCCGCTGGGACGGAACAGCTGCGCATATTGCGACGGCGCCGCGCCATAGGCGAGCTGTACAGTGGGCGCGGGGCCGTGCAAGGCCAGGTAGTCATCCAGGCTCATGGGAGCGGCGACGGTACCCTGGCTGCAAGCGAGCAGGGCGGTGGCAATCAATGAGGACGGCAGGGACATGGTCATGACGGCTTGTGCTTGAGGAAAGAGCAATACTCTAGCATAGGCAGGCACCACTGCCGGCGCCGGGCGGTGAAGGTGCGCCGCTTGCCGGCGTGCAGGCGACAGCGGCGGTGTCGGCGGAGGCGGAAAGCTGCTCTTTTCCCCATGAAGAGCCTTGCCACATGGTATATTCCGGGCATCAGTTTTCCGCTTATCGACACGGTGCAGCCAAACAACATCATCACATTACTGGACGCCGAGCATAATGCGCTGGGGAGCATCGCGGCCGGGGTCGACCTGGCCCATGCATTGGAACATTTATTGCTGGCGCTGCAAGGCCAGGCTGAGGACAGCGCACATGCCTGCCTCGTGCTGATCGACGAGTCCGACCGCTTTTGCGGCCTCTCCGCACCCAGCGTGCCACAGGACCTGTGCCTGGCCCTGCGCCACGGCGGCGAGCAGCCTTCACCGTTCGGCACGGCGGCCTTTTCCGGCGCGCCCGCGTATTGCGGCGACATCACGCGCGACCTGGGCTGGAGCGCGGGCCGCAAGGAAGCCTTGCTGCACGGCTATCGCGCCTGCTGGGTTGCGCCCGTGTTTGGCGCCAGCGGCCATATCCTGGGCGTGCTGGGCATGCTGTTTCCCACGCCATGCCATCCCACCCAGCCCGAGATCGAGCTGCTGGCCATCGCCGCCAGGGTCGCCTCGCACGTCATCGAGCGGGGCCAGCTGGAACAGCAGCTGCGCGACAGCCGCGAACACTTTCACTACGCCATAGAAATGAATACCCAGGTGCTGTGGACGGCCGATGTCGACGGCAAGCTGGACTATGTTGCGCAGCGCTGGCGCGAATGGACGGGTGTCAACGGCCTGGGCACCGGCTGGCTGGACGCCATCCATCCGGAAGACGTGCCGCAGTCGCTGGCGGCCTGGAGCGAATCCGTGGGCAGCGCTCAGCCTTTTGATGCGGAAATGCGGGTGCGCCGGCAGGACGGTTTGTACCGCTGGGTGCATTCGCGCGCCTATTGCCGGCTAGATGCGTCTGGCAAACCACTGAAATGGTACGGTTCCTGCGAAGACATCGATGAACACTGGCAGGCGCGCAATGCCTTGCTCGACAGCGAAGCGCAATTCCGCTCGCTGGCATCGACCATGCCCAACCAGGCCTGGCTGGCGCATGGCAATGGCACCACCTACTGGGTCAACGAGCAGGTTTGCCACTACACGGGGCAATCGCTGAAGTCGCTGGTCACCAGCGGTTTTCGCCATTGCGTGCACCCGGACGATCTGCTGACCACCCAGCACAGCTGGGAACGCGCCGTGTCCACCGCCAGCGCGTACGAGCACGAGTTCCGCATGCGCGGCGCCAGCGACGGCCAGTACCGCTGGTTCCTGGCGCGCGCCTTGCCCCTGTTCGACGAGGCGGGCACGGTGCTGCGCTGGGTGGGCACCAACACGGACGTGCAGGAACAAAAGAACGTGCTGGAAAAGATGGCCTATCTGAATTCCTCGCTGGAAGTGGAAATGGCCAACCGCACGGCCGACCGCGACCGCATGTGGCGCTTGTCGACCGACATCATGCTGGTGGCGGACTTGAGCGGCATGATCATCGCCGTCAATCCCGCCTGGACGAGCATTCTAGACCGGCCCGAAATCGAATCGCTGGGCATGGATTTCATCAGCCTCGTGCATCCGGACGACCGCATGGCGGCCTTGCAGGACCTGTCGCGCCTGGCCCATGGCGCGCCCACCTTGCGCATGGAAAACCGCTACCGGCGCCGTGACGGCGGCTACCGCTGGATTTCCTGGACGGCCGTGCCGGCGCAAAAGCTGATCCACGCCATCGGCCGCGACGTCACGGACGAGAAGGAGGCGCGGCTGGCGCTGGTGCGCAGCGAGCAAGCCCTGCTGCAGGCGCAAAAGCTCGAATCGATCGGCAAGCTGACGGGCGGCGTGGCCCACGATTTCAATAACGTGCTGCAGATCATTTCCGGCAACTTGCAGCTGCTGAAACTGACGGTGGCCGACAACCCGCAGGCGGCCAGCCGCCTCGATTCGGCTGCCTCGGCCGTCGAGCGGGGCGCCAAGCTGTCGTCGCAGCTGCTGGCCTTTGCGCGCCGTCAACCATTAAAACCGCTGGTGACGGACCTGGGGCACTTGCTGCGCCGCATGCATGAGCTGATCCGCCGCGCCCTCGGTGAGGATGTTTTTGAGGAGACGTTCATCAGCGACGGCCTGTGGCACACCCTGGTCGACCCGAACCAGATGGAAAACGTGCTTCTGAACATGGCCATCAATGCGCGCGACGCCATGGAAAAGGGCGGGCGGCTGACCTTTACCTTGAGCAATGTCACGCTGGACGCGGCCTACGCCAGCCTGCATGCCGATGTGCTGGCGGGGCAGTATGTGCTGCTGACCATCACGGACACGGGCCACGGCATGGAGCGCGACGTGATCGACCAGATCTTCGAACCGTTCTTTACCACCAAGCGCGAAGGCGAGGGCACGGGCCTGGGGCTGTCGATGGCCTACGGCTTCATCCGCCAGAGCGCGGGGCACATCAAGGTGCACAGCGCCCCAGGTGCGGGCACGACCTTCAAGATTTACCTGCCGCGTTCGCTGGAAAAACTGGCCGAGCCGCCACCGGGGCTGGGCGGGCCCGTGCTGGGCGGCGGCGAAACCATCCTCGTGGTGGAAGACGATGCCCCGGTGCAGCACACGGTGGTCGACATGCTGCGCGGCCTCGGCTATGAGGTGCTGCATGCGGACGATGGCGAATCGGCCTTGTCCCTGCTGCGCACGGGCGTGGCCATCGATTTACTGTTTACGGACGTAGTCATGCCCGGGCCCGTCAGCAGCAAGGAACTGGCGCAGCAGGCCAGGCTGCTGCTGCCGGAGCTGGCCGTGCTGTATACGTCGGGCTATACGCACAACGCCATCATGCAGGGCGGGCGGCTGGACCCCGGTGTCGAGCTGCTGAGCAAGCCTTACCGGCGCGAAGACCTGGCGCGGCGCCTGCGCCACCTGCTGGCCGACCGCCGCCTGGTGGGCGCGCCCGATCCGTCCGGACGGCGCATCCTGTTGGTGGAAGACAATGACGACGCGCGCGAAATGACGACGGAAATGCTCAACATGCTGGGACATACCGTGCATGGCGTGGCCAGCGCCGAGCAAGCCTTGCCGCTGCTGGCCATGCCTGGCCTCGATGTGCTGGTGACGGATATCAGCCTGCCCACCATGTCCGGCCTGGAACTGGCGCGCCATGCGCGCGAGCACTGGCCGCGGCTGGATGTGGTCTTCGCCTCCGGCCACGACTGGGGTGCCAGCCTGATGCAGGACGCCAGCGCGCGCTTCCTGCGCAAGCCCTTCAGCCTGGAAGAGCTGGCCGGCGCCCTGAAAGCGCGGCGTATCACGGATTGATCAGCGGTCCGGCGCCAGCAAGGCTTGCTGCAGCTGTTCGATGCTGAACGGTTTCACGAGAAAACGTGCGTGCGGGTCGCTGACGCCGGAGTTGGCCGGGGCGTGGCCCGTGGAAAATACCACTTCCAGCCGCGGATAGTCGCGCGCGGCGACCTCGGCCAATTCTGCGCCCGACATCTGCGGCAGGCTGATATCGGTCAGCAGCAACTCCAGTCCCGGCGTGCCCAGCAGAGGCAGCGCTTCTTCCGCCGTGCCCACGGCCGTCACCGCATGCCCGAGCATGCCCAGCAGATCACCCGTCATGGCGCGCGCATCCGCGTTGTCTTCCACTAGCAGAATATTCCGCCCACCCGGCCGTGCGGGTGTGGGGGGCTGTGGCGCCAGCTGGGCGCGGTACTGCTGCAGCGCCGTCACGTGCTGGCCGTTGGCCAGCAAATGGCGGATGCGCCGCGCCAGGTCTTCGCGCCGGTAGGGTTTGCTCAGCAGCTCGACGCCCGGCTCCAGCCGGCCACCCTGCATGATGGCATCCTGCGTGTAGCCCGAGGTAAACAGCACGGCCAGCTCCGGCAGCAGCAGCCGGGCCTGGCGCGCCAGTTCCGTGCTGGCCACCTTGCCGGGCATGACCACATCCGTAAACAGCAGGTCGATGGGGATGCCGCTGCCGACGATGTGCATGGCGCTTTCGCCATCGCTGGCGCGCAGCACGAAATAGCCGAGGCCGCGCAGCATGTCCACCACCGTGGTCTGCACCTGTACGTCGTCTTCCACGACAAGGATGGTTTCCTTGCCACCCAGCACGGGGCCGCTCAGCTGCAGCGGCAGCTCGGTTTCCGCGTCCAGCGAGCGCGGCAGGTAAATGCGGAAGGTGCTGCCATGGCCAGGCAGGCTGTCCACCGTCAGGTGGCCGCCGCTCTGGCGCAGGAAACCATATGCCATGGACAGGCCCAGTCCCGTGCCTTCGCCTTCGCGCTTGGTGGTGAAGAAGGGTTCGAAAATCTTGTCCAGCAGTTCGGCCGGAATACCCGTGCCCGTGTCGGAAATGGCCAGCTGCACGTAGTCGCCTGGCACCACGTCCGCATGGCGGGCCGCGTAGGCACAGTCGAGCACGCTGTTGCTCAGTTCGATGGTCAGCTGGCCCTGGCCCGCCATGGCGTCGCGCGCATTGATGGCCAGGTTGAGGATGACGTTTTCCAGCTGGTGCGGGTCGACCAGGGCGCGCCAGCTGTCGTCTGCCAGCATCATCCGCGTGTCGATGGTCTCGCCCGTGGCGCGGCGCAGCAGCTCTTCCATGGAGCGCAGCAGGTGGGCCAGGTCCGTTACCAGCGGTTTCAGGGGCTGGCGCCGGGCAAACGCCAGCAGCTGGGCCGACAGTTTCGCGCCACGCTCCACGGCGGCCGTGGAACTGGCGATGCGCTTGGCGGCCAGCGGGTCGTCGCCCACGGTCATCTGCAGCAGTTGCAGGTTGCCGGAAATAATTTGCAGCACGTTGTTGAAATCGTGGGCCACGCCGCCCGTCAGCTTGCCCAGGGCTTCGAGTTTTTGCGATTGCAGCAGCGCCGTCTCGCTGTGGCGCAAGGATTCCTGCATGCTGCGCAAGGTGCTTTCCGCCTCTTTTTCCACGGTGATGTGGCGGCCCGTGGCAAAAATCAGGTCGCCTTCGGCCGCGGCCACCCAGGACAGCCAGCGGTAGCCGCCATCGCGGTGGCGGTAGCGGTTTTCAAAGCTGGGCACGCTCTCGTGCGGCGCTTGCGCCACTTGCGCCAGGGCCTGGCGCGTGGCGCCCGCGTCGTCGGGCACGATGAAATCGAACAGGCTGCGGCCCAGCATTTCCTCGGGCAGCCAGCCCAGGATGGCGGCCGCGGCAGGGTTGACCGCGGTGAAACAGTGTTCGGCGTCAACGGCCACCATCAGGTCTTGCGCGCTGCGCCACAGCCGTTCGCGCTCGCTGTTGCGCGCCGCCAGGTCCGCTTCGAGCTTCTTTTCCACGCTGATGTCGCGCGCGCTGCAATACACCTTGTCGCCTTCCGGCACGGCCACCCACGACAGCCAGCGCCAGCCGCCCAGCTTGTGGCGGTAGCGGTTCTCGAAGCGCAGCGCCGGCTGCCCCTGGCTGGCCGCATCCCAGGCCGCATAGGTGCGCGGCAAGTCGTCGGGATGGATCAGATTGAAAAACTTCGTCGTGCGGATTTCCTCTTCCGACCAGCCCAAGGTGGCTTGCCAGGCGGGATTCGAGTGCTCGAAGTAGCCGTCCAGGTTGAGCACGCCATGCAGATCGGGGCTGACTTGCCAGGTGCGGCCAAATTCGCGCGTGCGCTCGGCGATTTTGCGCTCCATGCCGGCACTGAGCAGACGCAGCTGTTCTTCGGCCTGGGCCCGTACGATGGTGGACCAGACGCGCTCCGACACTTGCACGGCCAGTTCGATCTCGTCCGCCCGCCACAGGCGCGCCGCGCGGCTGTGCACGACGAACAGGGCGGCCAGGCGGCCATCCTTGGCGATGGGAATGTTCAAGAAGGCACGGATGCCCAGGCGCGTAAAGGCGGCCAGCGCGGCCGGCAAGGCCGTGCGCGGATCGCTGGCCACGTCGCTGACGGCCACGGCCTGGCCGGCGGCCAGCGCGTCGGCCAGGCTGGCCGCATAATCTCCCAGGAAATATTCGCCGGCCGCGCCCGGCGCCAGGCCATCGCTCCACGCATGCTGCAGGGTAGGGGCGTGCAGCGCCTGGCCGATGTCGAAACAGGCTACCTGCTGCGCGCCGAGGCGCTGGCCCAGCATCTGCGCGGATAAGGCGAGGATGCCGCCCGTGTCGTGCAGCGGGCGCAGCCGGCGCTCCAGTTGCAGCAGGAAGGCCACGCCGCTGGCGCCGCCCTGGCCATCCGGGTGCAGTTGCGTCGTCATGCCGGCCTCAGCTGCCGGCCAGCGGCAGGGTGACGCTGAACAGGGCGCCATTGCCGGGCTGGCTTTGCAGGGTGATGGCGCCGCCATGCGCGTCCACCAGCTGCTTGGTGATGAACAGGCCCAGGCCCAGGCCGCCCGTGCGGTCCTGGTGCACGACGCGCTCGAAGGCGTCAAAGATGCGCTCCTGGTCGCGGCTGTTGATGCCGATGCCATGGTCGCGCACTTCGATGACGGCGCTGTTCTGCGTATGGCCCAGGCTGATCTCCACCGGCTGGCCCTGGCCGTAGCGCACGGCGTTGCTGATCAGGTTGACGACGATCTGCTCGACGCGGAAGGCGTCCCAAAAGCCGTGGATCGGCTCGAAGGCCAGCACTTCGAGCACGCTGCCCGTGGCGGCCGCGTGCGGACCGAGGTCGTCGGCCACCCTGCGTACCAGGCTCGTCAGGTCGACGGCTTCGCGGCGGATCGACAGCTTGCCGCTGCTGATGCGCGAGACGTCGAGCATGTCGTCGATCAGGCGCACCATGCTGCGGATCTGCCGCCCGTCGCGCGCCACCATCTTGTTCAGCTTGTCCGGTTCGAAGGCGGCCAGGTTGCCCCGTTCCAGGTTGACGGTGCGCATCTGTGTTTCCAGGAACAGGGTGTTCAAGGGCGTGCGCAGCTCATGCGCCACCATGGACATGAATTCATCGCGCAGGCGCAGCGAGCGCTGCAGCTCCGCTTGCGTGGCGCGCAATTCCTTCAGCAGCGCTTCCTGCTGCTGGCGGCTGTATTCGAGCGCCTGCACCTGGCGCCGGGTCTCGCTGCGCTGCTGGTGCAGGGCGACAAACACATTGACCTTGCTTTGCACGGCATTGATGTCAAGCGGCTTGTGCAGGAAATCGACGGCGCCGCTTTCATAACCCTGGAAGGCGAAGTTCATTTCCTTGCCGGCCGCCGTGACGAAAACGATGGGGATGTGGCGCGTCTTTTCCGTGCCGCGCATCAGCTGCGCCAGCTCGAAGCCATCCATTTCCGGCATTTGCACGTCGAGGATGGCCAGCGCGAAATCGTGTTCCAGCAGCAAGGCCAGCGCTTCTTCGCCGGACGAGGCCTGGTAGACGCTGCGGTCGCTCTCGCGGATCAGCGCGTTGAGTGCGCGCAAGTTCTCCGGCAAGTCGTCGACGATGAGTAATTTGGTACTGGTTTCAGTGTTCATGTTTCATTCCTGGCGCTTGGCGTCCAGCGTAGTGGGAAGCGGCGGGCGATGGCGCACGCTTGCGGTAGAGTTTTTCCTGCCCCGCCACGGGCTCGAAATCGGTGGCAAAGCGTGTAAACTGCACGCTTTCCTTGCTGCCCAGGCCCAGGAAACCCCGGTGGCACAGCGATTCGTGGAACAGGGCCAGCGAGCGTTCCTGCAAGGTCTTATTGAAATAAATCAAGACGTTACGGCACAAAACCAATTGCGTTTCGACAAAGACGCTGTCCGTGGCCAGGCTGTGATCGGCAAAGTTGATCTTCTCGAGCAGGCGCGCGTCGAAGCGCGCCGTGGCGTGCTCCAGGGTGTAGTAATCGCTCAGCTGGCCCAGGCCGCCCGCTGCCACGTAATTGTCCGCATATTCCTGCATGCGGTGCAACGGGTAGGCGCCGCGCGCGGCCGTGGCCAGCGCCTGCGGATTGATGTCGGTGGCGTAGATGCGGCTGCGTTCCAGCAAGCCTTCCTCGTGCAGCAGTATGGCCAGCGACAGGGCTTCCTCGCCCGTGCAGCAGCCGGCCACCCAGATGGTGGGCGAGGGATAGGTCTTGAGCACCGGCACCACGTGTTCGCGCAAGGCGAGAAAAAAGGCCGGATCGCGGAACATTTGCGTGACGGGCACGGTCAAAATCTGCAGCAGTTCGCCAAAGCAGGCCGGCTCGTCCAGCACGCGCTGCTGCAAGGCAGCCAGATCCGCGCAATGCAAACGTTCGAGCGCGTGGTGCAAACGGCGCAGCTGCGATGCTGGCGAATAGTCGCGGAAGTCGTAGCTGTAGCGCTGATAGATGGCTTCCATCAGCGCCTGCAGTTGTGCGCGTTCCACATCCTTCATGCCAGTAGGCATCAGCGGTACTCCGTCCGCTGGCGTTCCCACAGGCGCGCCATCAGATGCGTTCCATCTTTGGCATCCACACGCGCAGCAGCGAGTACAGGCGGTCCAGGTCGATCGGCTTGGCCAGGTAGTCGGAGGCGCCCGCCTGCAGGCATTCTTCCTGGTCGTTTTTCATGGCCTTGGCGGTGATGGCGATGATCGGCAGCTTGTTGTAGCGGCCATCGGCGCGGATCAAACGCGTCGCTTCCAGGCCGTCCATGCCCGGCATCATGACGTCCATCAGGACCAGGTCGATATCCTCCGTGCTGTTGAGCTTGCTGATGGCTTCAAAGCCGTTGCGGCCGATTTCCACCACCACGCCTTTCTGTTCCAGCGCATTCGTCAGCGCAAAGATGTTGCGCACATCGTCGTCCACCAGCAGAATCTTGCGTCCTTCAAACACGCGTTCGCGGCTGCGCACCTGCTGCAGCATGCCCTGGCGCTCGCTCGACAGTTCCGATTCCACCTTGTGCAGGAAGAGGGTGACTTCGTCGAGCAGGCGCTCGGGCGAACGGGCGCCCTTGATGATGATCGAGCGCGAATACTTCATCAAGTCCGCTTCTTCCTCGCGGCTCAGGTTGCGGCCCGTATAGACGATCACGGGCGGGAACGAGCACAGTTCCTCGTGCTCCATGCGTTCGAGCAATTCGTTGCCCTGGATGTCGGGCAGCTTGAGGTCAATGATCATGCAGTCGAAAATCTGCGTCTTCAGCAATTCCAGCGCCTGTTCGCCCAGCGCCACGGCCGTGATTTCCACGTCGTCGTCGCTGATCAGGTGCACCACGCTTTCACGCTGGCGTTCGTCATCCTCGACCAGCAGGATGCGTTTCATTTTCTGTGTGAACTTCGATTCGAGCTTGCGGAACACTTCTTTCAGCTGCTCGCGCGTGCGCGGCTTGGTGGCGTAGCCGATGGCGCCCAGCTGCATGGCTTCCTGCATCTGGTCATTGCCGGACACGATGTGCACGGGAATATGGCGGGTCAGCGGGTTTTCCTTGAGTTGCTGCAAGACCAGCAGGCCGGGACGGTCCGGCAAGCCCATGTCGAGCAGGATGGCGTCGGGCAGGAATTCTTCAGCCAGGCGCAAGCCTTCCTCGGCGCCATGCGCCACCAGGCAGCGGTATTGCATTTCGTGCGCCAGGTCGAACAGAATGCCGGCAAACGACGGCTCATCCTCGATCACCAGCACGGAACGCTGGCCGCTTCTGGCGGCGGGCACGCTGTCGCGGTCATCCTGGAAGGTGGGCAAGGGCACGGGCTTGGCGACGGGCGCTGCTTTAGGCATAGCAGCGGTGGCAGGCGCGGCATGTGCGGCCGCTTTCGCCGTTGACTGGAACGGTGCGGGCGCCGCTGCCGGCGCATCGGCCGGCGCGGCGCGTTCCGGCATGCTGGCCGGCAGCACCAGGGTGAACGTGCTGCCCTGGCCTGGCGTGCTGGACAACTCGATGCTGCCGCCCAGCAAGGCCGCCAGGTCGCGCGAAATCGACAGGCCCAGGCCCGTGCCGCCATAGCGGCGACTGGTCGTGCCATCGGCCTGGTGGAAGGCGTCGAAGACTTTCTGCTGCTGCTCGTCGGCGATGCCGATGCCGGAATCCTGTACCTGGAAGCGCACGTTGCCGGCTGCATCGGTGCCGACGTGCAGGGCCACGGTGCCCGCATCCGTGAATTTGATGGCGTTCGACAGCAAGTTTTTCAGGATCTGCTCCAGGCGCTGGCGGTCGCTGACAAAGGCGGCGGGCGCATCGGGCGCAACGCTGACGTTGAACGCCAGTTTCTTTTGCTGCGCTTGCGGGCCGAACAGCATCTTCATGCTGCTGAGCAGTTCGTCGAAGGGCACGCTCTCTGGCGTCAATTCCAGTTTACCGGCTTCGACCTTGGAAATATCGAGGATATCGTTGATCAGGGTCAATAAATCGTTGCCGGCAGAGTAAATGGTTTGCGCAAACGTTACTTGCTCTGGCGTCAGGTTGCCGCTGCTATTGTCGGACAGCAGCTTGGACAGGATGAGCGAGCTGTTCAATGGCGTGCGCAGTTCGTGCGACATATTGGCCAGGAATTCGGACTTGTAGCGGCTGGCCCGCTGCAATTCTTCGGCGCGTGCTTCCAGCTGCGCGTGCGCCTGGCCGATGGCCATGTTTTTCTGGTCCAGCGACAGCGCCTGCACGGCCAGCTGTTCGTTCGACTGCTCCAGCGCCGACTTTTGCTCTTCCAGGTGGGCTTGCGACTGTTCCAGCACGCGCGACTGTTCGCCCAGCTCTTCATTGGCCGTGCGCAGCTCTTCCTGCTGCACTTCCAGCTCTTCATTCAATTGCTGGGTTTCTTCCAGCACGTTTTGCAGGCGCTGGCGGTACAGCGCGGCTTCCACGGAAGTGCCGACATTCGCGGCGATCAGGTTCAGCAGTTCCTTGACGCGCTGGCTGACGGGATGCGTAAAGCCCAGTTCGATCACGCCATTCACCTCGCCTTCATTATTTACCGGCGTCAAGACCAGTTCCAGCGGCGCACCGCGGCCCAGGCTGGACGTCACGGTCAGATAGTTGTCCGGCACCTGCTTGATGTGCTTGAGTTTCTTTTCGCGCGCCGTCTCGCCCACCAGGCCTTCGCCCAGCTTGAAGACCTGCTTGTCTTTTACGCCAGCATCGTTGAAACCGTACACGGCCGTGCGGCGCAGGCTGCCGTCGTCATCGGTGACATACAGGGTGGCCACGGCCACGTCCAGGCGGTTGGCGAGGAAATCGAGCACCTGCCGTCCCAGCTGCGGCAAGGCCAGCTGTCCGCTGGTGTGGGCCGCCAGCTCCGTCTGCCCCGTGCGCAGCCACGCTTGTTCCTGCAAGACATCATTGTCCTTGCCGCGCTGTTCCAGCGCCTCGTTGTAGATGTCGGACAGGCGCAGCAGTTCGCGCCGGCCCAGGTAGGCCAGCATGCCGGACAGTCCCAGGCTGAGGAGCAGGAAGACGACCACCGCCTGGATGGTGCGGCTTTCCGCCGAGTCGGCCCGTTCCTGGCGCAAACGCTGCTCCATGGCCAGGAAGGACAGGAATTCGCGGCGGATCTCATCGAATTCCAGCTTGCCTTCGCCCTGGCGCACGCGCGCGAGGAATTCCTGGTTGCTGCGGCGCTGGCCGATCACGCTTTCCGCATAGTCGAGCCATTGGCCTTGCAGCGCGCGGATGCGGCGCAGCCGGTCCACCTGCATGGGGCTGTCGGACACCAGTTCGAGCAGGGTATTCATTTCCACGGCAATCTTCGCCTTGCCCGATTTGTACGGGGCAAGGAAGGTTTCATCGCCCGTCAGCAAATAGCCGCGCATGCCCGTTTCCAGGTCCACGGACAGTTTCATGACCTCGTTGGCGTTGCCGATGACCCTTTCCGAATGCTCGACCGAGCGCAGCGCGGAAAGCAGGTAGGCAATCAGGGCAACAAAGACGAGGGCGGTGACGACCCCGATGACGAGTGGCAAGGTGACGTTGCGGGCCAGGATGCGGCGGAAGCTGAAGGAGTCGATCGGAGTCTTGGTATTCATCTTGTCCGTGGAGATATGAGCGGGTGAAATAGTTTAACTGAAATGCAATATTTTTGATGCGTTCGCGTGCGGCAGGCGCTAGCATAGCAGGCAGGGAAGGGCGCGCGCCCCTGCGCGCTCGTATCGCTGTCAAAAGATGGGAGATTTATGCGTCCAACAGTCATCGCCTGCGCGCTTGTCGCCAGCCTCGTGCCCATGGGAGCCCGGGCGGTCGTGCTTGGCAACCAGCGAAGCCAGGCGCTGGCGCAGCGGGGGCTGACCTTCGTGACCAAAGGACAGTTGCCGGAGGCGCGGGAGCAGTTCGAGCTGGCGGCCAAGGCCGATCCGCTTGCCTCGAATCCCGTGGGCTCGTTGGCCTTGCTGTATTACATCGTGTCGGATGCCAACAACCTGGACGACAAGCAGCGCCAGGCGGCCCGCAAGTCCGCTGCCGAGATGGCACGGCGGGCACTCGCGCTCGATGCGCAAGATCCACTGGCACAGGAAGTGGCGCGCCGGCTGGCAGGTGGCGGCGTGCGCGCCAAGTACGCGCCGGCTGGCAATGCCATGCAACTGGTGGTGGAAGGCGAGCAATTGTTCAGCAAGAAGGAATATGCTGCCGCCTTGCAAAAGTACAAGCAGGCCATCGCCGTCGATCCCGGCTTTGCCGATGCCTGGCTGTTTGCGGGCGATTGCTATTTTGTGCAGCGCCAGTGGGAGCCGGCCGCCGAGCACTTCCGCAAGGCGGCACAGATCGAACCCCTGCACGAGCAGGCATGGCGCTACCTCGCCGATGCCTTGCAGGAACAGCAGAAATGGCCGGAAATGGCGCTTGCGCTGGTCGGTGCCATCGGCGCCCATCCCGACCAGCGGTCGGCCTGGCAGCGGATGGAGCAATTCCAGGCCAATCACGGCATCCCCATGATATCGCTGAACTTGAAGCCGGGGGCGACGGGTGGCATCGATGCGGGGACGGGCCAGGCCACTGTGCAGATCCAGGCCGAGGCGACTGCGGGCGATGCCGATGCCGGCAGCATCGACGGCGCGTTCTGGATGGCGCTGGCGGCGGGCCAGGTGAATGCGGCGGCCGCCGTGCAGCGCGGCGACAAGACGGCGTTCCAGGCAGACCTGGAGGCCTGGAACGCCGCTTTCCTGGTTCTGGACAAGATGGCAGGAACCAGGCTGGAGCGGCTGCGCGATCCGGCCCTGCGCATTCTGCGTTCCCTTTCCTTCAAGGGCGAGCTGGAGCCGGCGCTGTTGCTGCTGCAATACAAGGAAGCCTATCGCCCCGCGCTGGAAGCATGGAAGACGGCCCATCCCGGAGGCGTCGGCAAATTCATCGACACCTGGCATCTGATGCCATGATTTGATCTGCATCAAGCGCCCGCCATGGCCATCGCCTAGCATGTATGCACCGGCATGGCCGGCCCGGGATGCGACGCTTGCGTCCGCCGCTGCCGGCCATGTGCTCACATGGACATGCCAGCAAGGAGGACATCATGGCCAATCAATTGATACACCGCGATCCACAGCGTTCGCTGGCGCGGCTTGACCCGTTCAGCGACATGGAAGAATTCATGCACGACTTTTTCGCACCCGCCTTGCGCTTGCGCGATGGAGCTTCGTCACGCATGCGCGTCGACATATTGGAAACCGAGCAAGCCTATCAGGTACAGGCGGACATTCCCGGCGTCAACAAGGACAATATCAAGGTCTCCATCGACGGCAACCGCGTCTCCATCAGTGCCTAACTCAAGGATGAAAGAGTGACGCGCGACGGTGGCGGCAAGACCGTGCGCAGCGAACGCGAGTACGGGCAGCAATACCGCAGCTTCGTGCTACCGCACGAGGTGGACGAGGCGGGCGCCCGTGCGCTCTATGAAAATGGCGTGCTGCTGCTGGATCTGCCGAAGCGGGCAGGCACGGGAGGCAGGCAGCTGGAGATCCAGTGACCGGCTGATCCAGTGCGCAGGTCAGATTAGCGCAGCGTAATCTGACAATCGTCGTGGCGGCCCTGTCGGCTTACGCCCTGCGGGCTAAGCCGACCTACGAAAAACCCCCGGACGGTGGCGGCGTTTTTGGGGTGATTTGGGGCGATGTTGATAGCAGCGCGCTGCCACCCCAATGGCCAGCATATATGCGAGGTTTCGCTGCGTAGGTCAGATTAGCGCAGCGTAATCTGACAATCGTCGTGGCGGCGCCTGTCGGCTTACGCCCTGCGGGCTAAGCCGGAAACGCCGGACGGTGCCGGCGTTTTTGGGGTGATTTGGGGCGATTTTGGTAGCGGCGCGCTGCCACCCCAATGGCCAGCATATATGCGAGGTTTCGCTGCGTAGGTCAGATTAGCGCAGCGTAATCTGACACTCTGCGTGGCGGCGCCTGTCGGCTTACGCCCTGCGGGCTAGGCCGACCTACGAAAAAAACGCCGGACAGTGCCGGCGTTTTTTTTTGGGGATTTGGGGGTGGCAGCGCATTGCCACCCCCATTGCTTCTCTATATATGTCAACCTGTCTGTCAGTCGCGGATTTCCAGCGCCCGGTTCAGGCTCAACGCAGCCAGCGAGGCGACGGCGCCCGACAACAGGTAGAAGCTCACATACGCAAGGCCGAAGTTGGCCGACAGCCCCAGCGCCACCAGCGGGGCGAAGCCGGCGCCGACCAGCCAGGCCAGGTCGGACGTCAGGGCTGCACCCGTGTAGCGGAAGCGGGCAGGGAAGTTGGCCGTCACGGCGCCGGCTGCCTGGCCGTAGGACAAGCCCAGCAGGCTGAAGCCGACGAGGATGAAGACGTCCTGGCCCGTATTGCCGCCGCCCATCAGGGTCGGCACGAAGGCGCTGAAGATAGCGATCAGCACGGCCAGCACGCCCAAGGTGGTGCGGCGGCCCACTTTATCGGCCAGCAAGCCCGAGATCACGATGCCGACGGCGGCCAGCACGGCGCCCAGCATCTGGATTTGCAGGAAATCCGAAGCCGAGCGCGTCTGGTAGACGGATATCCACGACAGCGGGAATACGGTGACCAGGTGGAACAGCGCGTAGCTGGCCAGCGCGGCAAGGGCGCCGATCAGCACGTTGCGGCCCTGGCCGCGGCCCATTTCAAACACGCTCACGGGCTGCAGTTCGCGTTCATCGAGCAGGCGCGCATATTCATTCGTCGACACCAGGCGCAGGCGGGCAAACAGGGCCACCACGTTGATGGCGAAAGCCACATAGAACGGATAGCGCCAGCCCCAGTCGAGGAACTCTTCATCCGACAGCGTGATCAGCATGAAGCAGAACAGGCCGGCGGCGAGCAGGAAGCCGACAGGCGCGCCCAGCTGGCCCAGCATGGCGTACCAGCCGCGCTTGTTTTCCGGCGCGTTCAGTGCCAGCAGCGACGGCAGGCCATCCCACGAGCCGCCCAGCGCCACGCCCTGGCCGATGCGCAGCACGGACAGCCAGATGATGGCGGCAAAGCCCAGGTGGGAATAGGTTGGCAGGAAGGCGATGCCGGCCGTCGATACGCCCAGCAGGAAGAGGGCGATCGTCAGCTTGGCGCTGCGCCCCATGCGGCGCTGGATCTCCATGAAGATCACGGTGCCGAACGGACGCGCGATGAAGGCGAACGAGAAAATCAGGAAGGCATATAATGTGCCCTCCAGGCGTTCTTCGAATGGAAAGAAGACGCGCGGAAACACCAGCACCGAGGCGATGGCGTACACAAAAAAGTCGAAGTATTCGGAGGCACGGCCGATGATCACGCCGACGGCGATCTCACCGGGGTCGATGTGTGACTCGACCAGGCCGGCCCCGCGTGCGTCGCGCAGGGAGTGGGGGGAAAAGTCAGCGGGTACATCCCCGCTGTGTATGCGCGTGCTGGACATGATGATCGTCTCCAATATAGTTTCGAGTTCGGCCAACGCGTAACATACCCCGGGTGTCTCATGCCCGGAGTAGGACTATTCATCAGGTAGTTGTAGGAAAAATCCGCTACTGCCATGTGAAAGTCCGAGCAAGGGGGTGGACAAAACGTCCAATTGCCAACGCGCTCCAGTGAGAATACAGTACCATATCTTCATCCCCTGTACTGGACTTTCCTGTATGTTTTCATTAAAAGTTCGTCGCGGACTGCTTCTTTTACCTCTCGCATTGTTGGCTGGTTGCAATACGGTGGTACTGAATCCGTCCGGAGACATCGCAGTTCAGCAAGGCAATCTGATTGTCATCTCGACATTGCTGATGCTGTTGATTATCGTTCCGGTAATCGCCCTGACCCTGCTTTTCGCATGGCGCTATAGAAAAAACAACACCGCGGCCAAATACGAGCCGGACTGGGACCACTCGACTCGCCTCGAGCTGATCATCTGGGGCGCGCCTCTGCTGATCATCATCGTGCTGGGCCTGCTGACCTGGATCAGCACCCACACCCTCGATCCGTACCGCCCATTGAGCCGTATTGACGCCAACCGCCCAATTCCTGCCAGCCACAAGCCGATGATCGTCGAAGTCGTGGCCTTGGACTGGAAATGGCTGTTCATCTACCCTGAGCAAGGTATCGCTTCGGTCAATGAACTGTATGCGCCCGTCGATCGTCCGATCCGCTTCAAGATCACCGCATCGTCCGTCATGAACTCGTTCTTCATCCCCGCACTGGCCGGTCAGATCTACGCCATGCCGGGCATGGAAACGCAGTTGAATGCCGTCATCAACAAGCCTGGTGTATACAAGGGCTTTTCCGCCAACTACAGTGGTGCCGGTTTCTCGGGCATGCGCTTCAAGTTCCACGGCGTGAATGATGCGGACTTCGACAAGTGGGTAGCCTCGGCACGCGCCGGTGGCGGCGCGCTGAACCGCGACGACTACCTGTCGCTGGCCCAGCCTAGCGAACGCGACCCCGTGCGCCGCTACAGCGCTGTTCCTAGCGACCTGTACAAGGCAATCCTGAACCGCACCATCGTTTCCGACGCCCTGTGCGTGACGCCGGTCGAGCCATACAAAATGACGGTGGCAGATAGCCCGGTAGCGGCCGTAACGGCAGTAGTCGCTAGCGATGCAGTGGTTGAAAAGGGCGTTCAAGCCAAGTAACGACTGCATGAATCCCGCAGCGCATGGTTTTAGCGCTGCAGATACTGGCGCCGCTTGCCTGGCGCCTCCCTTTTTTCTCTGAGAGTAACAATGCTAGACCATATTGATCTGACGAAGCTTATATTCGGCCGTCTGACTTGGGATGCAATTCCATTTCACGAACCTATCCTGCTGGTGACCTTTGCCATGGTTGCCCTGGGCGGTATCGCACTCGTTGCGGCACTGACGTATTTCCGCGTCTGGGGTACCCTGTGGCGCGACTGGATCACCAGTATCGACCATAAAAAAATCGGTATCATGTACATGATCCTGGGCCTGATCATGCTGCTGCGCGGCTTTGCCGACGCGCTCATGATGCGTACCCAGCAGGCAATCGCCTTTGGCGACAATGCCGGCTTCCTGCCACCGCATCACTACGACCAGATCTTCACCGCCCACGGCGTGATCATGATCTTCTTCGTCGCGATGCCTTTCGTGACGGGTCTGATGAACTACGTGGTGCCGCTGCAGATCGGCGCGCGCGACGTGGCTTTCCCATTCCTGAACAACTTCAGCTTCTGGATGACCACCATGGGCGCCGTCCTGGTGATGGCCTCGCTGTTCGTCGGCGAATTCGCCCGCACGGGCTGGCTGGCCTATCCGCCGCTGTCGGGCATCGTCGGCAGTCCGGACGTGGGGGTAGACTATTACATATGGTCCTTGCAGATTGCCGGGGTCGGGACGCTATTGTCCGGTGTCAACCTGATCGCCACCATCGTCAAGATGCGCGCGCCGGGCATGACCTGGATGAAAATGCCGGTCTTCACCTGGACCGCACTGTGCACCAACATCCTGATCGTCGCCGCCTTCCCGGTGCTGACGGCTGTTCTGGCCATGCTGTCGCTGGACCGCGTTGCCGGCTTTAACTTCTTCACCACCGAACTGGGCGGCAACGCCATGATGTACGTCAACCTGATCTGGATCTGGGGCCACCCAGAGGTCTACATCCTGATCCTGCCACTGTTCGGCGTGTTCTCGGAAGTCGTCGCGACCTTCAGCAGCAAGCGCCTGTTCGGCTATGCGTCGATGGTCTACGCGACCTGCGTCATCATGATCCTGTCGTACCTGGTATGGCTGCATCACTTCTTCACCATGGGTTCGGGCGCCAGCGTCAACTCCTTCTTCGGCATCACGACGATGATCATTTCGATCCCGACGGGCGCGAAGATCTTCAACTGGCTGTTTACCATGTACCGCGGCCGTATCCGTTTTGAACTGCCTATGCTGTGGACGATCGGCTTCATGGTCACCTTCACCATCGGCGGCATGACCGGCGTGCTGCTGGCCGTACCACCAGCGGACTTCGTGCTGCACAACAGCCTGTTCCTGATCGCCCACTTCCATAACGTGATTATCGGCGGCGTGGTCTTCGGCGTGTTCGCTGCGATCAACTACTGGTACCCGAAAGCCTTCGGCTACAAGCTCGACGCGTTCTGGGGCAAGTGCTCGTTCTGGTTCTGGTTCGTCGGCTTCTACCTGGCCTTCATGCCGCTGTACGTGCTGGGCCTGATGGGCGTGACCCGCCGTGTCAACCACTTTGAAGATCCATCGCTGCAAATCTGGACCATCATCGCCTGGTTTGGCGCCGTCTCGATCGCACTGGGTATCGGCTCGCTGCTGATGCAGTTCTATGTCAGCTACCGCAACCGTCACGCCCTGCGCGATGTCACCGGCGACCCATGGGGCGGCCGTACGCTGGAGTGGGCGACCTCGTCGCCACCGCCAGACTATAACTTCGCCTTCACGCCGCAAGTGCACGAACTCGATGCATGGACTGACATGAAGAAACACGGTTACCAGCGTCCGACGTCCGGTTTCACGAAGATCCACATGCCGAAGAACACCTGGGCCGGTTTCGTGATCGCCGCACTGTCCGCACTGGTTGGTTTTGGCCTGATCTGGCAAATGTGGCTCGTCGCCGCCATCGGCTTCGTGATCATGTTGATCACCATCATCGTCCATACCTTTAACTACAAGCGTGATTACTACATTCCTGCGGAAGAAGTCGTCCGCACCGAAGACGCTTATACTAAATTGCTGAGCAGCCATGTCTGATACCATCGCCCATAACACCGGCGCCGCTGGCGCCGCACCAAGCTCGCGCAGCTACTTCGTGCGCGAGCACCACCCGGAAAACGGCAGCCTGCTGGGTTTCTGGCTCTACCTGATGAGCGATTGC
Organism: Janthinobacterium amylolyticum; assembly: GCF_051380655.1. Classification (NCBI taxonomy): domain Bacteria; kingdom Pseudomonadati; phylum Pseudomonadota; class Betaproteobacteria; order Burkholderiales; family Oxalobacteraceae; genus Janthinobacterium; species Janthinobacterium amylolyticum. The sequence goes on from NZ_JBNYXL010000001.1 coordinate 302,208, forward strand.
CTGATCTTCGCCTGTCTGTTCGCTACCTATGCGGTGGTGGGCCGCAACTACGCGGACGGCCCGACGGGCGCCGCGCTGTTCGACCTGCCGCTGGTCGCCGCCAACACGGCCATGCTGCTGTTGTCGTCGATTACCTACGGCTTTGCCATGCTGGCCATGCAGCGCAAGAACTTGCGCAGCACCCTGGTCTGGCTGGGCATCACGGGCCTGTTCGGCCTGGCCTTCCTGTCGCTGGAAATGTATGAATTCGTGCATCTGATCCACGAAGGTGCCGGTCCGCAGCGCAGCGCGTTCCTGTCCTCGTTCTTCGCCCTGGTCGGTACCCACGGCCTGCACGTGATGTTTGGCGTGATCTGGCTCGTGACCCTGATGTTCCAGCTGAAGAAGCATGGTCTGACCCCGGAAAACGGCCGCCGCATGATGTGCCTGTCGCTGTTCTGGCACTTCCTGGACGTCATCTGGATTGGCGTCTTCACCTTTGTCTACCTGATGGGAGTCCTGCCATGAGCGACCATACACACGGCGATAGCCACCACCATGACAACCACGATCATGGCAGCCTGAAAAGCTACGCCATCGGTTTCATCCTGTCGGTGATCCTGACGGCCATTCCTTTCTGGCTGGTGATGACGAAAGCCATCACCAACTCGGGCACCATGGGCCTGGTCCTGCTGGCGTTCGCGGCGGTGCAAGTGGTGGTGCACATGGTGTACTTCCTGCACATGAACACCAAGTCGGAAGGCGGCTGGAACATGATGGCGCTGATCTTCACCATCATGATCGTCGGCATTGCCATGGCCGGTTCGCTGTGGGTCATGTACCACATGAACCACAACATGATGCCGGATCTGATGCCTGAGTACATGCATACGAAAACGGCTCCATGATGAGTAATACGCGCCCTAGCAACACCGGGCGCGCCCCTGGCGCGGCATCGCAAGATGCCGCGCCAGGCCCACGCGGCATGGCTGTGCATTATTCAAAAATTGCACTGGCCTTGCTGGCGGGGATCGTTTTTGCCGGTTTCTGTGCCCTGGGCACCTGGCAAGTCAAGCGCCTGTTCTGGAAGCTTGACCTGATCGAGCGCGTCGAACAACGCGTACATGCGCCCGCAACGGACGCACCTGGACCCGCAGTCTGGGCCAAGGTCACGCAGCAAACGGATGAATACCGCCATGTGCGACTCTCCGGTACCTATCTCCCCATTTTCAATACCCTGGTGCAAGCGACGACGGCACTGGGCAGCGGCTACTGGCTGATGACGCCCCTGCGCCTGGCCGATGGCAGCACCGTGCTGGTCAACCGCGGCTTTGTAGCCAAGCGCACCGGCATCGGCGCCAGCACCCCGGCCGGCATCGTGCAGGTCGACGGCTTGCTGCGCGTGAGCGAAACGGGCGGCGGCTTTCTGCGCGAAAACAGTCCTGCCACGCAGCACTGGTATTCGCGCGACGTGGCCGCCATCGCCGCGTCGCACATGCTCACCAATGTGGCGCCGTATTTTGTCGATGCGCAAGCAAAATCCGAAACGGCCGTTGACGCTCCCGTCGGCGGCCTGACCGTGGTTTCCTTCCACAACAATCATCTGGTGTATGCGCTGACCTGGTTCGCGCTGGCCCTGATGGTGGCGGGCATCAGCTGGTGGATCGTGCGCGAAGACAAGCGCCGCCGCGCGCGCCGCGCCGGTAATGCTGGCAACAACACTGTGGAAAGCGACCATGCCGGGCAGGATTGAGATCCTGCCCAACCGCGAGGTACTGGAACGCGGTGCGGTGGCGACCGAGATGGAACATCCGGCCGGCCACCAGAACATGAAGCTGCTGATCCAGCTGCGCTGGCTGGCCGTGATCGGCCAGATCAGCACCATCTTCGGCGTGGGCGTAGGGCTGGGCATCGCCTTGCCCGTGCCCTACATGCTCGAAGTGCTGTCCTGCCTCATCGCCTTCAACCTGGCCAGCCTGTTGCGCTGGCATGAACGCCAGCCCGTGTCCAACACGGCACTGTTCCTCGCCCTGCTGGTCGACGTCACCGTGCTGACGGCCCAGCTCTACCTGAGCGGCGGCATCAGCAACCCCTTTGCCTTCCTGTATCTGCTGCAAGTCATCCTCAGCGCCGTGCTGCTGGAAGTGTGGTCGACCTGGATCATGGTGGCCATCACCAGCCTGTGCCTGGCCGGCCTGGCCTTGCTGCCCGGCCCCTTGATCCTGCCGATCGATCCGGAGCGGGGCTTTGCCAGCCTGTATGTGCAGGGGCTGCTGATCTGTTTCATCCTGAACGCGGCCTTGCTGGTGGTGTTTATCACGCGCATCAACCGCAACCAGCGCGCCGGCGACGCCAAGGTGGCCGACTTGCGCCAGCGCGCGGCGGAAGAAGAGCACATCATCCGCATGGGCCTGCTGGCATCGGGCGCCGCGCACGAACTGGGCACGCCGCTGGCAACCCTGTCCGTGATCCTCGGCGACTGGCGCCGCATGCCGGAACTGAGCAAGAATGGCGAACTGCTGGAAGAAATCACGGAAATGCAGGCGCAGTTGCAGCGCTGCAAGAGCATTGTCAGCGGCATTTTATTGTCGGCAGGCGAGGCGCGCGGGGAATCTTCCGTCAAGACGACGATCAATACCTTCCTCAACGACCTGGTCGACGAGTGGCGCGGCAGCCGCCCGATCCATGATTTCGAGTACGATAACCGCATCGAGCACGACGTCCCCGTGGTCTTCGATTCGACCCTGAAACAAACCATTTGCAACGTGCTCGACAACGCGCTGGAAGCGTCGCCCGACTGGCTGCGCTTTGAAGCCACGCGCGAAGCGGACGCCTTGCACCTGGTGATCACCGACGCGGGTCCCGGCTTCGAGCCGTCGATGCTGACGCACCTGGGCAAGCCCTACCAAAGCAGCAAGGGCAAGCCCGGCGGCGGCCTCGGCCTGTTCCTGGTGGTCAACGTCGCGCGCACCCTGGGCGGCACGGTGACGGCGCGCAACCGCGTGCAGGGCGGGGCGGTGGTGCACCTGGCCTTGCCGCTGGCGGCCATCAAACTGGAAAGAGAAAGCGACCACCATGCAGGATGACCGTCTGTTACTGATCGTGGAAGACGACGCCGCGTTTGCCCGCACCCTGGGCCGCTCGTTCGAGCGGCGCGGCTACCAGGTCATCCTGGCCACCAATTTCGACGAGGCCAGCGCCTTGCTGGAGCAGCATTGCCCCGACTACGCCGTCGTCGATTTGAAACTCAATGGCAATACGTCGGGCCTGGCCTGCGTGCAGATGCTGCACCAGCACGACCCGGAAATGCTGATCGTCGTGCTGACCGGCTACGCCAGCATCGGCACTGCCGTCGAAGCCATCAAGCTGGGCGCCTGCCAGTACCTGGCCAAACCGTCGAACACGGACGATATCGAAGCGGCCTTCGGCCACATTGCCGGCAATGCCGACATCGAACTGACCAACCGCGCCACCAACATCAAGACCCTGGAATGGGAACGCATCCACGAAATGCTGGCCGAGACGGATTTCAATATCTCGGAAACGGCAAGGCGGCTGGGCATGCACCGGCGCACCCTGGCGCGCAAGCTGGAGAAACAGCGGGTGAAGTAGCCGCCTCGATCATGCGTCGCGGGCACGTGCGCCTGGCGTGCAATTTCCGGCCGCCTGGCTGTCCGGGCTGCACCCAGGAGCAGTCGCTGCAGCCTGCTTGACCTTTTGCGCAGCATGCTTCTGAACGAAGTCTCTGGCTTCGGCCAGGGTGGCCGGATAGCGGACGGCCTTCATGCCGCCACATGCGGGTTCGTAGACCGAGTAAAAGCGAAAGCCATGCCCGATCAAGAACCGGATCTTTGCCCATTGCGCCGCATCCCGTGCGGGAGGTGCGGAGAATTTCCGGCTCAGCATCACCAAAGCGGCGCGGCACTGCGGGCAGCAACGTTCTTCTGTCGTGGCCGGATACTTGAATGACTTCCTGCAGTGCAGGCAAACATGGGGGAAACGAAACGCTTGTATATGTTTCAGCTTTGGAAAAAGCTGGTGATGACGATATTTTCCCATCGGCGATCTCATTAAATTTTCACGCTTGCATCCACGTGGGCGCGCTGCGCATGTCGCGCGCGCATGCGCAGGAAGATGCGTTTCTGGCAGCAGGACAATTCAGCCAGATCATGCCGCCGCCAGCCACGCCATCTTCTGCACCTGGATATGCGGATGGCTTTCCAGCGCTTCCCATTCCGGTAAAAAGACAAAACCCTGTTTCTGGTAGAACGCCGCCGCGCGCGCATTTTCCTGTGCGACGTCGAGCACCAGCCGCGCGTGGCCGTTGTGCACGGCGCACTGTTTGACGGCATCGACGAGGGCCGCCGCCACGGCCATGCCGCGATATTCTTGCTGTACCCACATGGCGATCAGGTGGCACTCGCCATTGCCGGCGACCACCTGTGCGGCCAGGCCGATGGATTGCTCGCCGTCAAAGGCGAGGAAGAAGGTGCGCTGCGGCGTGCTGACCGAGCGTTGTTGCCAGTCTGCGTCGCTAAAGCGGGCCGCGCTGGCGTGGCTGGCGCCAAAGGCGGTGGGAGCGTCGACCAGGGCGGCCAGGCGCACCGCTTTCAGGGCCGGCCAGTCGGCGGCATCGGTGGGGCGGATGATGATGTTGTTCAAACCTGTGTGATTCCTTAGCTGGTGGGCGCGGCCGTGGACGACGAAATCTTCTTGTACGCTTCAGCCAGCATGGTCACGGTGGCCACGTCGTTGACGCTGCGCGCTTCGATGACCGTCTCGCCGGAAGCGATGCTGACATCGCCGTTCGCATAGCTGGCAGGAAAGCGCCGCTCGGTAATCTTGTTGGACAGGACATTGCGCGTATAGCGCAGCGCGACAAGCCGCTCGCCTTCCTGTTTGATGACGACGTAGTTCGGTACGCTGGTACGTTCCAGTTTCCAGGTGCCGATAAAGTCTTCGACAGGGGCGGCGCTGGCATTGGCAAGCAGCACGCAGGCGGCGAAGGTGCCCAGGAGCAGTTTTTTCATGGTGATGACAGTCTATGCAAAGGTGGCCCGCAGCGCAGGAAAATACGTCACATTGCCTGAATGGCGTGCTGCTGGCAAAAGAACCGCGCCGGCCATTTAAGTATTTGATAATATTAACAGGATCGCTGCCTTCTCTGCCGCCGTTCGCACAATTTTGCTCACGCCTTGTTGCAGGCTCGCCCGGACAGTTCCAGCAACGCCTTTGCCTGCGCTGCCACCAGCAGCCCGGCGCGGTAAAAGGCATCGGATGAAGAGCTGACGTCGTCGGCCAGCACTTCCGTGATCCACACGCCGTTGCTTGCCAGATACTGCGGAAGAGCATCCTGCATGCCCTCGTGCAAGCCTTGCAGAATGGCGGCCTGGTATTCATCGGGACACGCCACCTTCCAATGGATGCCAGCCTCCTGATTGTCATGACACTGAATGCGCAATCCTGCCGCGCGGAAGCGCCCGCCGAGGTGCTGGCTGAACCAGGCGAGATGTTCTATTTGCAAGGGAATGCCGATACGCTCAGTTGTCATGACTGGTCCCATATTTCAATCGTCAACACCTGCCCGGGCACGCAGGCCGCGATGCGTTCGGGGTGCACGGTGATGCTGCCTGGCCAGCCCGTGGGCTTGTCTTGCGGGAATTCGCCATCCTGCGCTTCCGCGATGCCGGCCAGCAGCAGGGGGGCAATGTCCTCCGATAGCGCCGTGTAGCGGTTGGGAAAGCCGTTCGACGACAGCTGGGTCGCCTTGCCATCGTGGCACAGCTGTGCGATCCAGTCAGCGCCGAACAGGCCCGCTTCCCAGGTGGCGAGAAACGCTTCCTTGTTGACCTGCGTCATGTCGGCCATGCGCTCCGGCGTGTCTGTCGAGATAATGGTCCACCAGCCTGACATGGGCATTCCTTGTAAAAAGTAAAATTTAACGGGTCATGGCGCGGCGTAGCAGGTAGCTGAGGCCGTCCACTGCCGCCACCATCAGCAGCATGGCGATGATGACGGTGGCCGCGCTCTGCATCTGGAACAGCGACAAATGGTATTTCAGCATCTGCCCCAGGCCGCCCGCGCCGACGACGCCGAGGATGGCGGCGGCGCGGATATTGTTTTCCCAGCGGTAAAGGGTGTAGGACATCATTTGCGGGCTGCATTGCGGCAAGGTGGCGTACAAAAACGCCACGGCCGGGCGGGCGCCATTGATGCGCAGGGTGGCGGCCGGCAGCGGCGGGCAATTCTCAAACGCATCGGCAAACAGCCGCCCCAGCACGCCGACCGTGTGCAAGGCCAGCGCCAGGGTGCCGGCGAATGGGCCCAGGCCGGCGGCGATCAGCAGGATCGACGCCCACACCAGTTCGGGAATCGAGCGCAGCACATTCAGGACCGCGCGCGTGGCATTGCGCGCCAGGGCGCCAAAGCGGCCGCTGGCGGGCAGGGCCAGCAGCGCGCCCAGGATGGCGGCGATCAGCGTGCCGATGGCCGACATGGCCAGGGTCTCGAAGGTGGCCACGCCAACTTTGATCAGGAAGTTGGGCGCCAGTTCCGGCGGCGCGAAGCCATGCAGGAAGTCGGCTGTCGTGCGCACGGCGTCGGCACTGAAGAATTCTCCCCATTTCAGGGGCAGGGTGGCGAAGCTGGCGATGACCAGCAGCAATAGGCCGGCCAGCAAGGCCCAGGTCGACCAGCGCACGGGCACAGCGGCAGGCAATGCTGGCTGCAGGCTGGCATCCAGATGCTTCATGCCAGCCTCCGGCGCAGCATGGCGGAGACGGCGTCGGCACCAGCCACCAGCAGCACGAAGACCATCAGCATGGTGGCCAGTTCGCTGCCTGCCATCATTTTCATCGATTCATCCATGCGCTGGCCCAGTCCGCCCGCGCCGACAAAACCCATGACGACGGAGCCGCGGATCGCACATTCCCAGCGGTAAATCGTGTACGACACCAGTTCGGCGGCGGACTCGGGCAGGGCGCCATACAGCAGGGCTTGCAGGCGGCCACCGCCGTTGTTGAGTATAGCGTTGCAGGCGGCCGCATCCGACGATTCAAGGATTTCCGCATACACCTTGCCCAGCATGCCGCAATAGGTGAGGGCGATGGCGATCACGCCCGCCGTCGGCCCCAGGCCCACGATGCGCACCAGCAGCAAGGCCCACACCAGTTCCGGCACGCTGCGCAGCAGCACCAGCAGGGCGCGCACGGCGTGGCGCACGCTGGCGGCCAGCGGCGATACCCGGCCTGAGCCGATGCGCGAAATCGACAATCGCTCCGTTACCAGCAGGGTCAGCGGGATGGCGCCCAGCATGGCCAGCGCCATGCCGGCCGTGGCCATGGCAATGGTTTCCCAGCTCGATACGGCCACCAGTTGCAAAAATTCCAGCGAGTGGGCCGGCGGCACGAAGCTGGCAAGGAATTGCCAGGTAGCGGACAGGCTTTGCGCGTCGAATAAAATCCACGGCTTGAATTCGGCCTGCACCAGCATCGGCCACAGCACGAGCAGCACCACGGCGGCGTCGGCCAGGCGGCCGCGCCAGGCGGGGTCGCGCGGCATGGCGGGGTTTGCGGTCTTCAGCAACGGGGCCTCGCCGCATTGAGGTCGACATCGATGGGCTCGAAGTCGGGCGACGTGTCCATCTTGTTGCGATACAACTGCTCGATCAAGGCATCGCTGACTTCGCTGCTGGGCAAGTCGAACACGACCTGGCCATCGCGCAAGGCGATGATGCGCGCAAAGCAGGCGCGCGCGATCTCGACCTGGTGCAGGCTGCAGATCAAGGTGGCGTTGCGTGCCTGCGCTTCCGCCTGCAGCACATGGATCGTCTGCACTGCGAGAGTGGGGTCGAGCGCGGACAGCGGTTCGTCAACGAGGAAAACCTCGGCATTCGAAACGAGGGCGCGGGCCATGCCGCAGCGCTGGCGTTCGCCGCCCGACAGGCGGTCGACGCGCGCATACAGTTTGTCCTGCAGCTTGAATTTGCCCAGCGCTTCCCACGCGGCGCGCGGATCGACGGGGGCCAGCAGCGAGCGGATGGCTGTCCATAGACTCCATTGCGGCAGGCGGCCCGCCAGCACGGCGTTGACCACGCGCTGGCGCGGCGGCAGGGGCGGCGTCTGCGGCGCCAGGAACATGCGCGCGCGCAAGGCGTGGCGTTCACTACTGGCAATCTGCCATGGGGAACTGCCGAGGATATGCAGGCTGCCCGATGCCGGGCGCAGCGCGCAGGCCAGGGTATGCAGCAGGCTGGTCTTGCCGGCGCCCGAGGGGCCGATCAGGGCGATCTGTTCACCTTGGGCCACGTCCAGGCTGAGCTCGCGTAGCGCCAGTGCATGAGCAGCGGCGCCCGCGTGGTGGACGCTGACCTTGTGAAGTTGGAGTGTCATGCGATGTGTCGGTTTTTCGGTGGCGGTGTCGGATTACGCGGCTGCGCCGCTAATCCGACCTACGCCATGCAACGGCAGCGTAGGTCGGATTAGGCCGGAGGCCGTAATCCGACAACATTGTTGGCATTATTGCTGGTGTCGGCTTACGCGGCCTTGCCGCTAATCCGACCTGCGGCTAACGCATCGGCCTACATTACTTCAACAGCTTCGCATCGCGCGCGGCCGCTTCGATATCCTTGTAGTTCTCGGCCTTGGTCGGGATGAACTTGGTGGCGCGCTGCAGTTCCAGGATTTCCTTGCCTTCCGGCGTGGCAGGGTCCAGCGCCAGGAAGGCGTCCGTCAGCTTCTTGCGCACGACGGGGTTCATGTCGGCGCGCACGCTCCAGTTGTAATCGTAGTAGCCGGGAGTCGTGTAGAACACGCGCACCTTGGCCGGATCGACCTTTTTCGCTTCGACCAGTTTTTCCCAAACGGAAATGTTCAAGGTGCCCGCATCGATCTTGCCGCCAGCGACAGCGGCGACCGTGGCGTCATGCGCGCCCGAGAAGGCGATGCGCTTCATGTCGGTATCCGGGTTGATCTTGGCGGCCAGCAAGTAGTAGCGCGGCATCAGGTGGCCGGAGGTCGACGATTCCGAGCCGAAGGTGAAGTTCTTGCCCTTCAGGTCGGACAACTGGTTGATGTCCTTGCTGGTGGTGACGAACACCGAGCGGAATTTCGTGTCTTCCTCGCGCTGCACCAGCGGCACGATCTTGCCGCCGCTGCGCACGTTGGCTTGCACGAAGGTAAAGCCGCCGAACCAGACCATGTCGAGCTTGTTATTGATCAGGCCTTCCACGGATGCCGCGTAATCGGTGACGGGCGTAAATTCCACCTTCATGCCCAGCTTTTTCTCCAGGTAGCTGCCCAGCGGCTTGAACTTGCGCTGCAATTCCGTCGGCGCTTCGTCGGGAATGGCGGACACGCGCAGCACTTGCTGCGCCTGTGCGATGCCGCTGTGGATGGCCAGGGTGGCGGCGACGGTGGCCAGGATGGCAGGGAATTTGGAGAATGTGGTCATGGAACGGCCTTTGAAATAGTTGTACATTAAATTACGGAAACCCCGGTCGTGCCTTCCAGCACGTCGCCAATCACCGTGGCGTCGGCAAAGCCTTCTGCGCGGAAAATCGCCAGGACGTCCTCGACAGCTTCCGGCGCGCACGCCACCAGCAGCGGGCCGGCCGTTTGCGGGTCTGTCAGGATCGCCTTGTCGATGGCGCTCAGGCTGTCGGCCAGCGCTACTTGCGCGCCGTAGCCTTGCCAGTTGCGGCTTGAGGCGCCCGTGATGTTGCCGTTTTCGGCCAGTTGCTGCACTTGCGGCAGCAGCGGCACGTCGTTCATCGCGATGCGCGCCTGCACCTTGGCGCCGCGCGCCAGTTCCAGCGTGTGGCCCAGCAAGCCGAAGCCCGTCACGTCCGTCAATGCATGCACGCCGTCCAGCAGGGCCAGTTTCTTGCCCGGGGTATTGAGTTTGGTGGTGTTGTCGATCAAGGAGGCATAGCCGTCCTTGTCCAGCGCGTTTTTCTTCAGCGCGGCCGACAGGATGCCCACGCCGATGGGTTTACCCAGCACCAGCTTGTCGCCGGCGCGCGCGCCCGCGTTGCGTTTTACCTGCGATGGATGGACCAGGCCCAGCACGACCAGGCCATAGATCGGCTCGACGGAATCGATGGTGTGGCCGCCGGCGATGGGAATGCCGGCCTGGGCGCAGATGGTTTCGCCGCCCTTGAGGATCAGGCCGATGGTTTCCACCGGCAGCTTGTTGACGGGCATGCCGACCAGGGCCAGCGCCATGATGGGCGTGCCGCCCATGGCGTACACGTCGGAAATGGCGTTGGTGGCGGCGATGCGGCCAAAGTCGAACGGATCGTCGACGATGGGCATGAAGAAATCCGTGGTGGCGATCAGCGCCTGCTCATCGTTGAGCTGGTACACGGCCGCGTCATCGGAAGTCTCTATGCCGACCAGCAATTCCTTCGGCAGGGGAAAGCCGCCGCTGCCTTTCAGGATCTCGGCCAGCACGCCCGGCGCGATCTTGCAGCCGCAGCCGCCGCCATGGGCAAATTCGGTCAATCGGATGGGGGTATTGGGTGTTGCTGCACTATCTGACATGGGAGTTCCTGCTGATGTTGTGTACTGAAATATAAATGTTAGGAGAACATGCTTTAACCCAAGGCCAAGAACCGGGGTCGGACCCTGAGGGGCCGACCCCGGCAGTTTGCCGTTCGGGCATGAGCGGTTTCTAACACTACTCCTTGACGCCGACGATAGCACATAATGCCCGTGCGGCTTGCTCAAAAGCATGTTCGGAAATATCGGGCAGGACCAGCGGCGTGGCCTGGGCGTAGCGGCTGAAGTTGCGGGCGATCGATTGCCGGTAGACGGGATCGTAGTGCTGCACCAGCAGTTCTTCCACCAGCTCTGCCATGCTGCCCGCCGTGGCCAGTTGCTGCCAGTGGGCGATTTTCTCCTTGCCATGCAGCTGCGTCAACAGGGCAAGCTGCACGTTCAGGCCGGCCGGGTCGGCCACATAATGTGCATAGTCCTGCATCAGCAGTTGCACGCGCTGGGCGGTATCGAGGCGCACGTCGGTGCAGTCGGCCGCGCGCATCTTTTCCATCAGCGCGTCGGGCACGCGCAGGCGGCCCACTTTCTTGCTTTCCGATTCGATGAAGACGGGCAATGCCGGGTCGAAATGGCGCAGCTGCTGCCACAGCGCGCTTTCAAACGCCTTTTGCGACGGCTGGGCTTCCTCGGGCAAGCCGCCCAGCACGGAGCCGCGGTGGGCCGCCAGGCGTTCCAGGTCGATCACTTGCGCGCCTTGCCGGTCCAGCACTTGCAGCAAGCGGCTCTTGCCGCTGCCCGTCGGCCCGCACAGCACGTTGATGAAATCGAAGCGCGCGGGCAGGGTGGCCAGTTCGGCGTTGACGTGGCGCCGGTATTCCTTGTAGCCGCCGTCGAGCTGCGTGACGGGCCAGCCGATGCGCGCCAGGATATGCGCCATGGCGCCGCTGCGGTTGCCGCCGCGCCAGCAATACACGAGCGGCTGCCAGTGCTGCGCGTGGCCAAGGAAACCATCCTCGATATGGCGCGCGATATTTTTCGCGATCAGCGCCGCACCCAGCTTCTTCGCTTCGAAGGCGCTGGTCTGCTTATACAGGGTGCCGACGCGCACCCGCTCTTCATCGCCTAGCACGGGCAGGTTGATGGCGCCGGGCAAGTGGTCTTCCGCGTACTCGGACGGGCTGCGCACATCGATGATGGCATCAAATTCGCTCAGGCGTGGCAGGATATCGCTGAAGGGAAGGACTGCGGGGTATTTCATCAGGGCAAGGACGCTGGCGGGGGAAACACGTATTATCCCCGATAAACGGGGCCGGCGTGGGCAACTAGCCCAACAATTTGCCTAGCAGCGGTGCCAGCAGCACCGTCACGACGCCGGAAAAGATCATCGTCAGGCTGGCCACGGCGCCTTCTTCCGTGCCGACGCGGCGCGCCACGGATAAGCCAAAACCGTGCGCGGCCGCGCCATACGGGGCGCCACGGGCGATGCGCATGCGCAAGGGCAGCAGTTTCAGCAGCGGCTTGCCCAGCATCAAGCCGAACAAGCCCGTCATGACGACGAAGATGCCCGTCAGCTGGGCCGAGCCGCCCATGTGGCGCGACGCTTCCAGCGCGAACGGCGTGGAGACGGAGCGCGCCAGCAGGCTGCGCGCCATGTCGCCGTGCACGCCCAGCAACTGGTCCAGCAGCAGGGTGGCGGCGACGGAGGCCACGATGCCGGCGCAGCTGCCCAGCGACAGGGCCAGCCAGTGTTTGCGGATCAGCTTGCGTTCCTGGAAGATGGGCAGGGCAAACGCGATGGTGGCAGGGCCCAGCAGCCACGGCAGCCAGCGCGTCTCGCCGAAATACGTGGCGAATGGCGTCGAGGTCGCTTGTACGATAACGATCAGGATCGCCGAGGTGCAGATGGCCGGCGTCAGCAGGAAGTGCGGGTGGCGCTGGTGCAGCGCCTGGTTGGCGTAGAACAACACCAGGGTCAGCAGCAGGAACAGCAGCGACAGCAGCAAGGTGTTCATGGCGCCGCCCGCATGGCGCGCTGGCGCAGCAGCTTGTTCAGGCGCAGCTTGCGTTCATAGCGGCACACCCATTCCACCGTCAGGGCCGTGGCCAGCATCACGCTGGCAAAGCCCAGGCCGATATTCAGGAACAGGGTCAGGCCCTGGGTTTTCAACAATTCCGTAAACTGCACCACGGAAACGACCAGGGGAATGAAGAACAGCAGCATGTTGGCCAGCAGCCAGTTGGCGCCCAGCTCGATGGCGGCAGGCCGCACCCAGCCCGCCAGCAGCAGGACCACCAGCAGGGCCAGGCCCACGACGCCGCCGGAAAACGGCAGCTGCAGGGCGGACGCGGCCTGGTCGGCCAGCCACCAGGCGGCAATCAGCACGCCCACCTGCCACACGGTATGCGCCGGCTGGCGCCAGGCTGGGGCACGGGGCATGGCAACGGCGGCGGGATGGTGCAAGGCTTTCACGGCGGGCTTTCAAAACGGCAGGGGAAGGTTGCATTGTAGAGAGCCAACATCAAAAGATAAAATGACTTAAACTCATAATTATCATTCGCTTTTGGAATGCATCATGGATATCCGCTCCTTGCGCTACTTCGTCGAAGTGGTCGAGCAGAACAGTTTTACGCGGGCCGCCGCCAGGCTGCACGTGACCCAGCCGACCGTCAGCAAGATGATCGCCCAGCTGGAGCAGTCGCTGGACCTGGCCTTGCTGGACCGTGCGGGCAAGCGCTTTACCCTGACGGACGCGGGCAAGGTGGTGCTGTCGCGCGCGCATGAACTGCTGGCCCTGCACGCGGAACTGAAGGTGGAGTTGCGCGACTTGCAGCAGCTGGAGCGGGGAGAATTGCGCGTCGGCGTATCGCCGCAGACGCATGCCACCCTGGCGCCGTGGCTGGCCGAATACCACCAGCGCTATCCGGGCATCGAGCTGAAAATGTACGAGAGCGGCACGCAGGCCATCGAGCGCGACTTGCGCACCGGCACGGTGGAACTGGGCACCATGCTCGACTATCCGGGCAATGCCGCCACCTGGCAGGATTTCGAGGCGCTGCCGCTCGTGCGCTCACCGCTGTGCCTGCTGGCGGCGCCCAACTCGCCGTGGCAAGGCCGCGCCAGCGTGGCCCTGGCGGAACTGGCCGGCAGTCCCTTCATTTTCTACGGCGCCGCGTTCGCCCTGAACGAGATCGTGCTCGACGCCTGCCAGCGGGCCGGCTTCGCGCCGCGCATCACGGGCCGCAGCGGCCAGTGGGATTTTATTGCCTCGCTGGTGCGCCTGGGCGTGGGAGTGTGCTTGCTGCCCAAGATGTATTGCGACACGCTCGATGCCACGCAGTTTGACGTGATTGCCCTCGACGGCCCGCCCGTGGAATGGAATCTGATGCTGGCCTGGCGCCGTGGCGGCCGCCTGTCGTTCGCCGCCCGTGCCTGGCTCGACCTGGTCAGGGCGCACGTGGAGCGGCGCGGGCGATTACAATAGGCGCTTGCCAACCACCGCCATCCCTATGAAGAACACCGGTCACGCCAGCGTTACAAGCCGATTCAAGCGCACCGCAGGCTCCTTGCTGCTGGGATTGTCATGCACCTTGGGCCTGATGGGCGCCATGGGCAGCGCCCGGGCCGCCATTCCCGTGTATGGCTACTTCGTCAAGAATGCCTACCCGCACGATCCCCAGGCCTTTACCCAGGGCTTGCTGTTCAAGGATGGCCATTTGTATGAAAGCACGGGCCAGAATGGCCAGTCGTCGCTGCGCAAGGTGGAGCTGACGACTGGTAAAGTCTTGCAGAAAACCATGCTCGACAAAGATGTGTTCGGCGAAGGCATCACCGACGTGGGCGACGACCTGGTCGGCCTCACGTGGGTTTCGCAGACCGGCTATGTGTTCGACCGCAAGACCTTCAAGGTGAAGCGCAAGTTCAGCTACAAGGGCGAAGGCTGGGGCCTGGCCAGCGATGCCAGGGCCGTCTACATGAGTGACGGCACGTCCGCCATCCGCGTGCTGAACCCGAAAACCCTGGCCGAAGTACGCCGTTTCGAGGTCAAGGCCGATGGCCGCCCGATCGAGCGCCTGAATGAGCTGGAAATGGTCAACGGCGAACTGTTCGCCAATGTCTGGGGCGCGGACGTGATCGCCCGCATCGACCCGGCCAGCGGTAAAGTCGTGGGCTGGATCGACCTGACGGGCTTGCTGCCGCCCGGCATGCGCGGCACGGCCAATCCCGACGCCGTGCTCAATGGCATCGCCTGGGATGCGCGCGGCAAGCGATTGTTTGTCACCGGCAAACTGTGGCCGCAGCTGTTCGAGATCGAGCTGATCGAAATCCAGCGGCATTGATGTTTCCAACAGGACAGTGTTGCTAACAACGAATCGTTTATGATGGCGCGATGTTGATACTCCTTCAGACCGCGCCCTCCATGTCTTTGCTTCCTTCTCCCCTCCGCCGCCTGGCGGCCGCTGCCGTGATGGCCGCCGCCGCGATGCCCTTCCTGCCAGCAGCGCAGGCGCAGACGCCGTATGTGCCGGTGGTCAAGCATTACGGCGATTTCGTCGTCACGCAAGACCGCCATACGACGGACGTCACCCTGGCCTTCCGCCAGCACGGCTACTGGCCGGGCGGCGCGCGCGAGGTGACGGAAGTGCGGCCGCTGGCCGCCACGCGCGAAGGCCAGCCCATGCTGCTGGCGTTCACCAAGGGCTACACGGGGCAGGGCACGATATTGATCGGCGTGCAGAATGGCGAACCGCTGATGCGTCCCATCAGCCCGCTACAGCCCAACAACATGGTGCGCACCGAGCGCGACCCGGAATGGGGCGTGCCGCAGCCGGGCCGCAGCGAGGTGCTGCTGTTTTCCCGCGATGCGCGCGCGCTCGACACGCGCACGGGCGAGCTGCTGTGGTTTGACATGCCGGGCGTGGTGACGGGAAATCATGCGCCTGCCACGCTGCTGGCCGTCTCGCCGGACAACGGCCGCGGCGCGTTTCTGACCAGGACGCAGGTGCTGCTGGCCACGCGCGAGGACGGCGTCGTTGCCGCCTTGCCCTTGCCGGCCGACACGCACCAGCGCTGGCTGAAACCGCTGTCCGAAGCGGCCGATGCGCAGGCGCGCGCCGCCCTGAAGGCGGGCAAGGGCCGCACGGATGCGCAGCGCATCGAACGCGAAGCGCGCCTGGCCTGGTTTGGCCAGCAATTTGAATGGAAACAGGGAAAGAATGGCTGGCAAGTGACGGGCCTGGGCGCCACGTCCGTGCCCGTGCCACCCAAAGGAGCGCAGCCATGAAACCATTGCAACTGTTGACTGGCTGCCTGGGCGCCGCCTTGCTGGCCGGCTGCGTGCACAGCGAGATCGCGCCCAGGGATTACCTGACGCAAGACCTCGACAAACAGCAGGCGCTGGTGGAAGTGGACGTGCTCTTTGCGCAAGCGCCCGACGACAGGCTGACGTCACGCACCACCTCCCGCAACAGCGTGGAATACGCGGGCGCGCCGCATATCGTCGTGCCGTTCTACCAGAAGGGCCTGGGCTTCGACCAGGGCTTCGCCGGCACGTATATCTTTGCCGTGGTGTATCCGGTAGCCAAGGTGGAAACGGCCACGGCCAGCACCCGGGTCTTCGGCCAGCAAGTGGACAAGCAGCGCTACCGTTTCCGCGTGCCGGGCAAGGCGCAGTGGAACAGCAATGAAACCTTTATGCTGAACTTCAGCCGCAAGGGCCGCCGCGAAGCCATCACCTTCCGCTTCAGCAACGAGAAAAGCTGCCCGTCCGCCTTCAAGGCCATCACGCCCACGTATGGTTTTCCCATCGAGGTCAGCGCCAGTTTCAAGGACAACAAGGGCTGCCTGAAAGTGTGCGACAGCCGCGATGGCTACGCGGGCTTCTGCGCCTTCCAGCCGCCGCCGGCTTCCTGACTATCAGCATGCCAGCCACGCGCCGCCGCAGCGCGGCGCGCGGTGTATACACGCGCGCGTTCTGAAAAATCTATTCAATTGTCATCTTTTTGGGGTAAATCAGGCCTGTTTGCCAGCGCCGCCGGGGGCAAAATTGACGCAGGTCAATTCTTCTTTTGACGCGTAAAACTTGCCGCAAAAATATCTTTCCAAGGCGTATTATGTTTCAGCCCTTAGCCGGAGATTCCCGGCGCCACGCAGCCGGGCGCGGGCACGGCATCCCCGAAACGCATCCTTCCTGTGGAGAGACAAGAATGAAAATGCCCGTTTTAGGCAGCACCCAGCCGCTCATCACCAGACAGCCGCTGGACCAGCTGGCCACCGATACGGCCGCCGTGCGCGCCATCGCCCAGGCGGCCGTCAGCGTCGAACTGTTTACCATCCCCCTGTACATGGCCACCATGTATTCGATCCAGGGCACGCACCAGATCAACTCGAAAGACATCAGCTATTACAAGGGCCGGCGATGGCCGGGCATGAGTACCAGCGCGCATCCGGCAACGCCGGAAGAGCACGCCTTCAACATCATCTTCAGCGTCTTCATCCAGGAGATGCTGCACCTGCAGATGGCAGCCAACCTGGCCACGGCCATCGGCGCGGCGCCATGCTTCACGGGCTCGGAGCTGCAAAGCCTGGAGCACGGCTGGACCTGCTACGGCAAGGATTGCACGGTGATCCCGCACATCGTCGACCTGCAGGACACGTCCGGCTACCGCCACGTGCGCGTCAACCTGGAGGAATTGAACAGCAACCAGTGCGACCTGTTCCTGGCCATCGAGCAGCCGGAACAGCAGGCGCGCGACCAGCTGGCCGAGTTCGACAAGCACAACCACACCAAGTATTTCCCCGAAGTGCCGTTCGCGGGCTGGACGCCGGGCAAGCACGTGCACGACTTGCCCCTGTTCGGCACCATCGGCTATATGTACGAATGCTATGCCCGCTATATCAGCATCGAGTACGAGGATGGCGAAACCCTGTGGCAAAAGCTGTTCGTCAACGGCTCGGTGCAGCAGGACATGTTCAACACCACGGTCAAGGGACATGAAAAGGCGGAATTCCCCCGCTTCGACACCTGTTTCGGCAAGGACGACCAGGATGGCGGACAGATCCGCTCGTTCAACAAGGCCATCGACATGATGGCAGCCATCACCGACCAGGGCGAGGGCAGCGACACGGCCATCACGCGCTACCGGCGCCGGCTGCAGGCGCAGCTGATGGCGGTGAAACCCGACTACCGCGAAGACCTGGCGGCGCTGACGGCGGATTATCCCTCCTACACCGAAGGTGGCGAGGATGCCGATTCGCGCGACGCCAGCGCCCGCCACGACAGCGCCGAGTTCGACCATTACGAGCGCTTCGGCCAGGTCAAGGCCAGGCTGCCCATCAAGACCTGGGTGCAGTGGCACCGGGAAGGCAATCGCTGGGACGAGAAAATGCTCACCAACGCCAGCTACAACCCAGGCACGGCGCCAAAGAATATCCCCGCGCCCGAGCAGGTGGCGGGCGCCCTGAACCGCCTGAAGGACAGCAGCGACACCCTGAAAATGCTGAGCACGGTGGCCACGGGCGCCATTTATGGCATCACCTCGGTGCTCGATACCTACTGGCAAAAGCAGGACACCGCCTTCCCGTATCCGTCGATGGTGGGCGCCGGCGACCGCATGGCCATCTGCTGGGCCGTGCTGGGCCAGGCGCCGAACCTGGCGACGGGCGTGCCGAAGATCGAGAAAGACGTGCTGTACCACGCCTGCCAGGGCATGCACCTGGAAGGCGAAGCATCGGCCACGTGCGCGGCGCTGGCCGTCTACCATACGTGCAAGGGCTCGAACGGCTGCCACGCGCAGGGCGGCTGCGGCTTTGCCCAGCTCGACAAGGGCGGCGGCCAGTGCGGCGGCTCCTCGTGCGGCCATGCCGTGAAGGCAGTGGCGGCGGCAGGCAACCTGTGCGGCGCGCCGAAAGGGCCGTACAGCGCGCCGAGCGACAACAAATGCGGCGGCTTCGGCGGCTGCGCCGTGCCGATCTCGGCCTCGCAGCTGTATCCGAACACCACCAGGACGACGCCGCCCCAGTCCGCCACCATGGCGCTGTACGATTTCGGCCCGGCGCCCGAGCACCACAACATCCCGCTGGGTCAGACCATGACATTCTCGCTGGGCGACAGCGTCTACGACAAGGCCTGGGAAGCGTATGGCAAGGTGATGGCGGCGCGCGGCACGCCCGTGGGCGCGGCGCCGCCACCGACCGATCTGCGCCTGGCCCTGCCGCCATCGACTTGATGGCGGCCACCAAGCCAGCGGTGCTTCCACGCCTGGGCCTGCCACATCTGGGCCTGGGCGTGGGGCTGCGCCCGCCCCATTACACGCACATCCTCGAACATGGTCCGCAGGTGGACTGGTTCGAGATCATCAGCGAGAACTTCATCGACAACCACGGCTATGCGCGCCATGTGCTCGATGTGGTGGCGGCGCAGGTGCCCATCGTCATGCATGGCGTCTCGCTGTCGATCGGCAGCAGCGATGCCTTGAACCTGGGCTACCTGCGCCAGCTGCGCCGGCTGGCGGAGGAAATCCGCCCCGCGTGGATTTCCGACCACCTGTGCTGGACGGGCGCCGCCTCGCTCAACAGCCACGATTTGCTGCCGCTGCCGCTGGACGAGGCCAGCCTGCGCCACGTGGCGGGCAGGGTGCGGCAAGTGCAGGAATTCCTCGGGCGGCCATTAATCCTGGAAAACCCCAGCACCTATGTGGAGTTTGCCCAGTCCAGCATGCCGGAATGGGAGTTTTTGGGGCGACTGGCCGAGGATACGGGCTGCGGCCTGCTGCTGGACGTCAACAACGTGCATGTGTCCGCGCACAACCACGGCTATGATGCGCAAGCCTATATCCGCCAGCTGCCGCACGCGCACATCGTGCAGCTGCACCTGGCCGGCCCCACGGATTGCGGCGAGGTGCTGATCGATACGCACGACGCCCCCGTGCCGGCCGCCGTCTGGCGTTTATACGCGCTGGCGCAGCGGCTGACGGGCGGCGTGTCGACCCTGCTGGAGTGGGATGCGAACATCCCCGCCTATCCGCAACTGCTGGCAGAACTGGGCAAGGCGCGGGCGGCAGAGCGGGGCGAATTCAGCGAAGACGCGCCAGCGGCCACGGCCAGCGCATCCGCCGCAGTGTCGGCGCCCCTGGGTTTCCATGCGGGGGCCGTGCATGGCTGAACGCGATTTGCCTGGCGCGCCGCTGGCGCAAGTGCAGGCGTGGTTCCTGACAGCCATGACGGCGCCCGGCGGCGCGGCGCGCGGCGTGCAACTGGCGGGCCAGCGCCATGGCCTGCAGCCGGAACAGGTACTCTTGCCCGTAGCGGGCGGCCCCGCCCGCCTGCATATCTATGCGGACGGCTACGTGCTGCGCCTGCTCGAATGCCTGCAGGCCGACTACCCCGTGCTGCGCCGCGTGATGGGCGACGAGCTGTTCGGCTTTTTTGCCCGTGCCTACATCTGGCGCCATCCGTCCGCTTCCACCACCTTGTATGACCTGGGCGGCGGCTTTGCCGACTTTCTTGCCGCCAGCCAGGCG
Source organism: Janthinobacterium amylolyticum (assembly GCF_051380655.1). Classification (NCBI taxonomy): domain Bacteria; kingdom Pseudomonadati; phylum Pseudomonadota; class Betaproteobacteria; order Burkholderiales; family Oxalobacteraceae; genus Janthinobacterium; species Janthinobacterium amylolyticum. Next base: position 322,202 of record NZ_JBNYXL010000001.1, read on the forward strand.
GGCGCGGGTGGAGGCGCGCAGGGCGCCGCCTTGCGTTTTCCCGTCGAACTGGCCCGGCTGGAGCGGGCGCGCGGCGAAGCGAGCCGGGCGCCTGGGCTGGAAAAAATGCCTCGGCCTGCTTTGTCATTTTTGCCATCTGGCGTGGACTTGCTGCTGGGAGACACGCGGCAATGGCGGCTGGCGCCGTGCGCGCGGCTGCTATCCCTGACTTTCCCCGTGCACCGCTATTGGCAACAGGCGCAGGCGGCGCCGGACGATGGCGTGCCACCCCAGCCGGAGGAAGCCCCGGGTTTTGTCGCGATTACACGCCTGCACTACCGGCTGGCCATGCACGACTTGCAGCCATGGCAATTCCATTGGCTGCAAGCGCTGGCCGATGGGGCGCCGCTGGGCGGCTGCGCGCAGGAGGCGGCCGAGGCCAGCGGCAGGGCGCCGGACGCCGTGCTGGCCGATGCGATGCTGTGGCTGCCCATGGCGGCCGCCACAGGTTTGATTGCTTAAAGGCAATAAATTGCACGCAAAAAAGGCCGATAAAATCGGCCTCGATGGAACTGGCGGCAAGCGGTGCTTAGCGGTAGAACGCTTCGACCTTGCCTTTCAACTTGATTTGCAAAGGACGGCCGCGGCGGTCCAGCGACTTGGTGGAAGCAACCTTGATCCAGCGTTCGCTGATGCAATATTCTTCCACGTCAAGGCGTTCCTTGTCGTTGAAACGGATGCCGACGTCGTTTTCGAACACGGCTGCAACGTGGTAAGGGCTGCTCGGGTCGATCGACAGGCGATCGGGCAATGGGGGTAAGGTGGTGGTATCGTTCATGGGCGTAATTATCGCCCAGAATGCCGATCCAGACAACGGCCTTTCGCGTCCTCGCTATCGGGCAGGCCGCGATGTGGCGGGCGTGGCAGTGTCCGTGGATGCTGGCGCGCCATGCCGCATTCCCGTCGGGTCGGCCAGCTGGATCACCGTGCCATGCTGCCACGCATCGGCGCCGGGCACGATGGCGGGCGTGGGAATATCGGCCCGCTGGCGGCGTTTCTCGGCGGAATCGACCTGGAAATGCCGGTCGCGCGCGGCCACCATGGCGGCATCGGCCTGGCCATCGGCCGTAAAGCCCATCATCAGTTGCGGCACGCCCAGCGGCAGGGTCTTGTGCAAGTCAGTATGCCAGGTGTGCCAGGTCTTGCCGTAGGTGCCGATGAGCTTTTGCATCAGCGCCTTTTCCGCCACGGCGGGAATGCCGGGCGCGATCAGCTGGCCTGATCTGACTTCATGCACATGGCTGTGCCACAGGGATTTTTCCGCCGCCGGCAAGCTCTGGTACTGCCTGGCGCTGACGATGTATTCCACGCCCATCAGCTTGGCATCCTTGACATTGCCATCGTAGATCACGCACTGGATCAGCTCCGCATTGAGAATAGCGCAATAGTGGTGCGCCTCCATCTGGCCCCGCAGATTGCCGTTGTAAAAATGAAAGCCGTCCAGGTACGCATTCAGCGCCGCGATGGGCGGCTTCGCTTGCAGCGCATCGGCGCCCGCTTCCAGCACGCGCGTGGACACCCCGGCAGATGCGCCGGGCGCGTCCACGTTCGATGCCGTATTCCTGGCACCGCAGGCGGCAAGGGCCAGACAAAGGGCCAGACAAGCCAGGATGGCCAGCGGCTTCATGATGGCCACCCTGTTTTCACCCGTCAGCCGTCAGCAGGTGGCGGCATCAGGATTTGTCGTCATTCTTGTGGCTTTGACGTCCCGCTTCCACGTGCTGCTCATGCGTGCCGCCGCGCGTGCCCGAGCCGGAGCCCGACTGGTCGCTGCCGCTGCCACTGCGGCCCTGGCCCGATTGCTGCGAGCCCGACTGCTTGTCGCCGTCATTCTTGTGGCTTTGACGGCCCGCTTCAACGTGCTGCTCGTGCGTGCCGCCCTGGGTGCCGCCCGACGATTGACGGCCTCCCGATTGCTTGTCCGACTGCTGGCTGCCCGATTGCTGTTTGTCCGATTGGGTGCCTGATTTGTCATTGCTGTTCGAAGTCATGGTCGTTTCCTCTATGGTTGTATGCGTCAACATCCGCGTACTGGAGGGCAACACGGACGCTCCTGCCTGTCATCCGGCGCTGTCTTGCACCGTTGAGGCCATTCTCGCCGTCTGCCTCGGGCTTAGCCATAGGGACACTTCTTGTCGCCACGTAGGAAAACTCCGTGGTGGCAATAAACCATTTCTCGTTTTCACTTTTATAAATGCCGGCATTCCTGCGGCGGCGCATCCCACGCGTCGTGCCGGCCATCGACAAAGGTGACGGGTAGCTGCGCCAGCTCGGCGGCAGATACATCGTCGAGGCAGCTGACGCTGATGCCGACAAACGGCCCGCTGCGCGGCGAATCACCGCGGCCGAACGGTCGCACGCCGCAGTGGCGGCAAAAATAGTGGCTTTCGCGGCGGGCGCCGAAGCGGTATTCGCCCAGGTCCGCCGCGCCGGCCAGCAGGCGGAAATCCGCAGGCGGCACCAGGCTGGCCCAGCAGCGCACTTTCAGGCAGAACGAGCAGTTGCAGCGCAGGCTGGGCGCGGCCAGGTCGATCTCGGCCGTGAAGCGTACGGCGCCGCAGTGGCAACTGCCATGGCAGGTTTTTTTCATCTGCCTACTTTACAGCGTGGCCGTACTCTCATGCAACTGCTGGAATTGCGCCAGCTGCTGCTGCATCAGCCGCGCATACTGGCCGCCCGCGCGCAGCAGTTCGGCGTGCGTGCCTTGCTGGCAAATCTTGCCGTCTTCCATGACGATGACGCGGTCCGCCTTGACGATGGTGGAAAAGCGGTGGGCGATGATGATGGTGGTGCGGCCTTGCATCAAGGTGTCGAGCGCTTGCTGTACCAGCTGTTCGCTGGCGGCGTCGAGCGCGCTGGTGGCTTCATCGAGGATGAGGATCTTCGGCGCGCGCAGGATGGCGCGGGCAATCGCGATGCGCTGCTTCTGGCCGCCGGATAACTGCACGCCCCGTTCGCCCACCAGGGTTTCGTAGCCATCGGGAAAGGCCGTGATGAAATCGTGGGCATGCGCCAGGCGCGCCGCCGCCACCATCTCGTCGGGCGTCACGCTGCGGTCCGGCACGGCAAAGCCGATATTGTCGGCGATGCTGCCGGAAAACAGCGCCGGCTCCTGTTCCACCACGGCCATCTGGCGCCGCAGCTGCGCCACGCCCAGGGTGCGCGCGTCGATGCCGTCGAACAGCAGATTGCCTGCCGCCGGCTGGTAGTGGCCGAGCACCAGGCTGGCGATGGTGGACTTGCCCGCGCCGGACGCGCCCACCAGGGCGATTTTTTCGCCCGCGCGGATGGCCAGGCTGACGCCGTCAAGGGCCGTCGCCTGCGTCCGTTCAGGGTAGGAAAAGCGCACGTCGCGCAGCACGATATGGCCTGCCAGCGGCGGCTGCGGCGCCGCTTCGGGCACGTGCCGGTGGCTGCGCAGGATCTCGAAGATGCGGTCGGTCGAACCCATGGTGCGCATCCAGGTATTCCAGAATTCACTGATCGATCCGGCCGTGTCAGTCACCATGCTGGCATAGATGACGAAGGCCGTCAGCTCGCCCACCGTCAAACGTCCCTGGCCGATCAGGTGGCCGCCGAAACATAAGGTCGTCAGCAGGGCGACGAAGGCCAGCATGCCTTGCGCGCCCTGGAACACGGCCAGCAGCCGCGTGCCGGCCAGCGACACGCCCAGCAGTTGCCGCATGGCCTGCGCATAGCGGGCCATGGCGCCGCCTTGCTGGTTGAAGGCCTGCACCAGGCGCGCGTGGGCAAAATATTCCTGCGCCACCTTGCCGCTGGCCGCCAGGCTGGCGGAAATGGCGCGCGAGCGCTGGCGATAATTACTACCTGTCAACTTGCCAAGATACAGGCTGATGGGGATGAACAGGGCCAGGGGCAAACTCAGCATGGGTGACAAATGCAGCAGCATGGCGATGCCGCCGACGAACACGCACAGCGAGCGCAAGGCATTGGCCGCGCCGATGGTCAGGCTTTCATGCAGGGCCGAGACGTCGGACGTCAGCCGGCTGTTGAGTTCACCCCCATGGTGCTTGTCAAAAAAGGCGATGGGCTGGTTGATCACCACGTCGAACAGCCGGCGCCGCACGCTCATGACGATCATGTGGCCGCCCGACTGCAGCAGATAGAAACGCGCGGACGAGGCCAGCGCATATAGCAGGCTGAAGGCCAGCATGGCGGCCAGCATGCCCGGCGTGATGCCGCGCTGCGTCACGGCGGCCACGTTGTCGATGAAATACGCGATGACTTGCGGAAAACCCAGCTGCGCGGCCACCGTCAGGAGCATGCACAGCAGACCGGCGGCGATGCGCCAGCGCACGGGGTACAACAGGCGCAGGCGTTCCAGGTGGGGGGCGATGATGTTCATGCGGCGCGTTCCTCGGCAATGTCGGCGTGCAGCTGGTCGACGAGGGCCAGCCAGTTTTCGTCGCCGATCAGGCCGGCAGCTTCGACGATGCCCTCGTGATTGACGAACAGATAGGAAGGGGAGCTCATGGTGGGATTGAGCTTGCGGTAGTCGCGCAGGGCCAGGCGCGCCGTGGCCGCCCGCAGCGCGTTGGCGGGCAAAAAGGCGCGCAGGCGGCGGGCCGGCTCTTCGCTGAGCAGCCACAGCTGCAGTCCTGCGCCGCGCGCCAACGGCAGCAGCTGCTCGATGCCGGCCAGCTTTTCCTGGCATTTGGGGCAGCGGCTGGCCAGGAACAGCAGTACGGCAGGCTGGCCAGGCGCAGCGGGCTGGAAGCGTGCGCCCCCCGCCAGCGGGCGGGCCTGCACGGCGGGCAAGGTCTCGCCCGGCACGAGGACGGCGGCGGGCAGCCGTTCGCGGCGGCTGGCGCGCAGCACGGCCAGGCTCAGCCACACATTGCCGGCGATGGCAAATGCCAGCGCCGCCAGCACGCACTGTAAAGTCGTGGCATCCATCAGTGCGCCTTTGCCAGGGTGGCGATATCGTGCAGGGAAATGGTGGCCACGCAGACGATGGATGCCAGGCCCGCGGCCAGCAAGGCCGTGGAGGCAGGCAAGACCGCCTCCCGGGCCAGCGCGAAGTAGCCGAGATTGATGCCCACCACCAGCACATTGCGCAGCAGGTCGTAGTGCGAGACGGGCCGCGCCGCTTCGCCAAAGCAGCTGCAGCGCACCACGCTCTGCGTGAAGTAGCGATAGCACAGCACGCCCGTGAGTGTGCCCAGCAGCAGCAGCGACAGCAGCATGGGCAGGTACGCGCTTCCCGGCAGCAGCGGCCCGGCCAGCAGCCAGCCGGCCAGCAACAATTCGGCCGCTACCAAAGCTGGCGCGGCAAGTGTGGCGATGCCAGGCGCCAGGCCGAACGAGGTGGCCAGGTTGCCGCGAAAGTCCGCATAGCTGCGCAGCTTGCCCACGCTGGCCGCCAGCAGCAGCAAGGCGATGACATAGCGCGCCGTATGCGACAGCAACACGGCCAGGGAAGGGCCCATGGATGCATCGGGAAATGGCGTCAGCATGCGGGCCGCGCTTCCATGCTCCACAGTGGCGCGAAGCCGCCCGGGCGCTGGCGGCGCAGCTGCACGCCATCGCGCGAAGCGAGCAGCGCGTCATTCCATGGCTCGTCAGGCGCACTGCGCAGCGCGCCGCCTATGCTCGCTTGCAGCTGCGTCGAGATGGCCCAGCCCACGCGCTCGGCATGCGCATCGCGCGTCATGTTCAAGCCCAGGCTGGCCAGCTCTTCGCGTGTCAGCGCATAGTTGTGCGAGTGGTAGCCGCCGGCCAGCTGCCCGACGATGGCGCGCCGCGCCTCGGGTGTCGCCTGCGGCAATTGCCAGGCCAGCAATTCCTCGCCGATCTGCGCCAGTTCCAGGGTGCTGCGGTAGAAGGCCGTCAGCGAGGGCGGGAAGATGCTGCCGCATAACAGGGACAGCGATTGCTGGCGCGCTTCGCTGGCATCGACGCCGAACCATTGCTGGGCCATGTCGCCGAAGCGCTTGATGTCCAGGCTGGACAGGGAGCCGCCGTCGGCGCCATCGAGCTGCGGGTCGATGGGCGAAAACAGGGCCAGGTCGCCGGCGATGATCTCGTCAGCACTGAGGGCCAGCAAAGTGGCGGCCGACTCGCAGTGGAAAGGCACGATAAAGCTCAAGTGGCGCGCATGCTGGCGCAGCAGCAGGGCGATGCGGCGCGCCGCGTTGACGATGCCGCCGCGTCCGTGCAGCACCACGTCGAGCCGGGGCACCGGGCCGATGCCCTGGCACAATTCATACAGGGCTGGCAGCAATTCCATGTCCAGGTGCGACGCGGCCAGCACGATGGCGCGGCTGTCGCGCTCCTGCTCCAGTTTGCGCAATTGCAGGGGAAGCAGGCTCAGGTCTGGCTGTGGCATAGCGCTCCTTCGATCAGGGTATCGGCCACGCTTTCCAGCAGGGGCAGGGTGGGGACCAGTTGCTGGACATACAGGAACTGGCCGACCGGATTGTTCTCCAGGAAAACATATTCGCCATCGGGCGTGACGATCAGGTCCAGCGCGCCGTATTCGAGGCCATAGCTGTGCACGAAGTCGAGGCAGCGCTGCTGTATCGCGTCCGGCAAGATACACGCTTCGTAGCGGATGGGGGCCGACATGTCGCGCGAATCGACGGCCGTGCGGGCATCGTCCTGCGAATACAGGCGGGCGGCGAACAGGCGCTTGCCGATCACGGTGATGCGCAGTTCGTATTGCTTGGCGATGTATTCCTGGAACTGGCAACTCAGTTCGCTGACGGCTTCCAGGCTGTCCAGCATGGCGTCATCGACCAGGGTCGTGCCGATGCCGCGGCTGACCCGTTCATCGCCTTCCACGGCTTCGGCGGCCAGGGTGGGCGTGGACATGGCCTTGAAAATGATGGGGCCGCCAACGGCGGCGCGCAGGGCGCGCACATCGTCGGGCACGTTGGTGATCACGCTGGCGGGCACGCGAAAGCCCATGCGCGCCGCGCGCGCCAGCTGTTCGCCTTTCCATTGCGCGCCGCGCAGGGCCAAGGGATGGCTGAGCCAGTAGCAATCGAGCGCATACAGCATGCTGAAAATGGCTTGCTGCGTTTCCAGCTGCGCATACGCGCGTTCCTGCGCCGTCAGGTCGGCGCTGGCGTACGCATATTCGGCGGGTTTGCGCAGCCACACGGCGCCCACTTGCCGCAAGTCCAGCCAGTCACCCTCAGGCAGCCGGCGCACGCGCGCGCTGGCCTGGCCAGCCTGAACCGTCTGGCTCAGCTGGTAATCGCGGGGAAAGGCATCGAGGTTGATACGGAAAGGGGCATGGTCCCGCTCCGCCAGGATGGCAGTGACCAGGTCGGCATGCAGATCGCCGCTGTGGCTGATAATCAAAATCTTTTTACGCATTCAGAACCCTGCAGCGAAAGACAATAAAAAAGCCCTGCCGTGGCAAGGCTTTCAGCGGGTGCACGTATCAGCAGAAATCTCCGCCGTCACTCGAACCGACACGCGAATAGCGGTATTGCTCTTCGCTGTCGACCGCCGTGCAGCCGGCCACGGCGACACCGTCACGTACTTTCCACGGCGCAGGCAGGACAGGTTTTTCCTGTTCCTTTTTTTCCGCCAGCTTGAATGCGAACAATTTTGTTTGATTCTGTTTCTGCATGTTTCTATCCTCTTGTGATGGATGGCATGGCGCGGGTCAGAGCGCGCACAGGAAAGCTGTGCCGCAATTGGCGCCGGATTGACTGGGCGGGAATGTGGGAAAACCCCGCGCAGGGCGGGATTGATGGCGCGGCGAGGATCAGCAATAGATGCCGGTATCGTTTGGCTTCAGGCGCGAGCTGTCGCGCAGATTGTAATCTTCAGGATTGCCGTAATACGTGCAGCCGGCCGTGGCGACGCTGTCGCGCACCTGCCATGGCTGCTTGACTTCTTTTTTAACTTCTTTTTCAGCCAGTTTAAAAGCGAACAATTTGGTTTGATTTTGCATTGTACTATCCTCTTGTAATGGTTAAGTACCGCTTTACTCATTGCCGGTGATTCGGCTTTTAAATATTAAGTTCAAAAAAATACCGAGTCAACCTGTGAATGAAATATATTTAACAGGCCCGAGATATTAATACTCCGGGCAGGGAAAAGCCGCGCCATTATCGGCGCACGGCATTTATATCGGAATATAAATATCACCCCGCCGTGGACGGGGCGAAGGACGATGCTGCGATCAGCAGAATTGGCCGGTGTCGCGGGAATTGAGCGTGGAGGTGTAGCGGTACTGGAAACGCTCGACTTCGCTGCAGCCGGCCATGGCGACGCCGTCGCGCACCTGCCATTGCGTGGGTGCCGCTGCCGGCGCTGCGGGCTGTTTATCGGCCAGCTTGAAGGCGAACAGGGTGGGTGTGCTTTGTTTTTGCATTGTAGTGTCCTCGTGTGAAGGTGACATGCCGCATGGTTGCCAACTGATAGTGCAATCAATTTGGCGTATGCGCGCCGGGCATTGCCGAGCGGGCAAGCCGCAGGAAGGCAACGCGGCGCACGCCATGCAGATGGCATCAATACGGAATCATCAGGGAATCATTAGGGAATCACATGGGCGCTGAATATAACCGCGCCAGCGGCGAGCTTATGCCGCGCTGCCGTGATCAGCAATACTGGCCGCTGTCATTCGGCTGGAGGCGCGATTCGTAGCGGAAGTTTCCGCTGCCGATCATGAATTCGCTGCAACCGGCAACGGCGATGCCGTCGCGCACCTTCCATGGCTTGGGCGGCAATGCCTGCTTTTCCACCTGTTTTTCAGCCAGTTTGAACGCGAACAATTTGGGTTGTTTCTGTTTTTGCATTGTACTATCCTCTTGTGATGGTTAAGTACTGCTTGCGCTGTATGCCATGGTGTATGGCCATTCAATATTAGCGCTGGAATAAATATGCGTCAACTTGAAATTGTGGCGTGCGCGGTGTCATATATATGGCGAATACTCACCAAATATCACGCATTACCTTGATGTTATTGGTATTCAATAAATTTTAATTGCGCCATTTAAAGATTCCAAAGTCGGCATATTATTGCGCTGCACTATCGCGGTGCGCGCCGGGCGATTATCAGGCAATGGAATGGCGGGTTTGCGGACGCCCGCACTATAATGGGGCCTGATGACGCTCGAGGAGGCGAAGGATGGCAATGGAAGTGACCGACAGCCAGCGGCGCGAGGCGCATGCGCTGGCTGCGGCGTTCGCCGCGACGCTGGACCAGCGCGATCCTGTTGCGCTGCAACGCGACTGGGCCATCCCGGCGGCGGTAGCCGGCGAGATCGCCGACATGCTGGACAGTTATTTCACGGCGCACCAGGCCTTGTCCCTGGCGCCGCTGGCGCAGGCCTTCGTACCGGGCAAGAGCGGCCGGCCCGCGGTTGACGTGTATGCCACCAGTGGCGGCACCTTGGGCCTCGAATGCCAGCTGCTGGCCGATGGCAAGCCGGGCGAAGCCATCCTGCACCTGGAAATGGCGGGCCACGATGGCGCTTTGCAACTACATTACAAATATATCGGTTCCTGAATAAATTGATGAATGACACACTGATCACCCACGAGCAGCAACGCATCTGCGACAAATACCAGTTGCCCGCCCAGCCGCCGGAACCCATGGTGGCCCTGGCCATCGGCAGCCTGGAGCAGTCACCGATCTACGGCACGCGCATCGCATTGCCGGAAAACGGCACCATCAGCTGGTTCATCCATTGCGGTGAACACAGCGAGGCACTGGATTTTTATCAAGCCCTGCATGCCACCCACCTGCAGGAAATGCTGCCGCAAGTGCTCGACTACCTGGCCTTGCCCAGCGGCGCCAAGTTCATACTCGACCGGCAAGGCTACGAGGATGTGTGGCTGGAACAGTAGTTTCCTGACCGGCAAGATTGTCGTTGACCTGGCGTGGCTGGCATGGGAAGCTATCCGTCATTTTGTCTGCCGAAAGCGGCACCTTGAACACGCGATTATCCTCGACCTTGCTCGCCGTGGCGCTTGCCGCCGCCTTTGCCCCCGGCGCCATGGCAGCCACGCCGCTGCCCGCCGACGTGGTCCAGACTGCGCAAATGCAGCAGACGGAGGAAGACATCGCGGCCTTCGTGCGCAGCGAAATGCAGGAACGCCAGATTCCGGGTTTGCAACTGGCGGTGATCCAGCATGGAAAAATCATCCTGGCGCGCAATTTTGGCCTGGCCAGCGTGCAGTACGACGTGCCGGTAACGGATGCGAGCCTGTTTTCCATCAATTCGGCCACCAAGGCATTTACGGGCGTGGCCGTGATGCAGCTGGTGCAGCATGGCAAGGTCGACCTGGCCGCGCCGGTCTCCCGCTATCTGCCAGGCTTGCCCGCGACCTGGCAAGCGGTGACGGTGACTCAGCTGCTTAACCATACGTCCGGTTTGCCCGATGTGCTGGACCAGGCCACGGGCCAGCTGGTCGGCCCGCAGCCCGACAACCACGCTGCCGCCTGGACAGCCGTGCAGGCGCTGCCGGTGGAAGCGGCGCCGGGCCAGCGCTACCGCTATAACCAGACGAATTATGTGTTGCTGGCGCAATTGATCGAGAAGCAGGGCGGCGTGCCCTACACGGCCTTCGTCCAGCGCGGCCAGTTCGACGTGGCCGGCATGCCGCGCAGCGGTTTCGGCGATGCAAAGGACGTGGTCGTGAACAAGGCCAGTTCGTATGTGCTGGGCAGCGGCGGCCAGGGCTACCGCAACGTGCTCGAGGATTTTCCACCGTTCATGCGGGCCGGGGCCGGCATCAACAGCAATGTGGGCGAGCTGGCCAACTGGCTTATCGCGCTGCAGGCCGGTCACCTGCTGTCGTCCGCCAGCCTGCAGCGCCTGTGGCAGCCGACCACCGTGAATGACGGCAAGCCGGCGCCGTGGGCGCTGGGCTGGCCCACCATCCGCCGCGATGGCCACCGCACCGTGGCCGGCATCGGCGGCGGGCGTTCCGCCTTTTATGTGTATCCCGACGATGGCCTGGCCATCATTATCCTGAGTAACCTGGCCGGCGGCCAGCCCGAGCAGCTGATCGATACCGTGGCCGGTTTCTATCTACCTGCCTTGCGCCAACAGGGCGGCGCTGCGCGCGCCACGCAATTGCTGCGCCAGAATACGGCCCAGGCCGGCTTCGATGGACTGGGCGGACAGCTGGCGGCCATCCGCCGCCAGCATGCGCTGCCCGACCCGGCCGAAAACGACTTGAATGCCTGGGGCTACCGCCTGCTGGCGCGCCAGCAGCCGAAACAGGCCATCGCCGTGCTGCAGCTGGCCGTGCAGTTGTTTCCCGCCAGCGCGAATGGCCACGACAGCCTGGCCGAAGCCTATGAGGCGGACGGCGCCACGGGGCTGGCCATCACGCATTACCGCCGGTCGCTGGAACTGGACCCGGGCAACGGGCATGCCGTAGCGCGCTTGAAAGGCCTGGAATGATGTCGAGTCTGGTCAAAGCATACCAGCGGCAGGGTAGGCATGGTCGAGATAACGATGCAGTCTGATACAACATTTTCCGGCGACACCGCCTGTCGCCTGCTATTTCCGCACGCCATGGCGCCGGTTCAGGCGGCCAGGTGCGCGCGGTTTGCCTGGCCGTGTTCGGCGCCATGCATGGCCAGGTAGCCGGCCAGGTTATCGTCGGCGATGCCCAGCGCGCGCAGGACTTCGGCCGTGAAGCTGACGGGCGCCGTGCCGGGTGCCGTGATGATACGCTGGTCGGCCACGGCCCACGGCACGTCCTGATACAGGGCTGCGCCCGCATAGCCTGTTTCCAGCAGATTCGCGGCCGAGTTGGAGGTGTGGCGCACGTTGTCGAGTACGCCTGCCTGCGCCAGCACGCGGGTGCCGTCGCAAATGCCGGCCAGCACGATGTTTTTGGCCTGCGCGGCGCGCAGCAGGGCAGTCAGGTCAGGCGCCTTGCCGCTTTGCCAGCTGCTGCCGCCGCAGACCATCAGCAAGTCGAGTTCATCGAGCGAAATATCTTCCAGCGCCAGTTGCGGCGTGACCAGCATGCCGCCGGACGAGGTCACGGGCTGGCCGCCCGGCGTGGCGAACCGGGTATAAAAGCCGTAGTACAAACGCGCCGTCGAGTTGAGCAGGGCGGTTTCCCAGTCGGCGAAGTTATCGGTAAGGATGGTGATGGCGCTTGTCATTGTGTGTCCTGTCTCAGCTTGTCATGGTGATGGTAGGGGCAGCCTTGCCCGCGTGTGGCGCCAGCATACGCGTGGGCACTGACAGTTTCTGTCAGGAGCGCCTGCCGTCAGCGGGAGCTTGCCGGCAATGGGCACGCGGGGGCACCGGCACGGCTTGCTTGCGCGATGCAGAAGGCATGCTCCTCTGGATGGGCGTGCGCCTGCCCGGCGCTGCCTTGCCGCCGCAAAATGATGGTACAACTTGCAATGGACTACGCTACAATCGCTGACCCGTGCAGACGGACCAGGCCACGCTGTTTCCCTTCCACACTGACTATTCTTGCCTCCATGCGTATTCTGTTCTGCCGTGTCCTGCTGAGCGTTGCCGGCCTGCTGGTGTTCTTCCTTTCCGATCAGATCAGCGCCAATGAATGCCTCAAGCTGGGTGCCTTGCTGGCGGCGTTCCTGCTGGGCATAGGCGGCGTGCTGCATGCCTGGCGCGTGCGTGCCAGCGCCATCACCGTGCTGGTGCGTTGCGTGGTGCCGCTGTTTTACCTCGATGCGGCCGTCAAAGGCTTCTTGCGCAGCTATTTTGGCATGCGTCCGAATCCGAATGCGGTTTTACAGGCCATGTTTGCGACAGATCAAACCGAGACGGCCGAGTTTTTCCTGCATAACCGCGTCGATCTGGTGCAGGCGGCCGCCTGGTTCGTGCTGGTGACGGTGGCCGTGCTGCTGGCCGACCGCCATCTGCAGCGCCGCCTGGCCGTGCGCTTGAGCGCCAGCGCCGCCGTGCCGGGACGGGTGCAGAAGGGCATTGCCGTGAGCCTGGCCGTGTTCCTCGTGGCGCTGCACGTGAATACCACCATGCGCCGCGAAAATCCGGCCCTGTTCTGGCCGCTGCGCTACCAGCAGTACGCCCAGCAACTTGACGCCATGCAAACGATGCAGCAGGCGCTGACGGCGGCCATGGCCGCGCCGCGCGACTGGGATGTGCGCTATGCGGGCGAAGACGCGCGCACCGTCATCCTGGTCATCGGCGAGAGCACGAACCGCGCCTCGATGTCGCTGTATGGCTATCCGCGCGCGACCACGCCGCAGCTCGATGCCATGCGCTCCAGGCTGCTGGTCTTCAATGACGTGATTTCGCCCGCAGCGAGCACGGTGGAATCGATGATGACGATGCTGACGCCAGCCGACCTGGACAATCCGGATGCGTGGATGGCCAAGCCGAACCTGCTGATGCTGGCCGAGGCGGCCGGCTACAAGACCTTCTGGGTTTCGAACCAGACGCGCAACGATGGCTGGATCGGCATGCTGGCGGGCGAGGCGGATGAAAGCGACTTCATCAATTACGGCACGGGGCGCGGCGAAAACAATTTTGATGCCAACCTGTTCCAGCCGTTTGCACAGGCGCTGACTGATGCGGCGCCGAAAAAGCTGATCGTCGTGCATCTGCTGGGCGCCCATCCCAGCTATGACATGCGCTACCCCAGCCGTTTTTCCTACTTCGACAACAAGCACGATGGCGTCAGCGCGCAGATGGCCAGCCAGGGCCGCTCAGCGTGGATACGCAGGCAGCGCGACGAGTACGACAACGCCATCCGCTATGGCGACTACGTGCTGGGCAGCCTGATCGACATGGCGGAAAAGGCCAAGTCAGACCGTCCCGCCTCGCTGCTGTTTGTTTCCGACCATGGTCAGGAAGTGGGCTACAGCCGCAATCACGCGGGACATTCGGCGTCCGACAAGAGCGGCTATGAAATCCCCATGCTGCTCTGGAACAACCAGCCCATGCCGCCATCGCCGGCCGCGCGCGCCGCGCTGGAAAGCCGGCCGTACCAGACGGACAAGCTCGACGCCACCGTGCTGGGCCTGCTGAAGATCGAGACGCGCTATTACGCTGCGCACGACGATATCCTCAGCAGCACTTTCATTCCCGTGCAGCGCTACATGAATGGCGTGCGCTACCAGCCGGGCACGCTGCCACCGCTGGCCGCCGGCACGCACGGTGTCGCGCGCTGACGGCACGCCGCATCTGGCGCCACAATGCAAAAGGCCCGGCGCCGCCGCAACGCGCGGCGGGCCGGGCCCATGGAGGTGCCGCTGAACGGCTGCCGATTACTTCTCGGCGAACGCGCGCTCGACAACAAAGTCGCCTGGCGTGGAGGTATTGCCTTCCTTGAAGCCGCGCGCTTCCAGCATTTCTTTCAGGTCGCGCAGCATCTCCGAGCTGCCGCAGATCATCACGCGGTCTTCCGCCGGGTTCAGCGCTGGCACGCCCAGGTCCTCGGCCAGCTTGCCGTTCTCGATCAGTTCCGTGATGCGGCCCATGTTGCGGAAATCTTCGCGCGTCACGGTCGGGTAGTAGCGCAGCTTGTCGCTGACCATCTCGCCGAGGAATTCGTGCTTCGGCAAGTGCTCTTCCAGCAAGTCGTGGTAGGCCAGCTCATCGACCTGGCGCACGCCGTGCACGAGGATCAGCTGGTCGAAACGCTCGTAGATGTCCGGATCGCGCACGATGCTGAGGAAAGGCGCCAGGCCCGTGCCCGTCGACAGCATGTACAGGCGCTTGCCTGGCAGCAGGTAGTCGGACACCAGGGTGCCCGTCGGCTTGCGGCCGACGATGACGGTGTCGCCCACTTGCAAGTGCTGCAAACGCGACGTCAATGGGCCGCCCGGCACCTTGATGCTGAAAAATTCCAGATGGTCTTCGTAATTGGCGCTGGCGATACTGTAGGCACGCAGCAAAGGCTTGCCATCGACGCGCAGGCCGATCATGGTGAAGTGGCCATTCGAGAAACGCAGCGACGGGTCGCGCGTGGTGGTAAAGGAGAACAGGGTATCCGTCCAGTGGTGCACGCTTAATACGCGCTCTTCATTCATCGAACTCATAGTGTTTGTAGTCTGGTCAAAAAAATGGTTAGTTGCTGGCAACTGCTGGCAAAAGTGAAACCCTGCGTAGGTCCAGACGCTATTGTACCGGCCCCTACACGAAATTGTTACCGTCTATCGCCGCCAATGCTGCCGCACGCGGTGCCGACATTATAGTGCGAATGGCAAGATCGGGCTGAAATTGGCCATGAAACACGCGGGCAGCACGCGCTCTCTTGACCTGGCTCACTTTCAGGCGGCACTGCGGGCGCGCAGTTCAGCGGCCAGCAACGCTTGTATCCCGTGCAAGAGCGCGCTTAGCGTCTGCAGGCTGTGTGCCTCCGTGCCGAAGCATTGCGCCAGGCTGGCGTCCAGTGCCTGCAGTCTGGCGAGGGCGGCGTCGATGCTGTCCTGCAAGGCATGGTGAAAAGGCGCCGGCGTACCGCGCAGCACTGCCAGGAATTGCGCCGTGTCCGGACCTTCCTGCGCGCCGGCGGCCGCCTTCAGTGCTTGCTTGTGCCTTGCCTGTTCCCAGTCGGCCCAGCTGAAGTCGCCCGTGCGCCCGCCCTGCGTTAGCGACAGCAGCCGTATGCTCGGCAGCAACTTTTCATTCATCCAGCGGAAGATATTGGCCCGCTGTTCCACGTCGCCGTCCGGCAAGACTGGGTGCAGCGTGTCCCAGTAGTGCGTGCACAGTTGCCGCATCAGTTCCAGGCCAGGCGCGAGGGCGTCGAAGCCCGTGCGCTCCAGTTGCGCTTGCAGCAGCCAGGCCGCCAACTGCAAATCCTTGCTGTTATGCGCAAGCGCCTGCGCTGCCAAACTGGCGACGCGTGGCCAGTCCGCGCGCTTGAGATCACTTTCCCAGCCGCCCATCGGCAAGCTGGCGTCGTCGTGCTGGCGCGCCTGCGCGATCGCAGCGTACACGGGCGTGTGGCGCAGCGAGTGACCGGCTGGCGCGCTGGCATCGATGGGCGCGATGAGCTGCTGGAAGGAAAGGCCGCATTGCGCCTGGAAATAGGCGTCGGCACGCGCTGCTTGCGCTGGAGTCATGGTGGTGTGCTGAAGTGTTAAAAACCATAGTTTGCCACTACTGCAAGCCCAAGCGCTAAGTTTTTGTGCCGCAGCGCTGGCAGATGCAGGCCTGGCCACGCAGTGCAACGGGCACGCGGGCGCGCGCCGCCGCATCGATCGGCTGCGCCTGGCACCAGCAGGGCGTGTTGAAACTGCCAGCTTGCGCAGGCGCGCAGCCGTTCAGGCCGCCGCACTGGGGGCAGTGGTGCGCGGCAACGGGCAGGGTATTGGTGCTTGCAGACATCGCTTATTGTACGCAGGATGGCGTTGCCGTGACAGCGGGCCGGAAGCGCTGGCGGATAGCGGCATTCGCCGGTCCGGTGACATGGCGGGCCACCAGCGCCGCCGCCAGGGCCGTCGCGGCGAGGAAAAGCGCCAGCCAAGGCAGGCGTTCAGCGTAAGCGAGTCCCGCTTTGTCCACCACGTTGCGCATGCCGGCCAGCACGATGATATGGAACAGGTACAGCTCGTAGCTGTGGCGGCCCAGCCATTGCAGCGGACCTGGCCGCCGCTGGCGGGCCGGCGCGGCAACCATGCTGCCGGTGAGGAATGCGGCGCTGGCCACGGCGATCCACGTAAAGCCGAAGATTTCATGGCCGTCGATGCCGCGCACGTACAGTAGCGCCAGGGCTAGGCTTGACAGCAGGCGCAGCCACCAGGCGCTGCGCGCGCCAAGGCGCACGTTTTGCGCCAGCAGCGCTGTCAAGCAGCCGATGGCGATGGCGTCGAAACAGGCGAGATAGCCATACATGAAGTAAATCTCGTTCCCCGCGTGCAGGCTGCGGTAGATGGGGCCGGCAACGATGGCGGCGCCGCACAGCAGCATGATCCAGTGGCGCTGGCGCAAGACGCGGCAGCACAAGGGCAGCAGCAGATAAAACATTTCCTCGACGGATAGCGACCAGTACACGTTCAGGCAGTAATTGAAATAGCCGGCGCTCTGCATCAGCAGGTTATGCCAGAAGGTCAGCACGGAAGCGATGGCGATGATGAAATAGCTGGCGGGCAAATCCTTGCCGCCGTCCGAATTGGCAAAGAAGGGTACGTCGAGCGCGCCTAGCAGCACGATGATGGACAGGGCCAGCAGCAGCGCGGGCAGCAGGCGGGCGATGCGGTAGAGATAAAACGCCGCCAGGTCGATGCGCGCCAGCTCGCCCCAGCGGTGCAGCGAGGTCGAGGTGATCAAATAGCCGGAAATGACGAAAAACATGGTGACGCCGTAATTGCCCTGGTAGGCAGCTTGTATTAGCCAGCCCGGCAGAATGCCGAGCGGGCTGTTTTTCAAGCCGTAAGCCAGTGCAAAGTGCAGTACCAGCACGCACAGGATGGCGGCGCCGCGCAGGGCGTCGATGTGGCGGTTCCTCGTATTCAATCTAGATCCTGATGCTTGGTGACTAACGGGGCAATTGTGCGACACTTGTCGCGTACGCGTCAACAATTTTGCAGATAGTTGGCACAGGGCGGCGCAACGGAGCGGGGGCGGGCAAGTCTTGCGTGTATGATATTGCCGAACAGAATTGTTGGGCATCTGTCATCTTTGAACGCGCGTGTTGAGCGCGCACCAGCCCAGGATTCTGCGCGCACCATGCCGCTTGCCACGATGCCCGGCCCACAGTGAAAGGTAACAACGATGTATAAAACAGTGCGCGACATGTTCCTGCATTTCAAGGAAGCCGTTCCCTTCCGGCTCGTGCCGGCCATCATTTGCACGGTCATGCTGGTCGGCATGCTGCTCTTGCCGGCACCGGAAGGCTTGACGCCAAAGGCCTGGGGCCTGGTGGCGATTTTCCTCACCACCATCCTGGCGATTATTTTAAAGGTCATGCCGATCGGCGTGATGGCCATGATGGCCATCGTCATCGTCTCGCTGTCGCAGGTGACGTCGACCTCGTCCAAGGGCGCCATCACGGATGCGCTCAGCAGCTTTGCCAACCCGCTGATCTGGCTGATCGTCGTGGCGATCCTGATTTCGCGCGGCCTCAAGAAGACGGGACTGGGCAGCCGCATCGGCCTGCTGTTCATTTCGCTGCTGGGCAAGCGCACCATGGGCATCGGCTATGGCCTGGCCATTTGCGAACTGGTGCTGGCGCCCTTTACGCCAAGTAACACGGCGCGCGGCGGTGGCATTGTCCACCCGATCATGAAATCCATCGCCAACGCCTTCGATTCGGATCCGGCCAAGGGCACGGAAAAGAAGGTCGGCACCTACCTGGCCCTCGTCAACTACCACGCCAACCCCATCACCTCGGCCATGTTCCTGACGGCCACGGCGCCAAACCCGCTGGTCGTCGATTTCGTCGCCAAGGCCAGCGGCCAGAGTTTTCACCTGAGCTGGACGACCTGGGCACTGTGCATGCTGCTGCCTGGCCTCGTGTGTTTGCTGGTGATGCCCCTGATCATCTACTGGCTGTCGCCGCCGGAACTGAAGGCCACGCCGGACGCCGTCACCTACGCGAAGGCCGAATTGAACAGCATGGGGCCGCTGTCGCCTGCGGAAAAAGTCATGCTGGGCACGTTTGGCTTGCTGCTGGTACTGTGGGCCAACGTGCCCGCCATGCTGTTCGGTCCCGCATTCTCGCTCGATGCGACGGTGGTGGCCTTTGTCGGCCTGTTTATCCTGATCATCACGGGCACCATCAGCTGGGACGACGTGCTGTCGGAAAAGAGCGCCTGGGATACCCTGGTGTGGTTCGGCGCCCTGGTGATGATGGCCGAGCAGCTGAACAAGACGGGCGTGATCGCCTGGTTTTCGGCCGGCATGAAGGGGGCGATCATCGCCAGCGGCATGGACTGGCTGCCGATCGCCGGCGTCCTGGTGCTGGTGTTCGTCTTTTCGCATTACTTCTTCGCCAGCACCACGGCCCACATCAGCGCCATGCTGCTGGCCTTCCTGACCGTGGGCCTGCACCTGATCCCCGGCCAGTACCACGTGCCGTTCATGCTGATGATGACGGCCGGCTCGGCCATCATGATGACCCTGACGCATTACGCCACGGGCACGTCGCCCATCATCTTCGGCAGCGGTTTCGTGACGATGGGCAACTGGTGGCGGGTCGGCTTCATCATGTGCGTGGTGGAACTGCTGATCTTTGCCGTCGTCGGCACCACCTGGTGGAAGCTGCTCGGCTACTGGTAGAGCGGGCGCGTGCGCAGCCGGCTGGCCGGTTTCGGCTCAGCCGTGCATGCGCGGCAGCCACATGCCGACGATGGCAACCGCAATGCCCACGCTCATCGCCACGGTCATCAGCGACAGCACTGCCGCCATGGTCCAGCGCGCTGCCGCGCCTGCAGCGCCGTCGCGGCAGCGCAGATATCCCTCCAGCACGGCGAGCGGCAGCAGATACTGGGCAAAGGCCAGCAAGCTCAGGGCCGGTCCCGTGAACGTGTCGGGATCGAAACCCGCCGGGCCGCCATTCAAGGCCAGCCAGAACATCAGTCCCACGCGAAAGAACCACACGCCGCTGACGGCCAGGAACAGGCGCAGCGCCCAGCGCCGGTGCGCCGCGATGTCGCCCTGCAGCACCTTCCGCAAGGCCATGCCCGCGAACACCAGCACCAGCACGGCATTCAGGCTGGTCCCCACATGTTGCGTCACATCACCCACGGCGCCGCGCCACCACAGCATGATCAGGCCGGACAGGGCAGCCAGCACGGCGCCGGCCAGGTAAACTCGCCCGTTCCAGCGGTGCAGGCGGGGCAGGTGGCGGCGCACCTGCGGCAGCAGCTGCAGCGCGCCGCCCAGCATGAGGCTGGCCGCCAGCAGCAAGTGGATGCCGGTGGCGACGTTGCCAGCGCCATCGCCGGCCACATGGCCATGCGACATAACGGCGTTCCAGCCCGGCAAATCGCCGCGCGCGGCCGCGCCGCCATACAGGGCGACGATGTAGGCGGCAAAGAACAGCTGGCCGGTGACGGTGGCGAGGAACCAGAAGCGGGCGGCCGCGGCCAGCGCCGTGGCGGCCCATGGCGTCGGCGCGGCGCGGCGTCGGGCCGTTGGGGCGGGTGAGGCCGGCGTAGCTGGTGTGGCTGAAGTTGCTGAAGTTGCGGATGGCATGGCTTTCTCCTGACGGTGTTGATCAGCCGTCAAGATAGCCAGCGGCGGCCGGCCAGTGGCGGCATGGCGCGCGCGCGTGCGACGAACAGCGGTTTTCAGGGCTTGAACGGCGGACGTATCACGGGTATCGTGGCGCCATGCCATCCACGCCCGCCACCGTCCGCCGCTTGCCCGCCATCCTGCCCACCGCGCGGCAGGCACTGATCGTGACGGCGTTTACCTTGCTGCTGTCGTGGCTGCTGCATCTGTTCAGCGGCACGGCGTACCCGGCGGTGTTCGGCCGCATCGGCTTCCTGGGCGCGGCCTTGCTGCTGGCCTATTCGGCGGCCGGCGCCTTGCGGCCGCGCTGGCTGTCCCTGTCCACGGCGCGGGTGGCCGCCGTGGTGCTGACGGCTCCGCTGGCCTCCCTGGTGCTCCTGCTGGCGACGCGCCCCGGCCAGTACGCCACGCCGATGGCGAAAACGGCCGACATCATCGGCCACGTCATCATGGTCGTGCTGGCCATTATCTTTGGCCTGCTGTTTTCCCTGCTGGCCATGCGCAGCGAACGGCGCGAGCGCGAGCGGGCCGACCGCCTGCAGACCGAGCTGGCCCAGAACACCCTGGAGCGCCAGCTGCTCGATGCCCGCCTGCGCCTGCTGCAGGCGCAGATCGAGCCGCATTTCCTCTTCAATACGCTGGCCAATGTCGAGGCGCTGGTGGCGTCCGGCTCACCCAATGCGGGCCCGGTGCTGCGCCAGCTGATCGCCTATCTGCGCGCCGCCATGCCGCGCTTGAGCGATGAAGCCGCCACCCTGGCGCAGGAGTTGCAGCTGGTGCGCGCCTACCTGGAACTGATGCACATGCGCATGCCCGACCGCCTGCAGTTCGACGTGGCAGCCATTGCGCATTCGGCCAGCGTGCGCTTTCCACCGATGGCGCTGCTGACCCTGGTGGAAAACGCCGTGCGCCACGGCATCGACCCGGGCGTCGATGGCGGACGTATCGAGGTCGGTGGCAAGCTGGACGCCGCCAGCGGCAGCATGTGCGTGTGGGTCGCCGATACTGGCGTGGGCATGGCGGAGACGGCGCAGCCGGGCACGGGCCTGCAAAACGTGCGCAGCCGGCTGCTGGCCGTGTATGGCGCCGGCGCCCGCCTCGAACTGCACGCGCTGGCGCCGCATGGCGTGCGCGCCGAACTGCATTTCACATTTACAGGAGACACCGCTTGAAACCAGCTTCCGCCCTGATCGCCGACGACGAACCGCTGCTGCGCGAGCGCCTGCGCAGCCACCTGGCCGCCCTGTGGCCGGCGCTCACGGTCATCGGCGACGCGCGCAATGGCGCCGAAGCGCTGGAACTGTTTGAACTGCATCAACCGGATATCGTCTTTCTCGACATCCGCATGCCGGGCATCAATGGCATCGCCACGGCGCGCGCGCTGGCCCGCCGCGCGCAGCTGGTGTTTGTCACCGCATATGACCAGTACGCGCTGCAGGCGTTCGAGCAGGGCGCCATCGATTACCTGGTGAAGCCCGTCGACCCCGCGCGCCTGGCAGACACGGTGCAGCGCCTGCAGCGCCAGCTGGCCGCTCCGCTGCGGCCAGGCCAGGGGCTGGAGGACGGGCTGGACCACGTGCTGGAGCAGCTGGCCAGCAGGCTGGGCCAGCGCGCGGCGCCGCCCGCATGGCTGCAGTGGATCAAGGCTTCCGTCGGCAGCAGCGTGCGCCTGATACCCGTCGAGCAGGTGCGCTACCTGCGGGCCGAAGAAAAATACACCCTGGTGGCCTGGGACGAGGGCGAGGCGCTGATACGCAAGAGCATCAAGGAACTGGGCGAAGAGCTGGACCCGGCCCGTTTCGTGCAGACCCACCGTTCCGTCATCGTCAACCTCGCGTATGTCAGCGTGGTGACGCGCGGCATCAACGAAACGGCGGAGCTGCACTTGCGCGGCAGCGCCGACACCTTGCCCGTCAGCCGCAGCTATCTGCACCATTTCCGGCAGATGTAAGGGCCTTTAGCGCAGGCGCACCACCACCTTGCCGCGTGCGCGGCCTCGCGCCAGATAGGCGAGGGCGCCTTTCGCCTCGGCAAACGGGAAGACCCTGTCGATGACGGGATGGATGCTGCCCGCGTCGAGCAGGGCGGCGAGCTGCGCCAGCTGGCCACCGTCGGGCCGCACGAAGTGGAAGGCATAGCGGGCGCCGCGCCGTTTCGCCAGGCCGATGATCTTGCGGCTAAGTAAGCCAAATACCAGTTTCAGCACCACGTTCATGCCGCGCGCGCGGGCGAAGGCGGCGTCGGGCGGGCCGATCAGCGAGACGACGTTGCTGCCGGGCTGGACGATGTTCAAGGCTTTTTCCAGTCCATCGCCGCGCACGGTGCCCAGCACCGCGTCGTAGCCGTGCAGCACCTCTTCAAATTGCTGCCGCTTGTAGTCAATCACCTCGTCCGCGCCCAGGCCGCGCACCAGCTCCACGTTGGCCGTGCTGGTGGTGGTCGCCACGTGGGCGCCCAGGTGTTTCGCCAGCTGGATGGCAAAGGTGCCAATGCCGCCGGATCCGGCCGGGATGAAAATCTTCTGGCCCCGCTTGAGCTGCATGCGTTCGTGCAGGGCTTGCCAGGCAGTCAGGCCGACCATGGGAACCGATGCGGCCTGCACGAAATCGAGCGTGGCCGGTTTCAGGGCGGCCGCATGCTCGGGTACGGCGGCAAAGTCGGCCAGGCTGCCGTGTGGCGTGTCAAAAATGCTCGCATACACGGCGTCGCCCACCTTGAAGCGCGTGACGGCGCTGCCGACTTCCACCACCACGCCGGCCAGGTCGCTGCCCAAGGTGGCGGGCAGGCGCATTTTCAAGATGGGCTTGAAGTCGCCCTTGGGTATCAGGTTGTCGATGGGATTGAGGCCCACGGCGTGCACCTGCACCAGCAGCTCATCGGCTTGCAGGGCGGGGCGGGGCACCTCGGCGAAGGCCACATGGTCGAGGCCGGCGTATTTTTTCAGTTGCAGAGCGTGCATGCTGTTCTCTTGGTCAGGTTGAATGGGATGCCCGCGTTCACGCCAGGCGCAGATCCTTGCGCAAGCCCGCGTCCATCAGCGCGGCGGGCAGGAAGCGGCGCATCAGGCGCAGGCGCGAAGCCAGTGAACCGGCCGTATAGCGCAGCCTGGGCTGGCCCGCCTGCGCCGCCTGCAGGACGGTATCGGCCACCGCGCCCGGCCCTTCGGCGCCCGCCAGGATGGCTTGCAGGCGGCGCGTGATGGCGCTGCGCACCGGCTCGTAGGCGGGCAGCGGGTTGTCCGGCTGCAGCAAATTGGCCTCGAAGGCCGTCTTGGTATAGGCCGGTTCGATGACGCTGGCGCGGATGCCCCAGCCGCGCACTTCATGGTCGAGCGATTCCGTATAGCCTTCGATGGCGTGCTTGGTGGCCGCATACAGGGCGCCGTAAGGCATGGGCAGGAAGCCCAGCACAGAACCCATGTTGAGGATGCGCCCGCTACCCTGCGCCCGCATGTGCGGCAGCACGGCCAGAGTCATGCGCACGACGCCAAAGAAATTCGTCTCGAAGATGGCGCGTGCTTGTGCGATGGAACTTTCTTCGGCGGCGGCCGGGGCCACGCCGAAGCCGGCGTTATTCACCAGCAGGTCGATGCGGCCCTCGCGCCGGATGACGGTGGCGACGGCTGCCGCCACGGATTCCTCGCTGGTCACGTCGAGCGCCAGCATGGCGTATTCCTGGCCAGGGACCTGCGCGCCGCCGCGGCTGGTGCCGTACACGGTATAGCCGGCCTGCGCCAGGCGCTGCGCGGTGGCCGCGCCGATGCCGGACGAGGCGCCGGTGACCAAAGCAATCTTGTTTTTCATGGTGGTTCCCTGAGCCTGACGGCAAGTTGTCATATGACGGTCGTCATATTGTTCTGCAAAAAAAAGCCCACGGCGCGATGGCGCCACGGGCCGGTGGGTTACTTGTCTGCCTGCGGGCATTGCGCCAGCGTGGCCGCGCACAGGGCCTCGGACAGGGCCGGCTCGTCGACGGCACGCGCCAGGATGGTGGTGCCGATCATGGCACAGACCATGGCCATGGCCTGCGCGTGCGCTTCCGGCTGGCCCCAGTTGGGCAGCTGGCGCGCGAACAGGTCGATCATTTCCTTGATGTGGATGGTGGCGGCGCGCCGCACTTCGGGCGCCTGGCGCGGCATTTCCGAACCCAGCGCCGAGACGGGGCAGCCCACGTCGATGGCGGCGATATGCGCGGGCGACAGATACGCCGCCAGCATCGCCTGCAGCGCCTGGCCCGGCGGGGCGGCAGCCGCCACTTTGGCCGCCAGCGCCACGGATTCGGCGCCCGCGCGGTCGCCGGCCTCGGCCAGCAGCGCGTCGCGCGACGCGAAGTGCGCATAGAAGCCGCCGTGCGTCAGCCCCGCTTCCTTCATGATGTCGGCCACGCCCGTGCCCGCATAGCCGCTGCGGCGGATGGCGCGCGTGGCCACCTCGACGATACGCTCGTGCGTGGCTTCCTTGCGGCTCTGCGCCGCAACTTTGCTGGATGTTCTGCTGGATGAATTGTGCATGACGGTCATCATATCTTAGTTTTGAAAACACTGCACGGCTTGCGCCAGGCCGCTGCCAAATTGACCAGCTGCACGGCGCCGGTGAATAATGGACGGTCACGGCAATGAGGCACATGCTCCCATGGATACACAGACGGTTCCCGGCACCGAAGGCTATGCAGACCATGCAGGGCAGCTCATTGCCCGCTACGGCGGCGTGCCATTCCTCGATAAATACCGGCCCGTCCTGCAGCTCTTGCCGGCGCTGCCGTGCGCCGTGCTCGATATCGGCGCCGGAACAGGCGCCGATGCGGCGTGGCTGGCCAGCGCCGGCCATACGGTGACGGCGGTGGAACCGGTCGCCGCATTCCGGGAAGCGGGCATGCGGGCGCATGCGCGACATGCCATCGCCTGGGTGGACGACAGCCTGCCGGCGCTGCCTGGCATTGCTGCGCGCGGTGCGCGGTATGAGCTGATACTCGTCACGGCTGTGTGGATGCATCTTGCTGCCCAGGAACGTGTCGAGGCGATGCAGAACGTCAGCAGGCTGCTCGATCCCGGCGCGCTGCTGGTCGTGTCGCTGCGCCATGGCCCGGCCCCGGCAGGGCGGCGCATGTTCGCGGTAACGGCGCGGGAAACCATCGACCTTGCGCTGCGCAATGGACTGCAACTGTTATTGAGCACGCAGGCGCCATCGGTCCAGGCGCGCAATCGTGACGCCGGGGTGTGCTGGTCCTGGCTGGCCTTTCAAAAATGAGGCAGCCCGGGCCTGGCCCGGCGGCTCAGGCCATCACGATGTTTTGCATGCTGAACGCGAACGGCGGCGCGTTCTCGCCCGGGCCACCTCCCGTCATGACGATGTCGGCGCTGGCGATGCCCTGCAACGACAGTTCCGTGCTGACCTCCGAAAGGACGCTCGGGTGCAGCACTTCGCCTTGCGTGACCTGCGAGGCGGCGCCGATCCAGATGCTGGGCTTGAACGCGAATGCCGCCTCCTGGTTCGGCCCCAGCTGGGTTCTCAGGGCCAGCAGGCGGCCATCCTTGTAGACGCCGGCGTCAATGGCGCCTTTCTGAAGAAAGTTGAACACCTGGATTTCACGGTTGCTGCTGGCCTGGCCTGAAGGTAACAGGGTAATGCCCGAGGGCATCAGGGCGGCGTGGTACGAGGCGCCGTGCATCGCCTCGATCTGCGGCGTGTAGCCGCCCTGGTCGTCGCTGACGGCGACGGTCATCGACAAAGGGAACGTAAACGGATGGTTGTCGCCCACGCCGCAGTAGTCGATCACGCGCCAGGCGATGGGAATTTCACCGGTGTTGCGAGCGACATTCTTCTGGAAGATGACGATCCGCGCATTGTTTGTGTCGTTGGAGCGGTTGATGAAGTTCAAGTGAACGGCCATGGCGGGATCTCCGTGGTGGTGGCGGGCGGTAACAAAAAAGTGGGCAGGCGGCGCCATCGGAACGGCGCCGCATTGCGCTGCAGCGATTCTACCGAAAGTGACCGCGTATACAACTTTTACGTGAACGCCGCCTCTACGCCGGCAACTGTCCCGCATTGCGCCGCCGAATGGACGGGCATGACAGGATCACCGGGTTTTGGCAATCACGCTGCTCATGTATTGATGCAAATCGCGGAAGTCATTCACCTTCCAGGCGTATGGCGCTATCTTGACGCCATTCTCTTTCAAGGTCCTGGGTATCAGGTCGCCATTCGGGCGCAGGATGACGGATGAGACGATAACGCCCGGATAATCCTTCAAGCGTTTCTTGAAGGCGGCTGTCGTCAGGTCAGGTGTCGGGGGACTGCTTTTATTGGCCAGGGGGCCTGTACCGCGGATATCCGCGCCGTGGCATACGGCGCACCTTTGTACGTAGAGGTTTTTCCCGTTGAGGTTTTCCGCGATGCAGAGTGGCGTTTGAATGAGCGATACAATGGCCAGTGTGGCGATGAATAAGGGTTTCATTTGGTGGCAGGTACACTTGTAGTATAAAACAGCACTGTAGCGAGGGCATATGCCGCCCGCAGGCGCGCTGTCAATTCACCGCGCGCGGGCGTGGTCCGGCGGATCATGCATTGCCAGTATGTCCGCGTGCGCGGCGGGCCTGCTGGCTGGCCGGCATTGTCCCACAAGCCATCAAAATACGCTGTTCGTTTTCGTGTGGTAGCCAGCAGCTGATGGTACGCCGTGGCAACGGCGCATCCTGGCGCGCGGGCAGAAAAATGGAGTGTCCATGGCAACCCAGACAGCAATCGAGCACCTGTTTTCCTACGGCACCTTGCAACAGGCCGGCGTGCAGCTGGCCACCTTCGGGCGGCTGCTCGATGGCCGGCCCGATGCCTTGCCCGGCTACCGCCTGTCGCAGCTGGCCATCGGTGACGCGCAAGTCGTGGCGACCAGCGGCAAGACGCATCATCCTTTGGTTTCGCGCAGCGGCGACCCTGGCGACAGCGTGGCCGGCGCCGTGCTGGCCGTGACGCCAGCCGAGCTGCAACAGGCGGACGGTTATGAAGTGGCCGCCTACCGGCGCGCGCGCGTCACCCTGGCGTCGGGCACGCAGGCCTGGGCCTACGTGGATTCCCGTGATGCGGTGCCGGGAAGCTAGCGTCCGGCACTGCAAGCGTCACCGTGCAGGCAGCGGCGCAATCAGGCAGGCTTGCGCTTGCCCGCCGCGATGCGGTTCCAGCCATAGCCGGCGACGATGATGGCCAGGATGGCGCCCTGCGCCAGCAAGGTTTCCAGTGTCGGCAGGATACCCAGCAGATCGACGCGGATGAAGTCGACGGGACTCACGCCTATCCAGCCCGCTTCCTGCAGCGCTGCCACGCCTTTGCCCATCAGGATCACGGCCAGCACGGCCACGAAGGCGGACGTCCACGAGAAGAACTTTCCGATCGGCATGCGGGCACTGCTGCGCAGCAAGGCCCAGGCGATGATCACCAGCAGCAGGATCGCCACCACGAAGCCGCCCAGCAGTGCGCCGCCATTGCCATCGGCGGCCAGCGCCGAGTAGAACAGCACGGTTTCAAACACTTCGCGGTAGACGGCGATGAAGGCCAGGGCAAACAGGCCCCAGGCGGAGCGGCGCGTCATGGCCGCCGTGAGTTTCTCGTGCAGGTATTCCTGCCAGCGCCCGGCGCTGCTCTTCTGGTGCATCCACAGGCCCACGCTCAGCAATACCAGCGCCGCGAAGACGGAGCCGAGGCCTTCGCTCACTTCGCGGCTGGCGCCGCTGATCGTCACCAGATAGGTTGCCGCCACCCACGTCAGGCCGCCCGCCACCAGCGCGCTGGCCCAGCCCGCATGCACATACGGCAGCACGTCCTTGCGCTTGGCCTTGCGCAAAAAGGCGATGATGCCGATGACAATCAGCAGCGCTTCCACGCCTTCGCGCAGCAGGATCGTCAGGGCGCCGATAAAGGTTGTCATCGGCTCGGCCTTGGCCTCGCCCAGTTCCGCTTCCACGTGGGTAAACAACTGCTGCAGCTTTTCGCCCGCCGCGTCGGCCTCGGCAACGGTCCCCTTGGCAACGGCGGAGCGGTAGGACAGCATGGCGTTTTCCACGGCCAGCAGCAAGGACTTGTTGCGCGCGCCGACCATCGGCTCGATCGGCTCGAAGCCGTCCAGGTAGGCCGACAGACCCAGGCGCGTGGCCGCCGCGCGGTCGCCCGCATGCATGGCGGCCAGGCTTTCGGCCAGGCGCAAACGCGACAATGCCAGGCCGGCAGGCTTGTGCGCCTCGGCCTTGCCAGGATGGCTGCGCAGGTAGGCCGTCAATGCACGGGCATCGTCCGCGCCCAGCTTGGCGGCCGCCGCTTCCTGCGTCAGGGTCGTGACGGCAGCCAGGTCCGGGTACAGCCCCTTGGCCCGCGCATCGTCCTGCCACAGTTTTTCGCCGCGCGCGCGCGCCGCATCGTCATGCGACATGCCGCCGATAAAGAAGGCCAGGTCCCAGCGCTCGTTCTCGGACAGCTGGCCGAAACTGGCCATCGAGGTACCCGCCACGCCTTGCGAAATGACCTGGTACAGCGCCATCAGGCTGCGGGACTGCGCCCGGTCGCCATCCGTGAAGGCGATGGGCTTTGGTTCCAGGCTGGCCGCCAGCGGGCCATCGCCGCCACCGGCCACGCCGTGGCATGAAGCGCACTGGGCCGCATACAGTGCCGCCCCGCGCGCCAGGTTCGGCAGCACTTTCGGCGCCACGTGAATCGGATACGCGGCGATCAGCAAGCCGTTCGCGTGGTGCGCCAGGCGCTTGACTTCCTCGGCATCGGCCTTGGCGACCACGGCGGTGCGCAGCTCGGCGATGGCCTTGGCCACGGCATCTTTGGAGGCATGGGCGGGCAGGGCGGTGATCTGCGTGCCAGCGTTTTCCGTAAAGTCGAGCATTTCCGCATACTCGGCCTCGCTCACCACTTTGCCGTGCTCGACCGCGCCGCCGTAGTCGACGGCGACGTAATCAATCAGCTGCCACAGCTGCTTGGCGCCATCAGCCTGTCCGGTTTCCTGCGCTTGCGCGCCGCCAGCCAGCAGCAGGGCGGCCGCCAGCACGGGGTAGCAGACGAGCCATTTCTTCATATTGATGAACATGATTCTCATTCTCATTAATTTTTTGACCCGGGGACTATAGGACAGCTATTGCTGGGTGTCAACGGTGTGGGGTGTGGCGCCCCGTTGCGGGATGCCATGACGAGGCAGTTATCCGTGTTTCATTGATCTGGATGAACGCAGTGGCGCGCGCGGCGGCCCGATGCTGGAGGCCTGTGCCAATCGTATTAAAAAGAAACAACAGAACGTTGCGAATGCATGACGATTGTGCAAGAGGAAGGGCGCTTGCGTGCCCGGTGCGGCATGGATGCCACGTTGGCGCATCGATAGGGCATCCCGCAACCATGGGGCGGCGGCGAACGCCGTGGTTTCGATGCCTGTGTTTATTGGAGATATTTTTGATTAAAAATTAAGGCATCATGCGCAGGCATTGTCCTTTATCCGATGGCATTTCCAGAAAGGCTACAATTATGTCTGCGCACCCATCTTCCAATACCGGCGGCACGCGAACCGGCATGATGTCCGGCATTTACGGCGGCGGCCCGATCTACAGCCAGGGCACAACAACGATCCCCCAGCTCAAGGCATCCGGCTTTCGGGAAGTGATCGTCTGGAATATCGCCATCAATAAGGAAGGCGACCTCAACTTCAATTATGAATTTCCGCTTGCCGCCAAAGGCGAATATGTCGGCGCCGCCAAATACCCGCTTTTCGCCAGCCAGATGGCAGCGCTCAAAGCGACGCCATCGAGCGTGACACGCCTGACTTTTTCAGTTGGCTCCAGCAACACTGGCGTCTTCCAGGCGATCAGGGCGCTGGTCGAGGTGGACGGCACGGGACCGCACAGCATCCTGTACCGGAACTTCCATGCGCTGAAAACCGCCATCCCCGGGATAGACGCCATCGATTTCGATGACGAAAACTGCTACGACCATCCATCGATGGTCAGTTTTGCCGTCATGCTCGGTAAGCTTGGATACGAGGTGAGCCTGTGTCCGTACACGAACAACCAGTTCTGGATTGACGTCGCGACCAGCGCCAATCAACAACGGCCAGGCACGGTCACGGCCGTCCACCTGCAGTGCTATTCGGGCGGTGCGGGGCAGTCGCCGTGTTCCAACTGGAACTTTGGCGCAGTCCCCGTGTATCCCGGACTCGCCAGCGACAGCAGCCCGGCCGACGTCTACGGCGCCATGGCCGGGTGGGTACAATCCTGCGCCATTCAGGGCGGATTCTTCTGGCTGTTCGACGATATCTACAAGAAGGCCGATCTGACGCAGGAGTACGCTGCCGCGATCAACCGGGCCGGCAAGTAGCGTACAGGTGGACTGTCCAGTGCCAGCAAGAAGCACCAGAGAAGGTGCTTCTTGCTGGCATGATGGCAGGTGAAAACCATGGCAACAGGTAGCAGCAAACTAGTTTCATGATCAAAAGTACCTTGCACTCCCCATCATCTATTTTACATAATATAAATTATGCGAAGTTATGGATGATTTCGTCAAATCCTCGCTTTGGCCAACAATCGGATCGCAAATGCGATTTGCGCCATTTTTCAGCGTCGGTGTCTGGCTTGTGCCGGCGCAGACGAACTGTATCCTCCCGGTGACGATGATGCAGGCTGTTTATGGCGCTCAGGTGGCTTGGCGTTTCTTGCGGTTATAAGAAATGGCCCACTGCCGCTGCGCGCGCTCGATGGCCGTGCGGACCTGCTGCGTTGCCATCTTTCTGGAATTACAGCATTCCGGCAGCTCCATGCCATGCTCATGGCCAGCGGCCGTGCCGCACCGCTCCAGTACGCAGGCATTGAACAGGAATGGCCTCAGTTCCTGACGCGTAAGGTCGCCATCGTCTGGCGATCAGCATATCCGGCTCGTATTCGTCTTTTGCGCGTTCAGTTCGGTAAATACCGGTGGGTTCAGGCTGAGCATCTGGCTGGCGGCGATGATGGACGCCGGATTATTGTCGGCACCGCCACCCGCAGGATCAGGTTAAAAACCTGGATGGCTCGCTGGAAACTGTTGGCACCCTGTGCCGCCGCAAGGGATCGGTCACGGCCGCTGCCGGCGACTCCGCCAAGAACAACGCCATGGCTGATTTATCCTTTCGCGCGTCTCCAGGCCGACAGCCGCCCTTTGCCGGGGCTGCCCGGATGATCGATGCCGCATTTGGCTGAACCTGGGACCGGGCGCGGCGGCGCGCCAGTATCGGCCTGAGCCTGATGCCGCCAGTAACAACGCGTTTACGCCCATTCTTTATCGGATCAGCACCAGGAGCAGTGCTCGCAAGGAAACTGACGCCATCGTTGGCAGTGTCAAATATGCATTACTTTTCCGCCAGGCGTGCTAGGATGCGTTTCGTTATAAATTAAACAAGGAAAAATAATGAAACTGAAGGCGACAACCGCGGCTATGCTCCTCGTGCTCGCATCGCTGCCGATGCAGCAGGCATTGGCGGCCGAGAAAACTTTCCTCGTCACGGGAACGATCGTACCGCAATTCATCATGGGGGACGATGGCTCCGGTCGGCCTATTCCTGAATTGATACCGGTCGGGACAAAATTTACGGGCAGCTTTACCTTCGACGATGCGATCAGCCCCAATGCGGCAGATGGAAGCTGGCCAATCTTTGTTTCTTCAACAATTAGTGCCGGCACTTTGACGGTGAGCACCGTCGGAGGCCAACTGGATGCTTACAATGGATCAACCGAAATGAGCCTGAGCGCTGGAAGCTATGATTTTTATACGCCAGGCACGGTATCTACGAATTTATCCGGCTGGCATGCCCCATTGGTGAGCTTCAATTTTAACAGCGCGCTGTGGAACTACCCGCCGTATACCTTTCCACGCATCGAAGAGCTATGGGATCTGAATAATGGCACGACCACGGCATCGTTCGGCCTGTTTCTCTTCTATGCGTCTCCCATCGTCAGTCCCTATACCAACGTGTCCCTGATCCTCAAGGCGAACATCACCAGCATCGTTTCGACAGTTCCGGAGCCATCGCACGTCGGCATGCTGGCCGCCGGCCTGGCGCTGACGGGTTTTGCCTTGCGCCGCCGCAAGGCCTGATGTTCACGGCAGCCCTGTCCGCGTGCTCCGCAAGGCCAAGCCATGCCATGCTGCGCAGCGGCGATTGCGTGCTGGTGCGGCTTAGCCTGGCGCCGTCAACCGTCCTCCTCCCTTCCCCACCCTGCTTCCGACGCCTTTTGCGGCGTTGGAGGCTGTTCCCACGACCATACCAGCGGCAGGTCGCCGCGCCACTGGTATGGTCGCGCAACGGCTTTCTTTCGGCATGAGGCGCAACTGGTATTGTGATCTCGCGCAAAGAATAAAACCAGTTGACTACCACCTGCAATGCTTGCACTCTGAAAAATCGGACGGTGTCCAGCCGTCCGGCCATGAAAAAAACAGACAAGGAGATGCAAGTGAACCGGACAGTCATGAACACCCTCATCATCACCCTCTTCGGCGGCACCCTGGCCGCTTGCGGCGGCGGCGACGGCTCCAGCGCCGGCGCCAGCCAGTTGCTGGCCAGCACGACGGAAGCGGTGGCGTGCTTCACGCCGTGGAACAGCAGCACCGTCTACAACGGCGGCGGCAAGGCCAGCTATAACAATGTGAACTACAACGCCAACTGGTGGACGCAAGGAAATAACCCATCCACCAGCAGCGGTGCCGCCGGCACTGGCCAGCCGTGGACGGCGGTGGGAGAGTGCGGTACCCCTACTCCAACACCGACGCCGACTCCGACACCAACACCGACGCCAACTCCCACACCAACGCCAACACCTACACCGACTCCAACGCCTACGCCAACCCCGACTCCAACTCCAACGCCCACCGGCCTGGCGAAACACGCGCTGATCGGCTACTGGCACAACTTTACCAACCCCAGCGGCGCCACCTATCCGATCAGCCAGGTCAGCGATGACTGGGACGTGATCGTCGTTTCCTTCGGCGACAACGCGGGCGGCGGCAATGTCAGCCTGACCATCGATCCGGGCGCGGGTACGGAAGCACAGTTCATTGCCGACGTGGCCGCCAAACGGGCGAAAGGCAAGAAAGTCATCCTCTCGCTGGGCGGGCAGAACGGTTCCGTCTCCGTCGGCAATACGGCCGAAGCGACGAACTTTACCAACAGCCTGTACGCCATCATCACCAAATATGGCTTTGACGGCATCGACCTCGACCTGGAAAACGGCGTGGCGCAAGGCGCTGCCATCCAGACGTATCTGCCGATCGCCGTGAAGAACCTGAAAGCCAAGGTCGGCAACAGTTTCTACCTCTCGATGGCACCGGAATGGGTGTACGTGGAAGGCGGCTACACCAGCTATGGCAGCATCTGGGGCGCTTACATTCCCATCATCAACGCCCTGCGCTCCGAGCTGACGGTGCTGCACCCGCAGTACTACAACAATGGCGACATCTACACGCCGTACGCCACGGGCGCCATCAAGGCGGGCTCGGCTGACCAGCTGGTGGCCACGGCGCGCATGCTGATCGAAGGTTTTAACTACGGCGGCAATACCTTCGCCGGCCTGCGTCCGGACCAGGTGGGCTTTGGCGTGCCATCGGGGCGCAGTTCCGCCGGCTCCGGTTTCACGACGAATGCCGATGTCAGCAATGCATTGAATTGCCTGACGCGCCTGCTCAACTGCGGCACCATCAAGCCGCTGCAGGCGTATCCGGACTTCCGCGGCGTGATGACCTGGTCAATCAACTGGGACCGCCACGACAACTATAACTTCTCCGTGCCAACCAAGGCCGTGCTGAAAACCTTGCCGTAAAGCAGAAAAACAGGGTGACGCAGGCATTCCTGCGCCACCCTGGCCCGCCTTCCTTGCGTCAGGATGGGTATACGAGCCGCTCGGAGTCGCCAATCAGACTATTCATTACGCGGTCTCGCCAGCTTGGCCTGCCGTCATGCGCCAGCACATGCCGGGCGTAAGCGCAAAACTGCGCCGCATCGAGACGGCCAGAGCGCGCTGTGCCGCCGAAACGTCGGTCTACCACGAAAAATTGCAGGCGCCAGCTGATGTCGCTGCCGCCCGGCACGGCCTCTTGACGCATGTCTTCCCGCGTGACACGGAGGAAAATCGCTTCCGCATGGCCTTGCTGCAACTGGCAAAACAGCGACCAGGCCAGCATGTCTGCCTGGTAGTGGCACGTCCACGCGCCGCGCACCAGCGGATGGCGCCCCGTCTGGCGCGCGATACGGTCGCAGGCGAACTTTGCCAGCACCGTGCGGTGGTTCCCGCCGCCATTCGTATACCAGTTGCTGCCATCGATGGAGCTGAGCAGGATGCCATTGTCGAGCTCACCGTTGAAATAATAGTCGGGATGGCGCTCGTATTGGGCAAACACGGCGCGCATCTTGCCCGGCTTGTACTGCGGCGCCAAGACCGCCTCGCGCCAGGATTGGCCCGCGTAGTGCTCCGACTGTCCCACGACCGCGCGCATGTCGACGCGCACGTCACGCCGCAGGCGCTCGAGCACGACGAAATCTTGCAGGCTGGCGCCATGTTGCGATGAAAATACGTCGGCCCACTCGGCAATCCGCTGCTGCGACCAGGGTTGCGGGGTGGCCAGGATGTCATCAAAAAGGGTCGTCACTCGGTTCTCCAGATGCGCCAGGAACTACTGGCATGGTATGTCTAGCGAACGGGTCATCAGGAAATGTCCTATTTTTCAAATACAATTAAGTACAGAGGTTTAATAGCTTAGAACTATTGATTCGGTTGAAATATTTTACTTCCTTTTGTAAATGAGAATCGTTACTATCTACTCAAAGGATAAGCGAATTCAACATAAAAGGAGCGTCCCTTGTTTACAGCCATCAAAACATTCAGTCAGGTTCTCACGCATATGTCGATCGCCTTCGGCCTCGCCTACTTGCTGACGGGCTCACTGGCTCTCGGTGGCTTGGCGGCGATTATCGAACCCGTCATCAATGTCGCCCTGCTGCCATGGCATGAAAAAGCCTGGCGCGCCATCCGCCGCCGCTACGCAACCAGCCGCCTGGGCTTTGCCGCGCTGGCCGGTGAAAAGATCAGCCAGACCTGTTTACATATGGGCGTCGCTTTCGGCGTGATGTACTGGGCCACGGGTTCCATGGCTTTTGGCGGGCTGCTGGCCGTGGTCGAGCCGATCTGCAACGTGATCGTTCTGCCCTTCCATGACCGCCTGTGGCACCGCCTGCGTTCACGCATGGAAATACGTGGCGCGGCGCGCCTGGCGGCCTTGTAAGGCTTTGCTGTCAATCCGGCATTTTTCACCCCAAGAGCAGGACCCGCCCGGTTCGCCCGGCTTTTTGCCACAGGCCGCAGCCCATAGCCAATAGCCTGGCCGCATGCCGCCGCCTGGCTTGCTGTTTGCTCTCTCTACACCTTGCCTGCCCACATAGGCGGCCGCCGGTGCGCCCACGGCGCCGCCCGCTCCAGTTGTCCGGCCAGGCGCAACAGGGTCCCATCGTTGGCATGGCCCGCCATGAACTGCATGCCGATCGGCAAGCCGTCGGTCGACTGCGCCAGCGGCACGGACATGGCCGGCAAGCCCGCCACGTTGGCCAGCGGCGTGTACGGCGAGTGCTCGAACAGGCGCGCCGTCCAGCCCAGGCCATCGAGCTTGTCCTCGTTTTCGCCATAGCGTCCCAGCGGCCACGGCAGCTCCGGCATGGTGGGCGTCAGCAAGACATCGTACTGCCCAAACAGGGCGCCGGCCTGCCGCGTGACCGTGTTGCGCACGTCAAGCGCGGCGACGAAATCCACCGCCGACACCGTCTGCCCGTAGCGGTAGCACGCCAACGTGGCTGGCTCCAGCGTCTCGGGCGACACGGCGCGTCCGCTTTCCTGTGCCAGGCCGGCTATCCACGGCACCAGGTTGGCGCACCAGATGCGCGCATTGGCTTGCACGAACACTTCCCACGGCACGTCCAGCGCGGGCGCCACTTCTTCCACGTGATGGCCCAGGCTTTCCAGCAGGCGCACGGTGGCGTCCAGCGCGGCAGCGATGGCAGGCGCGGGACGGGCGCCATTGCAGGCCGCGCGCTGCACGCCGATGCGCAGCTTGCCCGGCGCCGCGTTCACTTGCGACAGCCAGCTGTGGCCGGGCGCGGCCGTGACATACGGCTCGCCCGCCGGCATGCCTTGCACGGCGTCAAGCAAGGCGGCGCTGTCGCGCACCGTGCGGCTCACGCCCAGCTGGACGCCCAGGCCGCTGAAGATCTCGTCCATGGCGGGGCCGTTCGAGACCCGGCCCCGGCTGGGCTTCAAGCCGAACAGCCCAGTCGACGCGGCCGGCACGCGGATCGAGCCGGCCGCATCCGTCGCATGCGCGAGTGGCACGATGCCGGCTGCCACGGCCGCCGCCGCGCCGCCGCTGGAGCCGCCCGCGCTCAGCGCCAGATTCCATGGATTGCGCGTGGCGCCATACAAGACGGGCTCGGTGGTGGTGGCAAACGCCATTTCCGGCGTGCCGCTGCGGCCAAACGTGGCCAGTCCGGCTTTGCGGAACAGCGTCATCAAATGGGAGTCGGACGCGCTCACGTGGCCGGCTGCCAGGCGGCTGCCATATTCGCTGCGCTGGCCCGCCATTGTCACGGCCATGTCCTTGATCAAAAACGGCACGCCGGCGAACGGCGCAGTGCCATCGACGGCGGACAGGTCAGCCGGCCAGTGCTCGGCCACGGCATTGATCTGCGGATTAACAGCGTGCAAGGCGCGCAAGGCGGCGTCCTGCAATTCCGCCGCGCTGACCGCGCCATCGCGTACCAGCTGCGCCAGTCCAATGCCATCAAAGCTAACATATTCAGATACTTGCATGAGATTGCTCCTGTAGAGGGTGAAGATTAAAAGTCACAGGAACTACTGTAGGGCTTGCGCTATCATTGTGGAAATGAATAAAGTAAATACTAGGTATAGCCATGATTAATTTGCGTAAGCTGGATTTGAACCTGCTGCTGACCCTGAATGCACTGCTCACTGAGCGCAACGTGACCCGGGCAGCCGAGCGGCTGCACCTGAGCCAGCCTTCCGTCAGCGTACAGCTGGGCAAGCTGCGCACGGCCTTCGACGACCCGCTGCTGTTGCCCGGGCCACGCGGCATGCTGCCCACGGCACGCGCGCTGGCCCTGTTTGCACCTCTGCAAGCCGTGCTGGCGCAGCTGGAGCAAGTCTTGCAGCCGGAACAGGCGTTCGAGCCGGCAACGGCCGAGGTGCGCTGGAACCTGGCGGCGGCCGATGCCACCGAATATGCGATCCTGCTGCCCCTGCTGCCGGCCTTGCGCGCCCAGGCGCCGCTGTCGCGCATGGCCGTGTTCGAAGCCGTGCCGGAGCGCATGGCGCAGGCGCTGGAGACGGGCCAGGTCGACCTGGGCTTCCTGGCGCAGGAAGAAGCGCCGTCGACACTGCGCCACCGCACCTTGTTTACGGAACACTATGTCCTGGCGGGCCGTCACGACCACCCGCTGCTGCAGGCGCAGCCAGGTCTCGAGCAGTTTTGCGCGCTGGAATTCATCGTCGTCTCGCCGAGCGGCGGCGGCTTCCGCACGGCCGTCGATACGGCCCTGCAGCAGTTGAGCCAGAAGCGCAAGGTGGTGCTGTCCGTGCCGCATTTCCTCATCGTCCCGCCCTTGCTGGCGGCCTCCGACATGGTCGCCCTGCTACCGTCGCGCCTGCTGAAAAACGCCTTGGGCTCCCTGCGCATCTGGGAGCCGCCCATCACCTTGCCCGACTATGAAATGGCCATGGTCTGGCACGAGCGCATGCACCTGGACCCGGCGCATCGCTGGCTGCGCGAGCGCATCATGGCCAGCCTGTGAATTTATTGACGTGCCTGGATGGCGCGGCAGGCAAGCGGGCCTGCTTGTCGCGCAGACAATGCGTTCACGCTTATTTCTACGCCTGTGTATGCCAGCAAACGGAAGTTTGTGGCGCAGGCGGCAATGATGGAGCACCCTCACCCATCACAAGGAAAAGCCATGTCCGCCATTCCACGCCCGCCCGTACCGTACGACAGCCGCTATGAATTCGAG
Source organism: Janthinobacterium amylolyticum (assembly GCF_051380655.1). Lineage (NCBI taxonomy): Bacteria > Pseudomonadati > Pseudomonadota > Betaproteobacteria > Burkholderiales > Oxalobacteraceae > Janthinobacterium > Janthinobacterium amylolyticum. Next base: position 360,436 of record NZ_JBNYXL010000001.1, read on the forward strand.
GAGGAAGGCGAGCAGGAAACCTGCGCGCAGCTGCTGCAGACCCTGCGCGGCATTTCCAGCACCACCTATGCAGACTCTGGCCACGCCACGCGCAGCGTGCATGCCAAGAGCCACGGCTTGCTGCACGGCCGCCTGCAAGTGCTGGACAACTTGGCGCCCGAGCTGGCGCAAGGCCTGTTCGCCACGCCAGCCGGCTATGACGTGGTGATGCGCATCTCGACCATTCCCGGCGACATCCTCGACGACAATGTCTCCGTGCCGCGCGGCATGGCCATCAAGCTCCTCGGCGTGCCGGGCACGCAGCTGTCCAGCCTGGACGCGGACGCTGCTGTAGCGCCGGCCAGCACGCAGGATTTCGTGCTGGTCAACGGGCCCGCCTTCCTGGCGCCGAGCGCGAAGAAATTCCTCGGTAGCCTGAAGCTGCTGGCCAGTACCACGGACAAGGCGCCACGCCTGAAACAGGCGCTCTCGACCGTCTTGCAGGGTGCGGAAAAGGCGCTCGAAGCCGTGGGCGGCGAAAGCGGCACCCTGAAAAGCCTGGGTGGCCATCCGGAAACCCATGTGCTGGGCGAAACCTACTACAGCCAGGCGCCCATTTTATATGGCGCCTACATGGCCAAAGTGGCGCTGGTGCCCGTCTCGCCGGAACTGGCGGGCCTGGCCGGTGCGCCGGTCGACCTCGATGGCAAGCCCAACGGCTTGCGCGACGCCGTCGTCGCCTTCTTTGCCAGCCACGCGGCGACCTGGGAAGTGCGCATCCAGCTGTGCCGCGACATCGACAGCATGCCCTTGGAGGACGCGTCCGTTGCCTGGCCGGAAGAAGACAGCCCGTATTTGCCCGTGGCGCGCATCACGGCGCCGCCGCAGGCGGGCTGGAGCGAGGCCCTGTCGCGCGCCGTTGATGACGGCATGGCCTTCAGTCCCTGGCACGGCGTGCTGGCGCACCGTCCGCTGGGTTCCATCATGCGCGTGCGCAAGGCTGCATATGCGATGTCGGCCCGCTTCCGCTTTGAGCGCACGGGCAACGTCGTGCGCGAACCGGACAGCCTTGACGACTTCCCGCTTCACTAAGCACGCGGGGCAAGCCGCATCAGGTACGCGGCTTGAGCATGCCTTCCACAATGCCGAGCACGGTCTGGCGCGGCAGCAGGCGCGGCAGCCAGGCCAGCAGGCGGTTTTGCCGTCCCGCCACATGGCTGCTGCGGCCCCGATCGAGCGCGCGCAAGGCTTCGTCGACCACCGCCTGCGGCGCCATGCGCTTGCCCACGGCCGCTTCCGGCGCGGCCACCACGTCAAAAAAGGCCGTCTCCGTCGCACCTGGACACAGTGCCAGCACGCGCACGCCGCGCTGGCGGTTTTCCGCCCACAACGCTTCCGAAAACGACAGCACGAACGCCTTGCTGGCGCCGTAAACCGCCATGTAAGGGTCGGGCTGCAAGGCGGCGGTGGACGCTACATTGATGATGGCGCCACGTCCTTGCGCCAGCATGTGCGGCAAGGCGCAGTGCGTCAGCTCCATGAGGGCGGTGCAATTGACGGCTACCTCGGCGGACTGGCGCCTCAGCAAGGTGTTATCAAATCTGCCATGCGTGGCGAAGCCGGCATTATTGATCAGGACATCGGGTGGCATGCCCAGCGCGCAGGCCTGCGCATGCGCGGCTTCGGCGGCGCCAGGCTGGCCCAGGTCGGCAACCAGGGCATGGGCGCGGATGCCGTGGCGCTGGGCAAGTTCCTTGGCCAGCTTGTCCAGCACGGCGCCGGAGCGGGCCAGCAGCAGCAAATGGGCGCCGCGCGCGGCCAGGGTTTCCGCAAAGACGCGGCCGATGCCGGACGAGGCGCCGGTGATGAGCACGGTCTGCCCGGAGTAGTTGAATGGAAGCATGTCAACAGTGTCGTAGTGAAAGGAATTTCACTGTAAACTGTGGTCTTTAGTCCATGGTCAAGCATGGAACGCAAAAAAGTGCGCATGCTGTGTTGCATAGCTTTGCGCCGCGCAGTTTTCGCATTGCATCAATTGCAAGAAAGGTAATGACGATGCGTATCGGAGAAATCACCCGTCTGACGGGCGTGTCGAAAGACACGGTGCGCTTTTATGAGCGCCAGGGGCTGCTCGATGCCGCCCCGCAACCGGGCATGACGAATAACTACAAGCAATACTCGGCGCAGGCGCTGCGGCGCATCGAGCTGATCGGCCATGCCAAGGCGCTGGGTTTTACCTTGAGGGAAATCGCCGAAGTCATTGCCGTGTGGCAGGAAAACGCCCTCGATGGGGAAACCAAGCGCATCATGCTGGAAACGAAAATCGCCCAGATCGACGACAAGGCCCGTTCCATGGCCGTGCTGCGCGCCGGTCTTGTCGATGCGCTGGCCAAGGTGGAGACGGGCTGCGCCGACGGCATGCAGCTTGCCAGTAATTTACCAGGATAATCAATGACTTATTACACGCAATACCGGCACCTGGCGCTCGACGGTGCCAAGCCCGCGCCCACTGCGCAGCAGATTGCCGACATCGAAACCCTGCTGGAAGCGCCCTTGCCGTCCGCCTTCCTGGCTTTTTTGCAAGTGGCTAACGGCGCTTATTTCGATTACACCTGCGACGTGCCCGACGGCGAGGGTGGCGTGGAAAAGATGGGTTTCAACACCTTTTTCAGCGCGGAGGACGGTGATTTTTGCGATGAAACCCTGGTTGGGGAAATCCGCGCCGCGCGCCAGCACATGGCCATGCCCGTGCAAATCCTGCCCTTTGCCCGTGATGGCGGCAATTCCATGGTCTTTCTTGACCTGACGCCGGAAGGCGGTGGCAGAGTCGTGAGTTTTGTGCAGGAGTTGCCGGGATGGACAGCCCGTCGCGCCCATGGCTTCATCGCCCTGGCGCCATCGTTCGATGCCTGGCTGGACAGCCTGTACATCGACCGCGACACGGTGCTTGACGAACTCGAACACAGCGTCTCGCAGCCATCCCACCTGGAAGCGATGGCGGAATGGCTGGATATCGGCATGCCCGCCTGGCGCCGCGATGCCGGCATCACAGCCTTGTTTGCGCTGAAACAGGTGGAACTGTACGCTAACGAACAGGACTAGTCCTACGGGAATGATCGCGCCTGTCCTATGGGTGTGCGCAGGCTGGAAGCTTAACATTATCTTCAGCTTGCAGAAAAAACCACTCATGACATGAAAGGACTTCCCATGCGTATTTCTACCACCAGTAGCCGCGGCCCTTCCCTGAAGCACGTGGCCATCGGCGCCGCCGTAGCACTGTTGAGCGGCATCGCCATCAACAGCATCGCCGCTGCCGCGCCGGGCGCCTACGACAAGCAGTTTCTCAGCAAGGCGGCTGACGCGGGCAGCACGGAAATCGCCGCCAGCAAAGTGGCGCAAAGCAAGAGCAGCAATGCGCAAGTGAAGACCTTCGCCGATGCCATGGTGACCGACCACACGAAAGTGGCCGACGAGCTCAAGCAATTAGCCAGCAGCAAGCAGATCGAAGTCAGCGATCAGCCCGGCGCCAAGCACAAGGCGCAGATCGACAAGTTGAGCCGCCTGGAAGGCGCGCAGTTCGACAAGGAATATGCGGCCAGCATCGGTGTCGCGGCGCACAAAGATGCCGTAAAGCTGTTCACCGATGCCAGCCAGAAAGCCAGCGATCCCGACATCAAGGCATTTGCCGCCAAGACCTTGCCAGCGTTGCAACATCACCTGGAAATGGCCAACGCCCTGCACACGGCGCTGGCAAAATAGAGCGGCAATGCGCTGAATAGGCAGCGAGATACTTGCCGTACGTGCTGTACGGCAAGTACGGCACGCTTGGAATACAATGCGGCAACTCTGTTTTTGGCGACGCCATGACCTCATGCAGCTACTCAAGAAAACTGGCCTGATTACGGCCGCCTTCCTGTTCATCGTCTTGCTGGCCGCCTGGCTGTTCATCAAGGTGGCGGCTGCGCGCAATGCCACCGTGTATGCGCAGCAATGGAACGACAAGGGCACCTGCGTGATCAAGACCTTCGTGCCCCATTACGGCAATGGCGTGCCGCATAACATCGTGCGCGCGCTCAGCACGTCGACCTTTTTCCGCGTGTACCACAAGGATGGCACCTTGCTGGAAAGTACGGAATGGGTGCTGGACATGCATGAAGACGGCTTGCTCGACCATGCCCGCTGGGGCCAGAATCAGAGCCGCGCGATCTACCCGACCGACCTCGGCTACGAGGGCTGGACCCTGCCCCAATGCGCCTGAACGGGGAGCCATGATGCCGAAAATCAGACAGACAGGGCTGCGCGGCCCCTGGAGCGACGCCCCCTACGTCCCCACGCTGTACCATTTCCTCGGTCCCTTCGACGTGTATGACCGTGAAGAAACCCTGGGCGTGGAGCTGGGCACCTGGGACATGAACGATGCGGCCCAGCGCGCGGCGCTGATACGCCGCGACATCATCTCGCAATACAAGGAACTCGGCTACCGGCACCGCTACGTGCTGGTGCAGGTGCTGAAAAAAGCGCTGCAAGACCAGGCTTACGATTTTGCCGCCATCCTCGAACATGACCCGGAAACCACCTATGCGCTGCCCGCCAAGTGGGACGGGATGGACGATCCGCGCGCCTTTTTTGCGGACATTTACCGGCTGGCACAGCAGGACTGGCGCGACGACCTTGCCAGGGCCGCGGCGGAAAACCCGGCCGACTGGTAGCGCTGGGCCCGCCCGGTGCCGGGCTGCCGCTGTGCGATATTGTCGGTACCTATCCCGGTCATTCAACTGCCGGAATGGGGGATGTCATGTTACTGCCGTTGCGGCAAGTAAGCCTCGGCGCAAGCCCGCATGCGCTTGCCAGCGGCCGCCAGTGACGGGGCCGCATCTGCCTGCAAGATCCTGCCCTGGCTGTTCTGGCTGTCGTAACTGCCGAGCATGGCCGCATACAGGGTGGCCTGATCCTGTATGCGCCAGCTCTTACTGCGTGAATTGCCGGGCGCGGCAGGCATGCTGGCGCTGAAATAACTGTACAGGCCGCCGACCTGTTTCTGCTGCAGCCATTCCATTAATTGCACGATGCGATACTGTTCCAGCAGGCTTAGTTCGCTGACATTTTCGCTGGACAAGGTGTAATACAGTTCCAGGCGGGCCATCCAGTTGCCTTTTTTACCGGCCGCCACCAATGCATCCCAGGCTGGACCGGAACGTGCGCCGCGCACGGCGCGCGGTGCAGCCATCCACGCATTGACGGCAGCCTGTTCAGGCACGGGGCCGTAATAATCGGGCGCGCGGCAGACAAACTGGCGTGCGTCGGGGCCGCCCTCCTTGAGCGCGCCGGCAATCTGCGCGGCGACCTTGTCGCCTATACGCAGCAGGCGCGCGCCATAGCTGTCTAGAGTCCAGTTCGAAGGCAAGCGGCCCAGCCAGGCCAACGCATCGTCGTTGGCCCTCGCTTGCACCGCATAGGCAGCGATGTTGGCTTGCATCTTGACTTCTTTCTGTTGCTCCGCCAGCTTGATCACCTCCTGCTCTTCCTCATACCGGCTGGTGGTGTTGCTCAGCTGAACGCAGCCCACGAAGGTCTCCGGCGCGTCCTGCCAGCATCGGGTGGCCACCTTCAGTTGCCAACGCGTGCTGACGGTTTTCAGGACATAATTTTCTTCTCCGGTTTCCCCTTTGAGATAGGCGCGGCCGTCGGCCTTTGTCACGCCTCTTGCCAGCTGCTTGCCGCCAACAGTGCTCCAAGTGTACGGGTCATCGTCTTGCGGCACGCCGGGCGCCGCATACAGGATCAGGTAGTGGCCAGCGGTGGCAGGCGCATCGGTAGCATGACTCAGCGGCGACAGCAGGGATAAAGTGAGTAAGGTTTTTCTGGGCAACAGTTTCAACATGCAACAATCGCTTCGGGAAGGTCGGTATGGCAGGCACAGTCATGCCCGCTGGCCGCCTCGGACAGGTTTTGCAGGATGGCGCAGTCTTGCGACGGCTGCGGCCGGTCGCACTGGTGGCGCAAGGTCACCAGCTGCTGTTGCAGGGTTTGCAAGTTCGCCATTTGCTCGGCGATGCGCAGGATATGATGGTCGAGTAATTCATTGACGCTCTGGCAGCCTTCCGCCGGGTTGTTCTTAAATTCCAGCAAGGCGCGGATATCCGTCAGGCCGATCTGCAAGGAGCGGCAATGGCGGATGAATTGCAGCCGTTCCTGGTGCTCTTCCCGGTATTCGCGATAGCCGGCACTGTTGCGGCCTGGCTCTTGCAGCAAGCCCGCTTTTTCATAGTAACGCACGGTTTCCACGTCACAATCTGTCCGTTTGGCCAGTTCTCCGATACGCATGGCATCCCCTTTTCATTTCAACACGCAAATTCCGCTTGACCCTGTAGCGGCTACAGGGTTTCTAATGGAAGCATACACGAATCCTGAAGGATGAAGCGATGCCACACGATAGCCACGATCACGATCACAAGCATGACCACCAGCACGATCATAAGCACGATCACAAGCACGACCATGCCCAGCCGCACGCGCACGAACCAGCGCCGGCCGCCGCAGCGCAGGCGGCAAGTTGCTGCTCCAGCAAGCACGCATGCTCGTCCACGCCAGCCGCCAGCACGGCGCCTGCCCTGCCCAGCGCCCCCATCGATGGCGCGAGCACGGCCAAATACCGCATCGCCAACATGGATTGCCCCACGGAAGAACGTCTGATCCGCAACAAGCTGGGCGGCATGGCCGGCGTCGTGGGCCTGGATTTCAACCTGATGAACCGCGTGCTGGACGTGCACCACACCCTGCCCTCGCTGGCCTCGGTGGAAGCGGCACTGCATGGCATCGGCATGCAGGCGATCCCCATGGAAGCGGATGCGGTGGTTGCGCGCGACCCGAACGAAGGCAGCCTCAGCGGCCTGCAAAAGGGTCTGCTGGTGGTGTCCGGCCTGGCAGCGGCAGGCGCCGAAGCGCTGGCGTGGACTACGCATGAAGACAGCTCGCCGCTGGTTATCGCCCTGGCCCTGCTGTCGATCGCCACGGGCGGCTGGCCGACCCTGAAAAAAGGCTGGATCGCCCTGAAAACCTTTACCCTGAACATCAATTTCCTGATGAGCCTGGCGGTTTTCGGCGCCATCGCCATCGGCCAGTGGCCGGAAGCGGCCATGGTCATCTTCCTCTTCGCCATCGCGGAACTGATCGAAGGCTTGTCCCTGAACCGCGCGCGCAATGCCGTGCAAAGCCTGATGCAGCTGGCGCCCGACGTGGCCAACGTTGCTGACGCCGGCGGTGCCTGGCCGCAAGTTCCGGTCGCCACGGTGGCCATCGGCGCCCTCATGCGCGTGAAACCGGGCGAGCGCATCGCCCTTGACGGTGTCGTGCAAAACGGTGAATCGTCCGTCAACCAGGCGCCGATCACGGGCGAAAGCATGCCGGTCGACAAGGCCGCAGGCGACGTCGTGTATGCGGGCACCATCAATGAGCGCGGTGTGCTCGACGTCACCGTGACGGCCAACAGCGGCAACAGCACCCTGGCGAAAATCGTCAAGGTGATCGAGGAAACACAGGGAAAACAGGCGCCGACGCAGCGCTTCGTCGACAATTTCGCCCGCTATTACACGCCTGCCGTCGTCGTCTTCGCCATCCTCGTGGCCGTGCTGCCGCCCTTGCTGCTGGGCGCGCCGTTCATGGACTGGATATATAAAGCGCTGGTGATGCTGGTGATCGCCTGCCCTTGCGCGCTGGTCATTTCCACGCCCGTCACGGTGGTCAGCGGCCTGACGGCGGCCGCGCGGCGCGGCATTCTGGTCAAAGGCGGGCAATTCCTGGAAACGGGCTACCGCATCAAGGCCATCGCCGTCGACAAGACGGGTACCCTGACCATGGGAAAACCGGCCGTCACCGACGTGGTGGCGCTGGACGGCAGCAGCCGCGACAAGGTGCTGCTGCTGGCCGCCAGCCTGGACGCCAATTCCGCCCACCCGCTGGCCGCCGCCATCGTCAAGGCTGGCCCGCCCGCCAGCAGCCATTTGCCTGTCAGCCAGTTTGCCGCCCTGCACGGCCGTGGCGTACGCGGCAGCATCGATGGCCAGACGTATTACCTGGGCAATGCGCGGCTGATGACGGAGTTGCACGTGCTGACGCCGGAACTGCAAACGCTGCTGGCGCAACTGGAACAGCAAGCCTACACGGCCATGGTCCTGGCCACACAAACGGCCGCGCTGGGCGTGATCGCCGTGGCCGACGTGCTGCGTCCGACGGCAGCGTCCGCCATCGCCCGCCTGAATGCGCTGGGCGTGACCACCGTCATGCTGACAGGCGATAATGTGCTGACGGCGCAGCGCATCGCGCTTGAGGTGGGTGTCAGCCTGGTCAAGGCCGAACTGCTGCCGGAAAATAAACTGGATGAAATCAAGGCCTTGCAGCAGCAGTTCGGCGTCGTCGCCATGCTCGGTGACGGCGTCAACGATGCGCCGGCCCTGGCGCAGGCGGACATCGGCTTTGCCATGGGCGCGGCCGGCAGCGATACGGCCATCGAGACGGCGGACGTGGCCCTGATGGATGATGAACTGGGTAAATTGCCGGAATTCATCAGCCTGAGCCAGCGCACGCGCGCCATCCTCGTGCAAAACATCAGCTTTGCCATCGGCATCAAGGCCGTGTTCTTCGGCCTGGCGCTGGCTGGCATGGCGACCCTGTGGATGGCCGTGTTCGCCGACGTGGGCGCCAGCCTGCTGGTGGTGGCAAATGGGCTGCGCTTGCTGCGCAAAGGCAAGACCAGCTAAACCTGTCCAGGAACAGTTTCATCTGGACAAGTCATGCAAAAAAAGCTACTTTGTGGGCTTCCACCACTGCCGCAAAGTAGCCGATGACCTTTCTGCCCCGCCTGCCCCTGCTGGCCACGCTCTTGCTGGGCGCCGGCCTGCACGCCGAACCCATGCTCTTCACTCCGTGTGCCGACACGGCCCTGCCTGGCAGCCAGTGCTCGGGCTTGAACGTGCCCGGCAGCTACGACGCGCAGGGCGGCGCCGTCGGCGACGCGGACGCGGGCGCCATGCACCTCTTCGTGCGCAAGATTCCCGCCGACCTGCCTGCCGGCCAAGCGCCAAAAGGCAGCTTGTGGCTGGTGGCCGGTGGCCCCGGCGAATCGGGCGCCTCGTTCTACAGCCTGCTGCCCACCCTGCGCCGCAGCTTTCCCGGTTTTGAATTCCTCATCCCCGACCATCGCGGCACGGGCAACTCCTCGCGCCTGTGCCGTGTGGAAGAATCCGCGCAAAGCCCCGGCGGCCGTGCCCTGGCTGGCGCCGAGTGGAGCAGTTGCTTTGCTGGCATTAACGCGATGCCCGCTTACGCGGCGCAGTTTTCCATCACCACGGCCGCGCGCGACCTGAAAGCCTTGATCGAAGGCGAGCGCACCGCGACGCGCCAGCTCAGGCAGCCGCCCGTGTATCTGTATGGCGTGTCGTATGGCACGCAACTGGTCTTGCGCACCTTGCAGCTGGGCCCGCTACCCGTGCAAGGCGTCATCCTCGACTCGCTGGTGCCGCCGCAAACGGATCCGCGCTGGGACTTGAGCCAGCGCTCGCAGGTGGTCAATGCCGTCGGCATGCAGGTGCTGGCCCAGTGCGATGCGGACCCGGCGTGCCACGCGGCACTGGGGGAACCGGCCGCCACGCTGTACCGGCGCGTGCTGGACAAGGTGCAAGCCGACCCTGCCCTGCTGGCCGGCATCCCTGGCAAGAACCTGAAAAACTTCCTGGGCGGCATGCTCGACGTGCCGGCCGCCCGCGCCCGCATGCCCTATTTGCTGCGCGAGCTGGACCAGGGCGGCGAGGCGGAACTGGCCGCCGTGCGCGCCACCTTGGCCGAGGCCGCCGCCAGCCTGGGCAGCTATCCGCAGTCGCCGCCGTCGATTCCCCTGGTGAGCATCATCAGCAATGCGGAAAACAACCTGCAGCCATCGCTGCGGCCAGGCTGGAGCGCCGCCGATATCGAGCGCAAAGAAGCGGGACTGCTATTTACCAGTCCGCTGCCGCGCATCCTGCTGGGCGGCGGCTTGCCGACGTATCCACGCGATGCCTATTTCGGCCAGCTGCCGGCCCACCTGCCGCCCACGCTGGTGCTGCAGGGCACACTGGATCCGAAGACGCCGTACGCGGGCGCGCAGGCGCAGGTGCAGGCCTTGATCCAGAGCAAGTCAGGCAAGGTGGCGCTGGCCAGCGTGCGGAACGCCCCGCATTTCATCCTGTGGACGGCGCCGGCCTGCTTCGAGCAGGCGAGCCAGCGCTTTATCGCCGGCAAGCGGGTGCGGGATTGCGGCTTATAAGGTGTCAAAACCCGACAGCAAAGTCCAGGGCACACTCGCCGGGGAAATCAGCCCCGACGGGGCCTGTTCCGATTGCGAAGGAAGCGACCCCGGCTTTTAAGCCCCGCTTGAAATGCTCACGCCGCCGGCGTCGTCACGACATCATCCTGCCAGGAGTCCCATGCACACATTCTGTTCGATACTCTCGTTGCTCTCCTGCCTGGGCGTGGCCCAGGCAGCTGCATCGGCCACGCCTGGCTCCCCGGCTCCTTCCATCTGTGCCACGCCTGAACAAGCGGTGCACGAGCAAGGCTACGTGCCCATCAACGGCATCGCGCAATGGATCACGGTCAAGGGGGCGGCGTGCCGCAATCCCGTGATCCTCTTCATCCATGGCGGCCCCGGCAACGCATTGAGTCCGTTTGCCGAGGCCATCTACGACGGCTGGGAACAGCACTACACGCTGGTGCAATGGGACCAGCGCGGCGCGGGCATGACGTATGCACAACAGCGGCCAGCGGAAGATGTCCGCTTGACGGTGGAACAGATGCGCGACGACGGCATCGCCGTTGCCAGCTATCTGCGCCAGCACCTGGGCCAGGATAAAGTCATCTTGATGGGCAGTTCCTGGGGTTCGATCATGGGCGTGCACATGGCCAAGGCCAGGCCGGACCTGTTTCACGCGTATGTTGGCACGGCGCAGGTGGTCAATGCGCGGCAGAACGAAGCCGGCATGTATGCGCAAGTCATGCAACTTGCGCAAGCGGCCAGGGACACGGCCACCGTGGAAAAGCTGACGGCGCTGGGCCCGCCGCCGTGGCGCGACCCGCGCAATTTCGGCATCCTGCGCCGCTTCGACCGCAAATATGAAGGATTGGTAACAGATGCGCCACCGAAACACTGGTGGCAGCCGGCACCGTTCTATGCCACGCCGCAAGCGCTGGCCGATGCCGAGGCGGCCGATGATTACTCGTACATCCAGTTCATCGGCATGCAGGGCGATGGCATGTTTGCCAAGGTCGACTTGCCCGCGCTGGGCACGCGGTTCGACCTGCCCTTTTTCCTCATCATGGGCGAAGCCGACTTGCTCACCTCGCCCGCCATCGCGCATGCCTACTTCGACAGCATCAGCGCGTCGAAGAAAAGTTTTACGCTTGTGAAACGCGCCGGCCACGATCCGAACCAGGCTGTGCTGGACGCCCAGTGGAAGGTCTTGCGCGAACAGGTAGCGCCGCTGCTGCCCTGAACAGCCTGCCGCTGACCCGCTGCCTGTGCGGCGGTGCCAGTGGTCAAGGCAATGTCGGGGCGTAAGCCTGCATAAATCAGGCCAGCGTAGCGACGGCGCGGCGCGCCTTCAGGTGCAGATGGCGGATGGCGAATGCCGCCGCCATCAATATGCCGGACGCCGTGGCCAAGACGACAATAAATGCCTTGTCGAAGGCCGAGCGGGCCAGTTCCGACACTTGCAGGCCCAGCTCGGCCGGCAATTGCTCGGCGGCCAGCAATGCCGCGTCCAAAGTATCGTGCACGTTGGGCAAGACTCCCGCGCTTTCCGGGATTACCAGGGTGGCGCTGTAGACGGCCGACAAGATCGTGCCCAGCACCGTCACGCCGATCACGGCGCCCAGTTCATACGACACTTCCTCGATCGAGGCGGCCATGCCGGCTTGCTGCGGCGCCACGTTGAGCATCACGGCGCTGGACGCGGCCGTCATGACGGCGCCCAGGCCCAGGCCCAGGATCACCAGGCTGGCCACTTGCGCGGACACGGCGGCGTCATGCAGCAGCAAATAGGACGCCATGCCGACACCGGACAATAACAGCGAACCCCACAGGACCATGGCCTTGTCGGCGCGCGGCAGCATGAAACCCGTCAGCGGACCGGCAAACACGGACGCCAGCGGCAGCGGCAGCAGCAGCAGGCCCGCTTCCAGCGGCGACAGTTCGCGCACCAGCTGCATGTGCTGGCTCAGCGCCAGTTCCATGCCGATCAGCGCGGCGGAGGCCACCATGGCGGCGGCCACGGCGCTGGAAAACGGCAGTTCGCGGAACAGGGCGAAGTCGATCAGCGGCTTGGCTTGCCGCTTCTGGCGGCGCACGAAGGTGAGCATGAAGATGGCGCCCACGGCAAAGGCCAGCGCGGCAAGCGCATACGACGGCTGTGGTTTGCCCAGTTCCTTGATGGCATACACGCCACCGAGCAGGCCCATCATGATTTGCAGCGAACCGGCCAGATCCCATGGCTTGTCGCGGTTGCCGGCCCGTTTCGGCAGGATGACGGCGGCCAGCACCAGGGTCAGCAGCACGACGGGCACGTTGATCAGGAACACGGAACCCCACCAGTAATGTTCCATCAAGAAACCACCGAGCACGGGACCGAAGGCGGCACCGCCCGAGGCGATGGCCGCCCACACGCCGATGGCGAACGAACGCTCGCGGTTGTCGGTAAAGGTCAGGCGGATGATGGACAAGGTGGCCGGCATCATCAGCGCGGCGCCGATGGCCAGCAGCACGCGGGCAAAGATCAGCCATTCGGGCGCGGGCGAAAACGCGGCGCACAGCGAGGCGATGCCGAACACGGCCAGGCCGGCGAGGAAAACGGGTTTATGGCCGAGGCGGTCACCGAGGGTGCCGAGGCCGGGCAGCAAGCCGGAGACGACCAGCGCATACACGTTGATGATCCACAGTTTTTGCGAGGAAGATGCCTGCAAGTCGCGCGTCAGCGCGGGCAAGGCGGTGTAGAGCACGGTCATGTCGACCACGATCAGGAACAGGGCGCTGGAGACGATGGCCAGCGTCAGCCATTTTTTCATTGAATGCATGGGTAACTCATTGATTTCTATTTAACTTTTAACAACTGTCTGTTTGGATAAAGCGAGTGCTGCGCAAATATTTACGTTCCAGGCTGCCACGGGCCTGGGCTGGTCGGGGGCAGCGGGCGTCAGCCACGATCACCACCCTTGTCATCCACGGCGGCGGCATCGACTACGTCAAGTTCACGCAGCATGACGACGGACACTTGCTTGAAGCCACGGCCCTGGAAGAATTTCTGCGCCGTCAGGTTGTGCGCGCCGCATTCGAGGAACAGGCGGGCGATGCCATGGCTGCGCAATTCGCTTGCCACCCACTCCACCAGCAGGCTGCCGATGCCGCTGCCGCGCACGGCGGGCAGCAAGACCAGGTCGTCCAGCGCGGCAAACGATTTCGAGGCGCGCTGGCGTGTGTCGATCGACACGAGGGCCATGCCGACGATGTCGTCACCGGCGCTGGCGACGGCCAGCAGGGTCGAATCGCCATGCTCCCAGTCATGCGACAGGGCGGCGCGGATTTCGCCGCGTATCACTTCAGGCAAGTCCGCGCGCCAGTTGCCCGGCGCATCGGCGCGCTCGCCTTGCAGTTCCGAATGGGAAATATAGTCGGCGCTGACGTTATCAAGGTAGAGCTTGCACAGCGCGTCTTCGGCGGTGGCGTCGTGGCACCAGCTGAAGCGGATGGCGGGGGTATGGGCTTGGGCGTTTTTCATGGCGGATCTCGTGTTATTGAATTAGTAAATGCATTTTATGTCGCCCCTGGATGGCATTCAAGTTAAAATCCATCTGTAAAACAGATAGGTGGATACCATGCAATGGACTTTGGAACAAATGCGCTACTTTGAGGCGGCCGTCGCGGCCGGTTCTTTCTCGGGCGCGGCGCGCCGGCTGGGCCGCGCGCAATCGGTGGTCAGCACCTCGATCGGCTTGCTGGAAGCGGAATTTGGCGTGGAACTGTTCGACCGTTCCCGCCGCAGCGCCGTGCTGACGGAAGCGGGCAAGGTGATGCACCTGGAAGCGTGCGAACTGCTGCGCCAGGCCGAGCGCCTGCAGCTGCGCGCGCAGCTGCTGAGCGCCGCGCCGGAAGCGCAGCTGACCCTGGCCCTGGACGAAGCCCTGCCCTACCTGGCCATCGGTACCCTGGTGAAAGAACTGGCGGCGCGCTACCCGGCGCTGGAACTGGTGATGCTCAACGCGACGGCGTCGGAAGTGGCGCAGTACGTGGAACAGCAGCAGGCCGACGTGGCGTTTCACTTCGACCGTGGCCCGATTTCCCCCGTGCTGGAACAGCAGCACATCGGCAGCGTGGCGCAAGGCGTGTTTGTCGCCAAAGGCCACCCGATGGCGCACGGCCAGGAAGTCACCCGCAACGAACTGACGCGCTACCGCCAGCTGATCATGGATTCCGAGCTGAACCGCGAACACGCGTTCAGCCCCGCCGTCTGGTTCTCCGACAGTTTTTACAGCATCGCGGAAATGGTCGCGGACGAGCTGGGCTGGGCCATCCTGCCACTGAACATCGCCAACTACGACAACTACAAGGGCTATCTGCAGGAAGTGCCCTGCCCCGCGCTGGCCCTGTCGCGCCTGCCCGTGCGGCGCTTGTCGCTGCATGGGAAAAAGCTCAGCGAAACGAGTTTGTGGCTGACGAACAGGCTGGCGGAGTTGCTGCTCGATGGGCCGAGGGGATGAATCGTCCGGCCGGTATCAGCAGGATGGCGCCCGATCCGAGTGCCGCTCTATAATCGGACTTTGGTTCTGGAAATCAAGACAATGCTCAGCAAGAATGAAGAAAAATGGCTGCTCACGATGGTGTCGACCGGCCCCATGTTGCCTCTCGATGCGCTGCACGCCTACTTCGCTGAAGCGTTAGTGCGATGGAAACAATTCCACGGTTGCCTGCCGTCAAGCTGGCCGCCTGTGCTCGGCTGGACAAGAATCGCGGGAGAACTGGAAATGCCGCGGCGGGCGATGGCCATTCTTCTCGCCTGCCCGCCAGAGCGAAGGCCTCAGATTGCACGTGCTTATCTGGCCTGGAACCGGCATGTATCGACGCGCGAACATGCAAATCCGTATGAGCCATTGCTCTCATTCTTTCACCATGGCGGCACCTGGTCACGCGTTGAAAATGGCATTCTGGATATTTATGATGGCCTGGGTCAAAAGTATGGCATTGCTATTCCGGAATCATCACCAGTATTGAAGCAAAACCCGCATGTGTAAGGATCCCCGTGCGACTGGATATCGAGAACAAAGCACCGCTCCCGGCCCCCAGCGAAAAAGAGATCAGGCAGGCTACGCAGTCATGGCCCCCATTCTTATGCTTCCCTGACCGATGAGTTAGGCAATTATGTGCGGCTTGCAGGTGGCGGCATATGTGGATGGCAGCATACTGGCTTTCGGCGGCGACGACATCGCCCTGCGGTCAGATGAATGGTTCACCCACAGCGCCGTTACCGACGTTTTTATCGCTGTCCTGCATGGCCGGCCGTGGCCTGCCGGACTGCACTGGCGCGACTTGCCCCTGCCTTGAGAGATGACTTGCGCCGACAAACAGTACCGTCACACCTTGCGCCCCTGCGTAAAGAGAGAAAGATTGACATGATTCACTCAACAGTCCTGAATAACTGGTTCGCCATGGCGCAAGACGATGCCGTGGAAATCGATCCCACCGACATCAATCACGAAGCGATCAGCAATATGTGGCGCTTTTCGCCCACGGAAGAGGAAACGCCGCAGATCACTGCCGAGGATCTGGCGGTATTTATCGGCCAGCTGATCGCGGCCCGCAGCAGCGCGCTTCAAGGGGAGGAGATGCTGTTCTATTGCTGGCACGATGCGCAATGCCGCCAGTTGCGCTTCAGCCTGGTGTCGCGCGCGCATGGCCGGCTGCCGTTTCGCTGCGAACTGCGCGAAACGCAGGACCTGGCCCTGATCGCCGAGCGCGTGGTGAACGGCGACTGGCACAACGCGCACGTCATGCAGGCGCCGCCCGAGGAAGAGGATGAGCAGGAGCAAGTGCCGTTCATCCTGCCCGTGTTCGTGGTGCCCGTGCCATAAGTCGACGAAGATACAGGAATTCTAGGCCTGGAACCGCGCAGGCCGGCAGGCGCTCAACGCCGAAGCTGGTTCGCCACCGATGATTTCCGCGCTGGCCAATTGCCCGACAATCGCCGCCAGCACCACGCCCGGATGCATGGCGCACACGTACACGCCGTCCACTTGCGGCAGATAGCCGACGACCGGCACGCCATCTACCGGCATGGGCCGCAGGCCGACACAAGCCAGTTCCGGCGCCAGAAAATCCACGCCTTCAAGCTCGCCGTGGATGGCGCCAGCAGTGCGCTGCGCCATGGCGGCGGGCTGGTTTTCAGGCGCGTCGTTCACATAGTCTTCCGCCGCCAGCAGGGTGCCATCGTCGGTTTGCCGCACTTCCATCGCATGGCTGGAAATGATGCCGCGCACCAGTCCGGGCGGTGCCTGATAGCGCATGAAGATGGCGGGTGAAGCGGCGATGGGCAGGTGCACGCCCAGTTTCTGCGCCAGCGCCGCCGTGCCCGTGCCGGCCGCCAGCACGACGAGGTCGGCATCGATGGCGTCATTCGGCGTTTCCACGCCTGTCACTGTTGTGCCCCTTACGCTGAAACCCACCACCGGCGTGTGCGTGCGGATGGTCGCGCCATGGTGCCGCGCCGCATCCAGCAAGGCATGCGTTGCCGCCACCGCATCCAGGGCGCCCTGCTCCGGCTCGTACAAGGCCTGCTCCGGCGGATGGCGCAGCTGCGGCTCCAGTGCCGCAATCTTCGCCTTGTCCAGCAATACGCACGACGGCGACACGCGTCCATCCTGCGTGCCATACGACAAGGCGCCCGTCCAGCGCACCGCCAGTCCCGGCACGTGCGTTTCGAGCCGGCGATACGCCGCGATGGCGCCGGCGCGCAATGGCGCGATGGGGTCGGATCCGGCATGCGAGGTGTTAATCCAGGCGAACGAGGTGGCCGTCACGCCGGAAGCGATGCCGTGCGCCTCGATCACTGTGACGCGCGCGCCCTTGCTGGCCAGGTGGTAGGCCAGCGACGCGCCGACGATGCCGGCGCCGATGACGATAATGTGCTTTGATGCTGCATGATGCATTGCCGCTGACCTTTTATCTGATGGTTGCTGCCGCTGTCCGGGCCTGGATTATAGCGTCGGCCAGATTCATGGCGGCGAACTCGGCTACTTGAGTGCGCCCCTGCGCAGACCGGGGTGCACAGCCACGCCCGGCCCGGCTCCTGGCAACGCTTCCAGTCCCGTCACCAGCAGATTGCCAGCACGCCTTGATTTATTACGCATACGTAGTAGTATACTTCGCATGCGTACCAATATCCCTACCCCATCCGCCAGCAGCGAAGCCGCCGACATTGCCCCCTGCCCGCTGCGCGAGCGTTCGCCGCGGCTGTTCAATCTGCTCAGCCTGGCGCGCCAGAATCTGTTCCGCTCGGCCGACGCCGTGTTTACCAGTGAACTGGGCTACTCGGGCACGCAAGTGGTGGCCCTGTTTGCCCTGAAAGGCGAAGAAGGCTGCCAGCTGAAGGATCTGGGGCGGCTGCTGCAGCTGAAAAACTCCGCCGTGACGGGCCTGGTGGCGCGCATGGAAGAAAACGGCCTCATTGTGCGTGGCCAGTCGGCGCGCGATGCGCGGGCCGGCACCTTGCACCTGTCGCCGGAAGGCGCCGAGGTACTGGCCGCCGCCCTGCCCCTGCTCGACAGCCTGAATGCCCAATTGAAAGCAGGCTTCAGCGAGGAAGAGCTGGCCATCGTCGCCCGCTTTCTGCTGCATGCTTCACGCCTTCGTTTTACGCAAGATCAAGTCAACCCGCAGGCAAAAGCCGGGGTCGCAGACTGAGGGACCCGGCGTCCCCTTCCGCCCCGGTCATTGCTGCAGGGTCAAGCATTGCCATTTCCCCCACCCCACTGGAGTTTCCCATGCACCCGAACGACATGACCGGCTTGCAACTGATGCAAGCATTCGCCCAAGGCCTGTTTCCCCGCCCTGGTATTTCCAAGACCATGCCCATGGATGCGCAAACGGTCGAACACGGCCGCGTCATTTTCACGGCGACGGCGAACGAAAGCCACACCAATCCCATGGGTGGCGTGCATGGCGGTTTTGCCGCCACCGTGCTCGACACGGTCACTGGCTGCGCCACGCACACGGTCTTGCCGGCCGGTGTCAGCTATGGCACGACCGACCTGAACATCAAAATGTGCCGCCCCCTGCCCTTCAACGTAACGGTGTATGCGGAAGGCAAAGTCATCAATGCAGGACGCAACCTGGTCATTTCCGAAGGCACCATCCGCGACGAGGCCGGCAAAATCTATGCGCACGCGACGGCCACCTGCATGATCATCCGCCCGGCCGAGCGGGAACAAGCGGCCGCATGATACGCAGCGGCAGCATCGCGGACGCGGAGGGCCAGCCCGTGGGCTGCAAGCCGGCTGTGCCGCCGAGGGTGGTTCCTTGTCTGGCTGCCGGGCGGCGTGCTGCCCGCGCACTGGCAAGCTGGCATGGCGCAACGCTTGCCGGAACGGCAGGAACCCTGGGTGCGTGAGCACGGCTTTGCGGCCATCACCGTGAAATCGATGAACCGCTCGCCGGCCATGCTGCGCTTGCTGATCCTCAACGGCTGCCGGGTCCGGCTGGCGGCGCACTTTGGCACCCCGGCCAGGGAGCGCATTCATTCCATCAAACCGCTATCCAGGAACGCCTCGTGATATCAATTTCCTGTTTTTTTCCTTTTAAAAGAGCAATAATGCTACACACTTAGCTATTCTAGTAGTCCGCTATCAGCCAAGAGCGGACACTTTCCACAGGGCAGGGACCGCTACTTTGTCGCCCAACGAATAAAGACTCTTCGCCGAGACGCAAAATAAGAGGTTTGAATGAAGGAAATACGCAGACAGAATTTCGTTTATACCTTGGTGGAAGACGACCAAGGGCGATACTTCTTTGAGTTGGTCGTGCCTGCACCAATGTGCGCATGGGCAATCTATGTGCTTAAGGTTAGAGCGTCGTCGTTTCAAAAATGCATGATAAGTATCAAACCCGACCTGGCCGACCGTATAGCAGAGCGTTTGATTTGTCAGGAGAAAGTGCGTCAGATTGAACGTTTCTAAGCGTCCGCTTTGGGGCGGAAACTGCCCACGACGGCAACCGGCTAATAGCGGACGCTGCGTTAGAGCTACACCCGGCCATGATTAACTCGACAGATATTTGCAACAAGCAAGTAACGATAGATCTTACCTACGCGAAGAACGCATTGTTCGTTCGTCAATCCGTTGCGGTCGCTTTTGGCGTACCAATCGATAGGGAAATAACTTGGAAATTCCTTCAATATCTGCTCTGTAATTCCAGTGAGTTTACATTACCTGCGCGGGTGTTAGTCTATGGCCTGCCAAGTGTTAGCGGCGCGATTGGAGATGAGATTCGAATGCTCCGCACCTTTCTCCGCGCGCTTGCGACAACGCGAAGCATCGAAGTTCAGATTGTTTTGCACGATTAAACATGTAGTGCTCGCCCCCCTACTTTAGGGCCGACAGTTGCCGCACACTGTATGGCTGAGATCGGCCAAAAGCAGCCGATGAATAATCACGATAGGGCGTAAAAGGAGATGCAATGGGAGCAATACGATTGCCATCTAGAAAAATGGCGGAGAAGGCCAAACAGCCTATCATCCCACTGACGGTGTTCCTGACCATGGTGGCGGTCGGGTTCGCGTACTTTATATACGCCTCATCTGCCCGGGTTTTGGGCGTTAGCTGTGCTTTGGTCTGTATCTTTTGCGCCTATAGCACCGTTTCGAATCGGGGTGAAAAGCAGCGTCTTCAAACCCTGGTTTCCGCACGCGAAGGCGAATCGATATGCCATTTCGCCCGCAGTTTTGACAAAAGAAGAACCGACACCTGGATCATCCGCGCGGCGCATCAGGAACTGCAAGCTTTTCTAAGGCCGTTCGTCGCGTTTCCAGTGCGAGCATCGGACTCACTCATGGGCGATTTAGGTTTGGATGTCGATGACGTGGACGATCTCATAGAGGACGTTGCTATGAGGGCCGGAAGGTCACTAGAGCACACCGAGCGCAACCCGTATTACGGCAATGTGAGTACCGTTTCTGACGTAGTGCTGTTCGTGAATGCACAACCATCGGTCGAACGAATCTAGACGTCCACATCGGGACAGAGGCCACCAACGACGCCAACCGGCCAGCAGCAGACATTGAATTTTCCCTTAAATTAGGAATCCATGACATCACCACCGCTCACCTGCCGTGAATATGCCTATCTGCGTATTACTGGACCAGGAACTCACGAAGAGGTTGCACGCATCGTTGGGATTAACCCGACGGAAGCTTGGAACGTTGGCGATATGAATCCTCGGAACGGCAAACCACGCAGCTTCATGAGTTGGCATCTAAGTAGTGGCGTTGACGACACAGTCGCGCTAGATTCACACTTAGAGGTGCTTTTTCAGAGGCTCCGCCCGAAATCCGAGGCACTCCGGAAGTTACGGGTAGATTTCGACATTATGCTTCAATGTGTTGGTTATTTCCCTGCCACAGGACATGGTCAAAGTTTTAGCCGTGAACAGATTCGACAGGCCGCGCAGCTAGGTTTATCGTTGGACCTAGATTTCTACTATGTCGAAGACCATGGACACGAGGTCTAAGGCCGAAATCGGCCAAAACCCGTCCTTCGCTGAGCGCCAGAATTTGGTGAGACGCTGCAGAGTAGGGTCCCGTATATCGAGTAGTAATGACCATAAATGACCACGCCAACATCACTCAAAAAATCGCTAGCACTTGCATTTCTAATCTGGATGGCTGTGTCGGGGGGCTACGCGTACTATTACGTGAAGAGCCGTCTCGATATTCCTGACTTAGTCGGATATGAGACCGAATGGCAGTTTCAATTACTCATGTTCTGCGTTTTCCGTCTTCCATTTCTTCTCATCTTACTTGGCGCAACTATATGGTTTCTGCTTCACCACGACAAGTGAAGGTCTGATTTTTAGCCGTTCAGCTTTGGTAGCGGACCTGAGGCGCGACCGTCCGCTATGGGGCGATAACGGACGTACAACACAACGTCACGAGCATCAGGTTGGCCGTCCCGTTCACTGCTGCAATGATGCCGGCAAGGTGTTGTCGGCCCTCTCACCTCACCTCACCTCACCTCAGCGGCTTGCTCTTTGCCTTCAACAAGCTGCCCGCCGCATTTTCTTCAAACCGTCCCGCCTCTTCTATATAGCCATGCACGGTGCCGTCGTGGCGCCAGCCGCCCTGGCGCTTGATGGCCTGGAAATCGGCACCGGCGCGGTGCGCGCTGGTGGCCATGCCGCGGCGCAGGCTGTGGCTGGACAGGTCCGGCACGTAATCGAGGCCCGCCAGCCTGGCGCAGCTTGCCAGGATGGTGTTGATGCTGCTCGCATGCAGGGCTTTGGCGCTCACGTGGCCCCATTGATTCACCGTGCGCATGAGCGGCCCGGAGGCAATCTGCGCCGCCGCCAGCCACGCGCGCAGGGCGGTGGCCGGACAGCAGATGCCGTCGCCGTACGGAATCGCCTTGACGATGCCCTCGCCCAGCTGATCCGTTTTCGAGCGGGGCAAGGTAATCACCATGCCCTGCGGCTCCCAGGCCACGTCTTCCAGCCTTAATCCCGCCAGTTCGCTGCGCCGGAAACCGCCAAAAAAACCCAGCTGCAGCAAGGCGCTGTCACGCAGGGCCTTGAGGCTGCCCACAGCGTGCAATTGCGCGACGATGACTTCCAGGTCTTCCAGCGGCAGGGCCTTGGCCTTCTTTTTCGGCTTGCCGTGCAGGCGGGCGATGCCGGCCAGGGTCTTGCGCACGGTGGGCGTCGACGCTGGGTCGGCAAATGCCTGGTACACATGCCATTGCGACAGCGCCGTCAGGCGCAGGGCCAGGGTGCGCGCGTTCAGGCTGTCCGCATATGCCAGCAGGTAGTGAATGACGCTGGACTCGTCAGCTGGCAGCGCCCCGCCCCACGCCTGGAAGTGGCGGATGGCGGAACGGTAGGTGCGGCGCGTGTTATCGGAGGTGGCGGCGGCCAGAAACGCCTGGTGGCGCGCGGCCAGCTGCGCATCGACCATGGCGCCGTGTAATGAGGCCGGGGTGGCGAGCGCGTTTTTCGTCACGGCGGCACGGCGTTTCGGGACGGGCAAATCGGGCATGGCGGCAGCGACATCACGCTTTTGTACTGGGAGGTACGCAGAATACCACGCAAAACCGCTTCATAACACGCGATAAGCGATCTTATCGAGGCTTAATTTTTAAAAAAATACTTAAAATTTATATCGTAATATTATCCAATATTACGTATCATGTAATACGTTACTAAATTTCGCTCATAGGTGGTTTTATGGCCCGCACCGGCATTCTGTACTCTGATGTTATGAAAGCAGCCCAAATCGTCGCTGCCGATGGGCGCAATCCCACGGTGGACAGCGTGCGCGCAGCACTGGGCAGCACGGGCAGCAAGAGCACCATCGCGCCCCTGCTGAAACGCTGGAAGGAAGAATTCCAGGGCGCGGTCGCCGTGAAAACGGAAGCGGGCCTGCCGGCCGAACTGATGGAAGCGATGCGCGGCGTGTATGACAAGCAGCAGCGCGACGTGGCGCAGCAGCTGGAAGCGGGCATGCAGCAGAACCGCGCCGAACTCGATGCGGCCACGGAAAAGCTGAAAAAGACGGAAACCGAGCGCCTGAAACTGACGGAGGTGCGCGCCGCCCTCACCCAGGAGCTGCGCGCCACGCAGCATGCGCTGTCGCAACTGAAGGAAGAGCACCATTTCCGCGCCGTCACCCTGGCCACCCTGCACAGCGACAATGCGGGCCTGACGCAGCGCCTGGCCGACCGGGGCGAGGAAATCGCCGCCCTGAACCGCCAGCTGGCGCAAGTGCGCTCGCAGTTCGATCATTACCAGGAAGCCTCCGCCGCCCAGCGCAGCGAGGAGCGCGTCCAGGCGCAGCAACGGATCAGCCGGCTGGAACAGGATAACGCGCAACTGCAGCAGCGCCTGCAAGGCCAGCAGGCGACACTGGTGCAGCAAGACATGCGCCTGGCGCAGCTGCAGGCGGACCAGGCCCGCCTGTCCACGGAAGCGGCTGCCGACCGCGAGGCGCTGGCAAGCGTGCGCCCCGAGCGCGACCAGTTCGAGTTTCAATATCTGCAGGCGGCAGCTTCCGCCGACGCCCTGCTGGCCAAGCTCGATACGGCCTTGCAGGCGCTCAACGACGCCAAGGTGGCGCTGGCCGCGCAAGACCGGCAGCTCGACATGCTGGGAGAGAATATGCAAGCTTCCCGGCAGAAAGCCGACAGCCTGGCGCTGGAGCGCGACGGCCTGCTGCGCGAGAACGCCGGCATGGCAGCCAGGCTGGCGCTGCTCATCGAATCGAAGGAGCAACGCGATCTTTGAGCCGTGCTGACGGTAGGGGCAATGCATGACGGGCCGCGCACGGGCATCACCCTGCACCAGGGCCAGCCCCATCATTTTTCCCGCGCGGTGACGGATGACGCACGTCGGACGACGGCGAAGACCAGGCGGCGTATTTCAGCCTGACGCCAGTCGACGAGTCGCTGCTGCCCCTGGCAAGCGGGCAATGGCAGATTTGCCGGCAGTGGGCGCAGGATTTTCATGCCGGCAAGGTCGCGCTGGACAGCCATCCGCGCTGCACGCATGCGCGTCATGCCGTGCTGGACGCGGCCATTGCCACGGCGCGGGCGCAAACGGCCGGCCGCGCGCGAATCATCACTGTGCATTGCCCCAGGCATGCTGTGCGCATGGGAAGCGCGCTGGTGGCCGTGTGTTGCCCCGCTGGCAGGCGCAAGCGTACAGTGAAGGACGTGGTCGCCACACCCGGTGCGCGCCTTATCCGCTTCGCCATACCCGCTTATTTGATGGCAATGCCCGCACCCGACCCTTGTTTGGCGGCATAAATCCTGTGTGCGCCGCGCAAGGCCAGGCGCATGAGGGACGCGGTTCTCGGTCAAGCGCTTAGTGTCACCGTCTGCCTGCGCACGGCAGGCGACGCGGCGTCGCGGGCGAAACCGCCAGCGACGCCGCATAGGGCGAGCTCTTCCTGGCAGCTCAGGTATTTTCCTGCAGTGTACATCGCTGAAGCTTGCAGCAACCTTGCATCAATCCCGCCGTGCTTAATCCTGCGGCGCCTGGCAGCGCACGCGTATCCACGCGCCAACGGCATCCACGCCGCAATCCGTGTCATCTTCCACCCACCCCGCGCGCGCATAAAAGCGCCGGGCGCCATCGTTGCGCAGTTGCGTCTTCAGGCTCAGGCGCGGGCCGTAGCGCGCCACCACGGCAGCGAGTAGTTGCGCGCCGATGCCCTTGCGGCTGTGGGCCGGGTGCACATACAGGTGATGCAGGAAATATTCGGGGGTGGCGCCCGTGTACACGGCGGCAAAGCCGGCAAGGACGCCGTCGCGCTCGGCAACGAAGATGTCTTCACCCTTCGTGGCGGCCAGGAAAGCGGCGTGGTCGGCGACACCGCTGAACGCGTCCCGTCCGGCCAGCGCCAGGATGGCCACGCAGGCGGCGCTATCTGCCGGCAGGTATGGCCGCACGACGCAGGCGGTCATGCGGGCGCCCTTGCCGAAGCGGCGTGCAAGGCGGATGTGCCAATGCCGGCAGCACAGGCATGCGCGGGGTTGAATAAGGTCATCAGCCTACAGCCGGCGATTCAGCACGCTGTCGATGTCGTGCGTTTTGACTTCGGCGTGCGCCACGCCGCCCTGCAGCCAGCAGCCCGCATCGCCGCGCTGCAAGGCAGCCATGTCCAGCGTGGCAATCGCTGCCGGAACGGCGGCGGCGAGAAAGTCCGCGACGTCGCTCCATGCGCTGTAAAACAGTTTCAGATACCAGCCATCATCATGGGCGTAGGCAATAAAACGGTTGCGCAGCACGGCGATACGGGGCTGGTGTTGCGGTGTGCCGTGACGGGCGAAATAGCCGGCCTCGGCCAGCCTGGCATCGTCCGGCGGCGGCAAGGCGGCGGCGGCATCATCGGCATAATCGGCCCAGGCATGGCTGCCCCAGGCGGCGATATCCTCGCTCGCCAGCGTGGGCAATTGCTGCCGCGGTACGTGCAGCATGCCCGTTTGGGCCACCCTGGCATCGCCCTTGAGCAGCAGCACGCCACCCGCGTCCAGCAAGGCAGGCAGGAAGTCGCGGAACTCAATCCCGGACGCGACGATCATCTGTTCGGCCGGGTCGTGCCAGATGTAAAGATAGTGTCTCAAGTGGCGGGCCGTGCTGGGGCCGATGCCGACGCCGTTTGCGAGGCGGCGGTGCAGCCGGCTGGCGTGCCATCGCGGCAGACGTCAACGGTGGTAGATGTTTGTGTCGCGGCCGCCTGGCGTTCCTGCATGGCGGAGATCGCCGTCAACCGTGGCGCGGCCAGAGGAGCGATGAGCGGGTTGCCGGTGGCGCCCAGCGCTGCGGCGCCAGGGGCGGCTGTCGCAAGAAACAGGCTTGCCACATAGGCGCCGGATGCGGCGATCACGGCAAGGCCCAGCCAGGTGGAGCGCATCATGAACCTGCCATCGCGGCAACCTTCCTTGCTGCGGCGGGAATAATAAGCCCATTCACTGCCTCCCGCCATTGTCATGCGCTCGCGGTGCCTGGCGTCGATGCGATGGCGCAGGTAGCCAAAAACCAGCACAAGTAACAGGGCAACTATTTTAAGCAATGGCATAGGGAGAGACGATGTATGAAGACGACAAGTGAATGAAAGGCGCACGGCGCCGCGCTACTTTACTTCATTTGGGAAAGATTGTCATTTGAATATGCGCACTGCATGGCCGTGGCCGGTCTGCCTTGTCTCCTTCATATGAAATTCACCCATCCCCGATAGCATGGAACCTGGCAAGGCGCTCATTGTGCAGCGCCTGCCATCGACAGGTACCAACATGAACGACATTCTCCGGCAAAGCCATCCATTCCTGCTGCGGCCAGCCGCTGGCGGACACCGCCTGAAAGCGGCCCTGGGCGCCCTGTTCTTCCCCCGCCAGCGCACACGCTGGCAAGCTTTCCTCGACAGCATGCCGGGCCTGTGCGCGCTGGCGCAGCTGCACCCTTGCCTGCGCTTCAAGATTTACCGTCCCTACGCTTCGCGCCAGCTGGGCTGTGCGGCGCGCCGCGCGCTGATTGAGGGACATTACCGTTTCCTGTGGCAGGCCGGTGCCCGTCCGCTCGTGGAACGGGCGGCACAGCAGCCTGTGGTGCTGGCCAGTTTTGCCGGCAAGGATGCGGCAACGTACCGCTTGCAGCTGACGGCCATCCACGACAGCCACCGCGAGGGCGAGCTGTGCCTGCGCCTGACGCGCGATGGCCAGCCCCTGTACCTGGCCAGTTTCCTGTTTACCCCACGCGCCGACGGTGTCTCGCTGCAGCTGGGCGCGCTGCAAGGCTTGCGCTCGGAGGCCGGGGCGCTGGCCGTCAAGGCCGCCACGCGGGCGCTGCACGGCTGCCGGCCAAAAAACCTGATGGTGACGGCACTGCGCGATTTCGGCGATTTCTTTGCCTGCAACAATGTATTTTTGGTCAGCAACGACAACCGCATCGCCCTGAATGCCCGCCGGCGCCGGCATATCGCCGCCGACTACGACCTGGCATGGCAGGAATTGCGCGCCTTGCGCATGCGCGACGGCAATTATCACTTGCCCTGCGCGGCCTACCGCCTGCCCGACCTGGCCGGGGTGCCATCGAAAAAGCGCGCCGATGCGCGCCGGCGCGGCGAATTGCTGCTGGCCATGGCGGAAGAGATGCGCATGCAGCTGGCGCGCTGGCTGGATGGGGCCTCAGCGATAGCAGGCCAACCACCTTGCCAAAACAGCCACCCGGCCTGTGAAGATGCTATGCTTTCCCTTGATTAACAACCAAGCTGACGGAACCGATCATGCTGCCACGCCTGCCCTCCTTGCTGCTGCCCATCCTGTCCCTCTCCACCGCCGGTGCCATGGCCGCGCCCGCGCTCGATGCGGCCATCCGTGAACGGGCTGAAACACTGGTGCGGGACGGCAAGCATGTCAGCCTGGTCATCGCCGTGATCGAGGGCAAGGACAGTGCCGTGTACGGCTTCGGCCGCGCGCGGCCCGGCGACAAGGTCGTGCCCGATGCCGACACCGTGTATGAAATCGGCTCCGTCACCAAGACCATGACGGGTTTGCTGCTGGCCGATGCCGTCGTGGCCGGCAAGGCCCGGCTGGAGCAGCCGGTCGCCGAGCTGCTGCCCGCCTACGCCATCCCATCCTTCGGCGGGCAGAACATCACGCTGGGCCAGCTGGCCACGCATTTTTCCGGCTTGCCGCGCCTGCCCGCCAACCTGGCGCCGGCGCAGCCGAACAATCCCTACGCCGACTATTCCACGGCGCTGCTGCGCGCCTTTCTGGCGGGCCATGCGCTGGCGCGCGCGCCCGGCGCGTCGTACGAATACTCGAATTTGGGCTACGGCTTGCTGGGCACGTCGTTGGCGGAGCAATCGCAGCTGTCATACGAGGAACTGCTGCAGGCGCGCATCTTCCGCCCGCTCGGCATGGCCAGCAGCTCGGCGCTGACAACGCCCGCCCTGCGCGCCCGCCTGGCGCCCGGCCACCTGGCCGATGGCAAGCCGGCGTCGAACTGGGATTTCCAGGCTATCGCCGGCGCCGGCGCCGTGCGCTCGAGCGCACGCGACATGGTTGCCTACATGCAGTCATACATGCGCGGCACCGGCCAGGCGCAGCAGCTGGCCGTGCAGCCGCGCCAGGTTCTGGCTGGCGAAGGCGACGGCGATGGCGTGCGGAAGGCAGGCCTGGCGTGGATACTCGACCAGATCAAGGGCCAGCCATTTGCCTGGCACAACGGGCAGACGGGCGGCTACGCCAGCTTTGCCGGCTATACGCTCGACGGCAAGCGCGGCGTGGTGATACTCAGCAGTACCGCGCGCGAGGTCGACGGACTGGGCGTCGGCGTGCTGGTGCCCGGCAGCCTGCCGCCGCTGGCCAAGGCGGGCGCGGCGCCAAAGGAAATTGCCATCGCCCCATCCGAGTTGGCGCAGTATGCGGGCCAGTACGCGCTGGCGCCCACCTTCATCCTCAGCGTGCGCCAGGGACCGGAAGGCTTGCTGGTGGGCGCCACGGGCCAGGGCGAAGCGCCCGTGTACGCCAGCGCGAAGGACACTTTCTTCTACAAGGTGGTCGAGGCGCAACTGGTGTTCCAGCGCGACGCCGAGGGCGCCATCAGCGGCGTCGTCCTGCACCAGAACGGCCAGGCCGTGCCGGGCAAGCGAAAACCTTAGCAAACAGATAAAAGTGCCATAAAACTCAGGGAGCCTTCATGTTGGCGCCGTATGCTCGCAAGGCGTGCCAGCCACCTTATCCAGGCGCTGCCGCGCATTTGGCCCACACTGGAAAGGTTCCCATGACACCTGCTTTCTCCCTCCTCCCCTTCTGCCTGCTCGGCTCCGCCGCCCTGGCCGCACCCGTGCTCGATGACGCCGTGCGCCAGCGCGCCGAAGAACTGACGCGCCTGGGCATGCATGCCGGCATCGTCATCGCCGTGATCGACGGCAAGGACAGCGCCGTCTTCGGTTTCGGCAGCGCCCAGCCTGGCAAAGCAGGCAAGCCGGGCACCGATACCGTCTACCAGATCGGCTCCATCACCAAGACCATGACGGGCTTGCTGCTGGCCGACGCGGTGGCGCAAGGCAAGGCCACCCTGGACACGCCGGTGGCGCAGCTCTTGCCCGGCTATGCCATCCCCGCCTTTGACGGGCGGCAGATCAGCGTGCTCGACCTGGCGACGCACACCTCCTCGCTGCCGCGCCTGCCCGATAATTTCGCGCCGGCCAATCCGGCCAACCCGTATGCGGACTACACGGAAGAGCGGCAGCGGCAGTTTCTCGCCGGCTACCGCTTGCCGCACGCGCCCGGCACGGCCTTTGACTATTCGAATATCGGCTACGCCGTGCTGGGAACGGCCCTGGCCCGCCAGGCGGGCGGCAGCTATGAAGCGCTGCTGCAGTCGCGCATCGCCGCACCGCTGGGCATGCGCTCGACCTCGAACCAGCCCACGCACGGCATGCTGGCGCGCCTGGCGCCGGGCCACCTGCTGTCGGGCGAGGCGACGCCCGCCTGGGATTTGAATGTGGTGGCGCCTGCCGGCGGCGTGTATTCGAGCGCGCGCGACATGGTCGCCTACCTGCAGGCGTATATGTTCAAGCCCTTGCGCCCGTATGCGCTGGCCATCGTGCCGCAGCGGCCGCTGGCCCCCGGCAGCGAGACCAAGATCGGCCTGGCCTGGCTGCTGGAGCAGCGGCAAGGCCAGGGTTACGCCTGGCACAGCGGCCAGACGGGCGGCTACGCCAGCTATGCGGCGTTCACCACCGATGGCAAGCGCGGCGTGGTGGTGCTGACGAATACGGCGCGCGATGTCGATGCGCTGGGCGTGTCCGCGCTGTTTCCCGGCACGCCCTTGCCAGCGCTGAAAAAGCCGCCGGTGGCCATGGAATTGCCGCGCGCGGCGCTGGCCGAGTACGTGGGCGAGTATCCCCTGGACAAGAATTTCACCTTGACGCTGACCCTGGGCAAGGATGGACTGGAAGCGGCCGGCACCGGTGTCGGCGCGGCGCGCGTGTTTGCCAGCGCGAAAGACCTGTTCTTCTTCCGCGCCATCGAAGCGGAACTGGCTTTTACGCGCGATGCCACGGGAAAGATCGATGGCGCCGTGCTCAGCCAAGGCGGCGAGGATGTGGTGTTGCGACGCCGGCGGCCAGAGTAGCCTTGGCGCTCAGCGGCCGGGGTCGCGCATGAATTGCTCGACCCTGGCCACGAACTGCGCCTTGCCGCGCGTGCGGAATTCGCCCAGGAATACCTCACTGCCCTTGACGGCCTTGCCGTGGCGGTCGTATTCGGCTTTCGCCATCTCCAGCACGAACTCGCCGTCCGGATCGTCTTCCGGCTCGAAATGGGAATTGAAGCAGTAGCCGCTGTCGCGGCAATAGCCCCACAGCAGCAGCGCGCTGCTGAACCATTGCATGCTGTCCGGCCCTGGCTCGACCTCGAACAGGGTGTTGACGGTGATGTGCCAGCCGCCAGGCACGCGCAGCGGCTGCAGCGGGTAGGGAAAGTTTGGAGGTTTGCGCATGGTGAAATCAGCGGTTGGAATGGGTGCTCAGGCGGCCGGCCTGACGCGGCGCGGCTGGTAAAACGCGAGGAATTCGTCCGCCGGCAGGGCTTTCGCGTACAGCCAGCCTTGGCCAAATTCGACCTTGCGTTCCAGCAAATAGTCGGCTTGCTGCTGCGTTTCGATGCCTTCGGCGACGATCAGCATGTTCAGGCTGCGGGCCATGGCGATGATGTGCGGCGTGACGCTGCTGGTGGCCGCGTCCGTGCCGATGGTGTCGACGAACGATTTGTCGATCTTCAGGGCGTCGAGCGGCAGGTTTTGCAGGCTCGACAGGCTGGAATAGCCGGTACCGAAATCGTCGATGGCCACCGCGTGGCCGCGCGCCCTGGCCTTTTCGATGGTGGCGCGGGCCGCCTCGACGTTGATGAAACCCCGTTCCGTCGCTTCCAGCCAGATCTGCTGCGCTTCGATGTGCGTGCCGTCCAGCGCCCGCTCAAGCACGTCGAGCACCCTGCCGGTCTCGATATCGCTGGCGCACAGGTTGATGGCGATGTGCAATTGGCGGTCGGCCACCAGCGCGGCGCGCATGTCGGCGATGACGCAGTCGATGACCTGGTCCGTGATCGGCAGGATCAGCTCGCCTTCCTCGGCGACGGGAATGAACAGGTCGGGGCGGATCATGCTGCCATCGGGACGGCGCCAGCGGATCAGCGCCTCGGCGCCCACGCAGGCGCCCGTGTCGAGGGCGATGATGGGCTGATAATGCACAAAGAATTCGCGCCGCTCGACGGCGATGCGCAATTCGCCCATCAGCGACAGGCGGCGGCGCGACAGCCAGACAACGATGCCGACGATAAAGGCGGCCATCAGGAGGCCCATGGGTAATAGTAATAGCTGTTCGCGGCGCAGCCTGGCGTTCAGCTTGCTGCGCGGTTCGATCATCACGGCCGTCAGGCCATCGCGGTACAGCATCGCATGGATGCTGTCGTCCGGCGCCGCGCCATGCGCCGCCGGCAAGCCGGCCAGCAAGGCTTGTACCTGCTCCGGATCGGGATGGTGCAAGGTGTCAAGCACGCCGCGCTTGCCGATGGCCATGGCCATCTGGATATCGTTGTCGACGATGACGTCGGAAAAGCGCACGGGATCGATCAGCACCTTGTGCGCGCGGTACGTCAGCCCGACCATGCGCTTGCCGCCGCTGACGACGGGGCGCAGGTTGAAATCGAGGCCCATGCCATTGCCCAGGGTGAAATCGGCGGGCGTGACGGCGATGTGCGTTTCCTCGATGCCGGTGGACGTGCACTTGAGCAAGCCATTCTCGACATAGCCGATATCGTCGATGCTGCGCGTGGTGATGGTGATGCGGCGCAACTGCTGGATATGCGCTTCCGAACATGGCGCCAGTTGCAGCGCGTCTGCGCTGCGCAAGGCGGCGCTGGCCGAGGCGATCGAGCGGTGCGCGCGTTCCAGCGCGTAGCCGGCCAGCAAGCGCAAACGTTCCTGCTCGCCCTGTTCGGCGCGCACGGACGACAGATAAAAGGCCAGGCTCAGGGGAGCGGCCACGCCGATGACGGCCACCAGCACGCTGGTAACAATAATGCGTTTTCTGCGCATGGCGCCCCTCCGATGAATCGCTGTTATATGAATGCTATGTATTGCTCGATGGCATCATATTACAAGTACAGCCGGCGCACGTGAATCTTGCTGAACAGTTACACTTTTTCGAGCGGCCTGGCCAGCACGAAGACCAGCGCCGCCGAGATGGCCGCGAGCGCGCCGGCCAGGTACAGCACGCTGGCAAAGCCGTCGACAAAGGCGTGGCGCGCCGCTTCCTGCGCCACCGCCTGCATGGCTGGCGGCAACTGGCCGAACGCTTCGCCCGCATTGCCGGCCACGATGCGGCCGATCATCTGGGGCGAGGCCGTTAAGCCGTGCAGCCAGGCCAGCTGCTCGAACGCGGCGGCCGTGCGCATGGCCAGCACGGCGCCCAGGCCGCCCACGGCCAGCACGATGCCGACGAAGCGCGTGGTGGTGCTGATGCCCGAGCCCATGCCCGTGCGTTCGCGGGGGATGCAGGCCAGGATGGCTTTTTGCGTCGTACCGTTCAGCAATCCCGCTCCGCCCCCCGTGACGATCATGCCCGCCGCCACCCAGCCATACTGCAGACTGGCGGCGGCCAGGGCGGTCGCCACATTGCCTACGGCAACAATCAACAAGCCCGTCACCAGGATGCCGCGGTCGTCCAGCCGGCGCATGGCGCGCGGTGCCAGGCGCGACAGCACCACCATGGCCACGGCAAACGGCAGCATGGCGCAGCCGGCCAGCACGGCGGAAAAGCCGAAGGCGTTCTGCAGGTACAGCGGCAGGAACGTCATCATCACCTGGGCGGCGATGGCATAGCCGAACATGCCCAGCACGGCGCCGACAAACACGCGGCGGCCAAACAGCGCCAGATCGACCATGGGCGCGCGCTGGCGCCGTTCGACGACGATGAACACGGCCAGCAGCGCGGCGCCGGCCAGGAAGCGCAGACCGGTGGCGCGGCTGGACCAGCCCGCCACGCTGGCGTCGATCAGGCCCCAGATGATGCAGAACAGGCCGGCGGAAAACAGTGCCGCGCCCAGCGGGTCGAAGCTGGCGTTGGACGCATCCTTCGACTCGTCCACGTGCTTGCGCACCAGCCACATCAGCACAGCGACGACAGGCAGGTTCAAATAGAAAATCCAGCGCCAGTTGATGGCGCTCGTGATCAGGCCGCCCAGCAGCGGCGCCACCGTCATGGCCACGCCCATGGCCGCGCCCCAGACGGACCAGGCGCGCGCCCTCTCCTTTTCCGCATGGAAGGTATGGCCGATGACGGCCAGTGCCGAGGTCAGCAGCAAGGCCGCACCGAGGCCCTTGATGGCGCGCGCCACGTTGAGCACGAACGGCGTCCACGCCAGGCCGCACAGCAGCGACGCCAGCGCGAACACGGCCAGGCCAAACAGCATGACTCTGCGCCGTCCCAGGCGGTCGGCGATGCTGCCGGCCGGCAGCAGGAACGAGGCGAACGCCAGCATGTAGGCGCTGACCACCCATTCCACGTCGACGAAGCTGGCGTTCAGGCTGCGGGCGATCGACGGCAAGGAGACGGCCACGACGTTGGTATCGAGCATGATCAGGGCGCACACGCCCGAGCAGGTGTAGAGGGTCCAGTTGTTCGTTTTCATGCGCCAATTGTAAGCATGCCGGTATTATTTCTTGTTATAAGACAGGCGACTTATAATTTACCTATGGTGAATACAGACAAAGACATGGAATTGCGGCATTTCCGCTGCGTGCTGGCCGTCGCGCAGACCCTGCATTTCGCGCGGGCGGCTGCCGAGCTGGGCATTTCGCCGCCGGCGCTGACCAAGCAGGTGCAGGAAACGGAACACCTGCTGGGCACGCGGCTGTTTCAGCGCAGCAAGCGCGCCGTGGCCCTGACGGCGGCCGGCGAACTGTTCGTGGTGGAAGCGGCGCGCGCGCTGGCGCAGCTGGAACAGGCGCAGGAAGTGGCGCGGCGTGCCGGGCGCGGCGAGCTGGGACGGCTGGAAATCGGCTATGTTGCCTCGGCTGCGTATGCCGGCGTGCTGCAAGACCAGTTTGCCCGCTTTCGCGCCAGCCACCCGGGCATCCACATCAGCGCGCGCGAATATGCGATGGAAACCTTGCCGGAACTGCTGGACCAGGGGCGCCTGGACCTGGCGTTTTTGCGCCCACCCCTGCGCTTGCCCGACGGACTGGACAGCGTGGTCCTGCTGCGCGACCGCTTCGTGCTGGCCGTGCAGGTTGCCAGCCCCCTGGCGCAAGGCGCCATCATCGCGCCGGCCGCACTGGCGCAGCAGGCCTTCATCGTGCCGGAACAGGAACTGGGCACCGTGGAAGCGGGCCGCCGCGGCGGCTTCGCGGCGCAGGTGGTGTCGCGCCCGGGCAGCCTGCTGGCCGTGCTGACGGAAGTGTCGCTGGGCGTGGGCTGCGCCATCGTGCCGCATTCCGTGATGGCCAGCGTGCAATTGCCCGGTGTGTGCTTCCGCGAACTGGCTGGACCGCTGATCAACTCGGAAATCGCGGCCGCGTACCGCCGCCACGAACAGGCGCCCGCCGCGCGCGCTTTCATTGCCCAGCTGCGCGCGGCGGCACTTGCGGTGGCGTCCACGGCGGTGGCAACGGGAATGGTAAATTAAGCGGTTGCCTGCTCAGCCCTGCTTGAGCACGGCGACGGCATAGGTGCACGGGGTGGCTGTTTCGTTGCGAAAGACGCAGTCCGCAGGCGGGCCCAGCTCCAGGCAATCGCCCGCTTCCAGCACGTGGCGAATGTCGCCTTCCAGGAACACCAGGGTGCCGGCCAGCGCCCATATCAGCTGGCGCCGCGCCACGTAGGCGGCGGCCGGCATCGCGACCACGGCGCCGGGCGGCAGTTCCACATGCACGAGTTCGAGCGGCATGTCCGAGGCGGGCGACACATGGCGCCGCACGTAGCCGCTCTGCGGGTCGATCCAGACGGGCTGGTCGGCCTGGCGCAGCAGGCGCCCGGCGCGCACTTCCGCGCGGGCGATCAGGGCCGACATGCTCAGGCCGAAGGCGCCGGACAGACGCGCCAGCAAGGTGGCCGTGGGGCTGCAATCGCCGCGCTCGACCTTGTGCACCATGGCGCGCGAGACGCCGGAACGGGCCGCCAGCTCGGTCAGCGACCAGCCCAGGCGGTCCCGCTCGAGGCGCACCCTGGCGCCGATGCGCTGGTTCAATTCGTCTGCTTTAATGGACATGGGGTCAGCGTATGCAAGAAATTTTATTGGACAAGCCGGGAGCACCACTCTATGATTTGTCCATTATAGTAGACGCCCGGCGAGGAGATCAACATGCAAGTACGCGATGCCCATGCGGGCGACATCGACGCCATACTGGCCATCTACAACGATGCCGTCAGCAACACCCTGGCCATCTGGAACGAGCGCACGGTCGACGCGGCCAACCGCGCCGCCTGGCTGGCGGAGCGCCAGCGCGCCGGCTACCCGGTGCTGGTGGCCATCGATGCGGCAGGCAGCGTGGCCGGCTATGCCTCGTTTGGCGACTGGCGCGCCTTCGAGGGCTTCCGCCACACGGTCGAGCATTCCGTGTACGTGCGCCACGACAGCCGCGGTAACGGCATCGGCCAGGCCCTGATGGTGGAATTGATCGCGCGCGCGCGCGGCATCGGCAAGCACGTCATGGTGGCGGGCATCGAGGCGCGCAATGCCGGCTCGATCGCGCTGCACAAAAAGCTGGGATTCGTGGAAGTGGGACTGATGCCCCAGGTGGGCACCAAGTTCGGCGGCTGGCTGGACCTGGCCTTCCTGCAGCTGACGCTCGACGCGCGCAGCGATCCGGACGGCATTGCGCCGTCCAGATAGGGGCTGGCCAGGGCCTGGCGAAGGTCAGGGATCGATTTCCGGCGGCGGACGGCGCAAGGCAATGTGTTCCCACACGGCCACCAGGACCAGCACGCAGCTGGTGATGCAGGCCAGGGTCAACGGCGAATACAGGCGGCCAAATGCCATCGGGATCAGCGCCAGGATGATCAAAATGCCCAGCAAGTGCGACAGCGGCGGCGCGGCGCGGTCGCTGCTGACCCATTTGAACATGGCATTGCCCAGCAGATACAGGATCGGGCCGCCCAGCAAGGCGCAGATGCCGGCATAGCTGGCCTCGTCCGGATGCACGAGGGCCAGTTCATCGGCCACGGCGCTGACGATCACGCCGCCGACGATCAGCACGTGGATATAGGTGTAGGCCTTGCGCGCGATGCGGCCCGGGTCTTTCGAGTGGGCGATGCGGTGGTGGCCCGCCTCGGCGCCCGTATCAAAATAGATCCACCACATGGCGATGCTGCCAACCAGGGCCGACAGGAAACCGAGCCAGTTGGCCGCCGTCCATTCCAGGCCCGCGAAGGTGGCGCCCGTCACCAGCAGCGATTCGCCCAGGGCGATGATGACGAACAGCGCGCAGCGTTCCGACATGTGGCCGCCATCGACATCCCAGTCAGCCGTCGAGGAGCGGCCCAGGCCAGGCATGCCGAACTGCATCCATGGTCCCGCCAGGTCGATCAGCAGGGCCGCTGCCCACCAGAAGATGCGCTGTGACGGATCGGCCAGGCCGCCGGCGATCCAGAAGATGCCGGAAAACGCGGCCCACAAGGCGATGCGCTGGAAATTGCGGCGGCGCGACAGGGTTTCATGGCGCACGGCCCACCAGGCAAACAGGGGCCGGCCCACTTGCATGGCGACATAGGCGCCGGCAAACGCCAGGCCGCGCGTGCCAAAGGCTTCGGGAATCGAGGCCGACATGATCAAGCCGCCCAGCATCAGCGCAAACAGGCTGATGCGCACGGGGATGCGTTCAGGATCGAGCCAGTTGGTGATCCACGAGGTAAAGATCCATACCCACCAGACGGCCATCAGCAGCAGACCCGTCTGCAGCCAGCCCATGGCGCTCAGGTGCGCCAGCAAGCCGTGCGACAGCTGCGTGACGGCAAACACGAACACCAGGTCGAAGAACAGCTCGATCATGCCCACCTTGCCGCTGTCCTGCCCGCCGCGCGTGCGCAACAGCGATTTTCTTAATTCCATAGTTACTCTTTCATCAATTCAATCCTGGCCGTACTGGCGCTGCTGCCACTGGGCGGACGGCTCAGGTGCGTTGTAAACGCGACCACAAAAAACCGGCCAGCGTGGCTGGCACGGCAAAAATTACTGCAAAAATCGGTAGTTCTTCGGCCACGGAATAGCCGGCCGCCAGCACGCCCACGGCCAGGTTAATGCCTGCGCCCAATAGCCACAAGGGAAGGAATGCCAGGGCCGCGTGCGCCATCGCGCCCTTGCGCCAGCCCACCAGCAGGCATAGCCCCAGCAGCGCGAAGCCCGCGCCCATCACCAGCAAGGTATGCATCGCCGCTCCTTTCTCTAATACATCGTCTTGAAATAATATGTGCGGGATGCTAACGCAATTTGCCGGCACCCGGCACGCTGGTCCGCGGAGACTATTGTTTCACCGGCGTCAGCAAAGGCTGCCCGGCAAAATGCGCCGCCAGGTTGTCCACCACCAGCTGCCCCATCGCGTGGCGCGTTTCCACCGTCAGGCTGCCCACGTGCGGCGTCAGCACCACATTGGACATGGCGCGCAAGGCGGCGGGCACGTGCGGTTCATCGGCAAAGACGTCGAGTCCGGCCGCGCCCAGGTGGCCATCCTGCAAGGCGGCGATCATGGCGTCCTCGTCGATCAGCGCGCCACGGGCGATATTGATCAGCGTGCCTTGCGGGCCCAGGGCGTCGAGTATGGTGCGGTCGACGATCTTGCGCGTGGCGGGCGTGCCCGGCGCGCAGACGATCAGATAGTCGCTTTCCTGCGCCAGGGCCAGCAGCGATTCCGCGCGCGGCACCTCGGTGCCGGCGATGGCGCGGGGCTGGAAATAGCGCACGTGGATGCCGAAAGCGGCCAGGCGATGCGCGATGGCTTGCCCGATCTGCCCGAAGCCGAAAATGCCGGCCGTCTTGCCGCGCAGGCTGGATGCGGGAGCGATGGCCTCGCGGCGTTCCCAGGCGCCATCGCGCACGAAGCGGTCGAGCGCGGCAATGTGGCGGGCGCTGGCCAGCAGCAGGCCCAGCGCCGTGTCGGCCACGTCATCCGTCAGCACGTTCGGCGTGGTGGTGACGGCGATGCCGCGCTGGCGCGCCACGTCCAGCGCCACGCCATCGAGGCCCACGCCATTGACGGCGATGATTTCCAGCGCCGGCAGCAGGGCCATGTCGGTGGCGTTCAAGCCCAGCGCCCCCGTCGTGACGACGCCACGGATGCGCGGCGCCAGAGTATCCAGCCAGGCATGGCGCTCTTCCGGCGCGACTTGCCAGGCATGGTGGCAGGCGTAACGTTCTTCCAGTTGCGCGTTGACGGCAGCCGAGGGGCTGGGGGCGAGGATAAGGATGTCGGGTGGCATGGGCGTCCAGGATGGTGTCGGCGGAAAGAGGCAAAAGAAGC
Organism: Janthinobacterium amylolyticum; assembly: GCF_051380655.1. NCBI lineage: Bacteria > Pseudomonadati > Pseudomonadota > Betaproteobacteria > Burkholderiales > Oxalobacteraceae > Janthinobacterium > Janthinobacterium amylolyticum. The sequence continues at coordinate 398,711 of NZ_JBNYXL010000001.1, forward strand.
GCAGACGCAACTTAGCATATTTGGCGCCCAGCCGGGGACGGCAGCCCCGCAATCGCCCGGAAAACCCTGCGGCCGGCGCGGTCTTTGCCCGCGCCATTGCGCCACCGCGTTGGTCGGATTGGCGCGGCGCAGGCATGCGTAATCCCACAACTGCGTTGGCCGCCGGTGATGTCGGACGACGCGCTTGCGCGCTGATCCGACCTACGCCCTGCTTCGGCGCACGCCACTTTCCTGGCTGGCCGGGTATTTAAGCCTGCGCTACTTGCGTAATCCGGCAACAATGTTGGCCGCTGGTGATGTCGGATTACGCGCTTGCGCGCTGATCCGACCTACGGCACACAGGGGCACGCTAAAGTGCGCAGCTTGCCGCCCGTTTGAAGTGCTCTTTGCCTGCGCCCCTGCCGGAACCGCGTTGGTCGGATTGGCGCGGCGCAGCCGTGCGTAATCCGGCAACAATGTTGGCCGCTGGTGATGTCGGATGACGCGCTTGCGCGCTGATCCGACCTACGGCACACACGCCGGACACGCTAAAGTGCGCAGCTTGCCGCCCGTTTGAAGTGCTCTTTGCCTGCGCCCATGTCGGCGCCGCGTAGGTCGGATTAGCGCGGCGCAGCCGTGCGTAATCCGACAACTGCGTTGGCCGCCGGTGATGTCGGACGACGCGCTTGCGCGCTGATCCGACGCACGACCATCAGCCGGGGCACGCCACTTTTTTCAGTTTGCCGCCCGTTTTAAAAGGATCGGCGCCCGCGCCCGGATTATCTCCCATGGCGTAGCAGCTGGCGCCGCCGGGGCTGACCACGCGCGTGGCGGGCCGTCCGTCGGCCATCAGGAAGTCTTCCACCTTGATGACCGGCCCGCCACGGTAAGCCGAGGCGACGAGCTTCTGGAATGCCGTCTCGCTCTTGAGTTCCGCCATCGCCAGCCACGGTTTGCCTTTATTCTGTTCAGCGCGCAAGGCCTTGTCGGCGGCGCCTGCCGCCAGCCGCGCGCGCGTGCGCAAGTCGGCCATGGGCGCCTCGGCAGGCTGCTCGGCTGCGGGTGCGGTGATGGCTTCCGCCGTGGCGGGTTCGGCGTCAGCTTGCGCCTGCGCCGCGGGCGCGGCGGGCGGTGCCGTGGGGCCGGGCGCGCGCGGGCGCGGCATGGGCATCGGCAAGGGCATCGGTGGCGTGCGCGGCAGTGGTTTCGGCGGCATCAGGGTCATGAAGGCCACGTCCGTATAGTGGCTCAGCTTGCGCGCCGGCAGCAGCAGGAAATACAGGCCCAATACATGCATGGCCAGGATCAGGGCGACGGCCGCGCCTCTCGCGCTGAAGCGCCAGGTGCGGTGCGGGGAAGCGGACTGATCTCGCTGAAACATGGGCAGAAAGCATCTGGTGAGCGCAATGCGCGATGCCATAGTGTAGCGAGAGTGGCTCAAACTTGTTAATCAATCCGCAAGGTATCGTCTGATGCGCCTTTTTCACGCAAAATCCGGCACCTGCGCCGCAAATTGTTGCGCCGGATACCATTTTTTTTACGCGCCCTTGCACGCTTCCACACGCTTTCCGGCCGGGAGGAATATAATGATAATCATTCTCATTATTATCGAACAACAACCATGCGCACCTTCCACCTCATCCCTACCCCGTTCGCCCTGGCCGCCTTCGTGCTGGCCAGCTCCGCCGCGCAGGCGCAGACTACCGCCGCCGATGCGCAAACCATGCCGACGGTCGTCGTGAATGCCTCGGCCGATGCGTCGGCGGAAGGCTTGTCCAAGGCCTATGCCGGTGGGCAGGTGGCGCGCGGCGGACGCATGGGCATTCTTGGTTCCGTGGACATGATGGATAGCCCGTTCGGTAGCACCAGTTATACGCAGCAATTCATCGCCGACCAGCAGGCACGCAGCGTGGGCGACCTGCTGCAGAGCGATCCGGCCGTGCGCATGTCGCGCGGCTATGGCAATTTCCAGGAAGTGTATGTGATCCGCGGCTTTGCCCTCGACTCCGATGACGTGGCATATAACGGCCTGTACGGCGTGCTGCCCCGTCAATACGTGTCGCCGGAACTGCTCGAGCGCGTGGAGGTGTTCCGCGGCGCCAGCGCTTTCCTGAATGGCGCGGCACCGGGCGGCAGCGGCATCGGCGGCGCCATCAACCTGATGCCCAAGCGCGCCGGCAACGCGCCGCTGACGGAACTGACGGTGGGCGTGGAATCGGGCGGCCATGCCTATGCGGCCATCGACGTGGCGCGCCGTTTTGGCGAAAACAAGGAATTCGGCGTGCGCGTGAATGCCGCCAAGCGCCAGGGCGAAACCAGCATCAAGCGCGAAGACCATGACGTGGGCATGTTTTCTGTCGGCCTCGACTATCGCGGCCGCAACTACCGTCTGTCGGCGGACGCCGGCTACCAGAACTTCGATCTGACGGCGCCGCGCCCTTCCGTCAACGCCGGCAACCTGGCGACCCTGCCTGGCGCACCCGATGCGTCGAAGAACTTTGCCCAGCCGTGGAGCTATTCGAAGGAGCATGATGTGTTCGGGACGGCGCGCGCCGAAGTGGACGTCGCCAAGGATGTGGTGGCCTGGGCGGCGTTCGGCAGTCGCTCGACGAAGGAATCGAACAGCCTGGCCCAACCCACGTTGACCTCGCTCAATGGCGATGCCAGCGTGTACCGCTTCGACAACGCGCGCAAGCAGGAAATCCGCACTGGCGAATTGGGCATTCGTGGCAAGCTCACGACGGGCGCCGTCAAGCACAGCCTGGTAGCGAGCTGGTCCGGTCACTGGAACGAAGCGAAAAATGCCTACGCCATCAGCGATTACGCGGGCTTGCCGACAAATATCTATCGTCCCGTCGACGTGGCCATGCCGCCTACCCTGGAGGACAACTCGGGCGGCGTGATGAGCGACCCGCGCCTGACGCAAAAGACCATTCTCAACAGCTATGCCGTGGCCGATACCATGGCCTTCCTTGAGGAGCAGCTGTTGCTGACCGTGGGCCTGCGCCGCCAGCAGATCCGCGACGCAGCCTACGCGTATGGCACGGCCGTGCAGTACTCCAGCTATGACAAGAGCGCCACCACGCCGGTAGCGGGCATTGTCTACAAGGCCAGCAAGAACGTGTCGCTGTACGCCAACTACATCGAAGCGCTGGTCAAGGGTCCCGTGGCCAGCGGTACCTATTTTGATGGCAAGGATCAAGTGGCCGTGAGCAACCTGGGCGAAGTCTTTGCGCCTTACAAGTCCAAGCAGAAAGAAATCGGCGTCAAGTACGATGGCGGCAAGCTGGGCATGAGCGCCGCCCTGTTCTCGACGGCCAAGCCTTTGCCTGCCATCGTCGGCTCGCGCGCCACCTTGTCGGGCGAACAGCGCAACCAGGGTCTGGAACTGTCCATCTTCGGCACGCCGATGGCCGGCGTGCGCCTGCTGGGCGGCCTGACCTGGCTCGATACGCAACAGCGCAACACGGACAAGCCGCTGAACAACGGCAAGAACGCCATCGGCGCGCCAAAAACACAGCTGAGCGTGGGCGGCGAATGGGATGTGCCGGGCGCGCCTGGCCTGTCGCTGAACGCCCGCACCGTCTACACGTCGACCCAGTATGCGGACCTGGCCAACAGCAAGCAACTGCCATCGTGGACCCGCGTCGACATCGGCGCGCGCTACCTGACGCAGGTGGCAGGCCATGACGTGACCTTGCGCGCGCGCATCGACAACGTGGCCGACCGCAGTTACTGGGCCTCGGCCGTCTCCTCGTTCGACGCCGGCAGCCTGGTGCTGGCCGCGCCGCGCACCTTCGTCGTCTCGGGCAGCGTGGCGTTCTGACCGATCCCGCGCCTGCCTTGCCGCCAAGCTGCCCGCATCGGGCAGCTTTTTTTTCGCGTGCGCGCCTGTGCCGTCACCGTGGCTTGAGCGACAATGCCCGCATGAGACTCCCTGCCCTGCTATTGCTGTTCGCCATTGCCCTGCCCGCCGCCGCCCAGAAGCAGGCCGCCTGCCCGTACGCCGCCTGGAAAAGCGGTTTCCAGGGCGATGCGCGGGCGCAAGCCACGTGTTTGCTGCGACCCGTGCAGCGCTATGCGCGCCTCGGGGCCAGCGCGCCGCTGCCGGCATTTCTCGCCAGCCGCGTTGGCCAGCGCACGGACATCGCGCCGGCCACCCTGCGCGCCTACCTGGCGGCGCAAGGCATCAGCGAGGCTGACGCGGGCGGCGCCATCGATGCGCCCCTGTCGCGTGCCACGGGGCGCCTGGTGGCGCCCGTGGCCCGTTATTTCGTGATCCATGACACCAGCTATCCGAATTTCCTGGCAGAACCGATTCCCGCCCACATCAACGACGCCAGCTGGGATTTCAACGATTTTACGGTGCGCAATCCGGCGCTGGGCGGCGGGCCGAAAGGCCATGTGTATGTGAATCGCCTGGGCGCATCGCTGCAGGTGCGCGACTTTGGCACGCCCGGCTACGCCAGCAAGCTGGAAAAAGACAAGCCGTCCTTGACGGGCCTGTTCCTGCACGTGGAACTGGTGCAGCCGCGCAATTCCGTACCCGGCGGCGGCAAGGGCAACGATGGCCTGGCGCCCGATCCCGGCTTTACGCCGGCGCAATATGAGCGGCTGGCCCTGCTGTACGTCGCGGCCAGCGTGCGCAAGGGCACGTGGCTGATTCCCGCCTTCCATGCCGTGCTCGATACGGGCTACGCGAATGGCCACGACGATCCGCAGAACTTTTCTCTCGCGCAATGGGATGCAGTCCTCAGCCATTTGAGCACCGTCATACAAGGCGCCGGCGCACCGAATTGAACGCCCCCCGCGCGCCAAATTGGAGGATACTTTAGGTCGCGCGCCGCAACGCGCGCATGCCGACCTGCTGATGGGGAGCTGCGATGACCTATGCCTCTGACCAGAAAATGAGCACGCTGGACCTGCCGGCGCGCACGCGGCGCCTGTTCAGCATGCGCGATGCCGTGCTGACGCAATGGGAACACGAGGTGCGCGCCAAGGTACGCGGCGCCGACGCCCTGCTCACGCCCATCCTGATTAACACCCTGCCGACCTTCTTCGACAACCTGGCTGAAGCGCTGACACCGGGCTACCCCCGTGACGATGCCACCAGCAACACGAATGCGCCGGCCGTGCACGGCAATGAACGGGCACGCATGACCAGCTACGGGCCGGAACAGGTGATCCAGGAATACCAGATTTTCCGCGACTGTTTTGCCGAGGCGGCGCTCGAGGCCGGCGTGCCGCTGCGGCGCAAGGACTGGAAGGTGATCAACGTCTCGATCGATACGGGCATCCGCGAAGCCATCCTGGAATTTACCGCCATGCACGAGGGTTTCCAGCGCCGCATCGCCGCCGGCCTGTCGCATGACATGCGCAATCCCCTGTCCGTCATGCTCAACAGCGCGCAGATATTGCAACGCCTGGCGCAGCAGGCCGATGTGCCGGCGCTGGCGCAAAAAATCATCGAGCACGGCAAGCGCCTCGACGACATGATCCAGGAACTGCTCGATACGCTCAGCTACCACCGGGGGCAAAAGCTGCCGCTGCTGCTGCAGCGTTTCGACATCCTGCCGCTGGCACGGCAAGTGGGCGACAGCGTGAATACGGGCTTGCCCGGCAAGTGCGCCGTCACGGGCTGTTCCGTCACCGGCTGGTGGTGCGAAAATTCCTTGCGCCGGGCCATGGAAAACCTGGTGGGCAATGCCGTCAAGTACGGCGACGACGGCCCCATCCATATCCACGTGAATACCTTGCGCGAACGCATGATCATTACCGTGCACAACACGGGCAGCTGCATCGCGCCCGACCAGACCGAGCGCATCTTCGATTATCTGCGCCGCGAACATCCTGGCAGCGCGCCAGGCTGGGGCATCGGCCTGCCCTTCGTGCAGAACGTGGCGGAAAGCCATGGCGGCAGCGCCATCGTCGACAGCGCCCCGGAGCGTGGCACCACTTTTACCATCGACCTGCCCATCGACTGCCGGCCCTTCGTCACGCCGGACGCTTGAACGTGCCTGCCCCATGCCGGCACTATCCGCGCAGTAATGCACCAATACGGTGCACTTGACGGATTTACGCCACAAAAATGGTCATTTTTTACACATTTTCACGTGTGCCCTACTGGCATGATTTCTGCTGAGCTATAGTCAGACCAAGGCTCAAGGGGAAATCACAACATGGCAAATTTTTTCAATGAAATGACTGCAGATGAAGTGGGCACGGACAGCAAGGTGCGTGAACACTACCGTGAATTTAACAACTGGCTGGAGCAGCAATCCCCCGACACCATCGCCCGCAAGCGGGCCGAAGCGGACCTGACGTTTCGCCGGGTCGGCATCACCTTCGCCGTGTATGGCGACGATGCCGGCACGGAACGCCTGATTCCCTTCGACACCATTCCCCGCATCATCCCCGCCGCCGAATGGGCGCAGATGCAAACGGGCCTGGTGCAGCGCGTGCAAGCGCTGAACATGTTCATCCATGATATTTATCACGCTCAAAATATCATCAAGGCGGGCATCATTCCCGCCGAGCAAATTTACAAGAATGCCCAGTACCGCCCGGAAATGCAGGGCATTGCCGTCGCCTCCGACATTTACGCGCATATCGCCGGCGTGGATATCGTGCGGGCCGGCCAAGGCGAGTTCTATGTGCTGGAAGACAACCTGCGCGTGCCATCCGGCGTGTCCTACATGCTGGAAGACCGCAAGATGATGATGCGGCTGTTCCCGGAATTGTTCGCGCGCAACCGCATCGCCCCCGTCGACCATTACCCGGACATGCTGCTCGACAACCTTCGCTCCGTCGCGCCCATGGGCGTCGATGACCCCACGGTGGTGGTCATGACGCCCGGCATGTACAACTCCGCCTACTTCGAGCACGCCTTTTTGGCCCAGCAAATGGGCGTGGAACTGGTGGAAGGCAAGGATTTGTTTGTCAACGACAATTCCGTCTACATGCGCACCACGCGCGGCCCCAAGCGGGTCGACGTGATCTACCGCCGCGTCGACGACGATTTCCTCGACCCGCTGGCCTTCCGCTCGGATTCCTCGCTGGGCGTGCCGGGCCTGCTGTCCGTCTACCGCGCCGGCCGCGTGACCCTGGCGAACGCCATCGGCACGGGCGTGGCCGACGACAAGTCGATCTATCCCTTTGTTCCCGACATGATCAAGTTTTACCTCTCGCAGGAACCGATACTCAACAACGTGCCCACCTACCAGTGCCGCAAGCCGGCCGATCTGTCCTACGTGCTGGCGAATTTGCCCAAGCTGGTCGTCAAGGAAGTGCACGGCGCTGGCGGCTACGGCATGCTGGTGGGGCCGGCGTCGAGCATGGCGCAGATCGAGGACTTCCGCCAGCGCCTGCTGGCCAATCCGGGCGGCTACATCGCCCAGCCTACCCTCGCCCTGTCCGCCTGCCCCACGTATGTCGAGGCCGGGATCGCGCCGCGCCACATCGATTTGCGCCCGTTCGTGCTGTCCGGCAAGACGATTTCCATGGTGCCCGGCGGCCTGACCCGCGTGGCCCTGGGCGAAGGTTCGCTGGTGGTCAACTCCTCGCAGGGAGGCGGCACCAAGGATACCTGGGTACTGGAAGCAACATCCGCCTTTGCAGGAGAAAAAACATGCTGAGCCGCACCGCCGATCATTTGTTCTGGATGGCCCGCTACACGGAGCGGGCGGAAAACACGGCCCGCATGCTCGACGTCAATATGCAGACCTCGATGCTGCCGCAGTCGGAACAGGACGCGGAACAGGGCTGGCGCGCCACCCTGGGGATTTCCGAGCTGCAAAGCGCGTACGACCACAAATATGGCCGCTTCCACACGCGCGACGTGCTCGACTTCATGGTGCGCGACCCGAACAACCCCTCGTCCATCCTCGCCTGCCTGACGGGCGCGCGCGAAAACGCCCGCGCCGTGCGGGGCACCCTGACGACGGAAGTATGGGAAATCCAGAACGCCACCTGGCTCGACATGCAGAAGCGCCTGAAAAGCAATCTGCTGGAAACGGACCCCAGCCAGTTCTTCGAATGGGTCAAGTACCGCTCGCACCTGTCGCGCGGCGTGACGTTGGGCACCATGCTCAAGGACGAGGCCATTCACTTCATCCGCCTGGGAACCTTCCTGGAGCGGGCCGACAACACAGCGCGCATCCTCGACGTGAAATTCCACGGCGCGCGCGACACGTCGAAAGACATCACCCAGCGCGATTTTTACTACTGGGCGGCGCTGCTGCGCTCCGTCTCCGGTTTCGAGATCTACCGCAAGGTCTACCGCGATGTCATCACCCCGGCGCGCGTCGCCGAATTGCTGATGCTGCGCGGCGACATGCCACGATCCTTGCTGGCCTGCATGGATGACGTGGTGGAAAACCTCAAGCATATCCGCAATGATGTGTCCGCCGATACGGAGCGTTTCGCCGGCAAACTGCATGCGGAACTGAAATTCGGCCATATCGACGACATCATGAAGGCGGGACTGCATCTGACCCTGACGGAGTTTCTGGAAAACATCAATGACCTGGGCAACCGGGTCAGCCGCGACTTCCTCGTTCCCCTGGCGGCCTGATGCAGCTCACCATCCGCCACGAAACCCATTACGCCTATAGTGCGCCGCTGGCCTACACCATCCAGCAGCTGCACCTGACGCCGCGTATCGAGCCGCAGCAGCGGGCCCTGTCCTGGCACATTTCCACGCCGGGCCGGTGTCACGCCTACACGGATGCCTACGGCAACTTGTCGCACATGCTGACCATTAACGGCAGCCATCAGTCGCTGAGCCTGGTGGCCCATGGCGTGGTCGAAACCATTTATCCGCACAAAGGACGGCTGAACCTGGTCGATACCCTCTCGCCCTTGCTGTTTACCATGCCGACTCCCTTGACGCAGGCCAACCCGGCCATCCTGGAACTGGCCGCCGCCAGCCTGCCCGACCGCGCGGTGACGGCCGGGACCGGCCATTTGCTGCGCCTGGCCGAGCACATCGTCGGCAAGGTGGCGTATGAAAGCGGCGCCACCATGGTCACCACCACGGCAGGCGATGCGCTGGCCCTGGGGCGCGGCGTGTGCCAGGACCATGCCCACCTGTACCTGGCCTGCTGCCACGCCTGGGGCATCCCGGCCCGCTATGTGTCCGGCTACATCGATCCGGGCACCACGGGCCACGCGGCCAGCCATGCCTGGGTCGACGCCTGGGCCGAGGACCCGGACTTCGCGGGCTGGGTCAGCATCGACGTCACCCATGCGCGCCTGATGACGGATGCATATTGCCGGCTGGCCATCGGGCGCGACTACGATTCGGCCGCGCCCGTGCGCGGCGTGCGCCAGGGAGGCGGCACGGAAACGTTGCGGGTCGATGTGCAGATCGTGCCCGTCTAGCCCCTGCAAACAGGCAGGAATGAGGCTGGCCGGGCCTCGCAGGCTGGTGGCCCGGCCCGGCTGGTGTAGAATGCTCCCCCTTTGACTGAATTTGCTACGATGACTTATTGCATAGGCGTGCGCCTGAACGAAGGCCTGGTCTTCCTGTCCGACTCCCGCACCAACGCTGGCGTGGACCAGGTCGGCACCTTCCGCAAGATGAGCGTGTTTGAAAACCCGGGCGACCGCATGCTGGTGCTGATGACGGCAGGCAATCTGTCGATTTCGCAAGCCATCCGCCAGCTGGTGTCCGAACATGTGGATGCGGATGGGCGCAGCATCTGGAACGTGGGCAATATGTATGACGCGGCCCGCATCGTGGGCGAAGCCGTGCGCACCGTGCACCAGCGCGAAGCCAAGGCCCTGGCCGACTGCGGCATCGACTTCAATGTCAGCATCATCTTGGGTGGGCAGATTCAAGCCGAGCGCTGCCGCTTGTTCCAGGTGTATTCGGCCGGCAATTTCATCGAATCGCACGATGAAAACACATATTTCCAGATCGGCGAAGCCAAATATGGCAAGCCCATCATCGACCGCGTCATCAACCCGTTCACGCGCCTGGACGAGGCGGCCAAGTGCGCGCTCATTTCCATGGATTCCACGCTGCGCTCGAATGTTTCCGTCGGCTTGCCGCTGGACCTGCTCGTCTACGAGACGGGCAGCCTGGCCGTCACGCGCTTCGTCACCATCGATGAAAAGAACCAGTATTTCCGCATGATCCGCGACACCTGGGGCGAACAATTGAAACACGTGTTCGAAGGCATCTCCGACCCCGTGTGGAACGCGGCGCCGGAAACCACGACAAATGTGCTGTCGTCCACGAATATGCACAGCAAGCCCGTGCGCGTGAGCATCCCCGAGCACGTCAGCCGCGGCGGCGTGACGCTGGCGCCCCTGCAATCGCTGGCACAGCAGTTCAGCGACGACAAACAGCATTGAGCCACCGCGCGGCGCCTGCGTGCGCCGCTGGACAAGTCGCTTTACGCGTGCTTTTATGGCAATATGGGTTGACATTCAATCCAGATTGCATTGAAAGGCAGGTAGCGCATGGACTTGATCACTTCCGCCGTCGTCGCGGCCATCGAACATGGCGCGCCCGCGCACGCGCCCGAGGCCGTGCTATCCCACTACCGCCAGATCCAGGCGGCCATCGGCAAGTTCGACAGTGCATCGGCCATCCTGGCCGCCATCGCCGCGCTGGAAGCGGACCCTGCCGATAGCCGGCTGCGCCTGGCCCTGTCAACGGCCCTGGCCTCGGCCAGGGTCCCCGACGACATGGAAACCCTGTTTGCCGCGCAAGGCTTGCTCGATGGGCTGCAGCGGCCCTCGCCCCAGGCGCCCGACGTGGAAGCGCTGCCCGCAACGGCACCCGCGCCGGTCGACAAGGGCGCAGTCGCCTCGAACTATGCCGTCGTCAAAGTGTATTTCGCCACCGACCGCCAGCGCGACGTGGGCAAGCCGCCGGCCCAGCGCTTCAGCGGCGAGCGCAGCTTCACTGCCGGCCACGGCGCCGACGATGGCCCGCTCAGCTATGGCAGCTGCGACATCAGCATTCCCCGCGACCACCGCATGGGCCAGCTGGAATCGCCCTCGCTGTGGCGCCTGGAATGGCGCGCAGACCCGGACAAGCGCGTGACGCTGCTGTCCGCCGAGGTGCAGGACCACGCCAATTTCTTTGCCGCCCTGAAAACCCAGATCCGCGCCTCGGCCGGCAAGAGCGCCTTTGTCTTTGTGCACGGCTACAACGTGAGTTTCGAGGACGCGGCGCGGCGCACGGGACAGATGGCCTACGACCTGGGCTTCGATGGCGCGCCCGTCTTCTACAGCTGGCCGTCGCGCGGCGACGTTGCCGGCTACACCACCGATGAAAACAATATCGAGTGGAGCACGCCGCATATCGCCGCCTTCCTGGCCGATTTTCTCGCCCGGAGCGAGGCGGCGCAAGTCTACCTGGTGGGCCACAGCATGGGCAACCGGGGCCTGGCGCGGGCCGTGGCCGAGCTGATGTCGGCCGACCCGCAACTGGCGCAAAGGATCACCGAGATCATCCTCACGGCGCCCGACATCGATGCCGCCATCTTCAAGCACGATATCGCGCCGAAACTGGCGCGCGCGCGCAATCCCGTCACCTTGTACGCGTCCTCGCAGGACCTGGCCCTGGCCGCCTCGAAGGCCGTGCACGGCTATCCGCGCGCGGGCGACAGCGGCGCGGGCATGCTGATCGTGGCGGGCGTGGAAAGCATCGACGCCAGCGGTGTCGATACCAGTTTCATGAAACACAGTTATTTTGCGGAAAAGCGCTCGGCCCTGTCCGACATGTTTTACCTGATACGCAACCAGGCCCGCGCCGACCAGCGCTTTCTCGACCCCGTCGATACGCCGGCGGGACGCTACTGGACGTTCAAGGCATGACGCGGCATCATGCCGGGAGGCACGCGAGAGAGCACGCATGCTAAGATACGCCCATGAGGGTGCCAAAGGCGCGGCGATGACGCCGCCAGCCCGTCCACCCGTAAGCAGGCCATATTATGTTGACATCATCTTCTACACCGCAAGCCGAATCGCTGATCCGCAACACCAACGCCCGCGTCACCAAGACGCGCGTGAAGGTGCTCGACTTTTTGATGGCGCAAAGCCGTTCGCTGACCCACCATGAAATCCAGCAGGCGCTGTCGCAGGACAGCGATATCGATTCCGTCACCCTGTACCGGGTGCTGGAATGGCTGACGGAAAATGAACTGGTGCACCGCATCGCCGGCGCCGACCAGGTGTGGCGCTTCAGCGCGGGTGCCGGCCACCAGGCGCACGAGCACGCGCATTTCCAGTGCACCAAATGCGCCAACGTCACCTGCTTCAATGAAGTCAAGCTGCCCACGCCCGTGGCCTTGCCGGAAGGCTTCAGCGGCGATGAAGTCGATTACCTGATCAAGGGCCTGTGCCCGCGCTGCAAATAAGCACCTGCAACATCACTTGAGCAGCAAGGCCAGGTGGTGCTCGTCATAAAACAGCTCGCCCACGCGCATCGAGCGCGGTTCCGTGCCATACGCGATAAAGCCCAGCGATTCATACAGCCGCAAGGCCGCATTGTTTTCCGCGTTCACACTCAGGTGCACTTGCCGGATGGCAGGGTCTTGCTCCGCCTGTTCGATGCAGGCATGCACGAGACGCCGCGCCACGCCCTTGCCCCGTTGCTGTACGTCCACGAAGACGCCCCACAGCAGGGCCTTGTGCGACAGTTGGCGCAGGGGTTCGCGCCGCAAACCGGCAAAACCGACGAGACGTTCGCCATCGAAGGCGCCAAACGCCCTGTGCTGCGGGCCGGCGGCGATGCGCTGCACGTGTTCTTCGGGCGTGCGCGCCAGTTCGTCCTCGCGTGACGAGGAAAACGAACTGGGCGAATCGAGGATGGCGCGCAGGCGCAGCGCGCAAAAGGCGCTGGTATCGGCTGGCGTCAGCAGGCGGATGGTGATCGCGTTGGCGGACATGGCGGAGCTCGGAGTTTTTTTGCATTATACCCATGGCCTGCACCCGTCCGCCTTCCGTCCGTCTCTAGCGTGCGTTGACGGCGCGCAAACCGTACAGCGTCCAGCCGTACAGGGCCGCCATCAGCAGCACCATGGCCGCGCCCAGCGCCGCCATGGTACTTTCCGGCAAACTCCACTGCGGGTCCAGCTTGCCGGCCGCCATGTAGGCGGCCATGGCCACGCAGATGGCGACTATGGGCCAGCCTAGCCGGCGCCGGAACGCGCGCACGATCTCCTCCTTGCCGGTGCGCATGACTTTGGCCGTGACCCAGCCATCGAAGGTATCGGTCACGCCCATGCCCGCGGCAAACACGGCCCCTGTCAGCAAGGCCGGCCCCATGCCGCCCAGCGCCACGGCCGCGTAGCCCCAGGCTGCCGCCTGCAGCGCCGTATCGAACACCAGCGCGAACAGCATGCCGACAAGAATGCCGCCCAGCGGGCCGGAGGCGCCGCGCAACCAGCGCGGCAGCAGCAGGCCGCGCACGCTGGCCAGTTGCGCGCCGCCCAGCAAGGTGCGCGCATTCATGCCGGCAATCAATAGCAGCAAGGCGATGGGCAGCCATTCCAGCCAGGCAAACACGGCTTCCGACGGCGTGAATTGTTGCGACGCCATGGCGGCCACGGCCACGATGGCCAGCACGCTGAGGCCGTGCCCCAGCGCAAACAGCGCGCCCATCCAAGGCGCCCAGCGCGGATGCCGCGGCAGGCTGCGCAGGGTCAGGCCATCGACGGCGGCCAGGTGGTCCGGCTCCAGGCCGTGCCGCATGCCAAGCAGAAAGATCAGCGCCAGGGCGGGCAAGCCCGCTTCCACGCTCATGCGGCCACCCCGGAAGCCGCCCCGTCCATCACTTCAGCCATCAGGCTGGCCGGGCTGGCGGCGCCTGCCACGCAACGGTCGAGGCCACGGATCAGCATATCCTGCGGCAAGTCGCGGCCGATAAAGATCATGGTGCTGACGCGGTTTTCCCCCTCGCGCCAGGGCGCGCCCAGTTCCGAGCCCATCAGCATGTGCACGCCCTGGAAGACGGCGCGGCACGGCATGTCGGCCACGTGCAGGATGCCCTTGTAGCGCATCAGCTGAGTGCCAAACAGCTGCACCACGGCATCGAGGAAATTTTCCACCTGCAGCAGATCGAGGGGCTGGGCCTGGTGATACACGAACGATTGCACGCCGTCGCCATGGCGATGACCCAGTTCACCGAGGAATGCCGGTTCCAGCTCGATGATGGCGTTCAGATTGAAGCCACGGATATTCAGGATGTCGCGCAGGGGCACGTTGCCAAAACTCAGCTTCTGCATGCCGGCGCGGCCGTTGATGGCGGCCAGGCGCTGGCGCAGCGCCGCCAGTTCCTGCTTGCTGACCAGGTCCGTCTTCGACAGCAGCAGGCGGTCGGCAAAGCCCACCTGCTCCTGCGCTTCCTGATGCAGCGTCAATTGCTGCTGCGCATGGCGCGCGTCGACCACCGTCAGAATCGCATCCAGCATGTAAAACTCGCTGACGGACGGTTCCGCAAAGAAGGTCTGCGCCACGGGGCCGGGCGCGGCCAGGCCCGTCGTTTCGATGATCACGTGGTCGAAAACGATGCTGCCCGCAGCGCGTTTCGCGTGCAGCTGGCCCAGTATGCGGATCAGATCGCCGCGCACGCTGCAGCAAATGCAGCCATTGTTCATTTCCACGATCTGCTCGTCGCTATCTTGCACCAGCAAGCCATGGTCGATGCTTTCGGCGGCGAATTCATTTTCAATCACGGCGATGCGCAAGCCGTGGTCGCCCTGCAAGATGCGCTTGAGCAAGGTGGTTTTCCCGCTGCCGAGAAAACCCGTGATGATGGTGACGGGGATCAGTTCTGTCATGCTGTCTTCCTGTTCAAGGTTAGTGTTCAAGTTCTTCGTCGTCAACGCGTTGCCACTGGGGAAACGGGTCAGGCAAGCTGCGCCAGGCCGCCATGCCCTTGCGTGTTTCCGTATAGTTGAGTTGGCATTTCTTCAAGTCCGCCTCGATGGCGGCCTGGTCCATGTCCTGGCCGATGAAGACGAGCTCCTGGTAGCGGTCGCCATACGTCTCGCTCCAGCCAGAGCGCAGCTCGGCCAGCGATTCCGCATCCGTTGGCCAGCGCTCCTTCGGCACCGAGGCCCACCACAGGCCGACGGGTTCGATATTCATCAGCTTGCCTGCGCCGGATAGGCTGGCCACCCATTCCGGGCGGCTGGCCAGCCAGAAATAACCCTTGCTGCGTACCACGCCGGGAATCGGCTGGGAAATGTAGTCGTGCAGGCGCTGCGCATGGAACGGCTCTTTTGCCCGGTAGACAAAGCTGCTGATGCCATACGCCTGCGTTTCAGGCGTATGCACGCCGGCCAGTTCCTGGGCCCAGCCCGGCATGCTGGCCGCCTGCTCCAGGTCGAACAGCTGCGTGCCGAGGATGGCGTCGAGCGGCACGACGGACTGGTTTGTCTCGATGACGCGCGCGCCGGGATTCAAGGCCTTGATGACGGCCAGCACGCGCCGGCGCTCGGCAGCATCGACCATGTCCACCTTGTTGAGGACGATGACATTGGCAAATTCGATCTGTTCCGTGAGCAGGTTGGCCAGCTGGCGGTCATCGCCCTCGCCCGCGATTTCGCCGCGCTGCTCCAGGCTGTCTTCGCTATGAAAGTCGCTGAGCAAGTTGGCGCAGTCGACCACCGTGACCATGCAGTCGATCTGCGCCACGTCGTTCAGGCTGTCGCCGTGCTCATCTTCGAAATCAAAGGTGGCGGCCACCGGCATCGGTTCGCCCACGCCTGTCGATTCAATCAGCAGGTAGTCGAAGCGGTCCTCGGCTGCCAGGCGCCGCACTTCCACCAGCAGATCGTCGCGCAGGGTGCAGCAGATGCAGCCGTTCGACATCTCCACCAGTTTTTCTTCTGTGCGCGACAGGGCCGCACCGGCCGCCTCCGCGCTTTCCTTGACCAGCGCGGCGTCGATATTGACTTCGCTCATGTCGTTGACGATGACGGCCACGCGCTTGCCTTCGCGGTTGCGCAGTATGTGGTTGAGCAAGGTGGTCTTGCCGGCGCCGAGAAAACCGGACAGGACGGTGACGGGCAGTTTGCGCTGGGGCTGGAGCTGGGACATGGGGGCATTCCTTTGGATGGTCGATGGGGGCGGCAATGGGCTGGAACTTTAAATGCAAGTCGATTGCGTTTTAAATTATAATGCAGCTCACTTGCATTTGTGCGGCAATTTTGTGCCGCCCGTTTTCCGCGCCCCTGAAAGAGAATCCATGCTCCACCTCGCCTCATTGACGTATGGCTATGCCGACGCCGCTGCCACGCCTGTCCCTGTGCTCGACATCGACGCCTTTCATTTGCCCGCCGGGCGCCACGCCCTGCTGCTGGGTCCATCCGGCAGCGGCAAGTCGACCCTGCTGCATTTGCTGGCCGGCATCCTGGCGCCCCAGGCCGGCCGCCTCGAAGTGGCGGGTACCTCGCTGCCGGACCTGACGCCGCGCCAGCGCGACAACTGGCGTGGCCGCGCCATCGGTTTGCTGCCACAGCAACTGGCGCTGGTGGCCAGCTTGAATGTCCTCGATAATGTCTTGCTGCCCGCCTATGCCAGCGGCCAGCGGGCCGATGCGACCCGCGCGGCCAGCCTGCTCAATCAGCTGGGTCTGGGCGGCAAGCTCGATGTCTATCCGCATGCATTGAGCGGCGGCCAGCGGCAACGGGTCGCCATCGCGCGCGCCGTTGCCATGCGACCGCGGCTGATCCTGGCCGACGAACCGACGGCCAACCTGGACGATGTCGCCTGCGCCGCCGTCATCGCGCTGCTGGCCAGCCAGGCGCAGCAGGCGGGCGCGACACTGATCATCGCCAGCCACGACGCCCGCGTGCTGGCAGCCTTGCCGGACGCTGCCGTGCTGCGCCTGCCCCTGATGCAGGTGGCGGCATGAACGCCGTCACCCTGGCCTGGCGCGCCCTGCGCCACACACCGCTGGCATCCAGCCTGAATCTGCTGCTGGTCGCCATCGGCATTGCCATGATGACGTTCATTCTGGCCGTCTCGGCCCAGCTGGAAGAGCGCGCCGAGCGCGATGCCACGGGCATCGACCTGGTGGTGGGAGCCAAGGGTTCGCCGCTGCAATTGATCCTGTCATCCGTGTATCACGCCGATATTCCGACCGGCAATATCCCCGAAGGCACGCTGGCGGCCCTGGCCGCGCAGCCGCTGGTGAAAAGTACCATTCCCCTGGCGCTGGGCGACAACTTCCACGGTTTCCGCATCGTCGGCAGCACCACGGCACTGGCTGGGCACTATGGCGCGCGGCTGGCGCAGGGCAGCCTGTTCACGCAGCCGATGCAAGCCGTGTTCGGCGCCCGGGCGGCGCGCGAGACGGGCGCCACCCTGGGCGCCAGCTTCGCCGGTTCGCACGGGCTGGCCGCCGGTGGCGAGCTGCACCAGCATGCGCCCTATACGGTGGTGGGCATACTGCAGCCCACAGGAAGCGTAGTGGACCGATTGATCCTCACGCCGGTGGCTTCCGTGTGGCAAGTACACGAGACGGACCCCGATGAACAGGCGGCTGGCTCTGTCGCCGCGCCAGCGGCCCCGCCCGAGCGCGAACTGACGGCCGTGCTGGTGCAGTACGCCTCGCCGCTGGCCGCCATTTACCTGCCGCGCTGGGTGAATAGCCAGGCCCGGCTGCAAGCGGCCCAGCCTGCCTTCGAAGCGGCGCGCCTGTTCAATTTGCTGGGCGTGGGCATCGATGTGCTGCGGGCAATCGCCGCCGGCGTGCTGCTGGTGGCGGCCCTGTCGCTGTTCGTCGCCCTGTACGGGGCATTGGAAGAACGCCAATGGGACATGGCCATCCTGCGCACGCTGGGCGCCTCGCCCTTTAAACTGTTGCGCCTGCTGCTGGCGCAGGGTTTGCTGCTGTCGCTGGCCGGTGCGGCTATCGGCTGGCTGCTGGGCCATGCGGGTATCGGGATACTGGAATCGATGCAGGACCTGAACCTGCAGCCCTGGCGCATTCTCGCTGCCGAAGCGTGGCTGCCCGTGATTGCCGCGGCGGTGGGCTTGCTGGCCGCCGCCATTCCCGCCGCGCGCGCCTATCGCACGGATATCGCCGCCACCCTGGCACGCCCCTGAAAGGAAGCAAGCATGTGGAATATCATGATGTTGAGCGCTGGACTGCTGCTGGCAGGCAGCGCCCTGGCCGCGCCAGCCGATGAGCCGCCGTCGTTTTTCGCGCCCTTGACGGACATTCCCGGCGTGGTGTCCTGGAAACTGCTGGGCCAGGCCACCACGGTCAAGGCAAAAAAGGGCCGCATGGTGCCGAAGTACACGCCGGAAATCAGTGCGCTCGACAATACCGAGGTAAAAGTGCAAGGCTTCATGATGCCGTTGCAGCCGGGCCAGAAGCAGAAGCATTTCCTGCTGACTGTTACCTCGGCCAGTTGCCCGTTCTGCCTGCCGGCCGGCCCGGAAGGCGTGGTGGAAATCAACAGCAGAACGCCCGTGAAATTCAGCTATGCGCCTTTCATCGTCCAAGGCAAGCTGAAGGTGCTGGCCAGCGACCCCATGGGTCTGTACTACCGCATGACGGACGCGGCCGTGGTGCCGCAATGAAAGGTCTGGCGGCGGCGCTGTTACTGCTGACAGTGTCTTGCCATGCCGGCGCCGCGCCGCTGCGCTTCGACCTGCCCAGCCTCGATGGCGCCGGCCAGCTGAAGCTTCGCACCTTCCAGGGCCGCGCCGTGGTGCTGAATTTTTGGGCCAGCAACTGCCTGCCGTGCGTGCGCGAGTTGCCAATCTTTAACGCGCTGGTCGCCCGCCGGCCGGCGCTGCCCGTGATCGGCGTCGCCATCGATGATCAACAGGCCGCGCAGGCCTTCCTGCGCCGCTACCCCGCCAGCTACCCGCAGGCCGTGGCTCGGCCCAGCTTGCTCAGCACATTCGGCAATAAAATCAAGGGCTTGCCGTACACAGTGATTCTGGATTCTCAACACCAGATCTGCACCCGCCGCCTGGGCGCCGTCGATGCGGCCTGGCTCACCACGGCCGTGGCCGCCTGCCGATAAGCAAGCATCCATGCGCGCTGCACGGCTGTCATCGCCGCGTCATATGGCGGCGTTACAGTCGCGTCCTTTGCATCTATCTGAGGGCGGCAATGAAAACAAATTGGGTCATGCTGGCGGCGCTGGCAAGTGCAGGTCTGGTCGGTTGCAACGGCAGTTCGAATACCCCGGCCACGCCGGCCATTCCGGAAGGCACGACGGTGAGCGTGGCCTTGCTGGAAACCACGGATATCCATTCCAATGTCTTGAGTTATAACTACTATGCGCTGGCCGAAGACACCAGCCTGGGCCTGGAGCGCACCTCGACCCTGATCCAGGCGGCGCGCGCGGAAAACCCGAACAATGTGCTGCTCGACGATGGCGACGTCATCCAGGGTACTTTACTTGCCGACCTGCAGGCCGTGGCTGCGCCCGTGCCGTGCAGCGGCACCCTGGCCGTGCATAAAGCCATGAACGCGCTGAAATACGACGCGGGCGGCATGGGCAACCATGAATTCAACTACGGCCTGGCCTACCTGAGCCAGATCACCAACACGGATTTCGGCATTCCCGGCGTGGCCAAGCCGACTGGCACTTGCGGCGCGCCCGCCTTCCCTTCCGTGCTGAGCAACGTCGTCGGCGTGGCCAGCGGCAAGCCCATCTTCCAGCCCTACACCCTGCTGCCGCGCGATTTCGCCGCCACGGCGCCCGATGGCAGCAAGCTGACGGTCAAAATCAATGTGGGCGTGCTGAGCTTTGTGCCGCCGCAAATCCTCGAATGGGACCAGAAGGTGCTCGCCGGCAAAGTCAGCGTGACGGGCGTGCAGGAAGCGGCGAAACAGTACGTGCCGGAACTGCGCAGCAAGGGCGCCGATCTGGTGGTGGCCCTGTCGCATGGCGGCCTGGACACGAGCGCCTACAGCCCGAAGATGGAAAACGGCAGCTATCACTTGACCAGCGCGGGCATCGACGCGCTGATGATCGGCCACTCGCACTTGATCTTCCCGAAAGGCAAGGAAGCGGGCGCGGCCGCGCTGGACGCCTCGTTTGCCGCCTTCCCCGCCAGCGCCAAGATCGACGCCGTGAATGGCTTCGTCAACGGCGTGCCCACCGTCATGGCGCAAAGCTGGGGCCGCCGGTTGGGCATCATCAAGCTGACCATGGTGTACCAGGGCGGCAAATGGGTGGTGCAGCCAGCCAAGACGACGGTGGAATCGCGCGGCTTCAAGTACACGGATGGCACGACCCTGGTAAAAGCCGACCCGGCCATCGCGCCCCTCGTTGCCACCGAGCACGCGGCGACCATCGCCTACGCCAAGCAGCCGCTGGGCATCAGCACGGATTTCGAAATGTCGGCGTACTTCGCGCTGGTGGGTGACGTCAGCGCGATCCAGCTGGTGAACCAGGCCCAACTTGATTATGTAAAAAACTTCATTGCCACCAGCACGGATGCCACCTTGTCCAGCTACAAGAACATCCCCGTGATTTCCTGCAGCGCGCCATTCAAAGCGGGCCGCAACGGGCCTTCCGACTTCACCGACGTGGCTGCTGGCGCCACGCCGGCCACGCCGATCGGCTTGCAGGTACGCAATCCAGGCGACTTGTATTTATATAGCAATAACAACCTGCAAGCCGTGAAAATCAAGGGCGCGGACTTGAAGGCCTGGCTGGAAACGTCGGCCAGGCAATTTGCCCAGATCGACCCGGCCAGCAGCGCCGAACAAGATCTGGTGCCGTCATATGGCACGATTTACAACTATGACGTGTTCTATGCGGAAAACAATGCGCTGACGTACCAGATCGACGTGACGAAAAAACCTGGCAGCCGCATCGTCAACCTGACGTACAAGGGCGCGCCCGTGGCCGACGGCGATGATTTCATTGTTGCCACCAATGATTACCGTGCCGGTGGCGGCGGCGCTGTGCCCGGCATCGACGGCAGCAAGACCATCATCAAGTCGCCGGACGCCAACCAGGCGGTGGTCAGCAACTACCTGGCGTCGCTCAGCACCAAGGGCGGCAAGGTGACGCTGGCCAACAACGGCAGCGCGCGCAGCTGGAGCTTCGTCAAGACGGCCACGGCGGGTCCCGTGATCCTGCGTTCGGCGCCGGGCCACCTGGCGCTGGCGCAAGGCAGCGGCATCAGCAACGTGGCGGCCGAAGGCGGACTCGACGCCAGCGGCTTTGCCAAATACCGCATCGACCTGAGCAAATAAGGTGCATGGGCCGGGACTTCAGGAGTTCCGGCCTGCTTTGATGAAAGGTGATCAAGATGAAACAAGCGCTGTCCCTTCCCGCCGTCCTCCTGGCGGCCACACTGGCCGCCTGCCAATCCTCGCCACCGCCCACGGCAGCCGAGATCGAAGCCGTCGCCATGCATGCGCGCCAGGCGGGCGACCACAAGGCCGAGCGCAAGGTACGCAGCTGGGCCAGCAAGGACATGCCGGTGGCCGAACGCGAACTGGCGCTGATCTACCTGGCCAGGCCCGGGCGCCGCACCGAAGCCTTGAGCCTGTTCGAGCAGGCGGCCCGCGCGGGCGACACGGAAGCCGCGTTCGAGCTGGGCCAGATGCTGCGCGCCGCCACGCCAGGCCAAGCCTGGCTGTGGTACCGGCAAGCGGCGCAGCAAGGCCACGCCAAGGCGGCACTGATGCTGGGCCTGCTGGCGGCGAATGGCGAAGGCGTGCCGAAAGACCCCGTGATCGCCGCGCACTGGCTGGACAAGTCGAGCGAGTTGGGCAATCCACACGCCATGTTCCTGCTGTACAACGCCTACCGCGAAGGCCGCGGGGTGCCGCTGGACCTGGCCAGGGGCCGCGAGTTGCTGGAAGAAGCGGCCCACCATGAATACCCGCCCGCCATCCAGGAACTGGCCATGACGGTGCAAGCGGACGACGCGCTGCGCGCCGGCCACCTGATGAAGGAAGCGACGGAGCACCGGCATAATAACTGGAACAAGTTTTAACAACGGCGTAGACAACCTGGACAAAAGGCCAGTGGCGCACGCACTGCCAGGCTTTATATACTTGCAATTTGCAAGCGTGCGGGAGCGGCTGCTACTCAGCGCTTATGATGCAAGTACGCCGCCTGAGCTTGCTCGGACGGCGTGGCAAGCCATCCTGCACAAAAAAGTTTACACTGGCTTGCATTTTAGAAATTTTACTCTGGACCAGCCCCGGTGAGTGTTCATTCAACCCAGCCAGTGTTTGAGTAGCGCCGGCGCGTCCATTGCTCTGCCTAGCCACGAAAGAAAGAGTCCAATGAAAAAGCTGACCACCGCCTTTGGCGCGCCTGTTGTCGATAATCAGAACATCCAGACGGCCGGCCCGCGTGGCCCTGCCCTGTTGCAAGATGTGTGGTTCCTGGAAAAGCTGGCCCACTTCGACCGCGAAGTCATCCCCGAACGCCGCATGCATGCCAAGGGTTCCGGCGCGTACGGCACGTTTACCGTCACGCACGACATCACACGCTACACGCGGGCGAAGATTTTTGGCGCGGTGGGCAAGCAAACGCCCATGTTTGCGCGCTTTTCCACGGTGGCAGGCGAACGCGGCGCGGCCGATGCGGAACGCGACATCCGCGGCTTCGCCCTGAAGTTCTACACGGAAGAAGGCAACTGGGACCTGGTCGGCAACAACACGCCCGTGTTCTTCATGCGCGACCCGCTGAAATTCCCCGACCTGAACCACGCTATCAAGCGCGATCCGCGCACGGGGTTGCGCAGCGCCAACAGCAACTGGGATTTCTGGTCTTCGCTGCCCGAAGCGCTGCACCAGGTGACGGTAGTGATGAGCGACCGTGGCTTGCCGCGCAGCTTCCGCCACATGCATGGCTTCGGCAGCCACACTTTCAGCTTCCTGAATGCGCAAAACGAGCGTTTCTGGGTCAAGTTCACCTTTAAAACCCAGCAAGGCATCCAGAACCTGACGGACCAGGAAGCCGAGGAGCTTGTGGGCAAGGACCGCGAAAGCTCGCACCGCGACCTGTATGACAGCATCGAGAACAAGGATTTCCCCCGCTGGACGCTGTACGTGCAGATCATGCAGGAAAAAGAGGCGGGGACGTACCACATCAATCCCTTCGACCTGTCGAAAGTCTGGCCGCATGGCGACTATCCGCTGATCGAAGTGGGCGTGCTGGAACTGAACCGCAATGCGGACAACCACTTTGCCGAAGTCGAGCAAGCGGCCTTCAACCCGGCCAACGTGGTGCCTGGCATCAGTTTTTCGCCTGACAAGATGCTGCAAGGCCGCTTGTTCTCGTACGGCGACGCGCAGCGCTACCGCCTCGGTGTCAACCACAGCCATATTCCCGTCAACGCGCCGAAGTGCCCGTTCCACAGTTACCACCGCGACGGCCAGATGCGGGTCGATGGCAACATGGGCGGCACCCTCGGCTATGAACCGAACAGCGAGCAGGAATGGGCGGAACAGCCCGATTTCCGTGAACCGCCGCTGAGCCTGGAAGGCGCGGCCGACCACTGGAACCACCGCGTTGACGAAGATTATTATTCGCAGCCGCGCGCCCTGTTCCGCCTGATGACCTCGGCACAGCAGCAAGTGCTGTTCGACAATACGGCGCGCGCCATCTCGGGCGCCTCGGAGCAGGTCAAACAACGCCACATCGGCAATTGCACCCTGTGCGACCCGGCCTATGGCGCGGGCGTGGCCGAAGCGATAGACCGCTTGAGCAAGTAACGCCGATCTGGCTAGTCAAGCAACGCCAGTCGAGCCCGGCAGCAAGTGTAAATGGCAAGGCAAGGCAAGGCAGGAAAGGCCGCCAGTAGGGTCGTTCCACCGCCTTGCGGCAGGGCTCTTGCCCAACTCGGCGGCAAGCGTTACCAAGCTGCGTCATGGCATCCGGCATGGCGCAGGCTCCACTGCAGGCAAACGGACAGGAATCCGGCCGGCGTGCATGCGCTCATGCGTGCATCCGTGCATACACGCCTGACGGCGCCAGCCAGGCCGGGTCCGGCCGGCGTTCTTACCAGCGCTGGATATCGATCTGGCCCGTGATGCTCATTTCCACCGGATAGCCCTCCACCTGCAGCGGCACGCGCCGCCTGACGGATGCATCGCGCAGGTACACGACAAGTGCTTCCTTGCCGACAGCGGTCTGTCCCAGGCTGACGCCTTCCACCCCGTCGATGGCCATCAATGCCCGTTCGTTGCGCCGTTTCGCCGCTTCGAGGCGGCCGTGCGAAGCAAGATGGCCCTGCTGCACCATGCCCGCAGCACCCTGCCCTGTGGACTCGTCCGGCAGGTACGGCATGGCGGCATCCTCGAAAACGGCGTGGGGCGATTGTGTAAATTTACTGTTTGACATGACAATCTCTCCTCATACTGTCCATGATACACCCGGGCACCGGGCGCCAGCGCCTCATTGCAGGGCTGCACCACGCATGGCTGCTGTCCGGACAAGATCATCTTCGTGCAAAAGCGGGCGTTATGCAAGGCGGCACAACGCCGGCGTCTGTTGCCGCACTCAAGTATACAAATTGATATCGAGCGCCACCACCACCCTGCGCATCTGGTTGGCAAACGTGATGTTGCCACCTCCGGCAAACAGCAGGCCGACAGGATTACGCTGCTGGTTCCAGGTCCAGATGGACGACCCGGAATCGCCGCCGGCGCTGAACGCACCGCTGACGCCCGTAATGGCGATCTGGTCCTGGAACAGCGCAATGCGGCCACCGCCGTAATTGACGTTGATGGTGGCGCCCAGGCCCGTGATGCGGCCCTGCGTCAATTGCGTGGTGCGTCCTGACTTGCCCACCATCATGCCCAAGGTGGGCGCCACCAGCGCATTGCTGATGCGGAAGTAGGCCGGCACGCCGCCGCTCAGGTACACGAGTTCGCGCCGCACGCGGTCGGGCCAGGCCCAGCCGGTGGCGCAATCGACAAAATTGACGCCGCCGGTGAAATTGATGGGCACGAAGCGTTCCAGCACCGCCACCTGGTCTTGCGGACAGCGTCCGCCATCGATGGGGCCAGGCTGCACGATGCAGTCATTGAAGACGCCGCCGTTGGAATTGGCCAGCACGTGATTGTTACTCAGGATCATCAAGCGGTTGTTGCGTGGCGCGCTGCGGCCCAGGGCCAGGCAGCCTATGGTGCCGGCGGTGATCCGGAAGTGCCCGACGGACACGCCACCGGGCGCCGGACGCAAGCGGAAACGGTGGGGCTGGGCGTCGATGACGCCCGTGACGACTATATTCACAGGCACATTGTCGCTGGCCACGGCGCGCAGGCCCATGGCGCTCACGATGGCGGCCTTGGCGCGGTCGACGGAAGTGGGCTCGGCCACATACAGGGTCAGGGCCGGCATGCCCGGTTCGCCGGACGAGCTGTCGCTGGCGCCTTCGCCCAGGCCGATCGCCACGCCCTGGATATTGCCCGCGTCGCTGAAGGCGTCGGCCGCGCGCACGTTGCCCGCCTGCAGGATCGCCTGGCGCATGCCATCCTCGATGCTGCGTTTAATTTCCAGCAATTCCATGCTGACCCCGCTCAAGGCGTCGGCCACGTCCGCCACGGACGCCGTCTCGATGTCGCCATCGCCCTCCCCCGGCGCGGCAAACTGCTCCACCGCCTCTTCATCGTCGGGGCTCTGCGCCCTGCCCCCGCCGTTCCCCGGCGGTGGGCTGAAACCATTGTCATTGCCAAACATGATGTGCTCCCGGTAGTCGCTCTGGAACTGCCAGTGTGGGCCGGTCACACTGCGGCATATTGATCTGCATCGAACCGCGCGAGGGCGCGGCGGCCATGGCAATGGGTGGAATAGATGGCTGAAATAGTTCCGTTTTCAAGCTTGCGCCAGATCAGGTGTGTGAACAGGGGCGCCATCCTATACTGGGCAAACCAGCTGCAGGCCGTGGCGCGTGGACGGCAGGCATGCTCAAGGAATGGTCGATGAATGCGCGATGAATGCGCAATGAATGGTCGAGGCATGATCAAGAGATGTCGGATGAATGTCCGACGAGTGCACGAACGGCAGGTCCTGTGGCTACGCGGTAACGCCGTGCCACGGCAGGCGGCAAGCCAGCCAGGCGACGGCCGGACCAGTGTTCCTGGCCGGGGCGTGCCAGGACCTGCGCCGCAACAGGCATGCCGCAAGGGGAAAGCGAGGATGGAACAGCGATGACGAGCTTACGCACGACCACGGATGCCGCCGGCGCGGCGGCTGCGCAACCTCCGCTGGCGGACGGCGCCGCGCCGCCGGCGGCGGCAGCAGCGGCAGACACAGCAGCAGCGGGCGAAAGCCAGCGTGGGCACTTCGTGCGCAGCATGGCGGCCTACAGCGCGCAGCACCGCCTCAGTCCCTGGCGCGGCAGTTTCGCCGACTTCATCGACCAGGTGATGCCCGCCAACGCCACGCTGCTGGCGCGCAGCGCCCACCAGTATCTGTGGGACATGATGCGCTGGAATGGCCACACCGACAGCGATGGCCATTTCCGTTGCCGCCTGTTCGACGATGAACTGTTCGGCATCGACGACGCCATCGACCGCGTGGCCGCCTATTTCAAGGCGGCCGCCGCCGGCTCCGAGGTGGGACGGCGCATGCTTCTGCTGCTGGGCCCCCCTTCTGGCGGCAAGTCGACCATGGTGATCCTGCTCAAGCGGGGCCTGGAAGCATACAGCCGCAGCGAGGAAGGCGCGCTGTACGGCATCGCCGGCTGTCCCGTGCATGAATCGCCGCTGCAACTGGTGCCGCACGGCATGCGCGCCGATTTCCGCGCCAGCTACGGCGTCGACATCCATGGCGAACTGTGTCCGCACTGCAGTGCGCGCCTGGAAGAACAATACCAGGGTGACTTCCTGCGCATGCCTGTCGAGCGCATCGCCATCTCGGAAGCGGGCCGCTGCGGCATCGGCACCTATGCACCGCACGATCCGACCACGGCCGACCTGGCCGACCTGGTGGGTTCCGTCGACCTGTCGAAAGTGGCGCAGTATGGCGATGAAGGCGACCCGCGCGCCTGGTCGTGGTCGGGCGCCGTGTATG
The DNA here is from genome assembly GCF_051380655.1 of Janthinobacterium amylolyticum. Taxonomy (NCBI): domain Bacteria; kingdom Pseudomonadati; phylum Pseudomonadota; class Betaproteobacteria; order Burkholderiales; family Oxalobacteraceae; genus Janthinobacterium; species Janthinobacterium amylolyticum. The sequence continues at coordinate 425,674 of NZ_JBNYXL010000001.1, forward strand.
CGGCCAGCCGGGGGATGCTGGAAATGATTGAAATCCTCAAGGTCAAGCGCGAATTTCTCTACACCCTGGAACACTTCCCCAACCACCACCGGGCGCTCGCGTCCATGGCCAAGCTGGGCCTGCGGCAAAAAAGCGCGCAGCCGCACGGCGCGCGCTACACGGTCAGCTGCTATTTCGAACGGGCCATCGCCTTCGCGCCGCACGACGTGACGGCGCGCATGGTGTACGGCAACTACCTGCTGGCCACGGGCCAGGACGCGATGGCGCTGGAACAGCTGGACGCTGCCAGCCGCCTGGCGCCCGAGCAAGCCACGGTGCAGTACAACCTGGGGCTGATGTATGTGAAGAAGAAGGAATATGACAAGGCCAGCGTGCATGCGCAAAAAGCCTATGCGCTGGGTTTTCCCTTGCCCGGCCTGAAAAACAAGCTGAAGGCGGCGGGCAAGTGGCGCGAACCGCCGCCGGCGCCGGCTGCCTCCGCGCCCACCGTCACGGCACCACCAGGCGTTGAACCAGCGCTCGCCGAACCGGCCGCCCCCGAAGCGGCTGAACGGGCCAGCCCGCCCGCCGCAAAGCCTAGCGGGGCATGACGGCCGCGCGGCCAGCCACGCTCAGCTGGCCGGTGGGCGACGCGGCCAGCGCGGCGGCCAGGTCGCGGCGCGACTGCCCCTTGTCGGCTGCCCCGCCGATGAACGCCAGCTCCGCCGGCTGCAGCACGGTGACGGTCAGCAGCATCACCGTGCCGTAGGGGGTATCGAAGGACGGGGCAATCGTGGCCGTGCCGGGGGCCAGCAGCACGCCCACCTGTTCGTCCTCGTCTTCGAGGCCTGCCGGCGCCCCGCGCACGTCGAGCACCATCGACACGCTGCCGTGGCGCTGCACCAGCAAATCAATGGAACCGTGGTCGGCCACGTTCTGGCTGACCTGGTAAATCACATCGAACAGCCACGATTGCTGGATCGCGCCGCCATCGAAGGCGGCCAGCGGCGCCTCGATGCACACTTCCAGCAAATGCCCGCGCGGCACAAACACGTCGTCGTCATCCTCGAACGGATCGCTCAAGCCATCGCTGGCAATCACGATCGAGTCGGGCCGGCGGATCACCCGCCAGGCCTGGCGCAACGAGGGCCAGCGCGGCCCCCCCATGAAGGCAGGATTGACCAGCGGCGCCAGCACGTCGCCGTCGATGGCGCCCAGGCTGGCATAAAAGGCGTCGCGCGCGGCGCAGGCCGTGGCCAGCATCAGCGCGCCCGCTTCCTTGCCGACGACGGCGTCGTCCGGTTGCGGTACTTGGGGAATATTGTTTTCAGACATGTTATCAATCTATTATTTGTGACAGCTGACAAAACCGTAGCGAGCGAAAGGGAGAGGTGGCCAGGAAGCACAACCGTACTCCAGTACGGTGAGCATCGCAGGCCGCATGTACCGACGCGCAGCAGGGTCGGTCAGGCGTCAATCAGCAGGAGGAAAATCGTGATAATTGCGCGGCAAATAGCCCCAGATGCGTGCCACCCGCTCCCGCACCTCGAAATCAAAGCCGATGCGTTCCAGTTCGGGCACGATCCACACGCCATGGTCGATGATTTTTTTCGGCAGCAGCATGGCCACGTGTTCTTCCGAATACAGGCTGATGTCGAACCACTCCACCCCCATGAAGGGAAACGGCGGGTGGTAGTCCCACTCCGTGTCCCAGCGCGAGACATAGCCGCTGACGGAGCCGTAGCGGTACGACGGCGCCCAGTCGGTGCGCCCGCGCATGAAGGCCAGCAGTTCGTTCCACTTGCAGTCGTTGGCGGCGCCGCCCAGGTTGCGCCGCGCGATGTGGCCGCGCAGCTTGCGCTTGATGTCGTCGCCGCCCGCATCGGCCTGCGGCAGTCTGGAATCGCTCATCGAGTCCGCCATCAGCGCGCGACCGGCTTGACTTTCGAGGCTGCCAGCACGGCGCGCTGACGCGCCGTGTCGATATCGTCGGCCGTCGCCAGGGCCACGCCCATGCGGCGGCGGGCAAACGATTCCGGCTTGCCGAACAGGCGCAAGTCCGCGCCCGGCACGTTCAGGGCATCGGCCACGCCCTCGAAGGCGATGCCCTTCGCTTCCAGCTGGCCGTAGATGACGGCCGAGGCGGCGGGCGAGCGCAGCGCCACGTTGACGGGCAAGCCGAGGATGGCTTTCGCGTGCAGCTCGAATTCGCTTTGCACCTGGCTGGCCATGGTGACCATGCCCGTGTCGTGCGGACGCGGGCTCACTTCCGAGAACCACACCATGTCGTCCTTGACGAACAGCTCCACGCCAAACAGGCCCAGGCCGCCCAGGTTGTCCGTCACCTTGCGGGCGATCTCGCGCGAACGCTCAAGCGCCAGCGGCGCCATGCGGGCCGGCTGCCACGATTCCACGTAGTCGCCCTGCACCTGCAAGTGCCCGATCGGCTCGCAGAACTGCGTCTCGATCTGGCCCGAGGCGGCAACGGCGCGCACGGTCAGCAAGGTGATCTCGTAATCGAAATCGATGAAGCCTTCGACGATGACCCTGCCCGTATCGACGCGCCCGCCGCTGGCCGCGTACGCCCACGCCGTTTCCACGTCGGCGGCGCTATCGAGCTTGGACTGGCCCTTGCCCGACGAAGACATCACGGGTTTCACCACGCAGGGAAAACCGATGTCCTGGCAGGCCAGCTGCAGCTCCTGCAGGCTGCTGGCGAAGCGGTAGGGCGACGTGGCCACACCCAGGGTTTCGGCGGCCAGGGTGCGGATGCCTTCGCGGTTCATGGTCAGCACGGCGGCGCGCGCGTTCGGGATGCAGGTAATCTGCCCCGCCGCTTCCAGCGCGGCCAGGGTATCGGTGGCGATGGCTTCGATTTCCGGCACGATCAGGTCCGGCTTTTCCAGGTCGATCAGCTGGGCCAGCGCCACGCCGTCGCTCATGTCGATCACATGCGAGCGGTGCGCCACCGGGTGGCCGGGCGCGTTCGGGTAGCGGTCGACGGCAATCACTTCCACGCCCAGGCGCTGCAGCGCAATGATGACTTCCTTGCCCAGTTCACCGGAGCCCAGCAGCATGACCTTGATGGCGGTGGAAGACAGGGGCGTGCCGAAAGTGCGGGGCGCGATGGTGCTGCTCGTGGTGGGGCTGGTTGTCATGGCAATGTCTGCGGGCGGATGGAAAGATGGCTGGGACTATAGCAAATGCCGGCCCTCTTGGACAGGGCGCGCCGCTGGCGTGCGCAGTACGGACAAGCAGGCGCCTGCAGGCGGCGCCGGAGCGGGACACGCCGGCACATCGGCTGAAGCCTGGCTATGGCCCACCCTGCCCGCTGCGCAGATAGCGGTACAGGCGCTTGCTGACCACAATGCAGTCATCATCCCGCATGCCGCTCGGCAACGCGGCGCATTTCGCCTCTTGCGCACGGAAAGAATCGATGGCGGACGCGTCGCGCGCCAAGCAGGAGTCTGTCACCGTCCGCGCCACAGCGGCACCGGCTGGCATGGCAACGCCTGGCGCCACGCCTGTCGCACAGGCGGGGCATATGTGCTGCAAGCTGCTGATCTGCTGCTCCAGCTGGCGTTTTTTCTCGTCACAGCTTTTCTCGTCACTGAGCGCCAATCGGCCGGCGGCCACTGCCTCCACCCATGCGGGTCTCGACGGGCGCGCCCAGTCGGCGATGACAGGCGGCCTGGCGCGCTGCGCCGGCCCGCCAGGACCAGGCATTTGACACACTGCGGGGGACGATGCCAGCAAGGCGACGCACACGGCCGACAACAGCATGGGTTTGGCCGGCATAAGTCCTCCACTAAGGTGCTGAGCTAAGTTGCCAGGCCAAGTTGCAAGCGAAGTTGCAAACTAAGTTGCAAACTAAGTGCAAGCCAGGTGCTGCGGCGTGAACGCCACGTCGCCTCACTGTGCGCCTTGTCCGCCCAAGTGGCAAATCAATCCCCCTGTTGCTTGAAGCTGGTCAAGCCTGCATCCCATCAACCCGCATACGCCCGCTTGATCTCGTCAATATTGATCTTTTTCATGCCCATCATGGCCTTCATCACGCGCTGGGCCTTGACGGGGTCGGGGTCGCCCAGCAGTTTGAGCATGATGGTGGGCACGATTTGCCACGACACGCCGAACTGGTCCTTGAGCCAGCTGCACTGCTGCGCTTCCGGCGGCCCGCCTTCGGACAGCTGGTTCCAGTAATGGTCGACCTCGTCCTGGGTGTCGCAATTGACCTGGAACGAGATGGCCTCGGAAAACTGGAACAGCGGCCCGCCGTTCAAGCCCGTGAACGTCTGGCCGTCCAGTTCAAACGCCACCGTCAGCACGCTGCCCGGCTCCTGGCCGTGGATTTCCTGGCCTTCCTCGCCGTAGCGCAGGATCTGGCCGATCTTCGAATTGGGGAAAATCCCCGTATAAAACAGGGCCGCCGCCTCGGCGTGGCCGTTGAACCATAAACACGGGGTAATCTTTTGTATGCTGTGCATGATGTCTCCCTTGGCCGGTGTGGATAGGACGCCTTAATATAGTCACTTTTGCGGCGCAACGGCGCGCGAATTACGCCCATTACCGTCCCGCAATGGCCTCCCGTCCCAGCACGCCGGCGCTGGCCAGCAGCCGCAGGCGGGCCGCGCGCCATTCTGCCTGGCACCGGATGCGCTCCTGCTGCGCCTCCAGCAGCGCCGACTGGGTAGTGAGCATTTCCAGGATGTCCGCCGCGCCCAGGCCGAACTTGCGCTGCACGCTGGCCTGGGCATCGCGCGCAGCGTCCAGCCAGGCCTGCGCGGCAGCCATGTTGTCCAGCGCCATGTCCGCTTCCGCATGCGTTTTCACCAGTTCCATCAGGGTCTGCCGCCGCACTTCTTCCACCTCGGCTTCCCTTTGCCCCGCCTGCGCCTGCGCCCCGCGCACCTTGTAGCCGCGCGCAAAACCGTCGAACAGGGGGATGTTCAGCGAGACGCCAACCAGGGTTTCGCGCGTGGAAGCGGCGGACAAGCCCTGGTTCGGGCGGCCGTTCTGGTAGAAGTTCGCCGTCAGGTCGATGCTGGGACGCCCCTCCGAACGGACCATGTCGACCCGCTCCCGCGCCGCCGCCAGCTGCGCCCGGGCCGCCACGATGGCGGGATGGCGTGCCTGCGCCTGGCCCAGCCAGGCCTGCAGATCGGCGCGCTGCCCCGCCGCCGGCACGTGCGCGTCGTCGGCCACGGTCACGCTGGCGCCGGCCGGCAGGCCCAGTGCATATATCAGTACCGCGCGCGCTTTGGCGTAGTCGCCATCGGCGCGGCTGGCTCCCAGCACCGCCTTGGCCAGCGCGCTTTCCGCCTGCAGGGTGTCGCTGCGGGAACCGAGTCCCCGCTCGGCACGGCGGCGCGTCGCCGCCACTGTTTCCTGCGCCAGCGCCTGGTATTCGCGCCGCATGCGCGTGCTCGCTTGCGCCGTCTGCGCGTCGACATACGCGCTGACGGTCGTCGCCAGGGTCTGTTGCAGCACGGCGTCGTGGCTGGCCAGCGCCGCATCGAGCAAGGCTTGCGCAGAGCGCTGGCCCGCCGCGCGGCCGCCAAAGTCGAACAGGCGCCAGGAAAAGTTCAGTGACGCCGTATTGCTGTTCAAGCTGCTGGCGGCCGTGTCGGCGCCCGGATAGGCGGTGCGGTCATGCACGCGGCTCAGGCCCGCGTTCAGCGTCGGCAGGTAGGCGGCCCTGGCCTCGCCCAGGCCGGCCGCCTGCAGCCGGATGCCGGCCCAGGCGCCATGCACCTGCGGGTTATGGCACAGGGCCAGGTCGACGGCCAGCGCCAAGGTCAAGGGCACGGCCCCGTCCCAGGATGGCGGGCATGGCGCGGCGGCGCTGTCTCCCGGCAGCATGCGGCCGCCCTCGGGCAGCTGCGGCTGCGCGCGCAGGGGATCGTCGAGGAAGCGCGACAGATCGCCGGCCAGCGCGGGCGGCGCTGCCAGCAAGCCGATGGCGACGGCGACGGCGACGGCAATGGTGAAGGCGAAGGGGCGCACACTAGCGTTCATGCAGCGCCTCCTTCTGGTGCCGCACCAGCGGTGACAGCACATATTCGATCACCCGACGCGTGCCCGTGCGGATCTCCGCGCGCACCGCCATGCCGGCCGACAGCGGCACCGGCTTGCCATCGATGACGATGGCCGGCTGGCGCAGCGTGATCCTGACGGCATACACGGGGCCCTTTCGGTCATCTTCGACGGCGTCGCGCGAGACGCTGCTGACGACGGCCGGCACCGTGCCATATTTCGTGTAGTCGAAGGCGTCGACCTTGATGGCGACCGCCTGGCCTTCCTGCACGAAGCCGGCGTCGCGGTTTTCCAGCACGGCGTCGATTTCCAGCCTGCCCTGGCGCGGCACGATCTGCATCAGCGCCTGCGCGGCGGGCACCACGCCGCCCACCGTATGCAATTTGAGCTGCTGCACCGTGCCGTCGACGGGCGCCGTCAGGCGCAGCAGGCTGCCACGGGCACCGGCGCGGCGCGCATCCTGGGCACTGGCGGCCGCCACCCGCGTGCCTTCGGCCAGCGCGTCGTAGGCATCCTTGCGCGTCTGCGCCAGCAGGGCCGCGCGTTCGCTGCGGGCCGACGCCAGCTGGCCGGCCAGGTCGATGCGCGCCTGCTCCTTTTCCAGCCACGCGTGTTCGGCCACGTCGCGCGTCGCCGCCAGCGCCTGGTAGTCGCGCGCGCGCTGCGCCGCCAGCGGCAGCGCCTGGGCGTAGCGGGAGATTTCTCCGTCGAGGTGCGCCAGCCGGGCGCGCAAGCTCGCGTACTGGCCGTCCAGGTGGCCCTGCGCTTCGGCGCGCTGGGCGGCGCTGGCGTCGCCGGGCGCCAGCAGTACCGGCCGCTTCAAGCTGTCGATGGCGGCGATCAGCGCGCGCGAACGGGCCATTTGCAGCGCGGCCGCCACGGCATCGCCGGCAGCCTTGTCGCGCTCCGCATCGGGGCCGCGGCTGTCAAGCTCCACCAGCAGCTGGCCCGCCTTCACGGCCTGCCCTTCGCGCACATGCAGGGCGCGCACGGCCGCCACGTCGACGGAAGCGATGGTCTTGGTGTTGCCGGACGGGATGATCTTGCCCGCCGCATTGACGATGATGTCGACCTGGCCAAAGACCGCCCACAGCACCGCGCTGGCCACCAGCAGCATCAGCACGCCGGCCGTCAGGCGCAGCGACGGCGACACGGGCCGCTCCTGCAGCGCCAGCGCGGCAGGCAGAAAGGCCGCTTCGTCTTCGCCGAGCACGGGGCCGCCCAGCGCGGCGCGGTGGCGCCAGCCGTCCCGCAGCACCTGGCCATAGCGTTGCATCAGCTCGCCGTACGCGGCCAGGCGGTGGCCGGCGCTCATGCGGCGCTCCCTGTCGTGCCCTGCTGCAGGCCGTACAGATGCGCGTAAATGCCGTCCGCTTGCGCCAGCAGCGCCGCATGGCTGCCCAGCTGGGCTACCTGGCCCTTGTCCATGACGACGATGCGGTGCGCTTCGCGCACGGCCGACAGGCGGTGGGCGATGATCAGCACGGTGCGTCCCGCGCAAATGCCGCGCATATTGTCCTGGATAATCTTTTCCGATTCGTAGTCGAGCGCGCTTGTGGCCTCGTCGAAGATCAGGATACGCGGATCGCCGATCAGCGCGCGGGCGATGGCGATACGCTGGCGCTGGCCGCCCGACAAGCCCGTGCCATGCTCGCCCACCATGGTGTCGTAGCCTTCCGGCAGTTCGCAAATGAAGTCGTGGGCACCCGCCAGTTTTGCCACGGCGATGACGGCCTCGATGGGCAGCGCGGGGTCGCTCAAGGCGATGTTGTCGCGCACGGAGCGGTTGAACAGGATGTTTTCCTGCAGCACCACGCCGATCTGGCGCCGCAGCGATGCCGTGTCGATGACGGCGATATCCTGCCCGTCGATCAGCACCTTGCCCCGCTCGGGCACGTACAGGCGCTGCGCCAGCCGCGTCAGCGTGCTCTTGCCGGAACCGGAACGCCCGACGATGCCGATCACTTCGCCAGGCGCGATGGCGATCGACACCTCGCGCAGCACTTCGGCCGCATCGGGCCGGTAGCGGAAGCCCACTTGCTGGAAAGCGATGGCGCCGGCGATGCGCGGCAGGCGCGCCTTCTGGCTGCCCGCTTCCGCTCTGGCGTTGAGGATATCGCCAAGCCGGCTCATGGAAATGCCCACTTGCTGGAAATCGTTCCACAGCTGTGCCAGGCGCAAGATGGGCGAAGCCACCTGCCCGGCCAGCATATTGAACGCCACCAGCTCGCCCACCGTCATTCTCTCGTCGATGACGAGGGTGGCGCCGCACCACATGATGGCCGCCGTCACCAGCTTGCTGACCAGGGTCACGCCGCCGCTGGCCAGCATGCCGATGTTGTTCGCCGACAGGCCCGCCGACACATAGCCGGCCAACTGCTTTTCCCACTGCTGCTGCCAGCGTGGTTCCACGGCCATGGCCTTGACGGTGTCGACGCCGCTGATGGTTTCGACCAGGAAAGACTGGTTTTCCGCGCCGCGGTTGAATTTTTCGCTCAGGCGGCCCCGCAGCAAGGGCGTGAGCAGCATCGACAGGGCGGCATAGACGGGAATGGAGACGAGCACGACAACGCTGAGCGCCGCGCTGTACCACAGCATGGCGGCGATGAAGACGAAGGAGAACAGCACATCGAGCACCAGGGTCAGGGCGTTGCCGGTCAGAAAGGAGCGGATATTTTCCAGTTCGTGGATGCGCGCCACGGAATCACCCACGGGGCGCGCCTGGAAATAGGCGATCGGCAAGGCCAGCAGGTGGCGGAACAGGCGCGCCCCCAGTTCCACGTCGATCTTGCTGCTGGTACGCGCGAAAACATAGGTGCGGATCAGGCCCAGCACGGCTTCGAAAACGATGGCGCAGACAAGGCCGATGGCCACCACATTCAGCGTCTGCATGGCGTGGTTGACCAGCACCTTGTCCATCACCACCTGGAAAAACAAAGGCGTGGCCAGGCCGATCAGCTGCAGCACGAAGGAAATCAGCAGCACTTCGCCCAGCAGCCTGCGGTATTTGACGATGGCGGGAATGAACCAGCTGAAGTCGAATCGGGCCGTCTCGCCCGCGAAGCTGGCCTTGCTGGTGAAAAAGATCAATTCGCCCGTCCAGGCGGAAAGGAAGGCTTCGCGACCCAGGATCTGCGGCGGCTGGCCCGGATGCTGGACCAGCACCTTGCTCACGCCGCCTTCGCCCGTCTCGACCTTGCCGAGTATAAAGAAACGCCCGTCGGTATCCATGGCGATGGCCGGCAGCGGCGACTGCGCCAGCCGTTCGGGTGCCTGGCGCACCAGCTTGGCCGTCAAGCCCAGCTGTTTCGCGGCCAGCAGCACGGTTTGCCGCGTGAACACGGCCTGGCCGAAAGCGTGCCTGAGCTGGGCGCCATCGGCGGCGATGCCATGCAGGCTGGCCATCAGCAGCAGTGACAGCAAGCCCGTGTCGGGTAACGGTGTTTCAATCGGTGGCGGATCGTTGCGGTGTGGGAGGACTGTCATCGGGCGATATCAAGGAGTCAATGGCGCAGCCAGGCCAGGACCAGCGATTCCGGCCCGGCTGCGTGAGGGTGAAGCTGCTAACTCAGGCGATCAATGCGCGGCCGCCAGCTGGATCTGCATCGGCAGGCCGCCCTTTTCGGACCAGTGCGCCGAAGCGGCCACCGGCACGGCAAAGCCGGCCAGCGCCTGCACCAGCTGCGCCGGATCGGCTTGCCAAGCGGCGCCGGCGGCCTGGCTGGCGGCACTGAATTGCTGCGCGGAGCGCCAGTTCTGCGCCAGCGACGGCGCCAGAATGGCGGCCGTGGCTGGCGGCAGGGTCAGCTGGCCGGCGGGCGGCGGCGTCAGGCCCGCCATGGCCTGCACCAGGTTTTGCACGTTACTGCCCAGCAACACGCGGCCATCGGCCGTGCGGAACTCCTCGATGCTGCGCGGCGCGCCTTCGTACCAGCCGTTCACGGTGACTTTGTCGCCGCTGCCGATGGTGCTCACTTCCAGGGCCGTGCCCACCTGGCGGAACCACAGCTGTTCGGCGCTGACGCCGGCCAAAAAGGAGACCACGTCGCGGCTGCCCGCCTCGTCCGCCTCGGAAATGCTGTCGGCGCCGTCGCCGCGGGCGAAGACATAGGTATCGCTGCCCAGCGCGCCGGCCAGCGCGTCGTCGCCCTTGCCGCCTTGCAGGGTATCGTTGCCGAGGCCGCCGCCGAGGATGTTCTTGAGTTCATTGCCCGTCAGGAAGTCATCGAACGTGCTGCCGATCACCGCGTTGAAGTTAGCCAGCACGTCGACGCCGGGACGCGCTGTCATGGTCGCGCCAACGGGTGCAAAAACGGCCGTCACGCCCGCGCTGGCGCCGTTGTAATTGAGCAAGTTGCCTTCCCCTCCCCCGTCGAGCACGTTGCCGCCGGCAGTCTTGACAAAAAAATTGTTGCTCGTGTAGGCGCTGCCCGTCACTGTCAGGCCGGCAGCGTTCAGGCGCACGTATTCGACATTGTCGGCCACCGTGTAGTTGACCGTCGTGTACACGGTATCGGTGCCGCCATTGCCCCGTTCGACAATGAAGTCGCCGCTGTGGTTGACGAAATAGCTGTCGTCGCCGGCCAGCCCTTCGAGCAGGTCGGCGCCGGCCGAACCGCTGAGGATATCGGCGTTCGCCGTGCCGACAAAGGTTTGCCCCGTCGGCTGCGTGGGACCGTTGAAGTGCCAGGCCTGGGCCAGCGCCGGCGCCAGCGCGGCCGCCGTGCCTGCCGGCAGGGTCAGCTGGCCGAGCGGCGGCGGCGTCAGGTTCGCCATCGCCTGCACCAGCTGCTGCACATCGGCGCCGCGCAGGACGTGGCCGGCGGCCGTGCGGAATTCCTCGATGTTCGGCGCGGCGGCGTTCCAGGCGCGGATGGTGATCTTGTCCGTCGTGCCGATGGTGCTCACTTCCAGGTCCGCGCCCACCTGGCGGAACCACAACTGGTCGAGGCTGACGCCGGCCAGGAAGGCGATGGCGTCGTAGCCGGCATCGGCAGCGGTTTCCGTGATGATGTCGGCGCCGTCGCCGCGGGCGAAGACAAAGGTGTCGTCGCCGATGCCGCCCGCGAGCACGTCGGCGCCCTGGCCGCCTTGCAGCATGTCGTGGCCCCGGCCGCCGATCAGGGTATTGCTGGACGCATTGCCGGTCAGCACGTCGTTATAGTCGCTGCCTTCCACCGTCGAAAAATTGACCAGTTCGTCGCGTCCCTGCTGTACCGCCGGGGCACTGTTGGCGGAGACCAGGCGCACTGTCGCGCCAGTCCTGGAACCGGCATAGCTGGCGGTATTGTTCGCGCCGCCGCCTGTGAGCAGGTTGCCGCCGGCGACGTCGACATGGAACACATTGTAGGAGCCGCTGCTGCCTGCCACCATCTGGCTGCCTGCGCTGATATGCACTTCTTCGACATTGGCCGGCAGCGTGTAGCTGCTCGTGCTGACATACACGGTGTCGCGTCCGCCGTCGGCCTCTTCGATGACCACGTCATTGACATGGTTGACGTAATAGATATCGTCGTTGCCCTGGCCGGCCATCAGGTCGGCGCCCGCCGTGCCCCTGATGATGTCCTTGTTCACGCCGCCGACGAAGGGGCCGCCATTGGTCGGCTGATCCGTCCCGTCGATACGCCAGTTCTGCGCCAGCGCCGGCCACAGGAGGCTGGCGGTGCCCGGAGGCAAGGTCAACTGGCCCAGCGGCGGCGGCGTCAGGCCCGCCATCGCCTGCACCAGGTTTTGCACGTCCGCGCCCAGCAGCACGCGGCCGTCGGCCATGCGGAATTCCTGGATGCGGGGCGCGATGCCGGCGCCATACCAGCCGCTGATGGTGATTTTGTCCGTCGTGCCGATGGTGCTCACTTCCAGCGCCGTGCCCACCTGGCGGAACCACAGCTGGTCGGCGCCGACGCCGGCCAGGAAAGCGACGACATTGTGCGCGCCGCCTTCGGGCACTTCGAGGATGCTGTCGGCGCCGTCGCCGCGGGCGAAAATATAGGTATCGTCGCCTACCGTGCCGGCAAGCATGTCATCGCCCTTGCCGCCGCGCAGGATATCGTTGCCTATGCCGCCGACGAGCGCGTTTTTGAGTTCGTTGCCGGTCAGCACATCGTCGAGCTTGCTGCCTATCAGGTTGCTGAAATTGAACAGCACGTCGGTCCCGGGCGCCGCCGGCAACGGGCCATTCGCACCCGACAGGGTGGCGGTCACGCCCACGCTGGCATTGATATAGCTGACCGAATTGACGGCGCCGCCACCGTTGAGCACATTGCCGCCTGGCGCCTGCACATGAAAGGCGTTGTTGGTCGTGGCGCTGCCCGTCACCGTCAGGCCGCTGCCGATGATGTGCACGTTCTCCACGTTGGCGGCCACCGTGTAGTTGACGCTGGTGTACACGGTATCCGTGCCGCCGTTGGCCAGTTCGACGATCACGTCGCCGCTGTTGTTGACGTAATACGTGTCGTCGCCGGCCAGGCCTTCGAGCACGTCGGCGCCGCTGGTGCCGCTGAGCACATCGGCATTGGCGGTGCCGGTGAAGCGCTGCGGGGCCGCCAGCGCGGAACTGTTCAGGTACGCCTCGATGGCGGAAATGGCGTCGCCGGAGGCTGCTGGATCTGAAGCGGGGGTTGCGGTTGCTTGTGTCATGTCGCGGTGTCCTGTCCTTGAACGTAACAAATCAGATGAATGGGCCGGCGCAAGCCGGCATCAGGGCAAAAGTGGCGGCCGCATCGGCAAGCCTGTGCAGCGCGCCAACGACGGCCCTTTCCTTTCGGTGCATGCACGGCCTTGCTATCGCAGCGGCCTGCACGTACCCCCTATTGACGCTTCAACTTGGGAAACACTGTTATTTGTCATGAAAATGTCATACGGCGCGGGTGCGCGACGACAACGGCCAGGCAGCGGCGCCCCCGGCCACAGGAGACGCGCAATAAAGGAAGAAGTACGGGAAAAAAGCGCGCTGGCTAGGCGCCAGGCGCCACGGCGCGCAGGGTGCGCAGGCGGTCCATGCCGACGCTGAAGGCCGCCAGCGCATTGTCCAGCGCCTCGCCGGGCCGGCTGGCAAGAAATGCGTTCCAGGCTGGCGCATGGCGCGCCGCTGCAGCGCTGCCATGCTGGCCATCCAGATAGGCGATGGCGGCCATGGCTTGCGTCTGCTCGAAATGCAGCTGCGGCTGGCGCAAATAATGCGCGAGATAGCGGTGCAGATAATCGCGGCTGTCCGGCGTGTCGAACACGGCCAGCGCCAGGCAGTACGCGCTGCCCGCGTAGCACACTTCGCTGGCCAGCAGCAGGCCGCCCAGCTGGTCCGTGAAGGCGGAACGCTGCGTCAATGCCGCCAGGTAGGCGCCGGCCATGCGGCTGCGCCAGTCGAATTGTCCCAGCAGCCGCGCAATCAGGGCATCGTCCGCCTGGGCCAGCCGCTGCGCGCAGGCCAACGCCTCTGGCCTGTGCAAGCCCATGTAGAGCGGCCGCACCCAGTCGTCGCGCAGCGCCGCCGTCAGCGGTTCTTGCGGCGGCAGCGGCGGCACGGCAAACGGATGCGCGTGGCCCACGGTGGCGCCGGCCACATGGCGCTGCAGCGCTGTCAGGTGTGCATCGTCCGTCATGGCCGGGTCCCATAGGTTTGATCCTGCAACTGCTGTACCAGGAAATCGATGAACACGCGCAGGCGCGGCGGCAGATGGCGGCTGGCCGGCCACAGCAGCCAGAACGCCGTCACCGGCTGCGTATGCGCGTCCAGCAGCGAGACCAGCTGCCCCGCCGCCAGTTCGCGCTGCACCGTAAAGGCGGGCAAGTACGCGATGCCCTGCCCCTGCAGCGCCAGGTAGACGCGCATTTCCACGCTGTTGCACACCATGCCGGGCGCCAGCGGGGCAGCCGGCTCCAGCGTGTCGTCCAGCGGCCACGCTTCCAGCCGCCCCGTGGCGGGAAAGCGGTAGCGCAGGCGCTGGTGCCGCGCCAGGTCGGCCGGATGGGCGGGATGGCCGTGACGCGCCAGGTAGGCGGGCGAGGCCACCAGCAGGCGGCGGAAAGTGCACAGTTTGCGCCGCGTCAGGCCGGAATCGTCCAGCTCGCCCGTGCGCACGACGGCGTCAAAGCCGTCGCTGATCACATTCACCAGCGCATCGGAAAAATCGAGATCCAGTTCGATGTCGGGATAGGCCAGCATGAAGCCGGCAATCACGGGCTCGAACAAGCCGCTGTAGCGTGGCAGACTGATACGCAGACGGCCGCTGGGCGCGCCGCTGGCCGCGCTCAGCTCCTGCTCGGCCGCTTCCACCTCGGCCAGGATGCGCTTGCAGCGCTGCAGGAATTTCTCGCCCTCGTCCGTCAGCGCCAGGTGCCGCGTGCTGCGCTGAAACAGGCGCGCGCCCAGCCGCGTCTCCATGCGCGCCACGCTTTTTCCCACGGCAGATGATGACAAGCCCAGCAGCCGTCCCGTGGCGGAAAAACTGCCGCTGTCGGCCACCTGCACAAACATGGCGATGCCACCCAAGCCTTCCATTGCGCTCCCATTCAAGACATTTATATCCGATATGTTCGGCAGTTTAGCCTCTTTTTCCGGAATGCGGGGCGCGCCATACTCGCCGTCCCTCCTTTCAGGATCTCACATGATTTATCCTTCCCGTTTGACACTTGCCCTGCAAGTGCTGGCCGCCTGCCTGAGCGGCCTGCTGATTCCCCTGTGCTTTACGGGCCCGGCCGTCGTGCTGCCCGCCCTGGCCGCGCAACTGGGCGGCAGCGCCAGCGCCCTGAACTGGGTCATCAACGCGTATATCCTCAGCTATGGCAGCGCCATGATGGTGGCCGGCAGCCTGACGGACGTGCTGGGCCGGCGCCGGGTCTGGCTGGCGGGGCTGGCGCTGTTCTGCGCGGCAACCCTGGCCATCGCCTGGGCGCCCTCGGTGGTGCTGATCGCCGTGCTGCGCTTCGTGCAAGGCCTGGGCGGCGCGGCCGCGTTCGCCGCCGCCATGTCTTCGCTGGCGCCGCTGTTCCACGGCACGGCGCGCAGCCGTGTGATGAGCGTGCTGGGCACGACGTTTGGCCTGGGACTGGCCTTCGGCCCGCTGGCGGCCGGCGCCATGCTGGAACTGGCCCGCTGGCCTGCCGTCTTTTACGCCACGGCCGCGCTGGGCGCCATCGGCACGCTGCTGGTGGCTGTCAGCGTGCCGGCCGATCCGCCGCGTGGCCATGGTCGCCTGGACTGGCCCGGCGCCCTCAGCTTCAGCGCGGCGCTGGTCTTATTTACGGTCGGCATGCTGCTGGCGCCCGAACACGGCTGGCGCAGCGCGGCCGTGCTGCTGCCGCTGGTCCTGGCGGCATTGCTGTTATCGGTCTTTATCCTGATCGAACGCAGGACGGCGCACCCCATGCTGGACTTGCGCCTGTTCGGCCAGCGCCGTTTCGTCGGTGTGCAAGTGCTGGCCGCCGCGCCCGCCTTCCTGTTTATCGTGCTCATCGTCATGCTGCCGGGGCGCTTCATCGGCACCGATGGCTTGTCGCCGCTGGCGGCCGGACGGCTGATGGTCGCGCTGGCCGCACCGCTGCTGCTGGTGCCCGTGCTGGCGGCGCTGCTGCTGCGCTGGTTCACGGCGGCGACCCTGTGCGCGGCGGGCCTGCTGCTGGCCGCCGCCGGGCTGGCCTGGCTGTCGCAGGTGCTCGGCAACGGCGCCGCCCTGGCCGGGCCGCTGCTGCTGATCGGCGCCGGCATCGGCCTGCCGTGGGGCTTGATGGATGGCATGGCCCTGAACGTGGTCGATACCGAGCGGGCCGGCATGGCAACAGGCATCTTCAATACCGTGCGCATCAGCGCCGACGGCGTGGCCCTGGCCCTGGCCGGTGCCGTGCTGGCCGGCCTGATCGGCGCGGGCCTGGCGCAGCAGCTGCCCGCCGGCCTGCCCGTGCTGGCCGCCGCCAGCCGCGCCGCGCTGGGCGATATCGGCCAGGCGGCCATGCTGCTGCCGGGCCAGGAAGCGCTGCTGCGCGCCAGTTATGACACGGCCTTCCGCCAGTTGCTGGGCGCCCTGGCGGGACTGGCCGTGGCGCTGGCGGGCCTGGTGCTGTATCTGTTGAGGCAAGAACCGCCTCAAGCGTCGAGGCCGTAAAACACGGCCACCAGGATGGCGATGTTGTTGCAGGCGCGGGCGAACGCCGTCGTCGTGTAGGCGGCGGCCACGCCCGGCTCGCGGTAGCGCAGATAGACAAAGCTGAACATGGCGCCAGATCCGAGCGCGACGATGGCGTGCAGCAGGCCGCCGCTGATGAAATGCACGATGCCCCACAAAATGGCGCCCAGGAAAATGCTCAGCTGACGGCCAGCGCCCAGGCGCTTGAGGATTTCCAGCGGCAGCAGCTGGCCCAGGAAAGTTTCCAGGATGGGGGAATAGATGACCACCCAGAAGACCAGCAGGGGCAGCGACATTTCACGCTTGAATTTGGCCAGGCCCGTGTGCGCGCCCCAGTATTCGGGCGGCAGCAGCCATTTGGTGAGGAACAGGATGGCAAAGCACAGCACGCATGTGAGCAAGCCCCAGCCGAGGCCGGCCAAGGCCTGGTGCAGCACGGGCGGCGCCGGTTTGTCATCGTCCGGGCTGGAAACATCGTTGCTGCTATGCACTTGCATGAGATGTCCTGGCGGTGATCCAGCTCTCATTGTAGCGCGTAAAAGGACAGGCGGCACGCCGCGTTTCGCCGTGCCCGCCCGCGTGCCAGGCAGTCAGGCAGCCAGGCGCAAGGGGCCGCTGGCGGGCCGCGCCAGCTTGAAGATGCCCACTTCCTGCTCCAGCTGCGCCGCCTGCTGCTGCAGTTCGTGCGCGGCGGCGGCCGCCTGCTCGACCAGGGCCGCGTTTTGCTGCGTCACCCGGTCCATGTCGACGATGGCGCGGTTGACTTGCTCGATGCCGGCGCCCTGCTCCTGCGTGGCGTGGCTGATCTCGGCCATGATGCCCGTGACCCTGCCGATGCCGGCCACCACTTCGTGCATGGTGGCGCCCGCCTGCTCGACCAGCACGGTGCCCGTGCCGACCTTGCTGACGGAATCGTCGATCAGCAGCTTGATTTCACGCGCGGCCGCGCTCGAGCGCTGCGCCAGATTGCGCACTTCGGACGCCACCACGGCAAAGCCCCGTCCCTGCTCGCCCGCGCGCGCCGCTTCCACGGCCGCGTTCAAGGCCAGGATGTTCGTCTGGAAGGCAATACTGTCGATCACGCCGATGATGTCGACGATCTTGTTCGACGAAGCATTGATCAGGCCCATGGTGTGCACCACTTCGGCCACGGCCTTGCCGCCCTGCTCCGACACCTTCGACGCTTCGCGCGCCAGGCGGTTCGCCTGCTGCGCGTTGTCCGCATTCTGGCGCACGGTGGAAATCAGTTCTTCCATCGATGAGGCCACCTCTTCCAGCGAACCGGCTTGCTGCTCCGTGCGCTGCGACAGGTCGCGGTTGCCCGAGGCAATCTCGGTCGAGGCGGTGGCGATGCTTTCCGTTCCGTGACGCACCTTGCCGACGATGGCGGCCAGGTTGTCGCGCATGGTCTTGATGGCGAACAGCAGGCTGCTGTCGTCGCCCTGGCGCGTGTGCACGTCGATGGCCAGCTCGCCCTGGGCGATGCGCCCGGCAATCGAAGCCGCGTAGGCCGGTTCGCCGCCCAGCTGGCGCAGCAGTCCGCTCGTGATGACGGTGGCGACAAAAATGCAGACCAGCACGCTCAGCGCGGCCAGCGCGCCGATCCAGCGCAGCGACTGGCCATAAATGGCGCGCGCGGCCACGCTGGCCTGTTCCGATTCGCGCTGCACGGTTTTCAGCACGGCATCGATGTCGGCGACGATCTGGCGCCGCAAGGGGCTGCACTCGTCGACGAGGAAGGTGCCGTATTGCTCCATCTGCCCGGCCGCGCGGAACTGGCGCGGACGCTGCAGTTCCTGCGCCATGGCTTTCAAGCCCGTGCTGACCTTGTCGAACTGCGCGTCGCCGGCAAACTTCGGCGCCAGGATGGCCAGCGCTTCCAGGTACAGCGCCTTCTGGCTGTCGAGGATGGCCAGCTCTTTCTCGGCGGCGGCCTGGTCGTGGAAGATGTACGCATTGCGGGCGGCCAGGCCCGTCTGGTCGAGCGCTTCGCGCGCCACGTACAGCGGTTCGAGTTTTTCCAGCTGGACTTTTTCCTGCGCCTCCATGGCGCCGGCGATGGCGCCCATGCGCAGCAGCGCGAACGCGGCCAGCACCAGCATCAGGATGACCAGGACGGCAAAGCCCGCGCTCAGGCGCGCGCCTATCGTCAGACGATTAAATGTCTTCATTGTTTTGTTATTGCCCTATTTGTAAAGTTGAATGTTTTGCCCGCTCCATGGGAAGCGGGCAATCTGCCAGCCATCGTCTTGCCTGTCGTGCCAGGGCGGGCGGGACAGGCTTCCAACTGGCGTTTTTTGGGCAGTCAGCTTTTATTTCGGGCAATCCAGACGCGCGCGGAAACCCGGCGCGGCACGTGAGCACACTGAATTATAAGCGAACGGCGTTATTTATCATTCCACACGCCCACTTTTCATGCCTTGATGCAAATCAAGACGGCGCTCAAGGCAGTAATCACGCGCGGCCGGGCGCATCGATGACGGCCATCGTGATGCGCGAAATACAGCACAGCTTGCCCTGCTCGTCGACGATGCGGATTTCCCATACCTGGCTCGTGCGGCCCCGGTGGATGGGCGTGGCGCGCCCTGTCACCAGGCCGCCGCGCACGCCGCGCAGGTGGTTGGCGTTGACTTCCTGGCCCACGCTTACTTGCAGGCGGCTGTCGAGGCAGGCGTTGGCGGCCATGCTGCCCAGGGTTTCAGCCAGCAGCACGGAGGCGCCGCCATGCAACAGCTTAAAGGGCTGCATGGTGCGGTGATCGACAGGCATGGTCGCCTCGATCCAGTCCGCGCCAAAGGCCGTGAAAGCGATGCCCAGATGGCGCATCGCCGTGCCTTCGCTGGCGGCATTGAGCGTGGCCAGGTCGAGCGGTGCGTGCCAGATATCCATGTTTCCCCCATGTCAGTGATGAAATAGGGATATTGTAGGGCAGCGCTGCCCTGCGCGCCGCTTCATGCTTCCTTCACCCAGATGCAGGATGGCGATGGCAGTAACTGGTTATAATTGCCCCATTCTTAAAAAACGAGGTTGTGTATGAAGTGGGCCTTGCTGGGCATTTTTGTGTTTTCTGTTTTACATATTCATTTCCGGGGCAAGGTGCGCCTGCCGTTTCGCCGCCAGATCTTCGATCACTCCTCGTTCATGGCGCCGCTGAACCTGTTCATGCACACCTTTTCCAAGGTGCCGGCCACGCCATACCTGTCCGTCGAGCAATTCCCGGAACTGGCGCCGCTGCAGCAGAACTGGCAGATCATCCGCGATGAAGCGCTGCGCATGCAGGAAATGAAAAAGATCAAGGCGGCGGAAAAGAACAATGACGTGGGCTTCAATTCCTTCTTCAAGTATGGCTGGAAGCGTTTCTACCTGAAATGGTACGACGCCAATCACCCGTCGGCGCAACAGATGTGCCCGCAAACCTATGCACTGCTGCAATCGATTCCGTCGATCAAGGCGGCCATGTTCGCGGAACTGCCGCAGGGCGGCAAGCTCAACCCGCACCGCGACCCGTTCGCCGGTTCCCTGCGCTACCACCTGGGCTTGCAGACGCCAAATGACGACCGCTGCTTCATCGATGTCGATGGCGAGCGCCACAGCTGGCGCGACGGCCAGGCCGTGATGTTCGATGAAACGTATATCCACTGGGCCCGCAACGATGCCGACAGCGACCGCATCATCCTGTTCTGCGACATCGAGCGCCCGATGCGCTACCGCTGGGCACAAGGCTTGAACCGCTGGCTGGGCCGCACCCTGATGACAGCCGCCGCCTCGCCCAACGAACTGGGCGACCAGGTGGGCGGCGTGAGCAAACTGTTCCAGATTTCCTGGACCATGGGCCAGTACCGCCGCCGCTTCAAGGCGTGGAACAAGACCGCGTATCAAGTCACCCGCGTGGCGCTGGTGGTGGGCATCATCGCGCTGATCTATTTTATCTAGACGCCGGCCTTGCCACGTAAAAAAACCGCCTTCGGGCGGTTTTTGCGTTTCTGCATGCCGAAAAACTACATAGCCTGCTATATTGATTCAAATTATGATAGCATGCTATATTCTTTTCACCGGAGAGTTTCCGTGATCGACTTCCAGAAGGAACAGTCCGCCGGCCACATGACCAGCCGGGCGGCGCGCCTGTTTGCCAGGATTATCGAGCGCAAGCTCAAGCTGATCGGCATGGCGCCTGGCCAGCTGCCCGTGTTTTACGAACTGGCGAACGGCGCGCAGCTGACGCAGAAAGCCCTGACCGTCGCCGCTGCCGTCGAACAGCCGACCATGGCGGCCACCCTGGCGCGCATGGAACGTGACGGCCTGGTCAGCCGTCAACCCGATCCTGCCGATGGACGCAGCAGCCTGTTCGGCCTTACCCCGGCCGCATTACAGCAGTCGCCCCTGATCAAGGAAGCGATTCATGCCAGCAACCGCGAAGCCCTCGCCGGTTTCAGCGCCGAGGAAGAACACGCCTTGCTGGACATGCTCAGCCGCATCATCGCCAATCTCGACAGCAAGACCAGCACGCTAAACTCGGGCTGAATGCAGCGCGCGCCAGGCTGTGGGCGCTTGCGCTGGATGCTACCTGAGCGGCATCGCAAACTTTCACTCTCCCACCGCACTTTGCCTGCCTGCGCCCACCCCTCGCCAAACGGGGAAACCGAGTCTTGGTTTTTAGTATTACCGGGCCGCGCCTGGCTGTCCGGCCAACAATAAAAAGGAATCATCGTGAACCCTTCCAGTTCATCCTCATCTGAAGCAGCATCGCCGCTGCGCTACCTGCCAGCCGCGCTGCTCATTTTATCCGGCCTCTTCCTCGCCATCGGCGGTGCCTGCCTCATCTACCTGGGCGGCAGCTGGTTTTACCTGCCGATGGGCATCGCCACCCTGGTTTCCGGCGTGCTCGTCTGGCGCAGCAAGCCGGCCGGCGCCGTGCTGTTCGGTGCCGCCTTCATCGTTGCCCTGGTATGGGCGCCCATCGACGCCGGCTGGAACTTCTGGCCCCTGGTGTCGCGTTTGTTCGTCTTCGGCGTGCTGGCCCTGCTCGTCGCCCTCGCCTACCCGGGCTTGCGCCGCGCCGCTGGCGCGCCCGCCGGCAAGGGCGCCTTCGCGCTGGCGGGCCTGATCGCCGTCTGCCTGGCGATCACGGGCGTCAATTTCTTCCTGCCCAAATCCGTCATTGAAGCGGACGTGGTGGCGGGCGTCACGCCCGTCGCGCCCGGCGCGCAGCAGAAAAACTGGCTGCACTGGGGCAATACCACGGCCGGCAACCGCTTCGCCGCCCTGGATCAGATCAACAAGGGCAACGTCAGCCAGCTGACACTGGCCTGGACGGCGCACACGGGCGACATCCCGCAAAGCAACGGATCCGGCGCCGAAGACCAGAACACGCCGCTGCAAGTGGGCGACACCCTGTACGTCTGCACGGCCTACGGCAAGGTGGTGGCGCTGGACGCCGACACGGGCGCCGAGCGGTGGAAATACGACCCGCAGGGTTCCGCGCCGAACTGGCAGCGCTGCCGCGGCCTGGGCTACCATGAAGCGCCCGCCGCGCAATCGTTGCCGGCCACGGCTTCCGGCGATGCCGCACCGGCCGCCTGCCGCAAACGCATCTTGCTGCCGACCATCGATGCACGCCTGATCGCGCTCGACGCGGCCACCGGCCAGCCTTGCGCCGATTTCGGCGACCGCGGCGTTGTCGACCTGAAAACGGGCATGGGCGAAGTCAAGCCCGGCTACTACCAGCAGACGTCGACGCCGCTGATCGCAGGCGAGCTGGTCGTCGTCGGCGGCCGCGTGGCCGACAATTTCTCCACCGGCGAACCGCCGGGCGTGGTGCGCGCGTTTGACGTGCGCAGCGGCGAACTGGTGTGGGCCTGGGATCCGGGCAACCCGGCCATCACGAAGCTGCCGCCAGACGGCCAGACCTACACGCGCGGCACGCCGAACGTGTGGTCGGCCATGTCGTATGACGCCCAGCTGGACACCATCTACCTGCCGACCGGCAACGCAACACCGGACTTCTTCGGCGGCACGCGCACGGCCCTGGACGACAAGTACAGCTCGTCCATCGTCGCCGTCAATGCGAAAACCGGCAAGGTGCGCTGGACTTTCCAGACCACCCACCACGATCTGTGGGATTTTGATTTGCCCGCCCAGCCGCTGCTGTACGACATTCCTGACGGCAAAGGCGGCAGCCTGCCCGCGCTGGCGCAAGTGACGAAACAAGGCGAGATCTTCCTCCTCAACCGCGTCACGGGCCAGCCCATCGCGCAAGTGGAAGAGCGCCCCGTGCCGCAAGGCAATGTGCCAGGCGAGCGCTATTCGCCCACGCAACCGTTTTCTGTCGGCATGCCGTCGATCGGCAACGCCACCTTGCACGAGTCCGACATGTGGGGCGGCACCATCTTTGACCAGTTGCTGTGCCGCATCGAATTCAAGGGCATGCGCCACGAAGGCGTCTACACGCCGCCTGGCCTCGACCGTTCGCTGCAATTTCCCGGTTCGCTGGGCGGCATGAACTGGGGCAGCGTTTCCGTCGACCCGACCACCAGCTACATGTTCGTCAACGACATGCGTCTGGGCCTGGCCAACTACATGATCCCGCGCGCCGCCATTCCAAAAGGCGCCAGCGGCATCGAGATGGGCGTCGTGCCGCAGGAAGGCACGCCATTTGGCGCCATGCGCGAACGCTTCCTGTCGAAGGCGGGCATCCCGTGCCAGAAGCCGCCGTTCGGCACCATGTCGGCCATCGACCTGAAAACGCGCAAGCTGGTGTGGCAAGTGCCGGTCGGCACGGTGCAGGATACGGGCCCGATGGGCATCCGCATGAAAATGCCGATCCCGATCGGCATGCCGACCCTGGGCGCGTCCATGTCGACGCAGTCCGGCCTGCTGTTCTTTGCCGGCACGCAGGATTTCTATCTGCGCGCCTTTGACAGCGCCACCGGCAAGGAAATATGGAAACAGCGCCTGCCCGTGGGCAGCCAGTCCGGCCCGATGACGTATGTCTCGCCGAAAACCGGCAAGCAATACATCGTCGTCAGCGCCGGCGGTGCGCGCCAGTCGCCGGACCGTGGCGACTACGTGCTGGCCTACGCCTTGCCTGACAAGCAATAAGCCGTCGTCAGTGCCTGCACAAAACCGCCTACGGGCGGTTTTTTCATGTCAGGCAGCATGGCGCGCCTGCCGCCGAGATACGCGCGTTCGCACAGCGAAAGCCAGCACCGCCCGAGGGTGGCGGCCACATCGACGCCTGCAAATCAGCGATAATAGCGGCTTCAGTCACTCTCTGCTTTCTCTTATGCGCGACATCATTGCCGGATTTCTACGTTTCCAAAAGGAAGTCTTTCCCGAGCGCCGCGAGTTGTTCAAGTCGCTGGCCACGGGACAGACGCCCAAGGCCCTGTTCATTTCCTGCTCCGACAGCCGCATGGTGCCGGAACTGGTGACGCAGCGCGAACCTGGCGAACTCTTCGTGATCCGCAACGCGGGCAACATCGTGCCATCGTTTGGTCCGGAACCGGGCGGCGTCAGCGCGTCGGTCGAATTTGCCGTTGCCGCCTTGAATGTGACGGACATCGTCATTTGCGGCCATTCCGACTGCGGCGCGATGAAAGCCATCGCCACCTGCACCTGCCTCGATCACATGCCGGCGGTCAAGAACTGGCTGCGCCACGCGGATGCGGCGCGCATGATCAATGAATCCGTCGAGCACCCGACAGAGCAGGACCGTATCGATGGCATGGTGCGCGCCAATGTGGTCGCGCAACTCAACAATATCCGCACGCATCCGTCGGTGGCCCTGGCCATCATGCAAAAACGCCTGACCCTGCATGGCTGGGTGTATGACATCGAGAATGGTTCGCTCGACGCGCTCGACGAGTCGACGGGCAAGTTCGTCCCGCTGGCCGAGCACCCGGCCTCGCAGGTATAAGCGCTGACAGCTCGCGTCAAGACGCAACTTTGCGCTTGACCTTATCAAGGCAGGAAGGTTCAAGGTAGCGGTATTCAAGCGACATCAAGGAGAACCCCGCATGCCAAAAATCACCGTCCTGCCCCATCCCGAGCTGGCCCCCGACGGCGCTGTCTTTGACGCGCCGCAGAACATGAGCATTTGCGACGCATTGCTGCTCAACAAAATAGAGATGGAACACGCCTGCGGCCAGGTCGGCGCCTGCTCCACCTGCCATGTGGTCGTGGTGCAAGGTTTCGATTCGCTCAACGAACTGGGCGACAACGAGGAAGACATGCTCGACCAGGCCTGGGGCTTGCAGCCCCACTCGCGCCTGTCCTGCCAGGCACGCCTGGCCCAGGAAGACCTGACGGTGGAACTGCCCAGGTACACGCTGAACCACGCCAAGGAATAGCCCTCGCGGTTATTCTTCTGGCCCACTGGCTTATCACTTGATCATGCGCCGCCCGTGCGGCCGGGACATCGGGCCGCCCCGCTTGATGCCGGACGCCGCGTAGAACCCGGCTGCTTGCGCGGCAGGCTGCCTGCCTGCGGCGCAGCAACGACGCTTGCACCATTGCAGGGCTCAGCGAAGCAGGAGGTCAAACAGCTCCAGGCCTTGTTTATCCTGATTTTTCAGCAGGTCTGCGAGCGAACCCGGCGTTGGCCCGCCATTGCCGGCGGCATGGTTGAAATAATTAAAATCGAGCTTGATCTTGCCTTCCAGGTCGCTCGCGTAATTGGCAGGATATTGCGATTGCTCCAGAAGGGGCAATTCATTGAAATGCGCGAGCACGGATTTGAAGAAGTTGGTCTGCTTGCCCGTGGTTGCATACTCATGCATGGCTTGCGCCAGGACCTGGGTACGCCACGCCTCTTCTTCCTGATACGCCTGCATGAAGGCGGCGCGCCGCTCGTTGATGGTAAATGTCCCGCTGTCATCGTGCGAGATGGCAGCCAATTGCTCGCGCGACAAGCCGGCAAATGGATTGGGGCCTTTCCTGTCGACATAGGCGGTCGCGGCGGCGGCCGACCTTGCCGATGCCGCGTCATTCGGTTGCGGCAGCTGCTTGGCGGCCGCCGCCTTGTGTTCCGCATCCAGCGGATACAGGATGTCGTCGGTATTGCCATTCACCCACGCCCCCAGCGCTGCATGATCGAAGCCCTGGATGGTGGCGCTGGTGGCCGCCGCAGCCTTCGCCAGGCGCCCGGCCAGGGTCGAAATCACGACATCGTCCGCCACGGCGCCGGCACCGCCTGGCGCCTGGGCAGCCTGGGTTTTCTCGGTTGATGGCTTGCGGCCTTCCGTGGCGGACAACGCCCCGCGTTGAATTGCTGCTGTATTGATATGCATCACCGCTCGCCCCGAGATAAGTAAATGTTACTATTTAAGTAAATGTTACTATAGCACAATAGATATCCGTGCCGGGCCAAGCCACTGCAAAGGGGCGCGCGGTTCGGCGCCGGCCTTACTTCACGGGTTCGAACGTCACCGTCAAACCGCTGCTGGTGGTCTGGATGCGCGTCGGCACGAACTGCACGCCCGCGTAGCGCAATTCTTCGGGTTTGAAGGTGTAGATCGGCGTTTCATGCATGAGCTGGTCAGCCACCAGGCTGGCCACCTTGGCGAACTGGCGCTGCTGCGATTCGTCCAGGGCGGCGATATTCACCTTGTCCACGCTCGCTTCGCTCAGGTAGACGGCATTGCGCTGGGCATCGAGCACCAGACGGCCGGACATGGCCAGGCTGCCGCGCCACGTCTGGCGGATGAACGGCGGCATCACGCTGGCGTCGACGCTGAGGGCGACTCTTTCACGTTCTGGCTGCAGCGACAGTTGCGGCTGCGTCAGCTTGACGTCCAGCACGGACAGCACGCGCTTGTCGATGGGAAAACGGCGCTCCAGGCCCTGCTGCATCTTGGCGAGCGACACGTTCACGTCGCGCGGGCCGATCAGGGTGGAACACGAGGCCAGGACCGCGCAGGCGATGGCGGCGATGGCGGTGGTTTTCAGCAAGGGGCGAAAAGCGGTCAGGGTCATGGTGTATCCCGGTGGAAGAATGGCGCCATCTTACACACGCGCCCGCTTTCACGCAAAAACCGGCGCCCACCTTGCAGCGGGCGCCGGTTTGTGTACCTGTTAGCGCACGAACAGGGCGATCAGGATGACGATGGGCAATGGAATACCCAGCAAGAGCAAGAGGATGGAACGCATGGCAGACTCCTAGTATTGGTTGGGGGTTAGATGCTGACGTGGCGCAACACGCGCTCGTGGTCGCGCTGGCGGCCGCCAAAGGTGGCTGCCAGGCTGGCAACGAAGGCGCCCAGCAGCAACGCGACGAACATCCACAGGGCCGTGTGGGCACCGGCCTTGCGCGCCGTTTCGGCCGCTTGCTGCGCGGCAGCCTTGGCATCGGCTGCGGCCTTGGCGGCGCGGCCGTAGACGGCATCGACGCGGGCTTCCGCTTCCGCCTGGCTCAAGCCCATGCGGCTGGCAACGATCTGGCCCAGGTAGGCGCGGTCATCGGCGGCCAGGCTGCCGGTGGACAGGCCCGTGGCGAAGATCCTGCCGATTTCCACGCGCTGCTCGGCGAGGCTGGCGCCGCTGTTTGGCGCAGGTGCGGCCAGGGTGCCAGTGGCGGCAGGCGGCAGCGTTGCCGGCGTGGCGCGCAGCAGCATGTCGGAGAAATAGTCGAGCGGATTGGCGCCGCCGCCTTCGCCAGCCTTGGCGCCGGCCGCATTGCCAGCCGCACCACCGGCAGCCGCGGCGCCGGCTCCGACGGCCGGGGCCACTGCCGCCGCCACGCCGCTGCCCGCGTCGATGGCACCGCTGAGCACGGCGCGCGTGCCGCCGGCCAGGATGGCGACGGTAACGAGGGTCGCCACGGCCCAGGCCAGCAAGCCGTGTGCCGTGTCGCGGAAGTGCACCTCATCCGTATGGATGGAGCTCCATTTCACGCGCAGGCGCCCCGCCATGTAGCCGCCAATGCCGGACGCGGCCAGCTGCATGAAGGCCAGCCAGGCGATGGTCGACACGCCGATCGCCGTCGCGTTGAACGACCATGGCGAGACGGATGACAGGCCCAGGCCCACGCCGAGGATCAGCAGAATGAAGGACAAGGCGGCGGCCGCCGCAGCCCCTGCCAGCACGGCGCCCCAGGAGACGCCCGGGTTGTTCAAGTCCGAGACGGACAGTTGTGTAGCTTGCATGGAATTCTCCCTGTTGTGTAATGTGATGGTATTCAGGCGTGATGGCATTCAGGCAGGCTGGCCCGTCAGCTGCTCCTTGCGCGCGGCCATTTCCTGGCCCAGCGCATCGAGGTCGACGGCCGTATGCCGCACCTTGGGAAACATGTCGCCCTCTTCTTCCTTGACGTGGTGCTCGATCTGCTCGGACAGCACCTTGACCTTGGCGTCATACAGGTCATCGGCCGGGTCCATGGCCATGATTTGCGCGATGAGCTCCTTGGCGCTGGCGTGCTCGACGATGGCTTCATCCATCAGGTCGCCATCGTGGATGGGGCGGCGCACGGCCGGATAGAAGATTTCTTCTTCCAGCTGCGTGTGCACGGTGAGTTCCTGGCAGATCTGGTCGGCCAGCTTTTTCTTGGTGGCAAAGGAGCGGTCGCTCAAGCCTTCATATTGGGCAAACAAAGCCTTCACGGCTTTATGGTCCTGCATCAATAAACTGATCGCGTTCATGGCGCCTCCTTGTTGTCGATGAGGCTAGGATGCGCCGAGGCCGCGCAGCCGTATGTGCGACGCCATACACAATCTTGATTTTTAATACACGTGCTTGCCTGCCTGTCTACTTGATGCCGTGATGCCCCATCAGGTCGTACAGGGTGGGCCGGCTCACGCCCAGCAGTTCGGCCGCCTTGACGATATTGCCGTCCGCGCGGGCCAGCGCCCGCACCATCACCCGGTATTCGGCCGCGTCGCGCGCCTGGCGCAGGTTGATGGCGTCGTCGGCCGGCGCCGCCTGGGCGCTGGCGGGCAGGCCCAGGTCGTCGGCGGCGATTTGCGGACCATCGCTCATGATGACGGCCCGCTTGATGCAGTTTTCCACCTCGCGCACATTGCCGGGCCAGCCATAGCTTTCGATCAGCTGCAGCGCGCCGGCGCTGAAATGCAGGTTGCTGCGCCCTTCGCTGGCGCAGAATTTGTTCTTGAAATGGTGGGCCAGCAGGGCCGCGTCGCCGGCCCGCTCGCGCAACGGCGGGATGCGCAGGACGATTTCGCTGAGGCGGTAAAACAGGTCTTCACGGAAACGTCCCAGTTCGGCCAGCGCCTTCAGGTCCTGGTGCGTGGCGCAGACGATGCGCACGTCGACGGCAATCTCTGCCCGGCCGCCCAGGCGCTCGATCACACGTTCCTGCAGGAAACGCAGCAGTTTCGCCTGCAGCCCCATCGGCATGTCGCCGATTTCATCAAGAAAGAAAGTGCCGCCGTGCGCCAGCTCGATCTTGCCCAGGGTTTGCCGCGCCGCCCCCGTGAAGGCGCCCCGCTCGTAACCGAACAGCTCGCTTTCCAGCAGGTTTTCAGGGATGGCCGCGCAGTTGATGGCGACAAAGCGCTGCGCATGCCGGCTCGACAGCGCATGCAAGCCCCGCGCAATCAGTTCCTTGCCGCTGCCCGAGTCGCCCAGCAGCATCACGCTGGCCGAGGATGGCGCCACCTTTTCCACGCTGCGGCACAGTTTCAGCATGCCCGGGTCGCGGCTGACGATGCCGGCCAGGGGCGAATCGGCCTGGGTTTGCAGCATGCGGCGGTTTTCCTGCTGCATGGCGTGCAGGTAGAAGGCGCGCGCGATGACCAGGCCCAGCATGTCGGCGTCGAACGGTTTCTGGTGAAAATCATAGGCGCCCAGCGCGATCGCCTTCAAGGCATGCGCGCGCTCCTGGTTGCCCGAAAGGATGATGACTTTCGTGTCCGGCGCCAGCGCGAGGATTTGCTGCAAGGTGGCCAGCCCTTCCGTGGCGCCGTCCGGGTCGGGCGGCAAGCCCAGGTCCATCGTCACCACGGCCGGCTGGTGGCGCCGCACCAGCGCCAGCGCCGCCTCGCGCTCGCCCGCCAGCAAGACCTCGTAGGCGTCAAAACTCCAGTGCAGCTGCTTTTGCAGGCCGGGATCGTCTTCGATGACCAGCAGTTTTTGTTTCGCCATACGATCACCTACTGTCAGTGGATGACGCTGCGGAAATTTGCGTCAGTCCTTGCGGATTGGCATGCGCATCATTGAGGCGCATTTCCGCCGGCCGGTCTGCCCCCACAGGCGCATGCAGCGGCAGGATCACGCGAAACGTCGTGCCCACCTGCGGCGCGCTGCGCACTTCCAGGCTGCCGCCCACTTCGCGCAGGTATTCGCGGCTTTCAAACACGCCGATGCCCATGCCCGCCGTCTTGGTGGTGTCAAACGGCTTGAACAGCCGCTCGCGGATGAATTGCTCGCTCATGCCCTGCCCCGTATCGTCAAGTTCGACGACAGCGGTCTGGCGTTCGCGCAGCAGCCGCACGTCCACCTTGCCATCGCTGGCGGTGGCCTCGATGGCGTTCTGGATCAAATGACCGAGCACCCGTTCCAGGCGCGCGCGGTTGGCCAGCACCGTCAGTTCTTCATCGACAATTTCCAGCCGTGGCGCGGGCGCCAGGCTGGCCTTAGCCGCCACGGCCTGGCGCAGCAAGCCGTCGAGGCGCAGTGGCACGGGCGCTTCCGGCGCCTCGCCGCGCGCCAGCTTTTGCAGCAAGGTCGTCATTTTCTGCACGGAATGCTCAAGCGTGCCCAGCATGTCTTGCTGGAACGCGGGATTGGCACGGTGCTTTTCGGCATTGCTGAGCAACAAGGACAGCTGGAATACCAGGTTCTTCAAATCGTGCACGATGAAGGTCGACATGCGGTTGAACGACTCGAACTGGCGCGACACCATCAGCGAATCGAGCGATTCGCGGTGCGCCAGGTAGCTGGCGGCCTGGCTGCCGGCAATCTTCAGCACGTCGCGGATTTCCCAGTTCAGGCCGATGGGCGTGCGCGGCCGCGCCAGCGCCACCAACGCAAACAGCTGGCCGTGCAGCATCAGCGGCACCAGCAGCCACACGTCCGGCAGCGCCAGCAGCGCGGGCGGCAAGGCCAGGCCGCCGTACTGGCGCGGGTTCTGTTGACAATCGGCCACGTCGATCACCCAGTGGCGTGCCTCCAGGAACTGGCACAGGGACCCGGACGCCGCCTCGCTCCAGGCCGGCAGCGGCCAGTTCCAGCTGGCGGCGGGCGCGAATTGCCCCTGTTCGCGCAAAATCCACAGGGCGCCGGCGCGGCTTTCCACCAGTTGCGCCACGGCCTGTATCGTGCGTTCACCCAGCGCCGGGCCATCTTCGGACAGCGCGCGCGTAAAGCGCAGCCATTCTTCGCGGTAATCAAAGATGGCATTATAAAAATGTTTATTGATGTACACCTTGAGCTTGGCGCGCAGGCTGCCGGAAAACAGCACGCCGGCCAGCAGCAGCACCGCACCGCCCAGGTAGGCCATCTGCATCAAGGCGCCCCAGGTGCCGCCGAAGTAGCGCAAATAGTAGGCGCTGGCCGCCATCGCCAGCAGGTAGATGGCCGAGCCCAGCAAGGCGGCTGAGCGGTACAGCATCTGGCGCGAGACGGACAGGCCCAGCGCCCAGGCCGGATTGCGCGCGGCCGAGATGGCCAGCAGCGGCGCGCACAGGGCGTTGACCGTGCCGCGCGCGGCCCAGATGTCGCCGTTAATCGCGCGAAACAGCAAGGCATCGCTGTACAGATAGAAATCATAGGCAAACAGGCCGCCCACGCCCAGGCAGGCAAATTTGATGCCCCAGCGCTTCAAGGGCGGCGTGTTGCGGTACCACTGTTCCACCAGCAACATGCCCAGCACGGCCAGCAGCACGCGGCAGACGCTGGCGATGTTACGCGCCGGCAAGGGCAGCGCCAGCCAGGATGAGGCCACGGAGCACAGCCAGGGCGCCAGGGCCGTCAGGGCGATGCCGGCCAGCACCATGCGCAAACGCGCAGGCGACGGCTCGATCAGCAGCAGCAAAAACACCAGCCAGGCCAGGGTGCGCAGCATTTCCAGCGCATCGCCGGCCAGCGAGACGCGCTGGCCCAGCAGCACCAGCACCACCGTGCCCGTCGCCCACGCGCCCGTCGCCAGGCAGGCGGCCAGCAAGGCACGCACATTTTGCCGCGCGCGCCAGTTGCTGATCAAGAGCAGCGCCAGCACGAAGAAGGCCAGCGAGGCCAGGCCATGGCTGAGCGCCGCCGCGTCCGCCGCCGCCAGCCAGTCCGACTGCGGCCGCATCATCGGCTACCCTTGCCAAACAGCACCACCTGCACCGTATCGAGCAGGATCAGCAAGTCGAGGAACAGGCTGTTATTTTTTACATAATACAAATCGTATTGCAGCTTTTGCACGGCATCCTCGATGGAGGCGCCATATTGATAGCGCACCTGCGCCAGCCCCGTGATGCCCGGCTTGATGCTATGCCGAATGTTGTAGTACGGAACTTGTTCCTTCAACTGCTCGACAAAATAGGCGCGCTCGGGCCGCGGCCCCACGAAACTCATCTCACCGCGAAACACATTGAGCATCTGCGGCAGTTCGTCGATGCGCAGCGTACGGATCAGCTGCCCCACGCGCGTGATGCGCGCATCGTTGGCCAGCGCCCAGACCGGCGTGCCGTCGCGCTCGGCGTCACGCCGCATGCTGCGAAATTTCAGCACCTTGAACGGCATGCCGTCGCGCCCCACCCGCTCCTGCTGGTAAAACACGGGGCCGCCATCTTCCAGGCGGATGCAGATGGCCGTCAGCAGCATCACCGGCAGCGCGGCCAGGCAGATGACGCCGCTGGCGGCCAGGTCGAACAGCCGCTTCGAGGCGGCGCGGAAAAAGCTCTGGTCGAAGCCGCCGCCATAGATCAGATAGCTGGGCTGCAAGGAATCGATGCGGATCTGGCACGCTTCGCGCTCGAAAAAAGTGGCCGCGTCGATCACCTTCACGCCGCCCAGCACGCATTCAAGCAATTGCTTGACGGGAAACGCGCCATTGCGCCGGTCGCTGACGGAAACGACGATTTCATGCGCATCGTGGCGCTGGGCCATGGCCAGCAGCGACGCTTCGGCGGGCAGCAGGGCCGAAGCCGGCACACAGCGTTGTTCGCCAGCCACGTCGATGCAGCCCACCACCGTGAACTGGTGGAAACCGATCTTGCTGGCCGCCAGCTCCATGCATTCGCGCGCCAGCGCCCCGCCGCCGATCAGGATGAGCCGCCCCTCCATCAGCGCCGATTGCGACGACTTGAACACCACCAGGCGCGCCAGCAGCACGCCGATGGCCCCCAGGCCAAAGATCAGCACGCCGCCACGTCCGAAATGCAAAGCGGGAATGAAGCGCACCAGCAAGCTCAGCACCGCAAAGCCCAGCGCGAACGACGGCAGGATGCGCAACAAGGTGTCGCGGATATCGTCGCGCGAGCGGTGCTGGTACATGCCCAGCGCACTCATGCTGAAAACGATGACCAGGGCAAAGATCAGCGACGACAGATAGACCTCGCCCACGCGCACCAGGCGGCTGCTGTCCGCCAGCCAGAGCAAGGATGTCAGCGTGGCCGACAGCAGCAGGATCATGATTTCCAGCAGCAGCAAGACAAACGCTGTTTTCGAGACGTAATGGCTGAAGATACGGATCATGGGTCCCCCTGCGGCAAGAAACAAGCCGAGCAGCGGCACCGTGCGCAAGGCGGTCTGCTACCGGTCTTGCCATCATGGCGGACTGTTCCACGCAGACATTGATGCGTCACAAGCTGCGGCCCCGACTATCTGTCGTCGGCAGAATTTATCTCAACACATTACCGATTGATGTGAAATGCACTATAGTATGCTTCCCCTAAAAGAGATAAATGTCATGAAATTTGATGTAGCGATTGTCGGCAGTGGCCTGGCGGGTTTATCGGTTGCACTGCATTTAGCTGAAACGCGCACCGTCGCGATCATTTCCAAACGCGCGCTGCAGGATGGCGCCAGCAACTGGGCGCAAGGGGGCATCGCGGCCGTGCTGGACTCGGGCGACAGCCACCAGCAGCACATTGAAGACACCCTGATCGCCGGCGGCGGCCTGTGCGACGAGAGCGCCACGCGCTACATCGTCGAGCATGGCCGCGAAGCGATCGAATGGCTGATCGAGCAAGGCGTGCCGTTCACGCGCGATGCGTCGGCCGAACTGGGCTTCCACCTGACCCGCGAAGGCGGCCACAGCCAGCGCCGCATCATCCACGCGGCCGACGCCACTGGCCACGCCGTGCAAGTGACTCTGGAAGAAAAAGTCCGCGCCCACCCGAACATCAGCCTGTTTGAACACCATTGCGCGATCGACCTGATCACCTCCGACAAGCTGGGCATGAAACCCACCCAGCGCAATGCGCAGCCGCATTGCCACGGCCTGTATGTGCAGGATGAGCAAACTGGCAAGGTGCTGACTTTTGCCGCCGAGCACACCGTGCTGGCCACGGGCGGCGCCGGCAAGGTGTATTTGTATACCACCAATCCCGACACGGCCAGCGGCGACGGCATCGCCATGGCCTGGCGCGCCGGCTGCCGCGTGTCGAACATGGAATTCATCCAGTTCCACCCGACCTGCCTGTACCACCCGTACGCCAAATCCTTCCTGATTACCGAAGCCATCCGTGGCGAAGGCGGCTTGCTGAAACTGCCGCCGGAAGCGGGCGCGGCAGCGGGCACCCGCTTCATGCTGGCCCACGATGAGCGGGCCGAGCTGGCGCCGCGCGACGTGGTGGCGCGCGCCATCGACTTCGAGATCAAGAAACGCGGCCTCGACTACGTGCACCTGGACATCAGCCACAAGCCGGCCGAATTCCTCATCGAACATTTCCCCACCATCTATGCGCGCTGCCTGGAACTGGGCATCGACATCACCAAGCAGCCGATCCCCATCGTGCCTGCCGCCCACTACACGTGCGGCGGCGTGGTGACGGACCTGTCCGGCCGCGCCGACCTGCCGGGCCTGTATGCGGTCGGCGAAACAGCCTGCACCGGCTTGCATGGCGCCAACCGCCTGGCCTCGAACTCCTTGCTGGAATGCATCGTCATCGGCCGTGCCTGCGCGCAAGATATCGAAAGCAAGGAAAAACTGGGCACGCCCTACCTGCCGGACTGGGATGAAAGCCGGGTCACGGATGCCGATGAAGAAGTGGTGATTGCCCACAACTGGGACGAGCTGCGCCGCTTCATGTGGAATTACGTGGGCATCGTGCGCACCACCAAGCGCCTGGAGCGGGCCCAGCACCGCATCGCCCTCTTGAAGGAAGAGATCGACGAGTACTACCGCAACTTCCGCATCACACACGACTTGCTGGAATTGCGCAATCTGGTCGACGTGGCCTCGATGATCGTCAACAGCGCCCTGTCCCGCCGCGAAAGCCGCGGCCTGCACTTCAGCCGCGATTATCCGGAGACCCTGCCGAAAGCCATCGCCAGCGTGCTGACGCCGCCGCATCGCTAATGTTACGCCGCAGTCCCCGCCTGGGTGCAAGCCGATAGCACCACCAAACCCACAGGCAAGGAGCCGGGGTCGCACCCTCAGGGTACGACCCTAGTCCTTGCTTTGGCTTAAATATGGCCCATCACTGCTGCGGCATCTGAAACGCGATCCCATCTTCCGTATAAGAAAACTCGGCGGACGCTCCCGTGCACTCGCCCTGCGCCACGTCGGCTACATAGCGGCATTCGCTTTCCAGGCTGCCATCCTCGCGCCAGTGCCGGGTCCAGCCGTGGCGCTCCCCATCCACATACTCGATCAATTGACGAGGCTTGCCATTCGCATGCCAGGAACGCAGCGCGCCCTCCTCGCGGCCGCCCTCGTTCCACTGTTTCTGCACCATCAATATGCCAGCCCGGCTAAAGCGCTGTTCGCTGCGCAATACGAAGTGGCCGCTGTGGCTGCGCTTGCTGGCCACTGTGCCATCCGGGTAGTATTCGACGCTGTCGCCGGCCGGCTTGTCGTCCACGTACTGTGTTGTGCGCTGCACCTTGCCATCCGGGAAATAGCCGGTGCTCGGTCCTGACCGGATGCCATTCTCGTAGCGGCTGCGGCTTTCCACGCTGCCATCTGGATAGAACAACAGCAGCTCGCCTTCCGTCTGGCCCTTGACCTGGGTCATGCGCGTGCGCAGCTTGCCGTCTTTATCAAACGACTCCACCACGCCATCGGCGCGGGCGCCGCTTGCGTACTGGCTGGCCTCGTTCAGCTTGCCCGTCTTGTGATAGGTGCGCTGTTCGCCTTCCTGCACGCCATTGCGCCACGTATTGCGCATGGAAATCTTGCCTTCGGGGTAATACAGCGTCTGCGTACCCTGCTGTACGCCGCGCCCATCCTGCTCCACCTGCATTTCCAGCTGGCCATACGGGTAATACATGCTGTAGTTGCCCACCAGCTTGCCGCGCAGGTAATCGCGATCGTTGACCTCGCCTACCAGCCGCTTCGGTTCGCCTTCGCGCGCGTGGTAAATCTCCACTTTCCAGGTGCCTGGTGTCTTGCCTGGCGGCAGCGGCAGCACCAGTGCGTAGCGCGCCTGATCCATTTCCTCGCCGCGCGACAGATTGTGGTTCAGGTACAGGCGCGCCTTGCCGTCGGCGCAGTGCGCATCGCAGCCGCGCAGCATGTGTATGACGGGAATGGCCTCGGCGCCAGCCCGGTCTGGCGCGGGGCAGGCATGCAGGCGCACGAGCAAGGGATTGCTGTCGCGTATCATGTTGGCCAGCTCGACCTTCATGACGCCATACTGCTCCTCGCTCAATCCGAGCGAGCCGGCATCCATGCGCAGCTGCCGGCCGCCGCAGCCCGTGTCATCGGCCACGCTCAGCACATCGCCGCCGATATTGGCGGGCGCGGCCTGGATGGCCGTGACCACTTGCCGCTGCACGATCTCGGCATGGGCCAGCGCCGGCAACAGCAGCACGGCGCCAAGCCAGCGCTTCAATTCAATGCGCGCCATGCCTGCTCCTTGCGCTCCAATTCCGGCGAGCGCAGCGTGTCCGCGCATACACCCTGTGCCTTGCCTGCCACATATTTGCATTCATTCTTCACGCTGCCATCCTCGCCCCAGCTGCGGCTCCAGCCGTCGCGCTGGTCATTTACGTATTCGATCGCCAGTTCGGGCTTGCCATTGGCGTACCACGAACGCGACGTGCCCTGTTCGCGCAGCTGCGTGTCCCAGTTTCTTTCCAGCACCAGCACGCCTTGCTGGGTGTAGCGCTGCACCTTGAGCAGCGCGCCATTGCCCGCATACTGCTGGCGTGTTTTTACCTTGCCGTCAGGATAAAATTCCAGCGCCTCGCCCGTGGGCAAGTCATTGAGCATTGTCATGGTGGAGCGCACGGCGCCATCGGGATGGTAATAGGTCGCCAGGCCATGGAACTTGCCCTTGCTCATTTGCGTACGGCTGGAAATTTTACCGTCAGGGAAATACGTAATGAGTTCGCCTTCCAGTTTGCCATCGCGCAAGGTCTGGCGTGTCCTCAGCTTGCCGTTCGCGTCAAAGGTGTCGACAGTACCGTCAACCTGGCCGCCATGGCGAAATTCCACGGCTTCGCGCAACTTGCCCGTGCTGTGATAGCTGCGCTGTATCCCTTCCGGCATGCCGTCGCGCCATTGGCTGCGCGACTCCAGCGTACCGTCGGGATAGTAGCTGCTGGCCACGCCCTGCTGCCGGCCCCTGGCGTCCTGCGGCACCTGTTTTTCGATCTGGCCGTCCGGGTAGTAATAAGTGTAGCCGCCCACCAGGCGGCCCGACACGTAATCAGCGGCATCGACCTGCCCCGCCAGCCTTACCCGGCCGCGCTGTACCGTGCTGAGCACCGCTACTTCCCACGTGCCCGGCAGCTTGCCTTTCGGCATCGGCAGCACCAGCACGTAGGGCGCCCTGCGCTTTTCTTGCGGGAACAGCTTTTCATCGAGATACAAGCGCGCCTTGCCGTCGGCGCAGGCGCCCGGGTCGCAGCCCGCCAGCTTGCGGATCACGGGCACGGCCGCCTCACCCGTCTCGCCCGCAGGGCATTGCGCCAGGGTGACCAGCAGCGGCGTCCTGGCGCGGATGCGTTCGGCAAGCTGTGCTTTCATCTCCTCGTATTGCTTGTCATCCATGCTCACCGAGCGCGCGTCCATGCGCAGCTGCCTCCCGCCGCAAGCGGTATCAAAGGCTACCGTCAGCACGTCGGCGCCTTCGCTATCCTGTTCGGCGGCGATGGCTGACAGCACCTGGCGCTGCACGATCTCCGCCTGCGCCAGGCCCGGTGCCAGCAAGGAAGCGCCTATCAGCGCACTTAACATCTTGATTTTCATGTGATTCCCTCATTCTTCCGGCGAGACACGCACTTCGGCCGGTACAAAGCTGACCCTGCCATTGCGGTAGCGCACCAGCACTTCCGCCTTGGCATCCTGCAACTGGCCATGCTTGACGGCCGGCAAATAAGTCCAGCGCTGGATGCTATCAAGGATGACCTTGTTCAACTGGGGTTCCATCGGCAATTGCGCCGCCGCATACGTCAGGGTGCCATCGGCGGCAATCGACAGGGTCAAACGATTTTCGCCCGTCGCCTGCTCTTCATCGAGCGCGCCATAGCCCACCGTCGTCATCGTCTCGCGCAGCACGCTGGCAGGCTGATCCGGCAACGGCGGCAAGGCCTTGAGTTTTTCCGCCAGCAGCGCGCCATCGGCCAGCGCCTTGTCCCAGCGCTTCTCGTAGGGACCCGCCTGGACCATGCGCAGCACATTGGCGGCCCGCGACATGCGCTCGGCGGTGCGCACCGCGCCGTTGTCGGCCGGTTCACCCGGTTCCGTCGGCATGGCGTTTTCCACCGCATAGCGGTATGCCGTCAACTGCGCCAGCGCCACCAGGTTGACGGCATCTTGCTCATCGCCGCCGCGCATCAGGGCCGTGGCGGCGATGCCCAGCCAGGCCACGCCATCGGTCGGGTGTGCCCACACGGCTTGCTCGAAATACTGGCGCGCCGCCTGCGGTTCGTTCAGGCTCAGGTGCATGCGCCCCATGGCAGCGGCCGCCAAGTGGTCGAGCGGGTCGGCCAGCAGCTGATCCTGATAAGTATCGGCCAGCTTGGAATCGTGGCCTGGCATCGCTCCCAGCCCTTCCATCAGGGTGGTGCGCAGCCGCGCGCGCGTGGCGTCGCCCTTGTAGCTGGATGACTTTTCCTGCGCCGAACGGTACAACAGTTGCAAACCGCGCGTGACGGCGCCATCGTCGCCCTTGCTGACTGCCTGCGACAGGCTGCGCAAGGCCTTGCGCGCGTCCGATGGCAGGTAGCCGCCCGTCTTGCGCTGGCGCCAGCCGAACACTTCCAGGCCAGCCGCCTGCCTGGCTTGCGCCTGCAGGCGTGCCCTGTTGCTGCTTTCATCGGAGGACGAGATCCAGGCCGTAAAGCCGATCAGGAACAGTACGATCAGCAGCACCACCACGGCCCAGCCTTTACCTGTGATGCCCCCGCCCGTGTTGCCGGCTAATGGGATGGGGATGGGGATGGAAACAGGCGCCTGGCCCGGCGCCGTGCGGCGCGTGCTGCGCGGCTGCGGCTGGGACCGCGATTGCGACTGCGCCAGCATCTGCTGCTGGGCAACGACGGACGCCTGCGCGGCCGCACCGATGACCTTGTCGCGCGCGCAGGCCGCGCAGCCCAGGCCCGCGAAATGCTGGTGCTCGGCATTGACGCCGCACACCACCAGCTTGCCGCCGCTGCGCTGCGCATAGCCGCGCAGCAACTGCGCCCAGTCCGCCGCCGATGGCCGCTGCGGCTTCGGCGATGGCGAAAACGCGCGGTCGAACATGGCGCGCAGTTCGGGCGGCATCAGCGCATGGCCGCTGGTGGCGTTCGGTGCCAGCAGCTTGTGGCGCTTGATGCCATACGCATAGCAGCCGTCGCGGATGCGCCCGGGAATATCGGTCGCCACTTGCGCATTGGCGGGCCGCCCGCTGTACGGGTGGATGCCAAAATTGAGCAACTGGAAGATGACCACGGCCAGGGCGAAGCGGTCCTGCGCCATTTCCGCGCCGGCCGGCATGCCTTTGCGCTGGAATTCCGGCGCCAGGTAATCGACGGTGAACTGCTCCGCAGGAAAGCGCTCCGCATGGCCCTGGATGCTGAAGCCGTCGCAGTCGAGCATGGCGATGTACAGCGAATCGCGGTAAAAACGCAGATTCACGGGTTTCAGGTCGACCACGTAATGCTGCTGCTGGTGCAAGGCATCGATGACGGCGGCCAGGTTGGCGGCCAGGGTCAGCTTGGGGCCAAGCCCCGTGGGCAAGCCGGCCGCGCGCGCCTGGCGCTCCTGCAAGACCTGCTCCAGCTCGGCCGTCTGCGCCATGTCCAGCAAGGGCATGACGAAGCCCGCAAAGCCGCCCTGGCCGTCGAACACGGCCGCCTGCGGCCAGGCGATCTGCACGTAGCGCTTGCCGTTTTCCAGCTGGTCGGGCAATTCGGGGGTCAGCTCCAGCATGGCTTCGAGCTTGCGCCGGTTGGCGGCCCGGTCCAGGTGCGGATGGTACAGCTTGGCAACCTGCGCGGGCGCGCCCGGCAGCAGATACACGCTGCCCGCGCCGCCGCTCTTGATGAGTTTACCCAGCACCAGGCTGCGGACTTTATCCAGCCAGATTTTTCCACCCGGACTCAGGCCCGGTGCCACGCCCTGCTTCTGGCTCATGGACGCATGGCCAGCAGCAGGGTCTTGTCATCGCCCGTGATCTGGTGCGTGCGCGGGTCGGCCAGGGTGGAGGCCAGCGCCGTATTGCCCAGCTCGACACTGTCGACCGTGCGCAGATAGCCTTGCACGGCATCCATGAACGGCGCGTACAGGGCACCGTTATTCTTGCTCATGGCAAAAGGCATGCAGCCATCGGACATCAGCACGACGCCGCGCACGGCGTGCGGAATCGCAAGCAGGCGCAGCTGTTCGCGCCAGCGTTCGCCGCTGATAAAGTAGGTTTCGTTCGCGTATTCGCCGTTCGCGGGCAGCGAGATCAGTTCGCCGCCGTCCGGCAGCTGCGCCACGCTCAGGCCATCGCCCAGGTGGAAAAAGAAACCGTTGTCGGCGCCCATGACCACGCCCACCACGGTGGTGGCGTAGTCATCGAGGGTGGCATTGGCGGCACTGGCAATGTCATCCAATGCGGCGCGGACCTGCGCCAGGGTGCCCGCCAAGGCGCCGTCATGCAAATCCTGCACGCTGGCGCCCTGCTCCAGCCGCCCGGCCAGCGCCAGTACGCTTTGCTTCGCCACAAACTGCGCGCCCTGCTCGCTCAGCCTGGCCGAACCGGCGCCATCGCAGACGATGGCCACCAGCACGCCGTTGACTTCCGCATACGCGTGCGCGTCCTGGCAAGCGATATTGTTGTCCAGGTGCGCCTTGCCCGTGACGGACGCGCCAAACACGCGCCAGGTATCCTGTGTTGCCTGCACTGCTGCCATCGATCAGGTGCTCACGACAGACCAGCCGTCCGTCGAGGCCAGCTGGGCCTGCGCACCGGGGCGCGACTGCGACACCACCTGCATGCTGGCGCTCAGCCACAGGAACAGTTCACGGAACTGCAGGCCTTTCAGCTGCTTTACGCCCCGCTCGCCCCGGCTGGAAAACTGGCCCAGGGAATCGATATTCGCGTTGTCGCCCACGGCAATCGGGAAGATCGCCACCTTGTTCGACTGTTCCGCCGCGCGCGCCTGCTCGGCGCCGCGCTGCCAGCGGTCCGTCGGCTCGCCGTCGGACATCAAAAACAGCCATGGCCGCGTGTACGCCACGCCGGCCTGGCGGAAGCGCTGCTTTTCCTGCTCGATTTCCGCCAGCGCCAGTTCCACGGCCGCGCCGGTCGGCGTGGTGCCATTCGCGGCCAGGAGGGGCGCCGTGAAATCCATGGCGTCGCACCAGTTGCTGGCCACCACGGCTTCATCGTGGGCGCCATATTGAATCACCAGAATGCGCACGCGCTTGGAAGCGATCACGTCGGACTTGAGTTCCTGTTCCAGCAAGGCCAGGCCTTCGTTCAGCAATGAGACGGGCTCGCCGTCCATGCTGCCGGAGCAGTCCAGCACGAGCACCAGCGGCGTGCGTTGTTCGGTGTTGTCGACCAGGGCGACGTCGGGAATCATTATTGAACTCATGGGCAATCAGTAAATGTGAAATCGGACATAGTGCGAATCTTACATCATGGGCGGCAATTTCCCGCGCGAGATTGCACTGGAACAAGATTTCCTTGGTGCCAAGCTGGCACCAGCTGCCACACCCGCGCACCCTGAGCGGCCACGCAAAAAATCCATCGCCATCTCATTCGGATGAATGATGCGCGGCGCCGCCCCCTTGCCTAGACTGGCTCCAGCCTCACGCCCCGCCCGACCGGGCGCGCGCCAGGGGCGATCAACCATCGAG
Source organism: Janthinobacterium amylolyticum (assembly GCF_051380655.1). Classification (NCBI taxonomy): domain Bacteria; kingdom Pseudomonadati; phylum Pseudomonadota; class Betaproteobacteria; order Burkholderiales; family Oxalobacteraceae; genus Janthinobacterium; species Janthinobacterium amylolyticum. The sequence goes on from NZ_JBNYXL010000001.1 coordinate 467,191, forward strand.
GGACGACATCATGAAAACCATCATTCTGAGCACATTATTGGGCCTGGCCGCCACCTGCCTGGCGGCGCACGCGCAAACCCTGCCGCAAGATAAAACCGTCGAAGTGCCGGGCCATTCCTTGCGCATCGAGGTGCCAGCCCAGCCGCACTACATGATGCGCGACGACTTCCTGCCGTTCGCTGGCACCTATGACCTGTCGAATGGCGACACCCTGCAGCTGCGCCGCAGCGGCACGCTGATGTATGCGCGCATCGGCAACCAGGACGAGCACCGCATCGTCGCCGCCGGCCGCAACGCCTTTGTCGCGCTGGACCGCCAGCTGAAGGTGCGCATCGATCATCATGCCGACGGCAGCGTGGGCGGCGAACTGGTGATGGTGGTGCCGGCGCGCCAGCTGGCGGACGGCACGACGCAGGGCGAACACGTAGCTTCGCTGGCTTTCCCGGGCCGCTGACAGGCAGGCCGGGGCCAACAGCGCCATGGGCAATCCGCTGACAGCGCGGCAGGAAGCACTGATCGCCCGGCTGTATGACGCCGCGCTGGATGACGCCCTGTGGCCGCAGCTGTGCCGCGACCTGGCCGAGGCGTTTGGCGGCGCCGGCGACACCAGCCTGATCCTGCAAAGCGACAGCGGTGCGCAGCTGCTCAATCCGCTGGGGCAGTTCGGCAAGGACGCCACCAGCGCCTATGAAAGCTACTACTGGCGGCACGACATCTGGGCGCAACTGGCCTACCGGCTGGGCGTGGGCCAGGTGCACGGCAGCGCGGAGCACATCCAGCCGCGCGAGTTCGAGCGCACGGAATTCTATGCCGACTTCTGCCGCCCGCATGACCTGTGCCACGTTATCGGCGCCGTCTTGCCCATGGCGCCAGGCGAAGTGGCCCTGCTGGGCGTGCACCGCCAGCGCGCGCGGGGGCCGTTTGCGGACAGCGCGCTGTTGCAGGTGCAATTGCAGGCCCTGCTGCCGCACCTGCAGCGCGCCCTGCGCGTGCGCACCCGCCTGGCGCAAAGCGGCATGCAGGAACGCACCACGCGCGCCGCGCTCGACGCGCTCGGCACGGCAGTGCTGCTGCTCGACAGCCGGCTGGAGGTGGTCTACGCCAACGCCAGCGCGCTGGCCCTGTTCGGCCCCGGCCTGGAGCGCAGCCTGCACATCAGCGGCAGCGGCAGCGGCGGTCCGCGCTGTAACGCGCCGCCGCAACTGGTACAAGCCGTGCGTCTGGCCATCGGCGGCGCGCCGGGCAAGCGGGCGGCAGCGCCAGTCGCCAGCGCCGTGCGCCTGCCACGCCCGGGCGCACCTGACCTGTGCCTGACGGTGGCGCCATTCCGGCCGCAGCAGCATCGACACAATCGGCTGCATGTGCGCCCCTGCGCCCTGGTGCTGGCGCGCGACCCGCAGGCGCCAGCCGTGGCAGCGCCCATGCTGCAGCAGCTGTTTGACCTGACGCAAGCCGAAGCGCAGGTGGCCCAGGCGCTGGCGCAAGGCAGCGCCATCGACAGCATCGCCACTGGCGCCAGCGTCTCCATCAACACCGTCAAGACGCATCTGCACCACATCTACGACAAGACGGGCACGGCGCGCCAGGGCGAACTGATCGCCCTGATCCACCAGAGCAGCGGTGGCGCGGCCTGGCCCATCCCCCATTGAGCAAGGAGAGCCATCATGAAGAACCGCATCATCTCGTGCATCGTCATCGCCGCCAGCACCCTGGCCACGGCCCAGGTGCTGCCGCCGGAGCGCACGGTGGAAGTGCCTGCCCTGTCGCTGCGCATCACGCCGCCGGCCCAGCCCCGCTATATCAGCCGCGAAGATTTCCAGCCCTACGCGGGCGAATACACCTTGGCCAACGGTCAGGCCCTGCGCCTGCGCCAGTACGGCGGTTTGCTGTATGCCAAGGTGGGCGACGGCGAAGAACACCGCATCGTTGCCGCCGCGCCCAATCTGTTTGTCGCGCTCGACCGCAAGCTCAAGGTGCGCATCGACCGACGCGACGACGGCACGCTGAACGGAGAACTGGTGATGATGGTGCCGCCGCAGCGCATGGCCGACGGCAGCATGCGCCTGGAACGGGTGGCGGCGCTGCCGATCGCGGCGCGCTAGCGTTGCCGCAGGCGTGCTCGGGGGAAAAATAGTTGCATGCTATGATCGCCGCCTTCGGCGCGACGCCGCCGCAGCCATTTTCCATGGAGCACCATGTCCCAGACTGAAAAGATTCCAGCCCGCTTGCTGCGACGCACCCTGCGCCTGCTGGCCTGGCCATTGCTGGCCCTGGTCAGCGCCGCCTGCACCACCACCACGCGCCATCCGGCCAGCGAGCCCACGCAAGTGACCCTGCGCTTTACCTATGACGACGGCAAGCCGATGCGGCATGACGATTACCTGGCCAATGCGCGCCAGCAAACGTATATCAAGCACTGCAGCAAGATAGGTAGCACCACTGTCTGCGACGTCGGCTCGGATCCACTGTTCATGGGTGGCGACGCGCCGCTGGACGCCAACGGCGAAGTGCGCGTCACCCTGCACTCGACCGGCCCCATCGGCAACAATCCGACCACTCATTGTATCAAGGGCAAAGGCTACGTCTTTGATTCCGGCGACTGGCGACGCGGTCCGTTTCAACATGGCCAGGTGATAGAGATCCGTTACCGGATCAGCGAATTGGAAATGGCGTGCCCCTGGTCTTCGGGCACGCCGCCGTGGTGGGACAAGAGTTAAGTCTGGCCAGCCGGGGTTGGCTGGCTTAATAGTTACTGCAACTCGAACTCCGCCGGAGTCAGGCCCAGCTCGCGCGCGATCTTGCTGGCCACGCGCTGTTCGTTGGCATCAAAATTGCCGTCCGACGAAGCGACGGCGATAATCATGCGCACCAGCAGGCGCGACGCCTCCACATTCGACTTCATCTTGCCCAGCGCCTGATACGCCTTGGCCTCGCCGATATCCTTGTCGAATTCCAGCTGGCCGACATATTCCTGGAAAGCCTTGATCACATCGCTGGTGGTAAACACCGACAGCGCGTCATTGCTTTCAATGAATTTGACCATCTTCTGCTTCTCTTCCGCACTGACACTGCCGTCCGCCATCGCGATCAGAGCCGACCCGGCCATCGCAGCATTCAGGAAATCCTTGTTCTTGTACTTCAGCGCTTCGGTTTTCAGTTCGCTTGCTTTGGTCTTCAGCTTGGACAGAAAGGAATCAAAACTCATGGCGGTTCTCCTGGTTGGTTCGAATGAGGCAGCGCTACAGGCTACCACTCCCACATAGCTGAGGGCGCGGGGCTGGAATGCAAGCAAGTAACTACGATGGCAACGCCATTGAGGCTATTGCGCCAGTGGCGGCATGGCTCACCCCACAGGCAAAGGGCCGGGGTCAGTCACTTCGTGATCGAAATATCCCCCATTGGGGGACATTTCCCCTAAGGGGCTGACCCCAGTTCCTGCCTTGGGGTCAAAGACAGCCTACCGTACACAAACACCAAAAACACCACGAAAACCACTTAACTTGATAATTAACTTATTTGCAGTTGAAAAATAAGTAACTTCATGGCAGCATGGAATAACATTTTCTTCACTGCAAGGCTGTGATGAACAAGCAATTGCTGCAGATTTGCGCACTGACGTTCATCATCCACATCATCGGCACCCACGCCTGCTGCGTGCGCATCGCCGGCATCCGCACACGGCGCATCGCCGTCTCGCTGGCCCTATTCAGCATTTTGATATTGCTGGCGCGTACCTCAAATTCCTTTTTGCAACCATTCCTGGCCGAACGACTCGGAATAGGCATAGCCCGGCACCTGGCCGCCAGCACCTTATTGGGCAACTTCCTCTGGCTGCTACTGTGCGCCAGCCTGGCAACCATCCTCGGCGCGATACTGATCCCCACCTTCCAGCGCGCCTTCTGTCGCGCCGTCGAGCACTTCCAGATGCACAGGTCTGCACAGAAACTGCTGTTGCACCCCGTCTTGAAAGGCGGCTTGTCCTACCTCAAGACTTCCGCCAGCCTGCCCAAGCCCGAAAACGTCACGGGCCTGGGCGAAAAAACCGGCGTCTCCGTTTCGATGACCGCCATGAACGTTATCGCCACTGCCTTGTGGGCGGTGGGAGCATCTTTGTCCCCCTTACATCGCCGCCTTGTACGCAGGCGTCTTGATCCCGAGCGGGCGCCTCACCTCCATAACCCATTCCTCCATCATCAACGGCGGCGCCACCATCATGATGGCGATCTTCATCGACCCGCACATTTCGGGCATGACGGATGACGTCATCGAGGGCAAGATCGAAGAATCGCAATTCCGGCGCGCGGTAATGTGGCTGGCGGGAACGAGATTGGCGGGGACGCTGATAGCGCAGTTTTTATTGGTGCCGTCGGCGGTGGTGATTGTGGGGGGGGGGTGACGAAGGCGCTATAAACAGCATTAATGGTCAACAAATAGGAACAATTGGAGAACACCAATGGGCGAATACATAGACTCAGCAATAAATATGATTTACGAAGGTGAAAATGATCATATTGTCATTGGCTTAACTGGACGAACAGGCAGCGGTTGCTCAACAGTGGCTAAAATTCTCCAATGCAAATTAGAAGATTTACACCATAGCCTGTATAAAGGCGACAACCCTACCAGTAACGATGAAAGAAAACAAAAAATAATATATCGCCACTTGCTTAAAACTTGGCATCAATTTCAATTAATTCAAGTTAGATCCATCATAACTCTATTACTTATAGAGAGTGGCGTGGATTCGGCAATGAAATTCATAAAACACACATCATCAATCAGTGACGAACTACATAATAACACAAAAAATATACTTACCGAACTAAAGAAAAAAACAGATGATATAGATAAAAGCAGGAAATCTCAATACATCATTGATTTTTACACCAATTACTTACCAAAAAAAAGTGAAGAAATAAAGAAAACATTGGGTGAGACGATTATGGTTCCACTATATCAATCAATAGGAAAAAACATAAGACTTTCCGGATCACCTTTCGATGATAAAGTAGTAGATGGTGCATTTTTCTCAATCTCAAAAAAAATACATGAAATAATAACAAAGCTCACTAAACACAATCAAAAAGTCGGAATAAAATCATTAATAGTTGTAGATGCACTAAGGAATCCACTTGAGGCCATTTTCCTGCAAGATAGGATAACAAACTTTCATCTTGTAGCTGTATCTTGTCCAGATGATCAGCGTCTAAGTAGACTAGCATCGCAAAATTTCTCGGCAAAAGAAATAAAATCTATAGATGAAACTGAATATACAAATAGAGACATAGAAGTAGAATCCACTTATTCAATGCAAGATATTCAAGGCTGTCTACAACGAGCTGATATTTATTTAAGCAACCCAGATGGCGATAGCAAGGTTGGCAAATTAATAAATTTAACAAACCAACTAGTTAGGTTGATTTCTTTAATGAAAAGACCCGGAATAATTACGCCTACAGCACTGGAACGATGTATGCAAATTGCATATACGGCGAAATTGAACTCCGGATGTATATCTAGACAAGTTGGTGCCTTAGTAACTGATATGCATTTCTCGGTGAAAGCAGTTGGCTGGAATGATGCGCCGCATGGACACGTACCTTGCAATCTAAGAAATAGGGATGACTTGCTAAATGGCTTGGACAAAAATGCTTTTAGCAATTTTGAAAAAAATGATGAAAAATACTTGAATCACTTCAAAAAAAGAAATATTAGATATATAAAAATAGCTAGCACAGGAAGAAACGTATCATATTGTTTCAAATCTGAGTACAACTCAATAGATGGCAAAAGCAATCAAGTTCACACCCGATCTTTACATGCTGAAGAAAACGCCTTTCTGCAAATATCAAAATACGGCGGACAAGGAATTTATGGAGGATTCCTATTTACCACAGCAAGTCCATGTGAACTATGTGCGAAAAAAGCCTATCAACTTGGCATTAAAAAAATATACTACATTGACCCATATCCCGGAATATCAATAAATCACATACTTGAAGGTGGCACGTCAAACCCATATATGGAGCTTTTCTCAGGAGCAATTGGTCGATCTTTTCACAAGCTATACTCTCCAATTATGGCCTACAAAGATGAATTAAATGCGCTTGCTCCAGAGATATGATTCTGAACTTGATATAAAAAAGCCGCTGTCTCCCGACAGCGGCTTTATCATTCCTACCCCAGCAACAGCGCCTTGAACTTCAGCGCCGCCCTGAAAGCGAACTAATTACCCCACAAACTTCCGCGCATTCCTGAACATGCGCATCCAAGGCGAATCCTCGCCCCATGCCTCAGGGTGATACGATTGCTGCACCGAACGGAATACCCGTTCCGCATGCGGCATCAGCACCGTGAAGCGGCCGTCTGGCGTGGTCACGGAGGTGATGCCTTCCGGCGAGCCGTTCGGGTTGTACGGATACGCTTCGGTGGCGGCGCCCTTGTTGTCGACGAAGCGCATGGCTTTGGTGACTTGGGTGATGTCGCCCGTTTGCGAGAAGTCGGCGTAACCTTCGCCGTGGGCGATGGCGATGCCGGCTTGCGTGCCGGCCATGCCGTTGAAGAAGATCGATGGGGAATCCATCACTTCGACCATGGCAAAGCGGCCTTCGAATTTCTCCGACTTGTTGGTCGTGAATTTCGGCCAGGCGTGGGCGCCGGGGATGATGGATTTCAGGTTGCTCATCATCTGGCAGCCGTTGCAGATGCCCAGGCCAAAACTGTCGGTGCGGTTGAAGAAGCGTGCGAACTGTTCCGCCAGGCTGGCGTTGAACAGGATGGTTTTCGCCCAGCCTTCACCCGCGCCCAGCACGTCGCCGTACGAGAAGCCGCCCACGGCGATGACGCCTTGGAAGTCGTCCAGTTTCACGCGGCCGGCAATCAGGTCGCTCATGTGCACGTCGACAGCCGTGAAGCCTGCCTGGTGCATCACGTAGGCCGTCTCGATGTGCGAGTTGACGCCCTGCTCGCGCAGGATGGCGACGCGCGGACGCACGCCGGTGGCGATGAATGGCGCGGCGATGTTGTCGTTCTGGTCAAACGTGACGATCGGCGACATGCCCGGGTCTTGCACGTCCAGCAGGCGGTCGTATTCGGCGTCCGCGCAGGCCGGGTTGTCGCGCAGGCGGGCGATGCGCCAGCTCGTTTCGCTCCACAGGCGGTGCAGCTCGGCGCGCGGCTGGGTGTAAATCAGCTTGGCGTCGCGCGTGAATTCGATCACGTCGCGGTCATTCAGTTTGCCGATGATATGGCTGCAGGCGCCCAAATTGAACGTGCGCAGCACGTCCATGACGAGCGACTTTTCTTCCGCGCGCACCTGGATCACGGCGCCCAGCTCTTCGCTGAACAAGGCGCGCAGGGTCAGTTCGTTGCGGCGTTCCGCTACCTGGCCGGCCCAGTTCTTGGCGTCGCCCCAGTCGCTGGAATGCTCGCCTTCCATGGTCAGCATGTCCAGGTTGACGGACATGCCCGTGTGGCCGGCGAAGGCCATTTCCGTCAGGGTGGCATACAGGCCGCCGTCCGAACGGTCATGGTAGGCCAGCAGCTTGTCGTCGCTGTTCAATTTCTGAATGGCCGCGAAGAAGCCTTTCAGGTCTTCCGCGCTGTCGACGTCCGGCGTGGCGTTACCCAGCTGGCCCATGACTTGCGCCAGGGCGGAGGCGCCCAGGCGGTTCTTGCCGCGACCCAGGTCGATCAAGATCAAGGACGTGTCGCCCTTGTCCGTTTTCAGCTGCGGCGTGAGCGACTTGCGCACGTCGGTCACTGGCGCGAACGAGGACACGATCAGCGACACTGGCGAGGTGACGGATTTCGCCGCGCCCGTGCTCTCGTCTTTCCACGTCGTGCGCATCGACAGCGAATCCTTGCCGACGGGGATGCTGATGCCCAGCGCCGGGCACAGTTCCATGCCGACGGCTTTCACCGTGTCGTACAGGGCCGCGTCCTGGCCTGGCTGGCCGCAGGCGGCCATCCAGTTGGCGGACAGTTTGATGTCGCTGATATCGCCGATGGCTGCGGCGGCGATGTTGGTGACGGCTTCGCCCACGGCCATGCGGCCGGAAGCTGCCGCGTCGATGACGGCCAGCGGCGTGCGTTCGCCCATGGCCATCGCTTCGCCCAGGTAGCCTTCAAAGCTCATGGTGGTAACGGCGCAATCGGCCACCGGCACTTGCCATGGTCCCACCATCTGGTCGCGCACGGTCATGCCGCCCACGCTGCGGTCGCCGATGGTAATGAGGAAGGATTTGTCGGCCACGGTCGGCAGCAGCAGCACTTTTTGCGCCACGTCCTTCAAGTCCATGCCGGTGAGATCAATGGCAGGGAAATCGTTGGCCACGTGAACCACGTCGCGCTGCATCTTCGGCGGTTTGCCCAGCAAGACGTCCATCGGCATGTCGACCGGCTCGTTGCCCAGTTCCGGGTCGATCAGTTTCAGCTGGCGTTCTTCGGTGGCCACGCCCACGGCGGCGAACAGGCAGCGTTCGCGTTCGCACATGGCTTTGAACAGCGGCAGGCTTTCCGGCGCGATGGCCAGCACGTAGCGTTCCTGCGATTCATTGCTCCAGATTTCTTTCGGCGCCATGCCCGATTCTTCCAGCGGGATCTTGCGCAGGTCGAAAATCGCGCCGCGCTTGGCGTCGTTGGTGATTTCCGGGAACGCATTCGACAAGCCGCCCGCACCCACGTCGTGGATGGAGATGATCGGGTTATCGGCGCCCATTTGCCAGCAGGCGTTGATGACTTCCTGGGCGCGGCGTTCCATTTCCGGGTTGCCGCGCTGGACGGAATCGAAGTCCAGGTCGGCCGTATTGCTGCCGGTGGTCATCGACGAAGCGGCGCTGCCGCCCATGCCGATGCGCATGCCAGGGCCACCCAGCTGCACCAGCAGGCTGCCGACGGGAATGTCGTTCTTGTGCGTGTGCTGTGCCGAGATATTGCCGATGCCGCCCGCGATCATGATCGGCTTGTGGTAGCCGAATACGGCATCTTTATCAGCGCCGACGTTCTGTTCATACGTGCGGAAGTAGCCGCCCAGGACGGGACGACCGAATTCGTTCGAGAACGCGGCGCCGCCCAATGGACCTTCGATCATGATCTGCAGCGGCGAAGCGATGCGCTCGGGTTTGCCATATTGATTGCCGTATTGATCCGCATCCGTCCGGCCAGCCAGCGGCGCCGTCACGGAAGCGGCCGTTTCCCAGCTGCGCACGGCGTCCGGCAGGGACAAATTCGATACGGTGAAACCGGTCAACCCCGCTTTTGGCTTGGCGCCACGACCTGTCGCGCCTTCGTCGCGGATCTCGCCGCCCGCGCCCGTGGAGGCGCCCGGGAATGGAGAAATGGCCGTCGGGTGGTTATGCGTTTCCACCTTCATCAGGGTGTGCGTCAGTTCCGTCGACGCCGCATATTCATGGTTTTCGCCGCGCGGGTAGAAGCGCGACACGGTCGCGCCTTCCATGATCGAGGAATTGTCGCTGTAAGCGACGACGGTGCCCTTCGGCTGCAGTTCATGCGTGTTCTTGATCATGCCGAACAGCGACTTCGGTTGCGCCACGCCGTCGATGGTCCAGTCGGCGTTGAAGATCTTGTGGCGGCAATGCTCGCTGTTCGCCTGCGCGAACATCATCAGTTCCACGTCCGTCGGGTTGCGGCCGGCCTTGGTAAAGGCGGCTTCCAGGTAGTCGATTTCGTCTTCCGACATCGCCAGGCCCAGTTCCACGTTCGCCGTTTCCAGTGCGGCCTTGCCCTGCCCCAGCAAGTCGATCGATTCGAGCGGGCGCGCTTCCAGGGTGCGGAACAGGTCCTTGGCGTCGTCGGCGCTGCGCAGCACGGATTCCGTCATGCGGTCGTGCAGCAGGCCGGCCACGGCCTGTACCTGTTCGCCCGTCAATTTGCCGGCGCCGATGGCGCTGCCCAGGATGCCCGATTTCAGGTTGATGCGGAAAGCGATGCCGCGTTCGACGCGCTTGATGTGCGCCATGCCGCAGTTGTGCGCAATGTCGGTGGCTTTCGATGCCCACGGCGAGATCGTGCCAAAACGGGGGATGACGAAGAATTCTTCGGCAGCGCCTTCCGTATTGTCTGCCTGTGCCGGCTCGCCGTACGTCAGCAAGGCGCCGAGGCGCGTGCTGTCGTCGTTGGTGAGAGGCGCGCTGGCATCGATGAAATGGACATAGCGTGCTTGCACGGCAACAATCGCAGGCGAAACGGCTTGCAGTTGGCTTAACAGACGGTGGCTACGGAAATGAGACAGGGCATTGGAACCCGGCAGTATCAACATGATTGGAAGGTGGTTGATGCAGCGTGGCTGCGGGTTAAAGGTAGGTATGACAATATCTTTCGTACGGCAAATTTCCTTTGCGCGCATTATACCCGTTTTACCCCTGCTTTATTACCGGAACTTATGGCTTTGCGGCCATTTTGCCCTTGAAACCGGTAGTTTTTGCCAACTTGCAACAACCAGCGCCAGGCATGCACCAAGCGACCACGCCAGACGGCCGTCAGGCGATCACATAGCGGTTCTTGCCCTGGCGCTTGGCCAAATACAGCGCTTCGTCAGCCAGGCGGTAGCTGTGGCCCAGTTCCTTGCCGCGGTCCAGTTCGGCCACGCCCACGCTGATGGAGACGAAACGCGCGGCCAGGAACGCCTGGCTGACGGCGTCCACCAGAGCGCCCGCAAACGCGCGCACCTCTTCACGATTGCCCGCGTAGACGATGCCGAACTCCTCGCCGCCCAGGCGCCCGCACAGGTGACCGTGCGCCTTGGCAGCGATGACGGCGGCCGTGCGCACCAGCACTTCGTCGCCTGCATCGTGGCCCTGCTGGTCGTTGATGATCTTGAAATCGTCGATATCGATCATCAAAAAGTGCAGCATGCCGCCATGCGGCGCACCATGCATCTGCTGCGCGCGCTGCGTGAACATGCGGCGGTTGTTCAGGCCGGTCAGGCTGTCCTGGTAAGCCAGCCGCGTCAGTTCCTGCCTGGCGTGGTAATTGCGCAGCCGCAATAAGCTGAAGCTGACATTCAGCGCCAGGCCGAACAGCACACTGACGGCGATCATCAGCGGCGCCCACGGCTGGTCGGGCAAGCCCGCGTTGACGGGATACAGGCCATGGCCCACGTTCCACCACACGCCCGCCACCACGGCCAGGTAGCTGAGGCCGCCATTGAAGATGGAAGCGATGGCCAGGGTCATGAAGACGCCGACGGGCAAGACCCAGAAGCTGGCGTGCTCGACAGCATCGGCCATGGTGCGCAAGCCGAAGGTCAGCGCCAGCACGGCGCAGGCGCCCGTGATGGTGAGCACGGGCAAGGTGGTGCAGCGGTAGCGCGCCACCAGGCTGGCCAGCATGCCCAGCAGCGCCAGCACCGCGTGCGTCAGGTTCGGCTCGTAGGGTGGCGGCATCAGTATCCAGGTCAGGCTGTAGGCGATGATGCCCAGCAGCTGCGTGACCATGCCGACGCGGTGCAGCTCCGCGAAATACGTGTGCTGCTGTTCGCTGTTGCCGCCAAATGCGAGGGGAACGGCAACGCGCCGCAGGGAAGAAAGGTCAGGAATGCGCATGACGGGTATCGACACCAGAAAGAAAGAAGCGCCCGGTAAAGCCTTGCGCATGCCTGGCCGCAAGATTACACGGCGTTCAACATTAGTTGTAATTAGGATACTATCATGCAAGTGAACTATCTGCAGGAAAAAGCCGCGCCCGCTGCCGCGACAGGCCTGCCGGTTGTCATGAAATACAACGCCGGCAACCAGCGGAAGCGCCGGCCGCCCTGCCCTGCGTTCGATAGCTTGCATTTTGCTGGCAGTGTCGGGCGGCTTTGCAGTATGCTGATAAAAAATAGTACTAGCAGGCACATATATAAGAAGAGTTCCCGCAAATGACCGAACAGATGAACGAGAGCTGAACAATGCCAGAACATAGCGACTTATCTGTCCTGATCGTCGACCCGAACCCCAGCATGCGGGGCAATCTGCACAATATGCTGAACCAGGCGGCCATCACCAAGGTGGAATACGCAGTCAATTCCGGCACGGCCATCCGCCTGCTGACAAAGAAACCGTTCGACATCATCCTGTGCGAATACGATCTTGGTAGTGGCACGGACGGCCAGGACGGCCAGCAATTGCTGGAAGACTTGCGCCATCATAAGCTGATCGGCCTGTGGACGATCTTCATCATGCTGACCTCCGAAGCCATCCACAGCAAGGTGATCAGCGCGGCCGAGCTGACGCCGTCCGACTACATATTAAAACCGTTTACCGTCGATGTGCTGAGCGGGCGCATCGAACGCGCCATCGAGCGCCGCGCCCTCTTCCTGCCCACCTACCAGCTGATCGACAAGGGCGACTTGCGCGAAGCCGTGAAAAGCTGCCGCGCGGCGGAACTGCAGCACCCGCGCCTGGCGGCCGATTTCGCCCGCCTGCGCGCCGAACTGCACCTGACCCTGGGCGAGTGGAAGGAATCGGAACAGATCTACGCCGACACGCTGGCCACGCGCCCCATGGCCTGGGCACACCTGGGACTGGCGCGCACGCTGTTCGAACAGCAGCGCCACGAAGATGCGCAGGACGCGCTGCTGGAACTGGTGGAAGTCAATCCCCGCTTCATGGCCGCCTACGACCTGCTGGCGAAGAACCATGAAGCCATGGGCCAGCAGATGCAGGCAAAGAAAATCCTCGAAGACGCGGTGGCCATCTCGCCGCACATGGTGCGCCGCCTGCGCCACCTGGGCGGCATCGCTTTCGACACGGGCGACATCGGCGCAGCCGAACGGGCCTACAAGCAGGTGGTGACGAAGGCGAAGTACTCGGAATTCCGCGACCCGGAAGACCATGTCAACCTGGTCAAAACGCTGGTAAAAAAAGGTGACGCGCCGCAGGCGAGCGGCGTGCTGCGCGACATGGAACGTTCGCTGCGCGGCGGCGCCAACGTCGAAGCGTGCCGCGCCATCTCGGCCGCCATGCTGCATGAATTGTCGGGCAACGACATCGCCGCCGCCAGCGAGCTGCAGCTGGCCGCCGCCGCCCTCGACGGCGCGCGCGGCCTGTCGACGCAGCTGAAGGTGGGCCTGGTGCAGAGCTGCCTGAAGAACAACCTGGAGCAGGCCGCGTCCGACGTGATGATGAAACTCGTCAACGAGGCGGACAGCGAAGTGACGATGGAAGCGGCCGTGGACGTGTTCGAGAAAGCCGGCCGCCACGACCTGGCGCAAGGCATGGGCCAGCAGATCAAGAACCAGGTGCAGGAACTCATGCAGGACGCGGCCAGCAAGTCGGAAAGCGGAGAGCTCAAGGGAGCGGTATTCGTGCTGCGCCAGGCCCTGCGCAAAACGCCGGGCAACCTGCCCGTGCTGTTCGCCTCCGTCGACGCCATCCTGCGCCAGCTCAACATGCTGGGCTGGGAAGCCCCGCTGGCCGAACAGGCGCAGCACCAGATGCAAGTGATCCGCAAGATCGACCCCAAGCATCCGAAGCTGGAATCGCTGAAGCAGCAGTATGCGGCCACGCAGCACAAGTATGGTATTGCGACTTGAGTCTTGCCGGCGCCGGACCTTGGGAAGCGTGACGCCCGCGAAGCCCTCTTCCTTGGCCAGAAAGTAATAGTATTGTGGACTGGACCATGCCGAGAAATGATATCGGCCAAAGCAGTCACGTAGGTCGGATTAGCGGAGCGTAATCCGACACCATTGTTATCCCTGCAGCGTCGGATTACGCGGCGTTCCGCCACTAATCCGACCTACGCGCCGTGGCTCTGGTGGTCCATCGATTGGTACTCGGCGTCCTCAACAGGCCAACAGCAGCGAGTCAAGTAGGTCGGATTAGCGAAGTGTAATCCGACACCATTGTTGGCACTGCAGCGTCGGATTACGTGGCGTGCCGCCGCTAATCCGACCTGCGCGCTAAGCGCTATGGCTCTGGTGATCCATCGATTGATTCTCGGCGTCCTCGAGAGCCCAACAGCAGCCAGTCACGTAGGTCGGATTAGCGAAGCGTAATCCGACACCATTGTTGGCCCAGCAGCGTCGGATTACGTGGCGTTCCGCCGCTAATCCGACCTACGCGCTAAGCGCTATGGCTCTGGTGGTCCATCGATTGATTTTCGACATCCTCGAGAGGCCAACAGCAGCCAGTCACGTAGGTCGGATTAGCGAAGCGTAATCCGACACCATTGTTGGCCCAGCAGCGTCGGATTACGTGGCGTTCCGCCCCCCTCCCACAATTATCCAGGCGCATTCGGCCCACCGTTCCGCACGTAAAAACATGGACGCAGCGATCGCCGCAGGGCCACCGGGCGCGAGGCCAGTTGACCGCAGAAGCGCAAACTTGCGCTGACAGCCACTGTCAAATGATTTACAGTCTCAATGCCCATCACCTAGCCCAGGGAGACGCCATGAAAGAACAGATCATCCTCAACCTGCCCGTGAAGGACCTGGACAAATCCAGGACCTTCTTTTCCGCTCTGGGTTTCACCTTCGATCCCCGCTTCAGCGGCGAGAACGCGGCGTTCATGCACATCGCCGGCGACACCATCCAGGCCATGCTGACGACCGAAGCCTTCTTCCAGTCGCTGATCGACAAGCCCGTCGCGAATGCCAGGGAAAGCAATGAAGTCGTCATTTGCCTGAGTTGCGAAAGCCGGGAAGAAGTGGACAGCCTGATCGCCAGGGCCGTTGCCGCCGGTGGCCGCACGCCGCATCCGCCCGAGGACCATGGTTTCATGTATGACCAGGGCTTCGAGGATATCGATGGCCACCTGTGGAATTTGGTGTGGACGGCGCCGGAAGACTGAAGGGACGAGCAAATTCTCTTGCTCTTTTGACTGGCATTGGCGGAGCAGTCGGATTACGCGCTGCGCGCCACGCGCGCCACCACCAATTCAATCAGCTCCACAATCAATGCCCGGAACGTGGCCGCATTGCCGCCCTGCCCCAGCATCACGGTGCGCGTGGTCAGGTGCGAAAAGACGGCGTCGAACAAAATCTGCGGCAGGTTGGAAAACGCGGTATCGGGGGCGATGCGGCCTTGCGCGCGCTGCTGTTCCAGCAGGCGCAGGATCAGCGCGTGCCACACTTGCGGGCCGTGTTCGTACCAGGTCTGGCCCACGGCCGGCACGGCGGCCGCGCCCGTGACGACGAGACGATAGAAATCCACGTGGCGGGGGCTGGTGACGACTGCCACCAGTTCATCGAGGATCAGCTGCAAGCCCTGTTCCAGGCCAGCCTCCGAAGTATCGAGCTGGCGCAGGGCGATGATGAAATCGGCGCACAGGTATTCGACCACCGCCACCAGCAGCTCCTGCTTGCTGCCAAAGTAGCGGTAGGCGGTGGCTTTCGAGCCGCCCGCCTCGGCCACGATGGCATCCATGCTGACGCCATCGTAGCCGGAGTCAAGAAAGAGTTTGGATGCCGCCACCAGCAGCTTGCGGCGCCGCTCCTCGCTTCGGGTACTGGGGGAAGCGGGAACGGTGCGCAACTGGGGCATGAAGCAAACTCTTACTGTGTCTTGGGAAGCGCGTATGCTATCACGTAATCCCCACGGTCCGGGCTCTGGCGGGCACCACCCGCGACCACCACCACGTACTGGCGCCCCGATGTGGGCGAGACATACGTCATCGGCGTGCCTTGCGAGCCGACTGGCATGCGCGCCTTCCACACTTCACGGCCGGTGGCGATATCCATGGCGCGCAGATAGTAATCCTGCGTGCCCGCATAAAATACCAGGCCTGACGCCGTGCTGACGCCGCCACCCAGGGTCGGCATGCCCAGCGGGATCGGCAGGCTCGCGCGCACGCCGTTGATGACGGCATCTTGCACCGTCCCGGCCGGACGCTCCCACACCTTCTTCTGCGTTTTCAAGTCGATGGCGGCGAACACGCCCCATGGCGGACTTTGACAGGGAATGCCCAGCGGCGAATTGAACGCCTTGTGGTCGATGACGAACGGCGTGCCATCCATCGGATAGGTGCTGCCCACGCCGTGGCCCGAGGTCAGCTTGGCCACGTCGACCGTTTCGCGCGGCACCAGCTTGACCACTTGCGGCATGCGGATATCGTTGACGAACATATAGCCATTGCTTTCATCGACGGCCGCGCCACCCCAGTTGAAGCCACCATAGTAACCAGGGTAGATCAGGGTTTCGCGGGTAGCAGGCGCCGTGAACTCGCCCTGGTAATTGAGCTTGCGGAAGCGGATGCGGCAGGCCAGCTGGTCGAAGAATGTGGCGCCCCACATGTCGCGCTCCGTGAGCGTTTGCGCGCCGAAGGCCGGCATGCCGGTGGAGTATGGCTGCGTTTTGGCCACCCAGTCGCCGGCCGCATGCTCCTGCGGCACGGGTTTTTCCACCACTTCGGCGATCGGCGTGCCCGTGCGGCGGTCCAGCATGAAGATCTGGCCACGCTTGGTCAGCTGCACCAGCGCCGGCGTCTTGCCGCCCTTGCCATCCGGGACGTCGTACAGGGCCGGCTGCGCGGCCACGTCGTAATCCCAGATATCGTGGTGGACGGTCTGGAAGGTCCAGCGTTCGCGGCCCGTGGCCATGTCGAGGGCGACGATGGCCGATGAATACTTTTCCGTCAGCGGCGGACGCTTGCCACCCCAGAAATCGGGCTGCTCATTCCCCAGCGGCAGGTAGACCAGGCCCAGTTCATTGTCAACGGCAGGCGTGGACCACATGTTCGGCGTGCTGCGCGTGTACGTCTGCCCTTCCGGCGGCAGCTTGGTGATGGCCGGGTTGCCGAGGTCCCAGGCCCATACCAGTGCGCCCGTGTCGGCGCTGTAGGCGCGCACGACGCCGGACGGCTCGTCGATGGAGCGGCCGTCAAAGACCCAGCCGCCCAGGATGATCAGGTTGCGCACGATGGTCGGCGCCGACGTGTAGGCGTAGTACGGCACGTTGACGCGCACCTTGCCCAGGCCCGTCATCAGGTCGACGGAACCCTTGTCGCCAAAACCTTCGCACAGATTGCCCGTCTGCGCATCGATCTGGATCAGGCGCGCATCCATGGTCACTTGCACGATGCGCTTGGCGCACGCGCCGGCCTGCGGTGCGCTGGCCGTCTGCATGCCCTCAAAACGGAACGGTTTATCAACCTTGGCCGGCTCGTAATAGCCGACACCGCGGCAACGGTTCCACGTCTTGGTATTGGCTGGCCGCGAATCGTAGCTCCAGCGCTCCTTGCCCGTATCCGCATCGAGCGCGATGACCTTGCTCGTTGGCGTGCACGTATAGACAGTGTCGCCGATCTGCAGCGGCGTATTCTGGGACTCGGACGCGCCTTCGGCCAATTCGCCCATGCGGTAGCTCCATGCCACCTGCAGCTGGCCGACGTTCTGCCTGTCGATCTGCGTGAACGGCGCGAAGCGCGTGCCTGCCAGCCCATTCGCATAATGCGCCCAGTTGGCGCTGCCGTCATTGGCCAGCCCCACGGCATCCTGCTGCGGCTGCACGGTGGCCTCCAGCACGCCGTGCGGCTTGAACATGGAGGCAAAACCGGCCACCAGCAGCACGGCGAACAAGGCGGCGAAACCGCGCGACTGGCCTGAGTGCGCGCGGCCGGCCAGCCACGGATGCACGAGGGCGGCGACCAGGCCGATGACAAGGAACGGTGCCAGGCGCGGCACCATGGGCCAGAACGCAAAGCCGATCTCCCACACGGCCCACAGCAAGGTGGCGACGACCAGCGCAGCGACGATGGCGCTGGCCAGCGGTTTGCGGCGCAGATACAGCACGCCGGCGAGGGTCAGGCCGAGACCGGCCAGCAGGTAATACCAGGAACCACCGAGGGTGATCAGTTCCATGCCGCCGGCCGCCAGGGCCAGCCCCGAAAACCCGAGAAAAACGCCAAAAACGGCCAGCGCCACGCGCTTGCCCCTGGAGTCCGGCGGGATCGCCGCCGCTCCATTTTTTGTTGAAATGTCCATTTTTTATCCAAGACGCCTCCCCTGCCCAGGCAAACACGTCGGGGATGGCTGATTTTTAGAACTACGTATTGAAACTGTACTGTACGGTTTCATTTTATGCCGATTTTTGACGCAAGGAAAGAAAAATTGATCAGGGAGCTTGATTTTTGGTGGGGATGGGTGTTTTGGTGGGCTTGTCGGATTACGCGCTTGCGCGCTAATCCGACCTACCGGCCTGCCTGACTTGGCTTGGTTTAATGCGCAAAATCCGCACCCAAAGAAAAATGCCGGGGTCGGACTCTCAGGGTCCGACCCCAGTCCTTGGCGGGGTTGAGTGCGTAGGTTGGATTAGCGCAAAGCGCGTAATCCAACCAACACAGGTCGGCCGATATTACCCGGTGTTGCCTTTAAAGCATACCGGTCGGAACGCTCGAAAAATGCCCGGGGCCAGGCGCCGCCTCGAAGGCAATACGAATAGTACGGCGAGACGCGGCGACAACGCCCCGGGCTTTTTCTCGAACGTTACAAGGAGGCCATGTCGATCACGAAGCGGTACCGCACGTCGCTCTTGACGACGCGCTCGAACGCCTCGTTGATATCCTGGATGCGGATGATCTCGATGTCGGACACGATATTGTGCTTGCCGCAGAAATCCAGCATTTCCTGGGTTTCCTTGATCGAGCCGATCATCGAGCCGGACAGGCTGCGGCGCGCGCCGACCAGGCCGAAGGCGCTCACGGGCGGCACGGCGCCGTCCGGGATGCCGACGATGACCATGTTGCCGTCCACTTTCAGCAGGTTGATGTACTGGTTCCAGTCGATGGCTGCGCCCACCGTGCAGATGATCAGGTCAAACGTACCTGCCAGCTTGGTGAACGTTTCCGCGTCGTTGGTGGCGTAGTAGTGGTCGGCGCCCAGGCGCAGGCCGTCTTCGCGCTTCGACAGGGTCTGGCTCAGCACCGTCACTTCCGCGCCCATGGCGTGGGCGATTTTCACGCCCATGTGGCCCAGGCCGCCCATGCCCAGGATCGCCACCTGCTTGCCGGGGCCGGCTTTCCAGTGGTTCAGCGGCGAGTACAGGGTGATGCCGGCGCACAGCAGCGGCGCGGCGGCGTCCAATGGCAGGTTGTCGGGGATCGACAGCACATAGCCTTCCTTGACCACGATGCTGTCCGAGTAGCCGCCCTGCGTGGCCGTCTTGCCGTCCGCTTCCAGCCCGTTGTAGGTCTGGATCAGGCCTGGCATGTACTGTTCCAGGTCGACGTTGCGCGTTTTGCACGTGGTGCACGAATCGACGAAGCAGCCCACGCCCACGTGGTCGCCCACCTTGAACTTGGTGACGTCGGCGCCGACGGCGGTGACGACGCCGGCGATTTCATGGCCGGGCACCATCGGGAAGGCGGAGCCGCCCCATTCATCGCGCGCCTGGTGGATATCGGAATGGCACACGCCACAGTATTTGATCGAGATGGCCACGTCGTCGGCGCGCGGGGCGCGGCGCTCGAACGAGAATGGCTGCAGTGCGGAAGTCGGGCCCAGTGCGGCATAGCCTTTGGCGATGGTGGTCATGAAAACTCCTATGTTTATCTATGTATGTGACAGGCGGAGACGCGTGCCGTGCATGCGAAGGCACCAGTGTGCGGCAAATGCGCCGCGCGCGTTACCGCGATCCTGCAAGACCTTTGCACGAT
The DNA here is from genome assembly GCF_051380655.1 of Janthinobacterium amylolyticum. Lineage (NCBI taxonomy): Bacteria > Pseudomonadati > Pseudomonadota > Betaproteobacteria > Burkholderiales > Oxalobacteraceae > Janthinobacterium > Janthinobacterium amylolyticum. Next base: position 486,784 of record NZ_JBNYXL010000001.1, read on the forward strand.
CCTCCAAATCTGCGTAAGATCATCCCCTGCCCTTCCTCGCCTGATGCATACTCGCCCACATGTCTACCCTGTCCATACAGATTCCCCCGCAAGATGAAATCGCCGCCCTGATCAGCCGCCACGCGCCGCGCAATGGCGACTACGCGACGGCCATCGGCAACCTGACCTTCCACCGCCAGTCCTCGGTCACGGAATCGCTGTTCCACGCGGCGCGTCCCAGCGTGGCGCTGATCGCGCAAGGCGGCAAGCAAGTCACCCTGGGCAGCGACACTTTCCACTACAGCCGCATGCAGTATCTGCTGACCTCCGTCGACCTGCCGGTGCAGGTGCGCGTGGTGGAAGCGAGCGTCGAGGCGCCGCACCTGTGCGTGGTGCTGGGCATCGACATCGCCGACGTGGCCGCGCTGCTCGACAGCGAAAGCGCCGGCGCGGCGCAGCAGCAGCCCATCCCCGCCACGCGCGGCATTTCCGTCAGCGACGTGTCGCCCGAGCTGCTCGACGCCATGCTGCGCCTGGTGCGCCTGCTGGACCAGCCCGGCGACATCGCCACCCTGGCGCCCCTGATCCGCCGCGAACTGACCTACCGCCTGCTGAATGGCCCCGTCGGCGCGCGCCTGCGCCACATGGCGCTGGCCAGCAGCCAGTCGCACCAGGTCAAGCAAGCCATCGACTGGATCAAGGTGCACTACGCACAGCCTCTGCGCATCGAGCACCTGGCCGGCATGGCGAACATGAGCATGTCGTCGCTGCACCATCACTTCAAGGCGATTACGGCCATGACGCCGATGCAGTACCAGAAGCTGCTGCGCTTGCAGGAAGCGCGGCGTTTGATGCTGGTCGAGCAGATCGACGCGGGTACGGCCGGCTACCGCGTCGGCTACGCCAGCGAATCGCAGTTCAGCCGCGAATACAGCCGCCAGTTCGGCCGCGCGCCCATGCGCGACGTGGGACAGGTGCGCGCCCAGCTCAGCGGCACGACGGCCTACGCCACGCCGTGATCCGCCTGACTTGCTGCAGCGGCGCGGCGTGCATTAGAATCTGCCCTCCCCACACTGGATACTGCATGAACCTGGCTCCATGACCGACTCCTGCGCCACCGGCAGACGCAAGCTGCTGCGCCGCCTGCCAGGCTTGCTGGCCATCGGCATCGTGCCGGTCCACGCGCATGACGGTCCCGCCAGCGAGCATGCGCCTAGCGCCCCCGCCAGCCGCGATACCCTGACCGTCGTCGGACCGTGGGAGCTGACAGGGTTGGAGCCGTCGCGCGGCGGCTACATGTTTACCCGCATGGAAGTGGCGCAAACCCTGCTCGATGCGGACGACCAGGGCCGTTTGCTGCCGGCGCTGGCCAGCGACTGGGAAGTGTCGAAGGATGGCCTGGTGTGGCGCTTCTTCATCGCCCAGGGCAAGCTGTTCCACGATGGCACGCCGCTGACGGCAGGCACGGTGCTCGTTTCGCTGCAGCGCGCGCTGGCCGCGCCAGGCGTGCTGCGCCTGGCGCGCATCCGCGGCATGACGGTGGCGCGCGGCGCCATTGTCGTGACCCTGGCGCAGCCCTATGCACCGCTGCCCTATTTGTTCACGCATGCGGGCACGCAGGTGCTGGCGCCGTCATCGTATGGCGCGGATGGCCGGGTGCTGCGCATCATCGGCAGCGGGCCATACAAGATCACGGCGATCTCGCTGCCGCAGCAGTTCGACGTGGCGTTTTTCGACGGCTGGCGCGGCGAACCGCCCGCCGTGCGCCGCGCGCGCTACATCAGCGTCTCGCGCGCGGAAACGCGTACCCTGATGGTGCAAAGCGGCCAGGCCGACCTGGCCTTTTCGCTGGACCCGCCCAGCATCCGCCGCCTGCTGCGCCAGCCTGCCGTGCAACTGGTGGCCGCGCCGCTGCCGCGCACCACGTTTTTAAAGCTCAACGCCGGCCATCCGCTATTGGCCGACGTGCGCGTGCGGCGCGCCATCAGCCTGGCGCTGGACCGCGACGGCATTGCCCGCGCCCTGCTGCGCGACGCCGACCTGGCCGCCACGCAGCTGTTCCCGCCGGCGATGGCGCTGTGGCATCAAGGTGCCATGGCGCCCCTGCGCAGCGATCCGGCGCAAGCGCGCGCGCTGCTGCGCCAGGCTGGCTATATTCCCGGCGCGGACGGCATCGCGCGGCGCAACGGCCAGCGCCTGGCCTTGACCTTGACCACTTTTGTCGACCGCCCGGAACTGCCGCTGATCGCCACGGCGGTGCAGGAAGAATTGCGCCAGATCGGCATCGCCATCAAGGTGGTGGTGGGCAATTCCAGCGACATTCCCGCCGGCCACCGCAGCGGCGCGCTGGAAATCGGCCTGGTCGCGCGCAATTTCGGCAACCTGCCCGATCCTACCGCCACCCTGGCCGACGACTACGGCGACCAAGGCGGCGACTGGGGCGCGATGGGCTGGCATAGTCCCGCCATCGGCGCGGCCCTGGCGCAGCTGTCCGGCGGCGGCGTGGCGCCTGGAAGCGCCGAAGCGGCCCGCCTGCGCGCGGCCATCGCGGCCGAACTGCAGCAAGGCTTGCCCGTGATTCCCGTCGTCTGGTACCGCCAGACGGTAGCCGTGGCGCGCAGGATCGAAGGCGTCAGCATCGACCCGTTCGAGCGCAGCTACCGGCTCAGCGCCATCGGCTGGAAAGCCGGCGCATGAAAATCCTCCTCAAAGCCTTGCTGCAAGCACTGCTGGTAGCACTGCTGGTGGGCACGCTGTGCTTTTTCATGACGCGCATGCTGCCCGGCGATATCGCCTACCGCATCGCGGCCGGCCGCTATGGCTATGACATGGTCGACGCAGCCGCGGCGCAAGCCGTGCGCGTCGAACTGGGGCTGCACCGCGCGCCGCTGGCCGCGCTGGCCGACTGGTGGGGGCGGCTGCTGCGCTTCGACCTCGGCATCTCGCTGGTGACGGCGCAGCCGGTCATCGATGAAATCCGCATGCAGCTGGGCCAGACCCTGCGATTGTCGCTGTTCGCCGTCGTGCTGTCGCTGCCGCTGGGACCCTTGCCCGGCGTGCTGGCCGGCCTGCGACCGGGCGGCTGGTTCGACAAGGCCAACCTGCTGCTGTCCGTGCTGCTGCGCGCCCTGCCGCCGTTTGTACTGGCGCTGCTGCTGGTGCTGGCCTTTGCCGTGCAGCTGCAGGCGCTGCCCGCCGCCGGCCACGCCGACCATGGCAGCCTGATGCTGCCCGCGCTGACCCTGGCGCTGGGCCTGGCCGCCGTGTCCTCGCGCGTGGCGCGCGACGCCATGGCCGACGTGCGCGCCTCGGCCTACTATGCCTTTGCGCTGACCAAGGGCCTCTCCGCCAGTCAGGCCTTGCTGCGCCATGGCGCGCGCAATGTCGCCACGCCCGTCGTCGCCTACACGGCCGTGCAGCTGGTGTACCTGGTCGAAGGCGTGGTGCTGGTGGAAACCATCTTCGCCTGGCCCGGCATCGGCCACGCGCTGGTGCACGCCATCTTCGCGCGCGACGTGCCGATGATACAGGGCACGGCGCTGGTCCTGGGCCTGCTGTTCGTGCTGTTCAACTGCCTCGTCGACCTGGCCTGCGCGGCGCTCGACCCGCGCGCGAGGCAGGCATGAAAAACCTTGCCGCGTCACAGCGCGCCGGCTGGCTGCTCCTGCTGCTGGTAGGCGCCTTTGCCCTGTTTGGCCCCGCGCTGGTGGGCATCGATCCGGCCCGCCAAACCCTGGCGCGCTTCCTGGAAGCACCGAGCCTGGCGCATCCGCTGGGCCTTGATCACCTGGGCCGCAGCATGCTGGCGCGCCTCGCGCATGGCGCGCAGCTGTCGCTGTCCATGGCCGTACTGAGTGTGTTGAGCGCGGCGATCCCCGGCACGGCCCTGGGATTGCTGGCCGCCTGGCGTGGCGGCTGGACGGACCGCATTCTGGGCGCGCTGGCCGACGCCGTGCTGGCCTTGCCGGGACTATTGCTGGTGCTGCTGCTGGCGGCCTTCGCGCCGGGCCAGTTCTGGCCTTTGTACCTGGGCATTTCGCTGGCCCTGTGGGTCGAATACTTCCGCGTCACGCGCAACGCCGCGGCCATCCTGCTGGCCAGCCCGCAGGTGGAAGCGGCACGCATGCTGGGATTCGGCCCGGCCTATATCGTGCGCCGCCACCTGGCGCCCGTGCTGCTGCCGCGCCTGGCCACCCTGATGCGCTTCGGCTTTGGCGGCGCCGTGCTGGCCATGGCGGCCCTGGGTTTTATCGGCGTCGGCCTGCAGCCGCCGACGGCGGAGCTGGGCGTGATGATGATCGAGCTGCTGCCGTACTACAGCGAAGCGCCGTGGCTGGTGGGCGCCCCCGTGGCGCTGCTGTTTTTCACCATGCTGGGCCTGATGCTGGCCGGACGCGCACGGAGGCTGCCATGAACGGCACTTTGTACCTGGAACTGGACCAGCTGGCCGTCATCGACACGGCCAGCGGTACGCGGCTGGTGAAAGGCGCCAGCGTCGGCGTGGCGGCCGGCGGCGTACTCACCGTGCTGGGCGAAAGCGGCTCGGGCAAATCCCTGCTGGCGCAAGCCATCATGGGCACCCTGGCCACCGGCTTGCGCGCCGAAGGCGGCTTGCGCATCGGCGAATACCGCTTCGATGCGGCCGACCAGCACTCCAGACAGGCGCTATGGGGCCGCGAAGTGGCGCTGCTGCCGCAGGAACCGTGGCTGGCCCTCGATCCCACCATGCGCGTGCGCCAGCAAGTGGCCGAGACACATGAACTGGTGGCGGGCTTGCCGCAAGCCGATGCGCGCGCGGCAGCCCTGCGCGACCTGGCGCAGCTGGACGTGCGGCATGCCGCGCCCCTGTATCCGCACCAGATTTCGGGCGGCATGGCGCAGCGCGTGGCTTTCCTGGCCACGCATGCGGCAGGCGCGCGCCTGCTGATCGTCGACGAACCGACCAAGGGTCTCGATGCCGGCCGGCGCGCCGACATCCTGGCCATGCTGCGCGCCGCGCAGCATGATGGCATGGCCGTGCTGTGCATCACGCACGACGTGTGGCTGGCGCGCGCGCTGGGCGGCGCGGTTGCCGTCATGCTGGACGGTGCCATCATCGAACATGGTGAATCGGCCAGCGTCCTGGCGCAGCCGGCGCACGCCTACACGCGCGCGCTGCTGGCGGCCGATCCTGCCAGCTGGCCTGCGCGCGCGCCGGCAACGACGCCAGACGCCATCGTCGCCACGCTCGACCAGGTGGCCAAGGGCTTTGGTCCGCGCCCCCTGTTTACGGGCGTCAGCGCGCAGATACGCCGTGGAGAAATCGTCGCCATCACGGGCGAGAGCGGCGCCGGCAAGACCACCTTCGGCAATTTGCTGCTGGGCCTATTGCGCCCCGATGCGGGCACGGTGACGCGCGCCGCCGGCTTGCCGCGCACGGCCTTCCAGAAGCTGTACCAGGACCCGGCGGCCGCCTTCGCCCCCATCGCCAGCGTGGAAACGGCGCTGCGCGATGTGGTGAAACTGCATGGCCTGGCCTGGGACAGCGTGCCGCCGCTGCTGGCGCGCTTGCGCCTGGGCGAGCACTTGCTGGCGCGCCTGCCGTCGCAAGTGTCGGGCGGCGAGCTGCAGCGCTTCGCGCTGGCGCGCGTGCTGCTATTGAAACCGGCGCTGATCTTTGCCGACGAACCGACGTCGCGCCTGGACCCCATCACGCAGCAGGAAACCTTGTCGCTGCTGCTGGACACGGCCAGCGCCAGCGGCTGCGCCGTGCTGCTGGTCACGCACGATGCCGACATCGCGCGCGCCGTGGCGCAGCGGCGCATCAATTTGCACGCTGGCTGAAGGGTGCTTGCGTCATTCCGTGCCTCCTTCAACCCAAGGAAAAAAAGGACCGGGGTCTGCGCTAGGGTGAAAATGCCGCTCAGTCGCAGGTCGCATAAGCCGGCCAAAGGAAATGCCGGCGCACGCGCTCGGGCGTCACTGCGCGCCGAAGCCGCCGCCACCGGGCGTCTCGATGACGAACACGTCGCCCGCCTGCATCTGCGTCTTGCCTATGTGCGGCAAGTGCTCGACCGTGCCGTCCGCACGCTCCACAATATTGCGCCCCAGCGCACCGGGCGCGCCGCCATCCATGCCGAACGGTGGAATGATGCGGTTGTTCGACAGGATGGCCGCCGTCATCGGCGCCAGGAAGCGCACCCGGCGCACGCCGCCGTTGCCGCCATGCCAGCGCCCGACGCCGCCGGAACCGGCGCGGATGCGGTAGCTGTCCAGCCGCACGGGAAAGCGCCATTCCAGGACTTCCGGGTCCGTCAGACGCGAATTGGTCATGTTCGTCTGCACCACGTCCGTGCCATCGAAACCGGGACCGGCGCCGGAGCCGCCTGAAATCGTCTCGTAATACTGGTATTTTTCGCTGCCAAACGTGAAATTGTTCATCGTCCCCTGCGACGCGGCCATCGCCCCCAGCGCGCCATACAGGGCATTCGTGATGCAAGTCGAGGTTTCCACGTTGCCCGACACGACCGACGCAGGATACTGCGGGTTGAGCATGGAAGCGGGCGGGATGATCACCGTCAAGGGCTTCAGGCAGCCCGCGTTCAGCGGTATCTCGTCGTCGACCAAAGTGCGGAACACGTACAGCACGGCCGCCATGCAGACGGCCGACGGCGCATTGAAGTTGTTCGGCAACTGGGGCGACGTCCCCGTAAAGTCGATGGTGGCGCTGCGTCCGGCCACGTTGACACGCACGGCTACCTGGATGCGCGCGCCATTGTCGAGATCCAGGGTGTAGCTGCCATCCTTCAGGGTCGTGATGACCCGGCGCACGGCTTCCTCGGCATTGTCCTGCACGTGGCGCATATACGCCTGCACCACGTCCAGGCCGAAATGCGCGACCATGCTATGCAGTTCATCGGCCCCCTTCTGGTTGGCCGCCACCTGCGCGCGCAGGTCGGCCAGGTTCTGCTGCGGATTGCGTGCAGGCCATCGCGCACCGGCCAGCAGCGCCAGGGTTTCACCCTCCGCCAGCTGCCCCGTGGCGCCGTCGACCAGCTTGAAATTGTCGATCAGTACGCCCTCTTCCTCGATATGCGTGGAATCGGGCGGCATCGAACCTGGCGTGGTGCCGCCAATGTCCGCGTGATGGCCGCGCGAACCCACGTAAAACAGGATGGCCTTGCCGTCCGTATCGAAGACGGGCGAGATCACCGTCACGTCGGGCAAATGCGTGCCGCCGTGGTATGGATCGTTGAGCATATACACGTCGCCGGGCCGCATGGCACCGGCATTGCGCGTCATGACGGTGCGGATGCTCTCGCCCATGGAACCCAGGTGCACGGGCATGTGCGGCGCGTTGGCGATCAGATTGCCTTGTGCATCGAAGATGGCGCAGCTGAAGTCCAGCCGTTCCTTGATGTTGACGGAATGGGCCGTATTTTGCAGGCGCAGGCCCATCTGCTCGGCGATCGACATGAACAGATTGTTGAAAATTTCCAGCATCACGGGGTCGGCATTGGTGCCGATGGCGCGGCGCTCGGGCAAGGCCGCCACCCGGCGCAAGATCAAATGGCCATGCGGCGTGACCCCGGCGCGCCAGCCCGGTTCGATGACGGTGGTGGCATTGGCATCGCTGACGATGGCCGGGCCGTCGATGGCGTCGCCGGGCCGCAAACTGTCCGCCGCATACAGGCCGCTGGGCCGCCACGCGCCCGCGCAGTACATGTCCACCGTCTGCACGGGCGCCAGCGCGCCTGCGCGCTGCGCATACGCGGGTGCCGCCGGCTGCGGCGCATCGGAAGCGCCGACGGCTTCCACGGAGATCGCCTCGACGATCAGCGCGCGCGCCGGCATCAGGAAGGAAAAACGCTTCTTGTACGCCGCTTCGAACTGCGCCTGCATGCTGGCGACCGTATCGAACAGCACCACCAGCGGGGAATCCGTGCCTTCGTAGCGCAGGTGCGCGCGCCGCAGCAGCGCAATGCGCTCAGTCGCCACGCCCTGGCGCAGCAAGTCGTTACGCGCCAGTTCGTCCAGCGCGCCGAAATCACCCGCCAGCTCCACGCCCAGCGTCGCTTCGATGGCCCGCTCGCGCATGGCGCTCTGGTCGGCCAGGCCCATGCCGTAAGCCGACATCACGCCCGCCAGACTGTGGATGAACACCGTGCGCATGCCCAGAGCATCGGCCACCAGGCAGGCGTGCTGGCCGCCTGCGCCGCCAAAGCTGGTGAGGGTGTAGGCCGTGACGTCGTGGCCGCGCTGCACGGAAATCTGCTTGATGGCGTTGGCCATGTTCCCCACGGCGATGGCGACATAACCTTCGGCCACCTGCTCCGGCGTGGAGTTCACCGTGCGCGCCAGCGCCTCGAACTGGGCCCGCACCGTGGCGGCATCCAGCGCTTCATTGGCCTGCGGGCCGAAGACGCGGGGGAAGAATGCCGGCTGCAGCTTGCCCAGCATGACATTGCAGTCGGTGACGGCCAGCGGGCCGCCGCGCCGGTAGCTGGCGGGGCCGGGATTCGCGCCCGCGCTGTCCGGCCCCACCCGGTAGCGGGCGCCATCGAAATGCAGGATGGAGCCGCCGCCCGCCGCCACCGTGTGAATGCTCATCATGGGCGCGCGCATGCGCACGCCGGCGATCTGCGTCTCGAACACGCGTTCGAATTCGCCCGAATAATGCGACACGTCCGTCGAGGTGCCGCCCATGTCGAAGCCGATGACTTTATCGAAACCGGCCAGCGCGCTGGCGCGCACCATGCCGACGATGCCGCCGGCGGGACCGGACAGAATGCTGTCCTTGCCCTGAAACGCATGCGCATCCGTCAAGCCGCCGTTCGACTGCATGAATTGCAGCGGCACGCCAGGCAGTTCCCGCGCAAGCTGGTCGACATAGCGGCGCAGAATCGGCGACAGATAGGCGTCGACCACCGTGGTATCGCCGCGCGCCACCAGCTTCATCATCGGGCTGACCTCGTGCGACACGGACACCTGCGTAAAACCGGCTTCGCGCGCCAACTGCGCCACGCGTGCCTCGTGCGCCTGGTGGCGGTAGCCGTGCATCAGCACGACCGCAATGGCGCGCACGCCGCGCGCATGCGCCTGTTCCAGCGCCGTACGCGTGGCAGCTTCATCGAGCGGCGTGACCACCTCGCCATGCGCACCCATGCGCTCATCGACTTCGATCACCTCGCCGTACAGCAGTTCGGGCAACACGATCTGGCGCGCGAACAGCTGCGGGCGGTTCTGGTAGGCGATGCGCAAGGCATCGCGGAAACCACGCGTGATGGCCAGGACAGTGGGCTCGCCCTTGCGTTCGAGCAGCGCGTTGGTGGCGACCGTCGTGCCCATCTTGATGGCGCCCAGCTGGTCCACCGGCAGCGGCATATCGGGCGCAAGCCCCATCAGCTGACGCATGCCGGCCAGGGCCGCATCGCGGTACTGGCCAGGATGCTCCGACAGCAGCTTGTGCGTGGCCAGGCTGCCGTCGGGACGGCGCGCCACGATGTCCGTAAAAGTGCCGCCCCGGTCGATCCAGAATTGCCAATCCATCGCCTTGTCCCCTGTTTAAGTGAGATGGCTATTGTAGCCGCCAAACAGGCGCGCGTTTCAGGCGTGCGCGCCTTGCCTTCCGCACCGATCGGCCTTATGTTGAACACATACCGACAAATGGAACAAACACATGCACCTGACCGACTCCGCACATCCCCTGTATTCCATCGCCGAGCTGCGCGCCATCGAACAGGCGGCGCTGCAAGACCTGCCGCAAGGCTTGCTGATGCAGCGCGCCGGCCAGGCCGCCGCCAGCGCCGCCCTGAAACTGCTGCACCGGCTGGAAGAAGGCGACAGCGCGGGCCACAGCCGGGTGCTGGTGCTTGCGGGCCCAGGCGACAATGGCGGCGACGCGCTGGAAGCGGCCATGCACCTGGCCGGTAGCGGCATCGAAGTGCTGGTGTGGCTGGCGCCCGAGGCGCGCGCCACCTCGCCGGAACGGGAACTGGCCCTGAGCCGTGCCCGCAACAGCGCCGCGCGCTTCATCGACGCCGGTACCAGCATGGCGTCGGCTGCCGTGGGCGCGGCGCCGTGGGACCTGGTGATTGATGGCCTGTTCGGCATCGGCGCTTCGCGGCCGCTCGACGGCGAATGCCGCGAGATGGTCCAGCTGGTAAACAAGCTGGACTGCCCCGTGCTGGCGCTCGACGTGCCCAGCGGCCTGCACGCGGACACGGGCGCCGTCGACGGCGCGGCCATCCGCGCCACGCACACGCTCACCTTCATCGGCGACAAGCCGGGCCTGCACACGGCGAACGGCCGCGATCATGCGGGCGAAGTGGAAGTGGCGGCGCTGGCCATCGATCCAGCCCTGCTGCCCACGGCGAAGGCGCAGCTGAACGGCCTGCACCTGTTCACGCGCCAGCTGCAGCCGCGCCGGCAGAACACGCACAAGGGCAGCTACGGCAGCGTGGCCATCATCGGCGGCGCGCAAGGCATGGCGGGCGCGCCCATCCTGTCGGCCCGCACGGCCCTGCATGCGGGCGCGGGCCGCGTCTTCATCGCCTTTCCCGACACGCCGCCCGCGTTTGACAGCGGCCAGCCGGAGCTGATGTGCCGCCGCGCGCGGGACGTGGATTTCTCGGGCCTGCACTTCGCCGCGCTGGTGGCGGGACCTGGCCTCGGCGGCGACGTCGATACGGTGGAACTGCTGCAGCGGGCGTTTGAAAGTGACAGCCCCCTGCTGCTGGACGCGGATGCGCTGAACCTGATGGCGGCCGAACCGGAACTGCAGTCGGCGCTGGCCGTGCGCACGGGCGCGGGCGCGACGATATTGACGCCGCACCCGCTGGAAGCGGCCCGCCTGCTCGACATGACGGTGGCCGAAGTGCAGGCCGACCGCCTGGGCGCGGCGCGCCAGCTGGCGGCGCAGCTGGGCGTCATCGTCGTCCTGAAAGGCTCGGGCACGGTGATCGCCGCGCAGGATGGCGGCGTGGTGGTCAACAACACGGGCGGCCCTGCCCTGGCCACGGCCGGCACGGGCGACGTGCTGGCAGGCCTGTGCGGCAGCCTGCTGGCGCAAGGCTGGCCCGAATGGGAAGCGGCCATCGGCGCCGTCTGGCTGCACGGCGCGGCGGCAGATGCGCTGGTGGCATCGGGCGCAGGTCCGATCGGCTTGACGGCGGGCGAATTGATACCGGCCATACGCAGGTTGATCAATGCATTGTCGGCGTAGCCGCGCGGTGCGGTTGTGTTGGATTATGCTGCGCTGATCCAAGTTGCGGATGTGGTGCATGATGCGCGGTGGCGTTGGATTACGCTGCGCTAATCCAAACTACGGATGTGGTGAATGAGCGCCGGGTGTGTTGGATTACGCTGCGCTGATCCAAGTCGCGGATGTGGTGAATGATGCGCTGTGGCGTTGGATTACGCTGCGCTAATCCAACCTACGGATATGGTGAATGATCGCCGGGTGTGTTGGATTACGCTGCGCTGATCCAAGTTGCGGATCTGGTGAATGATGCGTGGTGGCGTTGGATTACGCTGCGCTAATCCAACCTACAACCCCGGAAGCCGGGTAGCCGGGTAGGTCGGATTAGCGCGCAAGCGCGTAATCCGACAAGCGCACGCAGCGATTACACCAATCTGCCTGCGGCAATCGTGATGGTCCGCCCGCAGCGCGCGGCGATCGAGCTGTCATGGGTCACCAGCACCAGGGTCGAGCCCCGTTCGCGGTTCAGCTCGAACATCAGCTGGATCACGGCTTCGCCGGTGGCCGCGTCTAGGCTGCCCGTCGGTTCGTCGGCGAACAGCAGCGGCGGTTCCGTGACGAAGGCGCGGGCCAGCGCCACGCGCTGCTGCTCGCCGCCGGACAGGTATTTCGGGTAGTGCTTCAGGCGGCTGCCCAGGTTCACGCGGCCCAGCATGGCTTGCGCCTTTTCCTTCGCAGCGGGGTCGCCGCGCAGTTCCAGCGGCAGCATGACGTTTTCCAGCGCCGTCAGGTGGGCCAGCAGCTGGAAGGACTGGAAGACGAAGCCCAGTTTTTCCTTGCGGAAACCGGCGCGGCCGTCTTCATCGAGGGCGAAGATATCCGTGCCATCGAGGATGACCTTGCCTTCGCTGGGCGTGTCCAGTCCCGCCAGCAAACCGAGCAAGGTGGACTTGCCGGAACCGGAGGCGCCGACGATGGCCAGCGTCTCCGCCGTTTGCACGGTAAAATCGACGCGGTGCAGGATGGTGAGCTCACCATCGGCATCGGGAACACGCTTGGCCAGCTGCACCACTTCGATGGCTGGCCGGGCATTTTGGCTGTTTTGGCTGTTGCTTGCGGCGGGCTGCTGGGCTGCTCGCCGTGCTGCTGGCTCGGACGGGAGGAAATTGGTGGAAGTCGCTTTAGGGAATTCGGGCATGCTGATCTATCTTAAAAAATTTCGTGAACAAATAAGTGTCAAGGGCGGCGACCGCATGCGGCGGCGCACCCTGTCCTTGCTTCCTGCGGCAGCCCTGCTCCTGGTGTCAGGCATGACGAACGCCTATTCTGCACCAAAAACGCTGCTGGTGCTCGGCGACAGTCTCTCGGCCGAGTACGGGCTGGCACGGGGTACGGGCTGGGTGGCGCTGATGGAGCAGCGCCTGAAGGCGCAAAAGAACGACACGCGCATCGTCAACGCCAGCATCAGCGGCGAGACCACCAGCGGCGGCCGCGCCCGCCTGCCCGCCCTGCTGGCCAAGCAGCAGCCGGATGTGGTGCTGATCGAGCTGGGCGCCAATGACGGCTTGCGCGGCCTGTCGCTGGCCGCCACCGAGGCCAACCTGCGCGCCATGGGCGAGGCATCGAAAAAGGCAGGCGCGCAAGTCGTGCTGGTGGGCATGCGCATGCCGCCCAACTATGGCCGCGACTATGGCGACAAGTTCTATGCCATGTATGGCAAGCTGGCAAAAGAATGGAAAGCGCCGCTGGTGCCCTTCATGTTCGAAGGCATCGCCGACCAGCCACAGCTGTTCCAGGCCGACCGCATGCACCCGAACGCGCAGGCGCATCCAGCGATCCTGAAAAACATCTGGCCGCGGTTGGCGCCGTTGCTGAACGCGAAGTAAGCAAAAGGCAGGTGTTATTTCTAGCACGAGGCAGAATCCGGGGTCAGACGGGGTCGCCGAGACCCGCCGGGGGATATGCCCCAGTGGGGCATATCCCGATCGCGAAGCGACTGACCCCAGCTTTATGCTGCATATCCTGGTCAGGTCCATGGCACGCACATTCCGCAGACAAAAAAAATAGCCGCTCAAGAGCGGCTATTTTTATGCGTGCTAACTGATCACGGCGCTTCTGGCGCTGCCGCAACCGGTGCAGTCACCGGCTTGACGATCTTCACCTTGGCCTTGGCTTTCAGGTATTCGACGTAATCGAACATTTCCTGTTGTGCCAGGATGCCGCTGATCTGGTCTTTCTCTTGCTGGCGGCGCGCCGCGTCAATCTGCTCGGGCTGCTGCACCTTGGCGATACGGTAGATACCGTAGCCCAGGGCCGGCAGCTCGACGCCCACATACGCTGGCAGCTTGCTGATGTCGGCTTTCATGACTTGCGCGATGGCGGCACGGTTGATGCCGTCGAGCTTGCTGCGCGAGACCCATTGCGCGGCGCCGAAACCGGTGGCGTCACCCGAGGCTTTCAAGGCGGTCAGCTTGGCTTCGCCGGCTTTCTTCGCCAGCTTTTCCGCTTCTTCCATGGTCACGCGCTGACGGATCATCGCTTCGACTTCAGCCAGCGGACGCTTGCTTGCCGGCTTGAATTCCACCACGCGGCCAGCGATCAGCACGTTTGGTGCGACGGTCACGGCTTCCGTGTTGCGCTTGTCCTTCAGCGAGTCATTCGAGAAGATGGCCGCCAGGAACTTGGCATTGTTGAACGGTGCATTGCCCAGTGCCGGCGACGGCGTGCGCGACAGGTTGGCGACGGTTTCCACTTTCAGTTTCAGCTTGTCGGCCACCGGCTTCAGGCTGTCCGATTGCTCGTACACGGTGTTGGTGAAAGTTTCCGCCATTTCCGAGTATTTCTTCGCGGCGAACTGCTTGCGCAGGTCGGCCGTGATTTCGCCGCGCACTTCGTCCAGCGCCTTGACATGCTGTGGCTTGAGCGAGGTCACGGTCAGGATGTGATAGCCGAAATCGGAAGCGACGACATCGCTGATTTCGCCTTGCTTGAGCTTGGTGACGGCAGCCAGCATCGGCGCAGGCAGGCCATCCTTGCCGATCACGCCCAGGTCGCCGCCTTGTTCGGCGGAAGCAGGATCTTCGGACTTGGCTTTTGCCACGGCAGCGAAGCTGGCAGGCGCCTTGCGCACTTCAGCCAGGATGGCTTCGGCCTTGGCCTTGGCGGCGGCCTTGTCGGCGGCGGAAGCATCTTTCTTGACGGCTACCAGAATATGGCTGGCCTGGCGCGCTTCTTCCGTCGTGTAGGCTTTCTGGTTTTTCGCGTAGTAGCTGGTCACGTCGGCGTCGCTGACGTCGATCTGTTCGCTGGCGGCGCTGTCGTCGAGCACCACGTATTCGATCTTCGCCTGTTCCGGGATTTCAAAGAACTTGCCGTTCTTGTCGTAGAAAGCCTTGACCATGGCATCAGTCACTTTGACTTCCGATACGTACTGGGCGATCGGCAGCAGCAGTTCCTGCACTTCACGCTCTTCCGAGGTGATTTCGGACAGGCGCTTGGTGACGGCGTTCGGCGCGAAGGCGGTGCCTTGCACGGCGCCGGCCAGTTGCTGCAGGGCCAGGTCGCTGCGGCGGCGCGCATCGTACATCTGCGGCGTCATGCCTTGGGCGGCCAGCATGGCCTTGTAACGCTCCAGGTCGAATTTACCGTCCGGCAAGGTCAAGCCTGGGATTTCCAGCACTTCCTTTTGCAGCACGGCATCGCTGATGACCAGGTGGCTACGGCCCACTTCGGCGGCCACGGCGCGCTCGGCGATCAGGTTGTCGAGGATGCTCTGGCGCGCTTCCGGCGTGTCGAACATTTTCTGGTCGAACTGCTCGCCCATCATCTGGCGATAGCGGTCGATCTGCTGGCGTTGCGCCTCTTCATATTGCTGCTGCGTGACCACCTGGTCGCCGACCTTGGCGATGGTGTTCGCGCCGTCGCCGAAGCTTTGGTAGCCGCTGATACCGACCAGTGCAAAAGACGGGACGATCACCAGCATCAAAAGAAACTGCATGAAGCGTCGATGGGTACGAATAAATTCAAACATGGTCAGCCAATTCGGGATGAGTGGATCACTATAAAAAAAGGCGAACATGCGTTCGCCTTGATTTCTTCGGCGGAATGGACGGGACAGATGTCCACTTCCCCTTTAGATTCAACAACTTGGCGCTGGAACTAAAGCAGGATTCTGACGCCCAAGCCATTATCTCCTGATTCTACAATGCCCATAGCGCTATAGCAAGAGTAAATCAGGCTGCGCGCCCTGCCCCCGCGCCGCCTGCGGCGCTGCCACAGGCATTGCCGGCGCGGCGCCAGGTCCGGCCATTAAACCCCGTCCAGCTTAAAGGTGATTTAAATACGCGCGCCGTGCTGATTCAGCATGGCATGCCGGAGATTCAAAAAAGGATGGCGGGAAGATAATCGGGCGCATAAAAGAAAAACCCGCGCTACTTATTCAGCAGCGCGGGCTTCTATATTCTGGCGGAGCGGACGGGACTCGAACCCGCGACCCCCGACGTGACAGGCCGGTATTCTAACCAACTGAACTACCACTCCTTAAGAGCGTATTTTTTTGGCGGAGCGGACGGGACTCGAACCCGCGACCTCCGACGTGACAGGCCGGCATTCTAACCAACTGAACTACCACTCCGAAAAATACACAGTACTACTTGCATTTGCATCCAAGGTTGTTATTCGAAGAACCTCAACCTTGAAATCGCGGCACCCGAAGGCGCCGCCAAATGTTTCCGGTGATTGTCACCTCACCGAAGTCCGTTAGTTTACAGCATCCTTCAAAGCTTTACCAGCTTTAAATTTCGGGACTTTTGCAGCTTCGATCGTGATCGCTTCTTTGGTACGCGGATTGCGGCCGGTACGCTCAGCGCGTTCGCTGACCGAGAAAGTACCGAAACCAACCAGCGTCACGCTGTCGTTGTTTTTCAAAGTTTCCGTCACGCCGCCGATAACAGCGTCGAGTGCGCGCGCAGCGGCGGCTTTGGAAATGTCAGCTTTTTCAGCAATGTGGTCGATCAATTCAGTCTTGTTCACTAGCATCCCCAATTACAAAGGTATAAAACGTTTACCGTATCGTTGCGGCACTTTTGGCACCACAGCTGTCCGGCGAAAAAAATGTGCAGGCGTATTAAACAAGCCACACTGTATATGTGTCAAGCGCTTTGGGGGCGCAATTCACGTTTCAATATAAAACAAGCGCTCTAAAAGCGCTTGTTTGGGAAAAACAGGGGTAAAACGTTAGTGTTTTACTACCTCGCCGGCCGCATCGGGCTTGGCCGCGGCGGCCGTGACAGCCTCCACGGCTGCGACTTCCGTCAACGGTTCCGGCAGCCTTTCGAGGGCGATTTCCAGGACTTTATCGATCCAGCGCACCGGCACGATCTCGAGTTTGTTCTTGACGTTGTCCGGAATGTCGGCCAGGTCCTTCACATTCTGCTCGGGAATCAGCACCGTCTTGATGCCGCCGCGATGGGCCGCCAGCAGCTTTTCTTTCAAGCCGCCGATCGGCAACACTTCGCCGCGCAAGGTGATCTCGCCCGTCATCGCCACGTCGGCACGCACGGGGATACCCGTGAAGACCGACACCATCGCCACCGTCATGGCGGCGCCAGCCGAAGGACCGTCCTTCGGTGTCGCCCCTTCCGGCACGTGGATGTGGATGTCGCTCTTCTCGAACACGTCCGCCTTGATGCCCAGGCGCTGTGCCCGGCTGCGCACCACCGTGCGGGCTGCCTCGATCGACTCTTTCATGACGTCGCCCAGGGTACCCGTGCGGATGACGCCGCCCTTGCCCGGCATCGACACGGCTTCGATGGTCAGCAGATCGCCGCCCACTTCCGTCCATGCCAGACCGACCACCTGGCCCACCTGGTTTTCTTTCTCGGCGACACCAAAATCGTAGCGGCGCACGCCAAGGAATTTATCCAGGTTCTTCGAGTTGACGATGACTTTCTTGTCGGATTTCTTCAGCAGCAGCATCTTGACCACCTTGCGGCAGATCTTCGACACTTCACGCTCAAGCGAACGCACACCAGCTTCCCGCGTGTAGTAGCGGATGATGTCGCGCAGCGCCGATTCGGCCACCGAAATTTCTTCTTCCTTCAAGCCATTGTTCTTGATCTGCTTCGGCAGCAGGTAGCGCTGCGCGATGCTGGTCTTTTCATCTTCCGTGTAACCGGACAGGCGAATGACTTCCATGCGGTCAAGCAAGGCTGGCGGGATGTTGTACGAGTTCGACGTGGCCACGAACATCACGTCGGACAAGTCGAAATCGACTTCGATGTAATGGTCGGAGAACGTGTGGTTCTGTTCCGGATCGAGCACTTCCAGCAGGGCCGACGAAGGATCGCCACGGAAATCGGCGCCCATCTTGTCGACCTCATCGAGCAGGAACAAGGGATTGCGCACGCCGACTTTCGACAGCGATTGCAAAATCTTGCCCGGCATCGAGCCGATGTAGGTGCGGCGATGGCCGCGGATTTCCGCTTCGTCGCGTACGCCGCCCAGGGCCATGCGCACGAACTTGCGGTTCGTCGCGCGGGCGATGGACTGGCCCAGCGAGGTCTTGCCGACGCCAGGAGGACCGACGAAGCACAGGATAGGCGCTTTGAGCTTGTCGACGCGCTGTTGCACCGCGAGGTATTCCAGGATGCGTTCCTTGACCTTGTCGAGGCCGTAGTGGTCGCCTTCGAGCACTTTTTCCGCATTCGACAGGTCGTTATTGACCTTGGATTTCTTTTTCCATGGCAAGTTGACCAGGGTGTCGATGTAGTTGCGCACGACGGTGGCTTCGGCCGACATCGGCGACATCAGCTTGAGCTTTTTCAGCTCGTTGGTGGCCTTGTCGAGCGCTTCCTTCGGCATCTTTGCCGAAGCGACTTTTTTCTCCAGCTCGTCGAGGTCGGCGCCATCTTCGCCCTCGCCCAGTTCTTTCTGGATCGCCTTGACTTGCTCGTTCAGGTAGTACTCGCGCTGCGACTTTTCCATCTGGCGCTTGACGCGGCCACGGATGCGCTTTTCCACCTGCAGAATGTCAAGCTCGCCTTCGAGCTGGCCCAGCAGGTGCTCGAGGCGCTTGGCCACGCTGAAAATTTCCAGGATGACTTGTTTCTGCTCCAGCTTCAACGGCAGGTGCGCAGCCACGGTGTCGGCCAGGCGGCCGGCATCATCGATACCGGACAGGGAAGCGAGGATTTCCGGCGGGATCTTTTTGTTCAGTTTGACGTACTGGTCGAACTGCTGCACGATCGCGCGGCGCATGGCTTCGACTTCCGACTCGTCGCCCGGCTCGGACTCGAGCGGCGTCAGGTCGGCGATGAAGTGCGTCGGCGCATCGCTGATGTGGTTGATACGGGCACGCTGTGCGCCTTCGACCAGCACCTTGACGGTGCCATCGGGCAGCTTGAGCATTTGCAGAATATTGGCGACGCAGCCAATTTCATAGATATCCGAAGGAGACGGCTCGTCCTTCGCGGCTGCTTTTTGAGCGGCAAGCATGATGCTCTTGCCCTGCTCCATCGCAGCTTCCAGCGCCTTGATCGACTTTGGACGGCCAACGAACAGCGGTATCACCATATGCGGGAAAACGACGACATCCCGCAGCGGCAATAACGGCAGTTGAGTTTGCTCAGTTAATTTGGAAGTTGTCATGGCGTACCTTATAGAAAGCGTGTTTACGATGTTGGCGCTCGCTGCCAAAACACAAGACCGGCGAGAATAAATAATTCTGTGAAACAAACATTTTGTTCATTTCGCAAAACACACCCGCATGACTGTAACAAGTGCAGTCCGAATAATAAAAAGCCACGCGCAGCTAAGCGCCGCGAGTGGCTTTCCGATTGAAGCCTGCACTCATTGATTTAAATTGTACTGCCATGCATTAAGGAATCAAAACCCTTTTTATGCATTTGTCTCAGCAATAATCAATTTTCTCCGGAGGCCTTGGCAGTCTCTTGATAAATCAACAAAGGTTTGGCACCACTGGTGATGGTATTTTCGTCGATGACGACTTTCACCACATTTTGTTCGCTCGGCAGTTCATACATGACGTCCAGCAAAGCATGTTCCAGGATGGAACGCAGGCCACGGGCACCGGTCTTGCGCGCCAGCGCCTTCTTGGCGATCGCATGCAGGGCGGCCGGACGAATCTCCAGTTCCGCGCCTTCCATCTCGAGCAGCTTCGAATACTGCTTGATCAGCGCATTCTTCGGCTCGACGAGGATCTGGATCAGCGCCTCTTCCGTCAATTCTGCCAGGGTGGCGATGACAGGCAGACGGCCCACCAGTTCCGGGATCAGGCCGAACTTGACCAGATCTTCCGGTTCCGCCTGCAGCATCAGTTCGCTAGCCGTGCTTTGCGACTTGCTGCGCACCGTGGCAGAGAAGCCGATGCCGCTCTTTTCGGAACGGTTGGCGATCACTTTCGACAGGCCGTCAAAGGCGCCGCCGCAAATGAACATGATGTTGGTCGTGTCGATCTGCACGAAGTCCTGGTTAGGATGCTTGCGGCCGCCTTGTGGCGGCACGGACGCCATCGTACCTTCGATGAGCTTCAGCAAGGCTTGCTGCACGCCCTCGCCCGACACGTCGCGCGTGATGGACGGATTGTCGGACTTGCGCGAAATCTTGTCGATCTCATCGATGTAGACGATGCCGCGCTGGGCCTTCTCGACATCATAGTTGCAGCTTTGCAGCAGCTTCTGGATGATGTTTTCCACATCCTCGCCCACATAACCGGCTTCGGTCAGGGTGGTGGCGTCGGCGATCACGAACGGCACGTTGAGCATGCGCGCCAGGGTCTGTGCCAGCAGGGTCTTGCCCGAGCCGGTAGGACCGACCAGCAAGATGTTGCTCTTGGCCAGTTCGATGTCGTCTTTCTTGCCCAGGTGCTTGAGACGCTTGTAATGGTTGTACACCGCCACCGACAGGATGCGCTTGGCAGTCTGCTGGCCGATCACGTACTGATCGAGCAAGGCGGCAATTTCTTGCGGCGTCGGCAAGTCGGATTTGGTACCGGTCACCGTCTCGATGCTCGACGTTTCATCACGGATGATGTCGTTGCACAAGTCGATGCACTCGTCGCAAATGAAGACGGACGGCCCGGCGATAAGTTTCTTCACCTCGTGCTGGCTTTTGCCGCAGAACGAGCAATACAGTAATTTTTCGCCGCTAGAGGATTTTTTGTCTGACATAAGGCATTTTGGTTGGAACTGCATTAACAATATTGCAAAATCGCAAGCCGGAGTGCGGTAATTGCCCACAAAGGCTATTACCCATGGCGCAAGTCAACAACGTGCACAAGCTCCATGCTACCCGAAATAAAAGCGAAACGCCCGAACGTTTGATCGCCCGGGCGTTTACTTACATGCTTAGCAATACCGGTAGGGACTCATCAAGCGCGGCTGGTCAACACTTTGTCGATCAAACCATACTCAACGGCCTCGTCGGCGGACATGAAACGGTCGCGGTCGGTGTCCTTGGCGATCTGTTCGATCGACTGGCCCGTGCGCTCGGCCATGATGCCGTTCAAGCGGGTGCGCAGGTAAAGGATTTCCTTTGCCTGGATCTCGATATCGGACGCCATGCCTTGCGAACCACCGGACGGCTGGTGAATCATGATGCGCGAGTTCGGCAGCGAGAAACGCTTGCCCTTGGCGCCAGCGGCCAGCAGGAAAGCGCCCATCGATGCGGCCATGCCCGTGCACAGGGTCGACACGTCCGGCTTGATGAACTGCATGGTGTCGTAGATGGCCATGCCGGCCGAGACCGAACCACCTGGCGAGTTGATGTACAGCGAGATTTCCTTTTCCGGATTTTCGCTTTCCAGGAACAGCAGCTGGGCGACAACCAGGTTGGCCATCTGGTCATTGACCGGGCCGACCATGAAAATCAAGCGTTCCTTCAGCAGGCGCGAGTAAATATCATACGAGCGCTCGCCGCGACCGCTTTGTTCCACCACCATCGGTACCAGGCCGAGCATCTGTGTGTCCAGCGCTGGATTACGGTTCATACCTGTCATTTCATTTCCTTGTGAAGCAGTTAGGGGGTGCCGCCACTACCTCGCGGCGGCGGCGGCATCCGGATACCAACTGGTTTACGCTTGTGCGTTGCTTCCCATCAGTTCGTCGAAAGCAACTGCTTTCGTCGTGACTTTCGACAGGCCCAACACGTAAGTGACGACGTTTTCTTCCAATACAAGGGCTTCGATCTCACCCAGACGACGACGGTCGCTGTAGTAGTACTTCAGCACTTCGCGTGGATCTTCGTAGCTTTGGGCGAAATCTTCGATCTGCGCCTTGACTTGCTCAGGCGTTGCCTGCAGGTTGTTGTCGCCGACCAGCTGCGACAGGATCAGGCCCAGGCGTACGCGACGCTCGGCTTTTTCCGCGAACAGTTCTGCTGGGAAAGGCACGTCCTTGACGTTCATGCCGCGCTGCGCCATATCCTGGCGGGTCATTTCGGCCAGGCGCTCGGAATCCTGAGCGATCAGCGTTTTTGGCACTTCCAGCTCAGCAACTTTAATCAGCGCGTCCATGACGGCTTCCTTGTTGCGTGCTTTCACGCGGCCAGCGACTTCGCGCTGCAGGTTGACTTTGATGTCTTCGCGCATTTTGGCCAGGTCACCATCGGCAACGCCCAGCGACTTGGCGAATTCGGCATCGACTTCCGGCAGGTGCGCCCATTCCAGCTTTTGCAGGGTGATGGTGAACGAAGCGGTTTTGCCGGCAACGTCTTTACCATGGTAGTCCTCTGGGAACGACAATGGGAAGGTCTTGGACTCGCCCACTTTCAGGCCCAGGGTCGCGGCTTCGAATTCTGGCAGCATGCGGCCTTCGCCCAGCACGAAAGCGTAGCCTTCAGCTTTGCCGCCCGGGAATTCAACGCCGTCGATCGAGCCGACGAAGTCCACGGTCACGCGGTCGCCGTTCGCAGCGATCGGCTCGCCGCCGTCGCCGTGTTCGCCAGCTTCGCCCTTGGTGTGGAAGTGCACGCGCTGCTTGCGCAGGATGTCGATGGTCTTGTCGATTTCGGCTTCCGACACGTCGGCTTGCACGGTTTCGATTTCAACGGCCGTCAGGTCGCCGATGACGACTTCCGGATACACTTCGAAGGTTGCGTCGAAAGCCAGCTGGCCTTCTGCTGCTTCTTCTTTCGGCACGATGTTCGGGAAACCGGCGACGCGCAGGTTGTTTTCGTTGGCGGCGTCGTTGAAAGCGCGGCCGACTTTGTCGTTCAGCACTTCCGATTCGATCTGGTAGCCGTATTGTGCTGCGACCATTTTCAACGGCACTTTGCCCGGACGGAAGCCCGGTGCCTTAGCCGTACGGGCTTGCACTTTCAGGCGCTTCTCAACTTCCGTGCGGACGTCCGTCAGCGGGAAGGAGATCGTGATACGACGTTCGAGTTTGCCCAAGGTTTCGACTGCAGTTGCCATGTAAAAAATCGTCCAAAAAATAAGATACTGTTGTTGCGAGAAAAGAAGACCCGACCCCTTGCGCCATCACTGGCGACAAGACATGGGTCCAGCTTCACTCGCTCGCATATTCATCTGTAACGTACTGAAGGCAGGACGATGGACCTGGTCTACCCGGCATGGGGTTGCCCCCACCAGGCACCAAACAATCCGCCGCCTTCAATACCGCGACAGGGCTCCGAGCGTCCAGCCATGCGTCTAGGTAAATGCAGGGCCGGCCATCATTCGGTAAAGCGTGGCATTATAACAAAGGACTACGGAGAAGTGGCTGGCTTTGCGGCCCGGCCACAGAGGATGCCAGCGGCAGCGAACGAGTCGCTACAGCCTGGGTGTGCCCTGTCTTTACTCTTGCCCCGGCATTCTTCATTTCGCCAGAGACAGGCTTTCCAGCCTGCTTCGTTCATTAGTATATGCGAACTGTCGCCCCGTCCGAAACAAAGAAATGCGCTCCAGACGAAGATTTCAGGCAAAAAACCTTTGATTTGCCTCAATTTGGCCATTTTTCAGGCAAACCTGAGCGCTATCTCTCCCCTCCAAGTGAATTTAAGGGAGAAAACATCATGAGTGACAGCATACCCGGCGGTTCCAGCAACGCCAAAGCCAAGCTGCAAATGGTCCTCAGCCGCCTGCTCGACGGCGTTTCCGATGACGATCTGCAAAAAATCCAGACGGAAGTCGATGAAATGGAATTGCGCATGCGGGGCGATGGCCACCACGACCACGACCACCCCACCGTGGCTTGAGGCGGCCATGGCTGCGCCTGCCCTGCGCGCCACGCCACCGGACCCCGATGTGCTGGGCGCCGTGGAAACGGCGCTGGTGCGCCACCGCGCCTTCGGTGACAGCGATTACATCCGCGGCCAGCTGGCTGTCGCCTATCGGCGGCGCCTGCACAAGCTCGGCAGCCCCCTCCCCGAGGCCGCACGCCTGGCGCGCCTGCTGGACGCGGCGCCGGCCGTGCGCCAGCGCCAGCTGCTGGGCGACACGGCACTGCGCTGCGCCGTGCAGCACGCCATGCGCCAGTTGCACCTGGGCGACGACTACGGCTTGCCCCTGCCCCAGTGCGTCGCGCTGTTCCAGGCGGCTGGCACGCATCTGCAGTCCGGCTTGCCCGGCGGCCCGCTGACGGCGCACCTGCCCACCATGGCGCGCCTGCACGTCGCGCCTGCGCATCAGCAAGAGGAAAGCGCTGCCGGAGCGGGCGAGAACGGGGTGGACGACACCTTTAGCGATACCTATGCCTATAACGTCCCCTATAACGACACCTATATATGGCACGCCTGGCACCAGGGCACGCCGTATGCGACGGCCTTCCTCGCCGTGATGGAAGATAATTATGGCGCGCCCCTGGCCACGCCCACGCCGCACGAGCGGGCCCTGCTGCGCCGCGGCCTGCGCTTGCTGGAAACCCTGCTGCCCGATCTGGCCGCCAGCGCCCTGTCGCACGTGCAGCTGATCGCCCTGTTTCCCAAGCTGGGCAGCTGGCGCGGCAAGGCGTCCAGCTCGCAGTTCCGCGTCAATGGCAGCGTGTTCCTGAACCAGGAACTGATCGGCAACCCGTGGTGGCTGGCCGAGCATTTGCTGCACGAAGCGCTGCACCAGAAACTCTACGACTTTCGCCACGGCCACAGCCTGCTGGCGCCCGACTATGCGCGCGACGACGGCGCCAAGGTCTGCTCGCTGTGGAACGCGCCCGATGATGACGGCAATCACTACTGGGATGCGCACCGCGTGTTTGCCGCCTTCCACGTGTATGCGCACCTTGCCTTGCTGTGCCTGCAGGCCGAGCGGCAGGAAGCGGCGCTGGCGCCCGAGTATGGCTGCATCGGCAACAACATGAGCGGCAGCCGGCGCGCCATCGACCGGGCGCGCTACCTGGGCGAACAATTGCTCGGCACCACCTGGCCGGAACTGGGGCTGGCCGGGCGCCAGATGACGCGCTGGCTGCTTGATGTGCTCGACACAATCGACACGCAGCCACGGCCGGCAGGCGCCACCCTGCACTTGCTGCTCGACCTGTACGAACGCCAGAGCCGCAAGCTCGACACTTTCCTGGCGCGGCAACCGCCACCCCGGGACGACACCTTGCAACGGCAGGCGGAACACGAGCTGGCGGCGGCGCGCGCGGCACTGCGTTTGCTGGACAGGGAGATGCCTGTGCCAACGCCAGAAACGGAGGGGCTGGACATGGCGCAGCGCTGGCCGCAGGCGCGGCAATGCGTACTCACGGCGCTATGGCCGCTGACACACGAGGAAACACTGCTGAAAAGAACAGGCTACCCGCAGGCGCAGGCGCTGGTGACGCACATGGTGCAGGAATCGAGCCGGCAATTGGCGGCGCTGGGCGCACTGGGGTGATGACAAACTGATGGCGGGCTGACGTAGCCCTGACGACTCTCTTGATGGTGCTGCACGTCCGGGCTGGAACAACCCCGACTGGTGCGGATGGGGAGACTCGAACTCCCAAGCCGAAGCACTGGCTTCTAAGACCAGCGTGTCTACCAATTCCACCACATCCGCATTTTGTACGCAGCTTGTACATACCACTTGACTGCTGCTGCCGATTTTAACAACTCGGGAGCATTCTGGCTACCATGGACTTGTCAACCAGGCCCGCAGCAAAGCAAAGGCGGCATTCTACTGGATTTCCCAGAGGAATGCCGCTTTTTTTTACCGCCCGGCACAGGGCGCCGCCGGGCCAGCCGGCGACATTTTCCAAGGCAGAAGCAGAGACCGGGGCCGTCCCTCCAGGGTACGACCAGGCCCTTTTGCCGTCCGGGCACATGGGCGAAGGCGCCAGGCGGCCCCGCCCTGCGCCATCACACGGCTGGCGTACCCGCTTGCCGGGCGTCAGGCTCCGGCTTTTTGACCCGGAACCAGGCCGCATACAGTGCCGGCAGGAACAGCAACGTTAACGCTGTCGCCAGGATCAGGCCGCCCATGATGGCGACAGCCATCGGCCCCCAGAAAACGGAGCGCGACAAGGGTATCATGGCCAGCGCGGCGGCGGCGGCCGTCAGCACGATGGGGCGGCAGCGGCGCACGGCCGAGTCGATGATGGCATCCCAGGGTGCCGAACCATCCTTGATGTCCTGCTCGATCTGGTCGACGAGGATCACCGAATTGCGGATGATCATGCCGAACAGCGCGATGATGCCCAGGTTGGCTACGAAGCCCAGCGGCCGGCCCAGCGCCAGCAAGGCAAAGGCGGCGCCTGCCACGCCCAGCGGACCCGTCAGGAAGACCAGCAAGGCGCGCGAGAAACTGTGCAGCTGCAGCATCAGCAGGGTGAAGATGATGAAGATGGCCAGCGGCAGGTTCGCCGCGATCGACGCTTCGGCCTCGCCGCTGTCGGCCGCCACCCCTTTCACGGTGATGCGGTAGCCGGCCGGCAGCTTGGCGCGCAAGACGTCGAGCTGCGGCGCCAGCTGCGTCGACACCGTCGCGCCCTGGATGCCGTCAATCACGTCCGACTGCACGGTAATGGCCCATTCACGCTTGTCGCGCCAGACCACACCCGGCTCCCAGACGAAATGCACGCGGGCCAGCTGCGAGATGGGCACGGACTTGCCTGTTGCTGTCGGAATATTCGTGTCATTCAGCACGGAAATCGTCGCCCGCTCGGCCAAAGGCTGGCGCACCTGGATATCGATCAGTTTATTGTCTTCGCGGAACTGGCCGATGACCGTGCCCGACAGGATAGTATTGGCCGCCTGCATCACCGTTTTCGAGGTGACGCCCAGCGCGCGCATCTTGTCCTGGTCCAGATCCAGGCGCAGCACCTTCACCGATTCATTCCAGTTGTCATTCACGCCCAGCGTATTCGGATTGGCGCGCATGATGTCCTTGACCTGGTCGGCAATGGCGCGCACGCCAGCCACTTCCGGCCCCGTGACGCGGAACTGCACCGGATACGGCACCGGCGGTCCGTTCGGCAACAGCTTGACACGCCCCCGCACTTCCGGGAAATCCTTCTTGAAAACGTCGACGATTTGCTGGCGCAAGCGTTCGCGGTCCGCCAGGCTCTTCGGCAACACCACCACTTGCGACACGTTGGTCTGCGGGAAGATCTGGTCCAGCGGCAGGTAGAAACGGGGGCTGCCCGTGCCCACGTAGCTGGTCACGCTTTCCACGCCATCGAGCTTGCCGACAAACGCTTCGAACTTCTTGACCTGCTTTTCATTCGCGGCAAAGGTCGTGCCTTCCGGCGACCACAGCTCCACCATCAGTTCGGGCCGGCTGGAATCGGGGAAGAATTGCTTCTCGATAAAATTAAAGCCGTAGATGCCCAGCGCAAAGATGGCCAGGGTGGCGGCAATCGTCGTCTTGCGCCATTCCACGCACCAGGTCACGGCACGGCGGAAGCGGCGGAAGTTCGGCGTATCGAATAGTTCATGGTCGTTATGTGCGTGCGGCTTGACCTTCAGCAAGATATAGCCGATGTAGGGCGTAAACACCACGGCCACCACCCAGGAAATGACCAGCGCCAGTGCATTGACGGAGAACAGGGAAAACGTGTATTCGCCGGCGGTCGACTTGGCCAGGCCGATGGGCAAAAAGCCCGCCACCGTGATCAGGGTGCCCGTCAGCATGGGCATGGCCGTCGACGTGTAGGCAAAGGTAGCCGCGTCGAAGCGCGACATGCCCTCCTCCATCTTGCGCACCATCATTTCAACGGCAATGATGGCGTCATCGACCAGCAAGCCCAGCGCAATGATCAGGGCACCCAGGGAAATCTTGTGCAAATCGATGTCAAGCAGGCGCATGCACAGGAAGGTGACGGCCAGCACCAGCGGAATGGTCAGCGCCACCACCAGGCCGGGGCGCACGTCGATGCGCAGCGGCTTGGTATGCAAGCCCAGCGCGACAAAGCTGACGGCCAGCACAATCAGGATCGCTTCGATCAGGGTGTGCACGAACTCGCCCACGGAAGCGGACACGGCTTCAGGCTGGTTCGACACGCGCTGCAGTTCTATGCCAACTGGCAACTCGCTCGTCATGCGCGAGACGGTCTTTTGCAAGGCCTTGCCCATGTCGATGATGTTGCCGCCCTTTTCCATCGACACGCCCAGGCCGATCACTTCCTTGCCGTTGAAACGCATCTTGTCCTTCGGCGGATCGACGAATTCACGTTTCACCGTGGCAAAGTCGCCAAGGCGGAAGGTGGTGCCGTTGGCGCGCAGCTCGAGGTTTTCCAGATCCTTGACGGTGACCATGGCGCCCGTCACGCGCACTTGCAGGTTGTCCGTCGGCGTCACCAGCACGCCGGTGGCGTTGATGGAGTTTTGCTCGGACAATTGCTGCACGATGGCATCGAAGGGAATGCCCAGCTGGGCAAATTTCTTGTGCGAAAAGATGATATTGATCTTTTCATCCTGCACGCCAAACAGCTCCACCTTCGAGACCTGTCCCACGGCAAGTAATTCCTGGCGTACCTTGTCCGCGTAATCCTTCATTTCCGCGTAAGTAAAACCATCGCCGGACAAGGCGAAGATGGAGCCATACGTGTCGCCGAACTCGTCGTTGAAGAACGGACCCACCACGCCGGACGGCAAGGTGCCCTTGATGTCGCCGATTTTCTTGCGCACCTGGTACCACGCAGCGGCCGTTTCCTTCGGCGGCGCCGATTCGCGCAATTCCAGCAAGATCAATGTTTCGCCGGGCTTCGAATAGCTGGTGATCTCATCGATATACGGCGTCTCCTGCAGCTTTTTTTCCAGCTTGTCCGTCACCTGCTCGGCCATCTGCAGGGCCGTGGCGCCCGGCCAGTACGCTTGCAGCACCATGGCGCGGAAGGTAAATGGCGGATCTTCGTCCTGGCCCAGGCTGGTATAACTGAGCATGCCGCCGATCAGCAGCACGGCCATCAGGTAGCGTGTCAGCGGTATGTGTTCCAGCGCCCAGCGTGACAGATTGAAGCCGCCCTTCATTTGGCGGCCCCAACCGTGATGGCGGAAGCGACGGGCGCGGCCGCTGCGGCCGTTTCCGCCCCGAGGATGGTGACTTTCTGTCCAGGCTTGAGCAAGTTGACGCCGGCCGTGACCACGGTCTGGCCCGGCTTCACGCCCGAGGTCAGCAACAACTCGTTGCCCGCCACGCCGCCGACAGTGACGGGCACCAGTTTCACGGCGCCATTGTCCACCACCCACACGGAGCTTTGCGATTTCTCATTGAACAGGGCCGTCAGCGGCACCTTGATCTGCGGCGTCGCCGTTTGCGAGGAGAACTGCACCACGGCCGTCATGCCCAGGCGGGCTTGCGGCGCGTCCGGGATGCTGACCTTGGCCAGATAGGTGCGCGTGGCCGGATCGGCCACGGGCGACACTTCGCGGATCTTGCCCGGCAGCGCCTGTTTCGGATCGGCCCACAGGCGCACCACGACATCCTTGACCTGGCGCAAGGTATCGACCTTGTCTTCCGGCAAGCCGATCACGACTTCCTTCTCGCCGCTCCTGGCCACCACCACGACGGGCGTGCCGGGCGAGACCACCTGCCCCACTTCCGCATCGATGCGCGTGACGACGCCATCGGCATCCGCCACCAGGCTGGCATAGCCGGACTGGTTGGCCTGGCCACGGTAGGCGGCCTGGGCTGCTTCCACGTTGGCCTGCGCCGCCTTGTAGGTGGCATCCTTGCTGTCGAGCACGGCCTGGCTGACGAAATTTTTCTCGCGCAAGTCCTGATAACGTTTCAGTTCGGCGCGCGCCAGGTCGCGGTTCGTTTCCGCGCTGGCCAGCGCCGCCTTCGCCTGCGCCTGCGCCAGTTGCAGGTCGACGGGGTCGAGCTGCATCAGCAGCTGACCCTTGCGGACGGCTGCACCCACGTCAACCTTGCGCGCGACGATCTTGCCGCCCACGCGAAAGCCCAGCTGTGACGCCACGCGGGGCACGACCTCGCCCGCCAGTTCCGCACTGACGTCAACATTACTGCTGGCTAACACGATCGCGCGCACGGGACGCACATCTTCCACCTTGGGTACCGGCTTGGAACAGGCGGCCAGCGCCATGGCAACAACAGTGGCCAGGGCAGCGGCGGCGATCAGCCGCAAGGCGGGAAGAGCTGGCGCGCCGGTCTCGCGGCGCAGGGTTTTCAGGGCAAACAAGGTATTTTCCTTTACTATGCGGGCTGTTAGATTTTTACGTGAAGAAACTTTTTGCTTGCCGTAGGGGGTGAGCCAAACTTTTTTGCACGCGATATCCTTAAATTTGTGACAATATCGGTCTGGTCATGGCGGGGCGCGCTGCACCCTTAATGACTTTCTGGTTATTAATTATAATCGCGACGAAAAGTTTTTAGTGACTTTTGCGTCATTAATGTTGAAACGTACAACGTCCGGCAACACCGCGGTTTTGCGCGGCACCGGACAAAAACTGCAAGACTAGAGAAGTGTGTTCATGCCTGTAGACCATTACGAGAATTTCCCTGTAGCATCATTTTTACTGCCGCGCCGCCTGGTGCCTGCCGTCGAAGCCATCTATGCCTTCGCCCGCAGCGCCGATGACCTGGCCGACGAAG
This sequence comes from Janthinobacterium amylolyticum, assembly GCF_051380655.1. NCBI lineage: Bacteria > Pseudomonadati > Pseudomonadota > Betaproteobacteria > Burkholderiales > Oxalobacteraceae > Janthinobacterium > Janthinobacterium amylolyticum. Next base: position 516,927 of record NZ_JBNYXL010000001.1, read on the forward strand.
GCGACGCCACGCCGGCCCAACGCCTGGCCGCCCTGCACGCCTACGAAGAAGCGCTGGGCCGCATCGCCCGCCATGAAGGCCATGCGGGCGACGGCGCCGCCATGTTCGAGCGCCTGGCCGCCGTCATCGCCAAACACCAGTTGCCGCTGAAACCGTTCCACGATTTATTGTCGGCCTTCAAGCAGGATGTGCAGACGACGCGCTACGCGCGCTACGAAGACGTGCTCGACTACTGCGCCCGCTCCGCCAATCCCGTGGGCCTGCTGATGCTGCACCTGTATAGTGCGGCCGATGAAGAGAATGTACGCGATTCCGATGCGATATGTTCAGCTTTGCAACTAATTAATTTCCTGCAAGACGTCGCCATCGACCAGCAAAAGGAACGCATCTATCTGCCGATGGAAGACCTGACACGCTTTGCCGTCTCGCCCGCCGCCTTCGAGCGGCCCGAGGCGCACGGCAAGTGGAGCGCGCTGATGCGTTTTGAAGTGGCGCGCACGCGGGCGCTGATGCTGTCCGGCGCGCCGCTGGCCCTGCGCCTGCGCGGGCGCATCGGCTGGGAACTGCGCCTGGTGATCCAGGGGGGACTGCGCATCCTCGAATGCATCGAGGCCGTCAATTACGACGTCTTCCGCCGCCGCCCGAAGCTGGAGAAACGCGACTGGCTGATCATTTTCTGGCGCGCCCTGCGCATGTCGCGCAAAAGCCTGCGTCAAGAGACGCAAGTAAAAACGGCTTTTCCCCCGTCGCCCACTCTGTAAGGCGATAGAATAGCGGCTTCGATCTGCAACCCTTGCTCTTTTGCCTATGTCTCCCGACGAATACTGCCAACAAAAGGCCGCCCAGAGCGGCTCCAGCTTCTATTACAGCTTCCTGTTCCTGCCGGCCGAACGCCGCAAGGCCATCACGGCCCTGTACGCCTTCTGCCGCGAAGTCGACGACACGGTCGACGAATGCACGGACGAAGCCGTGGCACGTACCAAGCTGGTCTGGTGGCGCAAGGAAGTCAGGGCCATGTACGAGGGCAATCCCACGCATCCCGTGATGCGCGCGCTGCAGCCGCACCTGGACATCTATGCACTGGAAGAAAAGCATTTGCAGGCCATCATCGATGGCATGGAAATGGACTTGAACCAGACGCGCTACCTCGATTACCAGGCCATGAGCCGCTATTGCTGGCACGTGGCCAGCGTGGTGGGCATCTTGTCGGCCAGCATCTTTGGCGCGACCCGCCCGGAAACCCTGCTGTACGCGGAAAAGCTCGGCCATGCCTTCCAGCTGACCAACATCATCCGCGACGTGGGCGAAGATGCGCGCAAGGGGCGCATCTACCTGCCGATCAGCGAATTGCAGCAGTTCAATGTGACGGCGGCCGATTTGCTGAACGCGCGCCACAGCGAGAACTTTGAAAACCTCATGCGTTTCCAGGTGGCACGCGCGCAACAGGCGTACGACGAAGCCTTCGCCCTGCTGCCGGCCGAGGACCGCCGCGCCCAGCGCCCGGGCCTGATCATGGCCGCCATCTACCGCACCCTGCTCAACGAAGTCGAGCGCGACGGCTATCACGTGCTGAAACAGCGCATTTCCCTGACCCCGATCCGCAAACTGTGGCTGGCATGGAAGACCTGGGTCCGTGGCTGATCCTGGCGTGACACAGCGCTACGCCGTCATCGGCGGCGGCTGGGCCGGCTTCGCGGCGGCCATGGAACTGGCGCGCGCCGGCCATGCCGTCACCGTCTACGAAGCGGCGCGCACCCTGGGCGGCCGCGCGCGCAAGGTCGACCGAGCAGTTGGGCAAGAGCATACCGTACTCGACAACGGCCAGCATATCCTGCTGGGCGCCTACACGGAAACCCTGCGCCTGATCAAGCTGGCGGGACAGGATCCAAGCGAACTCATTCTTACCCTGCCCCTGCAGATGCGCTATCCGGCCGGCTCAGGCGGCATGGATTTCGTCGCGCCGCGCCTGCCCGCGCCGCTGCACCTGGCGTGGGCCTTGCTGCGCGCCAAGGGGTTATCGCGTGCCGACAAGCTGGCATTGATGCGCTTTTCCACGGCCATGCGGTGGATGGGCTGGCAACTGTACAACGATTGCACGGTCAGCGAACTGCTGCAGCGCTTCGACCAGACGCAGCAATTAAACCGCCTGATGTGGCATCCGCTGTGCCTGGCAGCCCTGAACACGCCGCCCGAGCGGGCCTCGGCGCGCGTCTTCATCAATGTGCTGCGCGACAGCCTGGGCGCATCGCGTCGCCGCGCTTCCGACATGCTGATCCCGAAAGCGGACCTCTCCGCCCTGTTTCCCGAGGCGGCCGCCCGCTACGTGGAACAACGTGGCGGCGGCGTGCGCCTGGGCGCCAAGGTCGATGCGCTGCAAGCGCTGCCTGGCGGGCGCTGGCGGCTCGACGATGGCGAGGCCTTCGACGGCGTCGTGCTTGCCACGGCTTGCGCGCAGGCGGCCAGCCTGCTGCAAGGCGTGCACGATGCGCGCCTGGACGCCGTCATTACCCAGATGCAAGCATTGACCCCGGAAGCGATCAGCACCTGCTACCTGCAATACGACGCCTCGGTGCGCCTGGACCTGCCTATGCATGCGCTGGCCGATGCGCCGGAGAGCGGCCACTGGGGCCAGTTTGTCTTCGACCGTGGCCAGCTCGACAGCAAGCAGGCGGGCTTGCTGGCCGTCGTCATCAGCGCCTCCGGCCCTGCCGCCGAGCAAGGCCACGGAGCGCTGGCGCAAGCCATCGCGGCACAACTGGCGCAAGTGTTACGCCGTCCCGAACTGGCGCAGCCCCTGTGGACCCAGCTGATCACGGAAAAGCGCGCCACCTTTGCCTGCACGCCCGACCTGGCGCGTCCGGGCAATGCCAGCGGCGTGCCTGGCCTGCTGCTGGCCGGCGACTACACGGCCGGCGACGACCGCACGCTCGACTATCCGGCCACCATCGAAGGCGCCGTGCGCAGCGGCGTGGCGGCCGCCAAGGCCGTGCGTGCAAGGGTGCAGGCCGGGAAATTGGCAAAGTAGACTTGACGGTGCATCCCGCCCTGGTGTCGCTGAGCCCCGCCAAATTGCATTCTGTCGCACCGCGCTGGTGCGCACTGCCGTGCTTGGGTACAGTCTGACCATCGACCAACCGCACGCCACGAGGACCACCATGCACACCACCTTGCACCTGAAAAACAGCTTGAAAGCCGTGGCGCTGCTGGCGCTCGTGGCCGTGGCCACCGTGCTCGTCATTGACGTGCAGCAAGTGCAACAGGTACAACAGACGCAGCATGCCCCCTTGCTGCTGAGCCAAGCCAGCATGCTGCTGGCGGCAGTCGGCTGAGCGGCATACGGGAGGACAGGAAAAATATGATGAACAAGCAAGACTATCTCGACGCGCTGCGGCGCGCACTGGCGGGCTTGCCACCGGACCTGGTGGCCAAGACGCTCGATTACTACGAACAGACGTTCATCGAAGGGGCTGCGGCCGGCCGCAGCGAGCAGGAAGTTGCCGACGACCTCGGTGATCCGAAGAAGATCGCCATGACCTTGCGCACCAGCACCCATCGCCAGGCCTTCGAGCAGAAAAAAAACCCCGTCAACCTGCTGCGCCTGCTCGTCTCGCTGGTGGGACTGGCCATTTTCAACCTGTTCATGGTCGTGCCCGCCGCAGTGTATGCGGCCCTGCTGGCCACCCTGTATGCCGTGGGCCTGAGCTTTTATCTGGGCGGCATCGCCATCACGGCCAGCGGCCTGTCCGGCGCCAACGAACTGGTGCTCGACGGCCCCATGCGCCACATCTTCATCCAGGACGACGATGCCGATGGCGACCCACGCCGCGAAACACGCATCACCATTGGCGACACGGGCATTCGGGTGCAGCATGTGCCCGGCCCCGTCCAGGACGACGCTGAGGCCGCATCGCCCAGCGCCTCGTCGCGCGTGATCGAACGGGCCGAGGCGCTGGCCGGCAGCGGCATCCGCATCTCGACCGACATGGACCGCGATGCGCGCACCACGCAAACCGTCTTCGGCATGGGCATGTTATTGGGCGGCATCGCCATCTTTCTGCTCAGTCTGGTGGTCACGCGCTATACCCTGATCGGCATCAGGCGCTACGCCGCCATGAATGTTTCCCTGCTCAAAGGTCACTAGAAAGGCTGCCATGAAACGCTTGCTCAAAGTTGGCCTGTCCATGTTCCTGCTGGCCCTGGTCCTGATCGCCATGTCGTATGCGGCACTGCGCGCCAAGGGCATCAGCAGTCCCAGCAGCGCTGCCGGACGGGCCGTGCGCAGTGAAACGCGGCCCATTGCCGCAAATATCACCAGCATCGACCTGGCCGGCCCCATCGACCTGGTGCTGCGCCGCGGCGCCACGCCCTCGCTGAAAGTCAGCGGCGAACAGCGCTTGCTGTCGAACGTGGACACCAGCGCCGACGGCACGACCCTGCATATCGGCCCGAAAGGCATGCTCTTCCACCATCGCCAGCCGCTGCAGGTGGAACTGGTGCTGCCCGCCCTCGTGCGCCTGGATGTGCATGGCAATGGCGACAGCAAGGTCACGGGATTTTCCGGCGACAGTTTCATCCTGGAATTGATGGGTTCGGGCAACGTCAGCTTCACTGGCCGCTACAAGCAGGTGCAAGCCACCGTCAACGGCAGCGGCGACCTCGACATCAATGCGGGCAACAGCGACAGCGTGGTACTGGAAATGGTGGGCTCTGGCCGCATCTCGGCCAGCGGCAATACCAAGTTCGTGCGCGCCGACCTGAGCGGTTCGGGAGATATCGATGCCGAGCACCTGGCCGCCGACAAGGCCAGCGTCAGCCTGCAGGGCTCGGGCCAAAGCAGCCTGTTCGTGCGCGACGCCGCCAACCTGACCCTGCGCGGCAGCGGCGACATCCACGTCTACGGCAACCCGCGCCAGCGCGAAGCGCAAAAAAGCGGTTCAGGCGACATCATCTGGCATTGACGAGGACAGCCGCTCACAATCTGCTACGCGGCGCGATTTGCGGCTGGCGATGCTCGCTGCCTCGGCGGCCCCGTACTCGCATACAGCTGCGCTTTTCAGCCACAACTCGGGGCCGCTCGCTACGCTTGTGAACGGCGTCGTGGCGCAAACGATTCAATGCCGTTGTGATTTCAAGAATTCTCTTCCAGCCAACGCACCGCCTGCTCCCCAGCCGCCTTGCCTTGCGCCAGGCAGGCCGTCAGCAGGTAGCCGCCCGTCGGCGCTTCCCAGTCCAGCATTTCTCCCGCCACGAAGACGCCCGGCATGGCGCGCAGCATGCTGCCGTCAATGCCGTCGAACGCCACGCCGCCGGCGCTGCTGATGGCTTCATCGATGGGCCGCGGGCGCTGCAAGGTGACGGGCAGCAGCTTGATGGCGTCCGCCAGTCTGGCTGCATCGGCAAAATCGGCCGCGCTCAGGCATTCGCGCAGCAAGCCCGATTTCACGCCCTTGATGCCGAGGCGGCTGTTCAGGTGGCTGGACATGGAACGCGAACCGCGCGGGCGCGTCACTTCCTCGAACACGCGTTCATGCGTGTGGTCGGGCGCCAGGTCGAGCCAGATGGTGGTGCTGCCTTCCTGCGCGATCTGCTCGCGCAGCGCGGCCGACAGCGCATAAATCAGGCTGCCTTCCACACCGCCTTCGGTGATGACGAACTGGCCCTGGCGCTTGATCATGCAGTGATCGATGTTGCGCGCCGAGATGGCCACCGTCGTCAGCGGTTCGCCCGCATGGCGGCTGCTGAAATGGCTGCTCCAGTCCACGTCGAAGCCACAATTGGCCGGTACCAGGGGCGCCACGGCCACGCCGCGCTCGCGTAGCAGCGGCACCCAGGCGCCGTCCGAGCCCAGGCGCGCCCAGCTGCCGCCACCGAGCGCCAGGATCACGGCGTCGAAGGCGCGCAGGCGCTCGCCATCCGGCGTGGCGAAGACCAGCTGGCCGTCGCGCCAGCCCGTCCAGCGGTGGCGCATGTGAAATTGCACGCCCGCTTCGCGCAGGCGGTGCAGCCAGGCGCGCAGCAGCGGCGCCGCTTTCATATCCGTGGGGAAGACGCGGTTCGAGGAACCGACGAAGGTCTCCACGCCCAGGCCGTGTACCCAGTCGCGCACTTTTTGCGGACCGAACTGGTCCAGTGCAAGCTTGATGCGCGGCGCCTGACTGCCGTAGCGCGAGACGAAGGGCTGGTAGCCTTCCGCATGCGTGATGTTCATGCCGCCGCGCCCCGCCAGCAGGAATTTGCGGCCGACCGATGGCATGGCGTCGAACAGTTCCACCCTGGCGCCCTGGCCGGCCGCCTCCTGGGCTGCCATCAGGCCGGCAGGGCCGCCGCCGATGACGGCGATGTGAAACGGAAGGGGACTGGAGTTGGTCATGGCAAGCCGGGAGGACGGTGTAAACCCCGGCATTTTAGTCGAGATAGGGCCAGCAGATGGCAATAATGCCGAAAAATGATGCATACTGCGCTGAGATGCCGCAGCGATCAGCGGCCAGACTTCACCAGACAACGAGACGACAAGAGGAGAAACACATGGGTGCAGGATTCTGGATTTCCCGCTATTTGCTGGCCAGTTCGATTTTATTCATCATCCTGACGGTGGTCGAGTACAGCAAGGGCACCACCAGCCAGGCGGACATACTCAGCGCACTGGCCTGGTCGCTGGTGGCATCGGCCATCTTCATCGGCTCGAAATACTGGCGCTACCGGAAAGCCGTTGCCTGTGCCACGTGCAGCGGGGACAAGCCGAAAGCCAAGTCTTCATGAAAAAACGGCCACTTCAATGAAGTGGCCATCTTATTTGGGGAGCGGGATCAGCCGCCCGTCACAGGCGGGAAGAATGCCACCTCGTCGCCATCGCCGATCACGGTATCGGCGCCACACATCACCTGGTTGTGCGCCATGCGCAGCGCGCGGCCCTGGGCCAGCGCGTATTCCCAGTTGCCGCCACGGGCAATCAGGTACTGGCGCACGTCGCCCACGGTCCGCAGCGGTTCGGCCCCCTCTTCCACCACCAGCACTTCCTGTGCCGTGCCCAGCAGCTCGCGCACGCTGGCAAAAAATCGCAGATTGATCTTCATCGATGCTTCCTCAGTACAGCAATTCGTTAAACGGGATAAAACGCAGCATGTCGCCGCGCGCGATCGACAGGCCCGGCGGGCAATCGATCAGGCCATCGCCCCACACGGTGGACGTCAGCACGCCTGAGCTCTGGTTGGCGAACAGTTCCAGCTCGCCGTCATCATTGATCTTCGCGCGCAAGAATTCATTGCGCTTGTCCGCCTTCAGGCGCTCGAAGGCGGCCGGCAGCTTGTAGCTGCGCGGCGCCAGCGGACCTGCCACGCCTTGCAGGCGCAGGATGAACGGGCGCACGAAGAGCAAAAACGTGACAAAGCTGGAGACGGGGTTGCCGGGCAAGCCGACAAAGAACGCGTCCTTGACTTCGCCAAACGCCAGCGGTTTACCCGGCTTGACGGCGATCTGCCACATGTTCAAACGCCCCTCCGCTTCCACGGCCGGCTTGATATGGTCTTCCTCGCCCACGGACACGCCGCCCGAAGTGATGATCAGGTCATTGCCTTCGGCCGCCTGGCGCAGCACGGCTTTTGTCGCTTCCAGGCTGTCGGGAACGATGCCCAGGTCGGTGATTTCACAGCCCAGGTTTTCCAGCAGCCCCCGCAAGGTAAAGCGGTTCGAGTTGTAGACGGCGCCCGGCGCCAGCGGTTCTCCCGGCATGGCCAGCTCGTCGCCGGTGAAAAAGACCGCGACGCGCAGCTTGCGCAGCACAGGAACTTGGGCCAGGCCCACCGAGGCGGCCAGGCCCATTTCCTGGCTGCGCAGGCGGCGCCCGGCGCCCAGGATCACGCCGCCGGCGCGGATATCCTCGCCCTGGCGGCGCACCCATTCGCCGGCTTTCGGCACGTGATTGACCGTTACCACGCCATCCATCACACTGCACTGCTCCTGCATCACCACGCAGTCGGCGCCGTCCGGAATCAGGGCGCCCGTGAAGATGCGCGCGGCCGTCCCCGGCTGCAGGGGCTGGCCCACGTGGCCGGCCGCGATGCGCTGCGACACGGGCAAGCTGGCCGCGCCGCTGGCGCAATCCTGGGCGCGCACGGCATAGCCATCCATCTGCGTGTTGTCGCGCTCGGGCACGTTCAGGGTCGACGTCTGCGCGGCAGCCAGCACGCGGCCGTTGGCGCGCATGGTGTCGACCAGTTCGATGTCCGTCACCGGGCGCGCCGCGCCCAGCATGAAGGCTTGCGCTTCGGCCACCGACAGCATCGGTTTGCGTACAGTGCTGGCGTCTGTCATCACAGTCCCGCTCATCACAAGCCCGTATTTGCGGCGATATACGCCTTCATCTTTTCCACATCGGCGTCCATCACGACGAACTTTTGCGGCAAGTCTTCGATGTTCTCGAAGCCGGCTGGGCGTTCCGCGTCCACGCCCAGCGCTTCGAGGATGGTTTCGTTGAATTTGGCCGCCAGCGCCGTTTCCAGCACGATCATCGGCACGTTCGGCTCCAGGTGCTCGCGCGCCACCTTGATGCCGTCGGCCGTATGCGTGTCGATGGTGATGCCGTAATCGTCGGCCACGTCGCGGATGGTGTCGAGACGGTCCTGGTGCGTGGACTTGCCCGACTTGAAGCCGTACTTGGCGACGAGCTTGAATTCGTCGCCGTCGCTGCCAGGTTTACCCGACAAGTCGAAGCCGCCGTGGGTTTCCACTTTGCCAAACAGCGCGCGCACGCGGTCGCTGTCGCGGCCCACGAGGTCGTAGACGAAGCGCTCGAAGTTCGACGCTTTCGAGATATCCATCGACGGGCTGCTCGTATGGTAGGTTTCGGCGGACTTGCGCACGCGGTAGACGCCCGTGCGGAAAAATTCGTCGAGCACGTCGTTTTCATTCGTCGCGGCCACCAGTTTCGAGATAGGCAAGCCCATCATGCGCGCGATATGGCCGGCGCAGATATTGCCGAAATTGCCCGATGGCACCGTGAACGAGACTTTCTGCTCGTTGCTGGTGGTGGCCGCCAGGTAGCCGCGGAAGTAGTACACCACCTGCGCCACGACCCTCGCCCAGTTGATGGAATTGACGGTGCCGATCTTCTGTTTCGCCTTGAACGGCAAGTCGTTCGACACGGCCTTGACCATGTCCTGGCAGTCGTCGAACACGCCTTCGACGGCGATGTTGTAGATATTCGGGTCTTGCAGGCTGAACATCTGCGCAGTCTGGAAGGCGCTCATTTTCTTGTGCGGCGACAGCATGAAGACGCGGATGCCCTTCTTGCCGCGCATCGCGTATTCGGCCGCGCTGCCCGTGTCGCCCGAGGTGGCGCCGAAGATATTGAGTTCGGCGCCCGTCTTGGCCAGGGTGTATTCAAACAGATTGCCCAGCAACTGCATGGCCATGTCCTTGAAGGCCAGGGTCGGGCCGTTCGACAGGGCCTGCAGGATCAGGGTGGTCGATCCGCCCTTGACGACATTTTCTTCCAGCACGCGCAGCGGCGTGATGTCGGCCGCGTTTTCGCCGGCGCGGGCGTTCTTGTAGACTGCCTTGGTATAGGTTTTCGCCGTCAGTGCCTTCAGGTCCGCGGCCGGGATATCGGTGGCGAACTTCTTCAGGATTTCGTAGGCCAGGTCGGCATACGACAATGTGCGCCAGGCGTTGAGCTCGGCACCAGTGACTTGCGGGTAGTGTTCAGGGAGATACAGTCCGCCATCGGGGGCCAGGCCGCCCAGGAGGATGTCGGAGAATTGCTGCAGATTCGATGGCGCTTTGTCAGCGCGGGTAGACACGTAATGCATAGATTTGAAGAGTCCAGTTGAGCTGAGTGCGGTTGATCATGAATGGCAGCGGATATTATAGTGCCAGCCGCCGTCCAAGGCGAATCGCGTGGCGCGGGGCTGCTCAGGATGTGACAATTGGAGAGCCTGAATATTGCCAAACAGGCCATAATGCATCAGATCAAGCCAGGCGGACATGGCTGGCGTGCGCACTGGCGCGCGCCGCCGATTTGCGCCACACTGTGCCTGCCTCCCCGTCACGTGACTATGAAAATCGAGAAACCTGGAGTCGAAAGCCGGCCATGTCGCTGAATAAAAAACCGTACCTGCAAAGCGCCGCGCTGCGTCCCGACGCCGTCGTCGACCTCGAGCACTACCCGTTCACCATCCCCGCCATCCGCGACTTCGTGCACATGGACTTCCACCGCGACGTGACGTTTTTCGTGGGCGAGAACGGCAGCGGCAAGTCCACCATGCTTGAAGCGCTGGCCGTGGCGCTGGGTTTTGGCAAGGATGGCGGCACGCGCAATGTGCGCATCGAACTGCCATCGGACGAGGAGTCGGGGCTGCACGCGCATCTGCGCCTGAGCAAAAGCTACAAGAAGCCCGACGACAGCTATTTTTTGCGCGCCGAGAGCTTTTTCAATGTCGCCACCTATATGGACACCATGCCGGCATACCTGGGCAGCTACGGCGGCAAGTCGCTGCACGCGCAGTCGCATGGCGAAGCGTTCATGGCGACCCTGATCAACAAATTGCGGGGCAAGGGTTTATATCTGCTGGACGAGCCCGAGGCGGCCCTGTCGCCGAGCCGCCAGCTGGCGGCGCTCTCCGTGATCCACCAGCTGGTGCAGGACGATTCGCAGCTGATCATCGCCACCCACTCGCCGATCCTGCTGGCCTACCCGAACGCGAAGATTCTGATGTTTACGGGCGGCGGCATCCACGAAGTGGCGTATGAAGACACCGAGCACTTCGCCGTGACGCGCGATTTTCTGAATAACTACCCGAGGAGGCTGGAGCAGTTGTTTGAGGAGGAGTGAGTTTGTCGGGAGACTGCTGTGGTGATGTCGGCTTGCTGCTGTGTTGATGTCGGCTTGCTGCGGTGGTGATGTCGGCTTGCTGCTGTGGTGATGTCGGCTTGCTGCTGTGGTGATGTCGGCTTACGCGCTTTGCGCTAAGCCGACCTACGCCGACCTGCGCCAGCCTGCGCCGACCTGTGCCGACCTGCGACATTGCCACTCGCCGTAGGTCGGATTAGCGCTTGCGCGCGTAATCCGACAACACCACCGGCGCATCAGCAAGCCGCGTGGTTGACTGTGATAACGTGGACGGCCAGCCCGCCCAGCGACGTTTCCTTGTACTTGTCCTGCATGTCCGCGCCCGTCTGGCGCATGGTTTCGATGACTTCGTCGAGGCTGACGAAATGCGTGCCGTCGCCTTTCAGCGCCAGCGAGGCGGCCGTGATGGCTTTCACGGCGCCCATGCCATTACGCTCGATGCACGGGATCTGTACCAGGCCGCCGATCGGGTCGCAGGTCATGCCCAGGTGGTGTTCGATGCCGATTTCAGCCGCGTTCTCGATCTGTTCATTCGTGCCGCCCAGCGCCGCCACCAGGCCGGCCGCCGCCATGGCGCAGGCCACGCCCACCTCGCCCTGGCAGCCCACTTCGGCGCCCGAGATCGAGGCATTGCGCTTGCACAGCATGCCGATGGCGGCCGCCGTCAGCATGAAGCGGCGCACGCCGCCTACCGGATCGCTGGGGCGGCAGTCTTCCGCGTAGTAACGCAGCACGGCCGGGATGATGCCGGCGGCGCCATTCGTCGGCGCCGTCACGACCCTGCCGCCGGCCGCGTTTTCCTCGTTGACGGCCATCGCGTACAGGCTGACCAGGTGCACGGCGTCGTGCGGCAAGTCGTTGGCGCGGTTGTCCGATTCTTTCGCATCCTGCGCCAAACGCCACAATTTGGCGGCGCGCCGCTTCACGTTCAAGCCGCCGGGCAGGTTGCCCGTCGTTTCCAGGCCGTGCGCGATGCAGTCGCGCATGACGTGCCAGATGCGGTCCAGTCCTTCATTGAGTTCCGCATCGCTGCGCTTGACACACTCGTTCGCGCGCAGCATTTCCGGGATCGACAAGCCGCTTTCCACGCCGTGCGCCAGCAACTGGTCCATCGTGTCGAAGGGGAAGACGACGCGCGCGGCGGCGGCCGATTCCACGGCCGCTTCCGCCTGCGCCTCGCCCGCTTCGCGGATAAAGCCGCCGCCGATCGAGTAATACACCTTGTCGACCCGGCTGCCGTCCGCCAGTTTCAGGGTAAACAGCATGCCGTTCGGGTGTTCCGGCAGGGATTCGCTCTTGTGCCAGATCAGACCGGTAGCGGCCGTGAATGGCACAACGTGGGTGCCCAACAGCGCGATCTCGCCAGCCGCTTCGATGGCGGCCAGCTTGCTGTCGACTTCATCGGGCGCCACGCCTTGCGGCGTCTCGCCCATCAGGCCAAGGATGGCCGCCTTGTCGGTCGCGTGGCCTACGCCCGTCAGCGCCAGCGAGCCATACAAGGCCACTTCCACGCCCACTACCTGGTCCAGCGGACCGTATTCGACCAGAAAACGCCGCGCCGCCACCATCGGCCCCACCGTGTGGGAACTCGACGGCCCGATGCCGATCTTGAACAGGTCAAATACGCTCATATCCATGTAGTGTCTCTTTATATTAGTATGTTTTTATGAATGCCGGTGCAGGACTCAGGCCGCCTTGGCAGCCTGCCCTGCATCGACGTTGGCCAGCATGTCCGTGACCATCTGTTCGACGCCGATTTGCGCCTTCCAGCCCCAGTCGGCGCTGGCGGTGCTGTCGTCCAGGCTTTGCGGCCAGCTGTCGGCGATGGCCTGGCGGCTGTCCGGCTTGTAGCTGATCTTGAAGTCCGGCACCATGTGCACGATGGCTTTCGCCAGCTGCTCGGGGTTGAACGACACGCCGGCCACGTTGTACGACGAGCGGATCTTGATCGACTCCGCCGGCGCGTCCATCAGTTCGATGGTGGCGCGGATGGCGTCGGGCATGTAAATCATCGGCAAGGTGGTATTCGCATCGAGGAAGCAGTCATAGCGCTCGCCGCGCAAGGCCGCGTGGAAGATGGCGATGGCGTAATCGGTGGTGCCGCCGCCCGGAGGCGATTTGTAGCTGATGATGCCCGGATAGCGGATGCTGCGCACGTCCACGCCATACTTGTTGAAGTAGTACTCGCACAGGCGCTCGCCGGCCAGCTTGCTGATGCCGTACATCGAGGTCGGGTCCATCACCGTCATTTGCGGCGTGTTCACCTGCGGCGTGTTCGGGCCGAAGGCGGCGATCGACGACGGCCAGAAGATGCGCAGCGGCTTGCCCGCTTCGCCACGCTCGCGCGCCAGCTCCAGGATATTCAGCAAGCCATCCATGTTCAGGCTCCAGGCCTTCAATGGCGCCGCTTCGCCCGTGGCCGACAGCATGGCCGCCAGCTGGTACACCTGGGTGATGTTCTCGTCGGCGATGATGCGCGCCAGGCCGTCCTTGTCCAGCACATTGAGCTGCGCGTAGCGCTTGGCCTGGTACAGATTGTTCGTGCCGATGTCGCTGGCGATGACGTTGTCCGCGCCATGCTGCAGCGCCAGCGCGCCCACCAACTCACTACCGATTTGACCGTTTGCGCCAATGACTAAGATGCGTTCCATGCTATTTTCCTGAATTCTTGTTAATTGGTAGTGGTAGTGGTCAGCAAACCGAGTTCCTTGCCAGCCTGCTCGAAGGCGGCCAGTACCTTGACCAGCTGTTCGCGGGTGTGGGCAGCGGACAGCTGCACGCGGACCCTGGCCTGGCCCATCGGCACGACCGGATAGAAGAAGCCCGTCACCAGCACGCCCAGTTCATACAGGCGGGCGGCGAATTTCTGCGCCACGGGCGCATCGAACAGCATCACGGGAACGACAGGGTGCGTGCCCGGCTTGATGGTAAAACCGATGCGTTCGATTTCGCTGCGGAAGAAGGCCGTGTTTTCATGCAGGCGGTCGCGCAGTTCCGTCGACTTGGCCAGGCGTTCCAACACCGACAGCGAGGCGCCGGCGATCGATGGCGCCAGGGTGTTCGAGAACAGATAAGGACGCGATTTCTGGCGCAGGGTGTCGATGACTTCCTTGCGCGCCGACGTGAAACCGCCCATGGCGCCGCCCAGGGCCTTGCCCAGGGTGCCCGTGATGATGTCGATGCGGCCCATCACATTGTGGTGTTCGTGCGTGCCGCGGCCCGTCGCGCCCATGAAGCCGGACGCGTGGCATTCGTCGATCATCACCAGCGCGCCGTACTGGTCGGCCAGGTCGCAGATCTTGTCAAGCTGCGCGATCGTGCCATCCATCGAGAAGACGCCGTCCGTGACGATGACTTTATGGCGCTTGCCGGCGGCGATGGCCGCTTTCAGCTGCACTTCCAGGTCGGCCATGTCGTTGTGGGCGTAGCGGTAGCGGCCAGCCTTGCACAAACGGATGCCGTCGATGATGGAGGCGTGGTTCAGCGCGTCGGAGATGATGGCGTCGTTTTCATCAAACAGCGGTTCGAACACGCCGCCGTTGGCGTCGAATGCCGCCGCGTACAAGATCGTGTCTTCCGTGCCCAGGAACGCGGAGATGGCCTGTTCCAGTTCCTTGTGCACGGTTTGCGTGCCGCAGATGAAGCGCACGGACGACAGGCCGTAGCCGTACTTTTGCGTAGCGGCGATGGACGCCTCTTGCGTCTGCAGGTCGCCCGACAAGCCCAGGTAGTTGTTCGCACACATATTGATCAGGGTACGGCCATCGTCGCACACCACTTCGGCGCCCTGGCGCGAGGCGATCACGCGCTCGGGCTTGTACAAGCCCTGCTGGCGCAGTTGATCGAGGTTCTGTTGCAGACCGCTGAAAAAGGTGTTCTTCGCTTGCTCGCTCATGATGATCCTTGTGTGTCCCTGTTGTATGTATGGCATCCGGGTAACCTCAACCGCCATAGGGGAAAGCAGCCGCTTGACCGGTGCGCGCACTATGCTGTACCGTGAAGCGCTGTTTGAAGTCTACACGTTTCCGTGTTTTTCCTCAAAATCCACTATTTCGAACTGAAATTCAATATAGTGGATATTACCCAAGCCTTTTGAACTTTGCAAGCCAACTGCCGATGAAAACCAGCGTTTCGACCAATTCCCCCCCTGAAGTGGGTGCCACACTGCAACGCTTGCGCCTGGCGCGTGGCCTGACACTGGAGGATTTGTCGCGCATCGCCGGCGTATCGAAGTCCATGCTGTCGCAAATCGAGCGCGAAAAAGCCAATCCCACCATCGCCATCACCTGGCGCCTGGCCAATGCGCTGGGCGTGCAGATCGGCGAACTGCTGTCCAGCGCCGAGAAAGCCGTGGAAACCATCCGCGTCACGGATGCCCACGAAACCCCCACCCTGCCCGGCGACCACGCGGGCTACGTGCTGCGCATCCTCGGACCGATGGAACTGGCCGGCAAATATGAATGGTATGAAGTGACCCTGGCGCCCGGTGGCGAACTGGCGTCCCAGCCGCACGACCCGGGCACCACCGAGCATTTGACGGTCATCCACGGCAACCTGGAACTGGAAGTGGGCACGGCGAAGAAAAAGGTCAAGAATGGCGGCACGGCCAGGTATCCGGCAGACCAGCCGCATACCATCCGCAACCTGGGCAAGACCGAGGGCAAGGCTTTGCTCGTGGTCATCCACAGATAAGCATCTCCTGCAGTGCGCAATATGCCTAAATGTCTATGCTAAGATTTTAGAATAAACAAGATTTCCAGGCCTGGATGTCTTCGCAGAGCGTCGCGGCACATCCCGGCTCGTCCAGCATCGTCCAGCAGCGCTGCCACACGCGCGGCATCCAGGCCTCCAACGCTAACACGGAGCCACAGCGATGACCATTTCCGACAGCACCACCACCTTCCACAATAAAAAAGTCGTGCAGTACGACCCGGACCTGCCGTTCGACGGCTCGCCGGACATCGTCTACCGCCTGTCGCTCGAGTACGACGACGAGCGCAAGATGGACGAGCTGATCGCCGGCTTCCTGGACAAGGCCGACAAGGGCGCGCTCGAAGCGCTGGTCATCGGCATGTGGGGCGACCCGTACGAATCGGGCGCCGACGAAGTGATGGCCGCGCTGATCGCGCGGGCCGGCGAGCTGCCCAACTTGCGCGCCATCTTTGTTGGCGACATGACGTACGAGGAATGCGAAATCTCGTGGATCGTGCAAGGCAGCTACAAGCCGCTGCTGGACGCCTTCCCGCTGCTGGAAGAATTGCGCATCCGCGGCGGCAATGAACTGGTCATCGAACCATTCGCACACCAGCACCTGCGTCGCTTCACCATCGAATCCGGTGGCCTCGACCAGAAAATCGCCGAGGCGCTGGCGCAATCGAGCATGCCGAAGCTGGAACACCTGGAACTGTGGCTGGGCACGGACGACTATGGTTTCTCGGGCGACGTGGAGCTGTACCGCAAGGTGCTGGCGCAGCTGGCCGTGCCCACCCTGAAATATCTCGGCTTGCGCGACGCGGAAATCGCCGACGACCTGGCCGTGTGGCTGGCGGAAGAGCCGCTGGTGGCGCAGCTCGACATCCTCGACCTGTCGCTGGGCACCATCGGCGACCTGAGCGCCGTGGCCGTGCTCAATCACACGCAGCTGGGCAAACTGAAACGCCTGGATCTGTCGCACCACTATATTTCGGCAGAAAACCAGGCCAAGCTGAAGGCGCTGCCGTTCGAGGTGGTGCTGGACGACCCGCAGGAAGCGGACGAGGACGACGGCGAAAGCTACCGCTACGTGGCCGTGGGCGAGTAAGCGCCAGACTAGCGGAGCGTCATCCTTGTCTTTCACTCTCACCCTGCTGGCCACGGCTGGCAGCAAGCGCGTGCGCCTGATGCAGGCGGCGCGCGCACACCTGCGCCTGCCGCCCGCGCAGGTGCTGGAGTGGCGCGACTGGCTGGCGCGGCCGGCCCTGCTCGGCGACGCGCTCAGCCAGCCTGGCCTGCTGAAGATCGAACCGCCGGGCGACGACCCCGCCGCCCACCGCCTGCTGCTCGATGCCGGCCGCCGCCTGCAGGGCCGCGCGCCCCTGCGCACGCCCGAACATGGCGAGCTGCTGGCGATGGATGCCTGGTTTGCCGGTTTTTCCAGCGCCATGACTGATCTGGCGGCGCAGCTGGCAGCCTTGCCGCACGTGCGCGTCTTCAATGCGCCGCCCGACATCATCTGCATGACGGACAAGCTGGCCTGCCAGCGCCACCTGGCCGCGCGCGGCGTGCCCGTGCCCCGGCTGCTGGGCCCCGTGCACGGCTACGCGCACCTGCAGGAACTGCTGCGCGGGCATGCGCTGGACCGCGTGTATTTAAAACCGCGCTATGGCTCGTCGGCCTCCGGCGTGGTCGCCTACCGCAGGAACAAGACGGGGCGCCAGCAAGCCACCACCTCGGCCAGCTTGTTGTGCGCGAACGGGGAAACGCGCCTGCTGAACAGCAAGCGCCTGTCGCGCTATGAAAACGAGCACGACATCGCCGCCCTTGTCGACACGCTGGCCGCGCAACATCTATATGCGGAAGCCTGGCTGAACAAGCCGCGCTGCGGCGACAGCCATTACGACCTGCGCGTCGTCACGCTTGGCGGCCGGCCCGCGCACCGCGTGGCGCGCATCGGCGACCAGATGATGACCAATCTGCACCTCGATAACCGGCGCGGCGACGCGGGCGGCCTGCTGAGCGAGGCCGACATGCTGGCGCTGGAAGATACCGCCACCCTGGCGGCGCGCGCCTTTTCCCGCAGCCACGTGACCGGCCTTGACCTCGTCGTGCGCCATGGCCAGGCCCGCGTGCTGGAAGCGAACGCCTTCGGCGACCTGCTGCCTGGCCTGTTGTGGCAAGGCGCGGACACCTACGCGGCGCAACTGGCCCAACCGCCCCACTTCACGCATCATGCCTAAAGAAACACCCAATATCCCCGACATGCACGCCATCGTGGGCAGCCACGACATCGTCTTCATCACCCTCGACACCCTGCGCTACGACGTGGCGCAAGCCCTGTACCAGGCGGGCGAACTGCCCGTGCTGGGGCGCTTGCTGCCGCCGGGCGGCTGGGAATGCCGGCATAGCCCCGCCACGTTCACCTATGCGGCGCACCAGGCTTTTTTTGCCGGCTTCCTGCCCACGCCCGCCGCGCCAGGACGCCACGCGCGCCTGTTCGCATCCGCCTTCGCGGGCAGCGAAACGACGTCACCTCACACCTTCACGTTCGAGCAGGCCGACCTTCCCGCCGCGCTGGCCGCGCGCGGCTACCGCACCATCTGCATCGGCGGCGTGGGCTTTTTCAACAAGCAGACGGCCCTGGGTACGGTGCTGCCGTCGCTGTTCCAGGAAAGCCACTGGAGCGCGGCCATGGGCGTGGCCAGCCGCCACTCGACGCAAAAGCAGGTGGCGCTGGCCGTGGCCCGCCTGGCCGAAGGCGAGCAGCGCACCTTTTTGTTCATCAACGTGGCCGCCCTGCATGCGCCGAACCGCGCCTACCTGCCCGGCTGCCGCAGCGACACTTTGGACAGCCATGCTGCCGCCCTGCGCTACGTGGATGGCGCGCTGGCGCCCTTGTTCGCCGCCTGCACGGCGCGCGCGCCCACCTTTGCCATCGTCTGTTCGGACCACGGCAGCGCGTACGGCGAAGACGGCTACCGCGGCCACCGGTTGGCGCATGACAGCGTGTGGCAGGTGCCGTACGCGCACTTCTTCCTCACGCCACATACCATTTCCCAGGAGTCCCCATCGTGAACCCTTCCGAACAGCCGGGCACCCTGGCGCAGCGCATGCGCCACACGCCCTACCAGGCGTATTCGTACTCGTATCCGCACAAGGCGGCCTACCGCGCCTTGCCGCAAGCGACACCATTGGCGCCATTGTGGGCGCAGCAGGACCGCTCCGCCCTCTTCGCCTACATCCACATCCCGTTTTGCGAGATGCGCTGCGGCTTTTGCAACCTGTTCGCCATGGCCCGTCCCAGTGCCGACATGGTCGAGCGCTACGTGCAGCAGGTGCTGGTGCAGATGCGCGCGATGGACGGCGCCCTCGGTGAGCGGCGCTTTGCCCGTTTCGCGCTGGGCGGCGGCACGCCCACCTATCTGTCGCCCGCGCAGCTCGACACCTTGCTGTGCGGCGCGCGCGACACCCTCGGCATCGATTTGCAGCAAACGCCGGCCGGCATCGAAGCCTCACCGGAAACCATCACGACCGAGCGGCTTGCCGTGTGCCGCGCGCATGGCATCGACAGGGTCAGCCTGGGCATCCAGAGCTTCGCCGCCGGCGAGATGCGCGCCCTGGCCCGCCCGCAGCAAAACGCCACCGTGCATCACGCCATCGGCCTGATACGCGCGGCCGGCTTTCCCACCCTGAACCTGGACCTGATCTACGGTATCGCCGGGCAAACCGTAGCCAGCCTGCTCGCCTCCATCGACAGCGCGCTGGCGTTTACGCCCGAGGAAATCTACCTGTACCCGCTGTATGTGCGCGAGCAAACAGGGCTTGGAAAAGTGGCGCGGCGCCAGGGCGCCGAAACACTCAACCCCATCATGCTGGCCCGTGACGGCGACAGCCGCCTGGCGCTGTACGCGGCCGCGCGCGACCATTTGCGCGCCCACGGCTACGAGCAGGTCTCGATGCGCATGTTCAGCGCGCCCCATGCACCGGAGCAGAACGGCCCATCGTACTGCTGCCAGAACGACGGCATGGTGGGCCTGGGCGCGGGCGCCCGTTCCTACACCTCGCGGCTGCACTATTCGAGCGAATACGCGGTGGCGCGCACGGAAACCATCGGCATCATCGACAACTACCTGGCACTGGACGAGGCGCGCTTCGCGCAGGCCGAACATGGCCATGTGCTGGACGGGGAAGAACAGCGCCGCCGCTACGTGATCCAGTCGCTGCTGACGCAGCCAGGCCTGGACCGCGACGCCTACGCGGCGCGCTTCGGCACGCGCTGCGAGCTTGACCTGCCGCAGCTGGCCGAACTGCACGCCCTGGAACTGGTGGAAGAAGTGGGACCATTGCTGCGCCTGAACGACCATGGCTACAGCTATGCCGACACCATCGGCCCGTGGCTGGCCTCGGACAAGGTGCGCGCGCTGATGGCCGAAGGCGGCCAGGCGTGCTGACAGCGCCGCCGGGCTTCGCGCAAGCGGGGACGCTGTCGCTGCTGTACCGGGGCACCCTGGCCAGCTGCAACTACGCCTGCGGCTACTGTCCCTTCGCCAAGAAGCGCGACAGCCGCGCCGCGCTGGCCCGCGACGCGCGCGAAGTGGCGCGTTTTGCCAACTGGGTGGCGGCACAAAAGCGGGACATCAGCGTACTATTCACGCCCTGGGGCGAAGCGCTGGTACGGCGCCACTACCGCACGGCCATGCAAGCCTTGGCCGCCTTGCCGCATGTGCGCCAGGTGGCGCTGCAAACGAATCTGTCCGGCCCCCTCGGCTGGCTGGATGACATGCCGGGACGGGAAAAGATTGGCCTGTGGTGCACCTACCACCCCGGCCAGACGACACTGGTGCGCTTTCTCGAACGCTGCGCGCGCCTTGACGCCATGGGCGTGCGCTATTCCGTCGGCGTGGTCGCGATGCGCGAGCAACTGGACGCCATCCGCGCCCTGCGCGCCGCCCTGCCCGTCCACGTCTACCTGTGGCTCAATGCCTATGACCGGCGCGGCCCCGGCTACTACAGCGAAGCTGACCTGGCCGAGCTGGACGCCATCGACCCGTGGTTCGCGCACAACCGCCGACCGTCCCCCTCGCGCGGCAAACCCTGCCTGGCGGGCGAACTGGCGCTGTCCGTCGATGGCGACGGCGAACTGGCGCGCTGCCACTTCGTGCCGCAGCGGCTGGGGAATCTGTACGCGAATGACCTGGCGGATGTGCTGCAGGAACGCCCCTGCCCGCGTTTCAAATGCGATTGCTATATCGGCTACGCGCAGCGCAAGGATCTGCCGTTCCAGGCGGAGTTTGGGGAGGGGGTGCTGGCGCGGATTGTGGACGCAGGCCGGCGTAGGTCGGATTAGCGGCGGCACGCCGCGTCATCTGACAACATTGCTGACGCCGGCACCGGCGTGTCGGATGACGCGCTGCGCGCTAATCCGGCCTACCGGTCAAGTGCTATCGGCCATGTTTTGGGCAGGTGTGCGGGCGAGAATACCCCCAGCCCCGGTCCTGGCTTAAAAGTGCTGCGACAGGCGCAAAAAAGCGCGGGTCAACCTCACCCGCGCTTTTCGATGTGCAACGGTTACAAGATTACTGCGCCGCCACCTTGGCCGGTTCCGCCGGTGCGGCTGGCGTCATCTTCAAGGAACGGCTGAGGAAGCCCCAGCGGTCCGCCACTTCTTCGATCTGCTTGGCCGTCGGCTTGCCGGCGCCATGGCCCGCCTTGCTGTCGATGCGGATCAGCACGGGTGCTGCGCCGCCTTGCGCTGCCTGGGCGGCGGCAGCGAACTTGAAGCTGTGGGCCGGCACGACGCGGTCGTCATGGTCGGCCGTGGTGATCATGGTAGCCGGATAGCAGCCGCCCGCCTTCAAATTGTGCAGCGGCGAGTATTTCACCAGCGCCTTGAACTGCTCGGCATCATCGGACGAACCATAGTCAGGCACCCAGCCCCAGCCCACGGTGAACTTGTGGAAGCGCAGCATGTCGAGCACGCCCACTTGCGGGATGGCTGCGGCGAACAGGTCCGGACGCTGCGTCATGGCCGCGCCCACCAGCAGGCCGCCATTGCTGCCGCCGCCGATCGACAGTTTCGCCGGCGACGTCACCTTGTTGGCCACCAGCCATTCGGCCGCGCCGATGAAATCGTCAAACACGTTTTGCTTGTTCAGCTTGGTACCTGCCTGGTGCCAGGCTTCGCCGTATTCGCCGCCGCCGCGCAGGTTGGCCATCACGTAGACGCCGCCCATTTCCACCCAGGCAAGATTCGCCACCGAGAAGCTAGGCGTAAGCGAAATATTGAAGCCGCCATAGCCGTACAGGTAGGTCGGGTTGGAACCGTCGAGCTTCATGCCTTTTTTCGAGACGATGAACATCGGCACCTTGGTGCCGTCGCGGCTGGTGAAGAATTGCTGGCGCGTTTCAAAGGCGTTCGGGTCGAAATCAACCTTCGGCTGGCGGTACACCGTGCTCTTGCCCGACTTCATGTCGTAGCGGTAGATCGTCGCCGGGGTGGTAAAACTGGTGAACGAATAGAACGTTTCCGAATCGCCACGCTTGCCCGCAAAACCACCGGCCGAACCGATGCCTGGCAAGGCCACTTCGCGCACCAGCTTGCCGTTCAGGTCGACGATCTTGATTTGTGTTTGCGCATCCTTGAGGTAGTCGAGCACCAGCTGATTGTTGATCAGGTTGACGGCGACCAGGGTTTCCTCGCTTTGCGGCACGACTTCTTTCCAGTCGGCAGGCGCAGGCTTGCGCGTATCGATGGCGATCACGCGCGACTTCGGCGCCTTGTTGTCGGTCTTGAAGAAGAAGACCGGGCCGTCATTGTCGATGAACGAATACGAGGCATCGAACGCTTCCAGCAAGCCCACCACCTTGGCGTTCTTCTGGCGCAAGTCCTTGTAGAAGACGCGGTTCTTGCGCTCCGTGCCTTGCGTGGCCGTGATGATCAGGTAATTGCCGTCGTCGCTGACGGTGCTGCCGCCAAATGCCCATTCCTTCTGGTCGGGACGGTCGAAGACCAGCACGTCATCGCTTTGCGGCGTGCCGATTTTGTGGAAATACAGCTTCTGGAAATAATTGATATCGGCCAGCTTGGTGGCTTCGTTCGGCGCGTCGTAGCGGCTGTAGAAGAAACCGCTGTTGTCCTTGGTCCACGAAGCGCCCGAGAACTTGGCCCACTTGATGTGGTCTGCCAGATCCTTGCCCGTGTCAATGTCGCGCACCTTCCACTCGTTCCAGTCGGAACCGGAAGCGGCCGTGGCGTACGCCAGGTATTTGCCGTTCGGGCTGATCGAGGTGCCGGCCAGCGCCACCGTGCCGTCCGACGACAGGGTGTTCGGGTCCAGCAGCAGGCGCGGCTCGTCCGCCAGCTTTTTCACCGTGTACAGCACGGCCTGGTTTTGCAAGCCGTCATTGCGGCTGTAGAAGTAACGGCCGCCCTGCTTGGTCGGCGTAGAGAAACGCTCATAGTTCCACAGCTTGGTCAGGCGCTGCTTGATCGCTTCGCGCTCGGGGATGGTGCCCAGGTACGATTGCGTCAGCTTGTTTTGCGCCGCGACCCACTCGCCCGTTTCCGCGCTGTTGGCATCTTCCAGCCAGCGGTACGGGTCGGCGATGGTGGTGCCGAAATAGCTGTCTTGCTGGTCGACTTTCTTGCTGACCGGATAGGTAACGGCGGCGCTGTCGCCAGCCGGGCAGGATTGTGCCATGGCATTGCCACCGAAAGCGGCCAGCAGGCTGAATATGAGGGTTGCACTACGTAATTGCATGGGTTGTTTGTCTCATTGTTGGATGTCGAGGAAAGCAGGCCGCTCAAGCAAGCACGGCAGCTGCCCATGGTGACTTTCGCCAAGGGAAATCATAGCGCGGATTGCCACTTTTAATGCACAGTTATCACCGGAATTTGCCATCTTTTATTTGGACAATTTCCATGTATTGCCATGATTAATCGCGCTTTCGACGTGGATCGGCAAACGCGATGTCTTTGGCCACCTGGCAAGAAACATTGTCAAAATCAAATACATTTCATCAAGCTGTCATAAATCTTCTTTACTATCGGCAACATGTTCATGGCCCGCCCAGCGGCCGTGCCGACCGCCGCCCATGCCCGCCTATGCACACTCTCGCCCTCCCAACCACCGCGTCCGCGCGTGACGCCGCGACGCCATCGAATGTGGCCTACCTGAAGACGCCGCCTGCCGGCGCCATGAGCATCGAAGGGACGGACGCCTTGCACGACATCCTGGCCGGCCGCAAGCTGAGCGCCCTGTTCCAGCCCATCATCCAGATGCAAAGCGGCGATATCATCGGCTACGAAGGCTTGATACGGGGACCGTCCGACAGCCCCCTGCATGCGCCCATGAATCTGTTCAAGGTGGCGCGCGCGAATGGCCTGACCCTGGAAGTGGAACACCTGTGCCGCCAGGTGGTGCTCGAACGCTTTGCCGAATTGCAGCTGCCAGGCAAGCTGTTTCTCAACGTTAGCCCGGAATGTCTGCTGCTGCGCAATGCGCGCCATGGCGAAACCCTGGAATACATCGAGCATATCGGCATCAATCCGGACCGGGTCATCATCGAGCTGACGGAAAACCAGCCCACCTATGACTATGAACTGATGCGCGAGGCCGTACTGCACTACCGCAACATGGGTTTCCAGATCGCCATCGACGACCTGGGCGAAGGGTTTTCCAGCCTGCGGCTATGGTCGGAGCTGCGCCCCGAATACGTCAAGATCGACATGCATTTTATTCAGGGCATCAATAATGACCCCGTGAAACTGCAGTTCGTGCGCTCGATCCAGGAAATCGCGGAAAAGTCCGGCACCCTGGTGATCGCCGAAGGCATCGAGGCGCAGACGGAATTGCTGGTCTTGCGCGACCTGGGCGTGGCGTTTGGCCAGGGCTATCACCTGGGCCGTCCCAACATGGTGCCGGCGCGCGCCTTGCCCGCCGAAGTGATGCAGGCGCTGGGGCGCCATGGCGTGGCCGTGTATCCGCAGCGCAGCAGCCTGGAAAAGAATGGCGCCAGCATCCGCAAGCTGCTGCACCGGGTGGCGGCCGTGTCGCCGGAAAAGAACAATAACGAGGTCTACGATATTTTCCTGAAGGAACCGAAGCTGATGATCATTCCCGTCGTCGACGACGGCGTGCCGCTGGGCCTGATCAGCCGCTTCGAGATGATCGACCACTTCGCCCGGCCTTATCAACGCGAACTGTATGGCAAGAAATCGTGCAGCCTGTTCATGGATGCCAATCCCCTGATCGCTGACCATGAAACGAGCTTGCAGGAACTCAGCTACACCATGGTGCAGTCTGACGCCCACCATTTGTTCAACGGCTTCATCATCACCGAGCACGGCCGCTACCTGGGCATGGGCACGGGCCACGACCTGATGCGCGAAATCACGCAGATGCAGATCAACGCGGCCCGCTATGCCAATCCGCTCACGCAGCTGCCCGGCAATGTGCCCATCAACGAACACATCGACCGCTTATTGCACAGCGGCAGCCGCTTCTGGGTCTGCTATTGCGACCTCGACCACTTCAAGCCCTTCAATGATGTGTACGGCTACCGCAAGGGCGACGACGTGATCCAGCTGACAGGTGAAATACTCAGCAGCCATTGCGACCCGAACCGCGACTTCATCGGCCATATCGGCGGCGACGATTTCATGATCCTGTTCCAGAGCGAAGACTGGGAAACGCGCTGCCAGGCCATGCTGGACGACTTCGCGGCCGCCATCCTTGCCTACTACAGCACGGGCGACTGCGAGCGGGGCGGCTATATCAGCGAAGACCGGCAAGGCAAGAAAGTATTCTACTCCCTGATCAGCCTGTCGCTGGGCGTCATCAAGGTGGAAGCGCACCAGTACTACACGCACCACCAGATCGCCACGCGGGCGGCGGAAGCGAAGAAACAGGCAAAGAAAATCCACGGCAACAGCCTGTTCCTGGACCGGCGCCAGGGCATGGGCCTGGCGCGCATGGATGCGTAGCCGGCCTGGTTTTTGCGCTGCATGCCGAGCGGCATGCGGTCTTGGCCGCGAGACGCCAGGCGCAATCGAGCGCCGGGTTCAGATGCGCACCAGCTCGCTGAAGGCATTGACGCCGCGCGCATCCGGCACGAGTGCCAGGCGGATGCAGGCGCCATCGCGCCGCGCCTGCACGCGGTAATTGCCGGCAGGTACATCGAGGAACAGGCCGCCGCACGCCGCGTCCGGCTCCAGCCCGCCGCCCGTCACGTCTTCCCCGGCACCGATGTAGATGCGGCCCGACACCACGGCCAGGTGCACGCTCGCGGCGGGCTCGGCAATTTCCGTATGCAGTTCCAGCGCATACGCGCCATCGCCGCCCACGTTGAAGAACGCCGCCTGGCCCGCATTCACGGCCGCCAGCTCGGCGCTGGGCATGCTCCACCAGTCGCAATCGTCATCGAGTTTGTGGCGCAGGACGGCCGGGTCGAACACGCACAGGGTGGCTGTGCCGGTGCTCACGGTGCAAGGGCGCCCGGCCAAAGTTGCGGCCGGCATCAATCCTCCGACGGTGCCGTCCCCAGCAGGGGTTGGGCCGCGACATATGCGGCGGCGGCATCGGTATCCCAAGGAAAATGGCCGTCGCGCGACGGCCAGACGATCTGGTACAAGGTAAAGTCATTGCCCTCGTAATACCAGCGTGCGTAGCCGACATAATCGCGGTACTGCGCTTGCGGCACGCGCACGAAGGCGCAAGCATGGCCCTTGAGCAAAAGGTCTGTCGTCTGCGTAAAATCCGCGATGCTGCCGCTGCGCGCGGCGTCGAGCGCCAGGTCGAGGATCTGCATGGCCGTGGCATACGGCAAGCCCATGATCAGGAACTCGGGCAGGCCGAAACTGTGATAGGCGCCAATGGTGAAGGCATAGCCGGGGCCTTCCTCGTCACCGCTGATCTGCACGCCATGCCAGCCATGCGTGGCGATGTCGTCTATGACTCTTTGCTCGGATGCATCCTCACCTGCCAGCCTTACCATACTCAACCTTTCAATGTGCCGAAAAATGGGCAGGCAAACAGGCCGGCAATCAAACCGGACTGTGACATGCCCAAAGGCAATTATCGCATGCAGGGCGCGCGCACGGCAGCGGCGCGTCAGTCGCGCGGCAAGGGCGCGGGCGCCACATGCGCCTGGCGCCACAGCCGCGCCCGCTCCTGCGCAGCCAGCAAGGCGTCCGGTGCCAGCTTGCCGGCCGCCGCTTCACGGGCGCTGGCCGCCGCGCTGTCGCCGCCTTCGGCCGCCAGCGCCAGCCACATGTAGCCGCACACCCTATCCCTGGGCACGCCGCGGCCGCCGTTATACATGCCGCCCAGGTTGTACTGGGCCAGGGCATGGCCCTGCTCGGCCGCGCGCGCATACCAGTGCACGGCCAGGCCGTCATCCTGCGGCACGCCATGGCCATTCGCATACATCACGCCCAGATTGTTTTGCGCGCTGGCGTCGCCCTGCTCGGCGGCCGTGCGGTACCAGCGCACGGCGCACGCATGGTCGCGCGCCACGCCATGGCCGTTGGCATACATGACGCCCAGGTTGAACTGGGCATTCGCCGCGCCCTGGGCCGCCGCCCTGGCATACCAGTCCAGCGCCTGGTGCAAGTCGCGTTCCATGCCGCGCCCGCTGGCAAACATGCCGCCAAGATTGTATTGCGCCATGCAATGGCCCTGCAGGGCGGCGCGCCGGTACCAGGCGACGGCACGGGCTTCGTCCTTGTCCACGCCCAGGCCACGCGCCAGCATCACGGCCAGGTTGAACTGGGCATCCGCATCGTCCTGCTCGGCGGCGCGCTGCAGCCAGGCGTAGGCGCGCAGCTGGTCGGGCGCCACGCCCAGCCCTTCCGCATAGGCCACGCCCAATTGCCGCTGCGCCACGGCCAGGCCCTGGGCCGCAGCCTGGCGGAACCACGCCACGGCCTGTGCATCGCTTTGCGGCACGCCCTGGCCCCGCTTGTAGACCAGGCCCAGGTTCAATTGCGCCTGCGCATCGCCCTGCAAGGCGGCCTTGCGGAACCAGGCCAGCGCCAGCGCATCGTTCTTTTTCGCCCCCAGCCCCTGCGCATAGGCTTCGCCCAGCAGCGACTGCGCGCTGGCCACGCCCTGCTCCGACGCGCGGTAAAACCAGGCCAGGGCCAGCTCGTCGCTTTGCAGCACGCCGCGGCCCTTGCGGTACATCTGCCCCAGGTTTTGCTGCGCGGAGGCATCGCCCTGCGCAGCGGCCCGGCGAAACCACAGCACCGCCTCGTCGTCGCTCTGCGCCACGCCGCGGCCATGGTAGTACAGCGCGCCCAGATGGTTTTGCGCAAACGCCAGCCCCTGCAGCGCGGCCAGGCGCAGCCAGACAAAGGCGCGCGCGTCGTCCTGCGCTACGCCTTCGCCCTTCTTGTACATCAGCCCCAGATTGAACTGGGCATAGACATTGCCCTGCTCGGCCGCCGTGCGAAACCAGATATAGGCCTGATGGCTGTCTCTGGCAATATGGTGCTTGTCCATGTGCGCCCCCATCTACATTGCGCTTGCCGGCAGCGCGCGCAAAACGGCGGCCTGGGGCGGCGTAGCGTGTGTTGCTTAAATTTTAAATTCGATGCGGGGAAAGGACTTGAGCGAACTCAAAGGAAATAACAAAATTACATCGTTTTGATGAGCCCGCTTCGAGGGGAAACGGGCTATTGCACGCCAGAACTGGCGCGCGGCTGGCGCGGCTGAAAAATCAGCGGCGCGACGGGTGTTTTTGCAGGAACTGCGGCACCTTGGCAGCGGCCAGCTTGTTCAGCGACACGAGCAAGTCGGCGTCGACATCGGCGATGCCATAGTTGCTGCGCAAGTGGCGGCCGATATGGATCAGCACTTGCGCCGCCACTTCCGCATCGGACTCGGCCCTGTGGGCGGCGCTCTTGAAAGCGATGCCCAGCTGGCTGGACAGCAAGCCCAGCTTGTAGCTGGACATGCCGGGAAACACGCGACGCGACAGTTTCAGCGAGCACACAAGCGACTGGTGCGCCGGCGCCAGGTTCAGGCGGGCGCTTTCCGCGCGCAGGAATTTCTCATCGAAGCTGGCGTTGTGCGCCGACAAGGCATCGCTGCCGATAAAATCCAGCAACTGCGGCACCACGTCGGCCACGGGCGGCGCCTTGTCCACCATCGATTGCGTGATGCCCGTCAAGCCCGTGATGAACGCGGGAATGCGCGCATTGCAGTTGATCAGGGTCACGTAGCGGTCCGTGATCTGCCCGCCCTCGATGCGCAGCGCCGCCACTTCCGTGATGCGGTCGCCCATGTCGGGCGACAGGCCGGTCGTCTCGAAGTCGATCATGACGATCGGTTTGTCAAACACATGCATGGAGCGCTCTTTCTTAGGTGCAACGATGGGAATATCGATAAAATGCGCAGGGCAAGGCGCCGCGTTGCAGACAGTACACTAGGACGGCAAGGCGCGGCAACGCCGCCATGCGCATTTTATCAGCCGAACTTGCGCACGGCGTCCAGCGCCAGACCGGCACCAATGCTGCCGAACAGATCGCCTTCGACCTTGCGGGCCGCCGGCACCAGGGCCGCGATCTTTTCACGCAGCAAGCGCACGCCGCTGGAGCCGCCCGTGAAGAACACGGTATCGACGGCTTCCGGCGCCACGCCCGCGTCGCGCAGCAGGCGCAGCACGGTTTCTTCCACGGAACCGCACAGGTGGCCGATGGCTTCGTCGAATTGCGTGCGTTTCAGCAGCAGGCTTTGCGCAGGCGACAGGCGGTCCAGCTCCAGCTGCACTTCGGCCGCGTCGGACAGGGCGATCTTGCCCTCTTCCACTTTCATGGCCAGCCAGTGGCCGGCGCGCTCGTCGATCAGCTTTTGCAGGCGCCCCATCTTGTCTTGCTCGCGCGCATCGCGGCACACGTCGGCCAGCTGCACCCAGATCTTCTTGGTGTAAGCCAGGTTGATGGTGTGCCAGGTCGCCAGGTTGAAATAGTAGCTGGACGGCACTTCGCTATTATTGTTCAGGCGGCTGCCATAGCCGAGCAGAGGCATGACGGAGGACAGGCTCAGGTATTTGTCGAAATCCGTACCACCGATGTGCACGCCGCCCGTGGCCAGGATATCCTCGCGCCGTTCCGTCTTTTTCGCCCGCTCGGGCGACAGGCGCACCAGCGAAAAGTCGGACGTACCGCCGCCGATGTCGGCGATCAGTACCAGCTCTTCCTTGTCGATCTGCGACTCGTAGTCGAAGGCGGCGGCGATCGGCTCGAACTGGAACGCCACATCCTTGAAGCCGACGGAACGGGCCACTTCGGCCAACGTGTCTTGCGCCAGCTGGTCGGCTTGCGCATTGTCATCGATAAAGAAGACGGGACGGCCGAACACGGCGGACGAGAATTCGCGCCCGGCGGACTGCTCGGCGCGGCGTTTGACTTCGCCAATGAATTGCGCCAGCAACATGCGGAACGGCAGCGCGCGGCCGCCCACTTCCGTCTGCCCGTCGATGAGACTGGTACCCAGCAAGCTTTTCAACGAGCGCATCAAACGCCCTTCATAGCCGGCCAGATAACCGGCCAGCGCCGCGCGGCCAAAACTGACTTCCTCGTCTTCCGCATTGAAGAAGACGACGGATGGTAAGGTTGTCTTGCCGTCTTCCAGGCCTAGCATCGTGCTCTGCCCGGGACGCGCCCAGCCTACCGTGGAATTTGACGTGCCGAAATCGACGCCGCAAGCATTGGCCATGTCGACCCTTCCCTGAATAAAGGGGCGTTATGTTATCAGAAGGCACGCCTTTGCACTAGCCATCCGCAAAGAAAAAGACAGAGGGCCGTGCAATTAACTTGAGCTTGCCCAAAGGCAAGCTCTCGCTGGCACCGGACGGGCACCTGCGGCGTGTGGCGACCACTTCGCCATGGCGCACGCAATGGCGGGCGCGGCAGGCGTACCACTTGCCAATTAATCATATTTTTTGCAACATGGATAAGAAAACAGTCTTGCCACTCGGCAATCTTTTACGCTATGCTCAATCTCCCGTCCTGGCTGCCACAAGCGGCCGGGCCTGCAGGAATACTTTGAGACAGGTTGCTTGCCAGACCAATATGCGAAAAAAGAATACTGTAGCCCGGATCATCAGCAGCACCGCCGCACCGCGCCCCTTGCCTGCCGCGGCACGGCGCGTCACCTCCTATGACGTGGCCCTGCTGGCCGGCGTGTCGCAGTCGGCCGTGTCGCGCTGCTTCAAGCCCGGCGCCAGCATCTCGCCCGCGACGCATGCCAAGGTCATGCAGGCGGCCATCAGCCTCGACTACATCCCCAACGCGGCCGCGCGCAGCCTGATCACGCGCCGCTCGAACCTGGTGGCCGTCATCATTTCCAACCTGGCCAATCTGTACTATCCGCAAGTGCTGTCCGACCTCAGCCAGCAGATCGCCCGCCAGGGCAAGCGCCTGCTGCTGTTTACCCTGGAGCGCGAAGCCGATATCGGCAAGGTCCTGAGCGACGTGTGGCAGTACCAGGTCGATGGCGCCATCGTGGCCGCCGGGCTGTCCGACGAGCAGATGGCCGAGTTCGGCCGGCGCGAAGTGCCGCTGGTGCTGTTCAACCGCAGCCCGCGCGGGCACGCCGTGCATGCCGTGTTGTGCGACCAGGCGGAAGCGGCGCGCCTGCTGGTGTCGCGCCTGGCCGAGGCGGGCCATCGCCAGTTCGCCATTATCGACGGCCCCGGCGACTCGGCCGTGGCGCAGGAGCGCAAGGCGGGCGTGCTGGACCGGTTGCTGAGCCTGGGCTTGCCCGCGCCCATCGTCGTCAGCGGCAACTACGATTACGCCAGCGGCGGACGCGGCTTGCGCAAGGTCATCGATCGCCTGGGCCGGGTGCCGGACGCCGTCATCTGCGGCAACGACATCATGGCCATTGGCTGCCTGGACACGGCGCGCCACCAGATGGGCATCCAGGTGCCGCTGCAAATGTCGGTGGCCGGTTTCGACGCGCTGGAAGCGTCTGGCTGGCTCAGCTACGACATCACCACCCTGCGCCAGCCCGTGCAAAAAATGGCCACCGATGCCGTCGCCATGCTGGGCGAACTGATGGAGCGGCGCGGCGGCAGCGCCGAGCGGCGCCGCTATTGCTCGTATCTGGTGGAGGGCAGCACGGCCAGGCTGACTGGCGCCCCCCTCCATTTCGGCATGATGGCCGCGGCCTAGAACGCCTGAGAAAAATGCCCGTGGCGTTGTTGCCCCTGGCGTTGTGGCTGGGTTTCGCTCACTTTTGCCGTACTCGTCGCACTGTCTTCGGCACGGCGCCTGGCAATGGGCGTTTTGCAGGCATTCTTGCTACGTGAATGTTCTTGCCGCATAAAAAAACCTCGCATCGCTGCGAGGTCTTTTTGTTTGGCGTGTGCGGGGAATCAGCCGAAAATCTTGCCCTTCAGCATATTCAAGCCCTGGCTGACCAGGTCATTGCCTTCCGGCACTTGACCGTCCGGTGTCAGCTTGTCGATCAGCTGGGGCAGCAAGGCTGCCAGGCCGCCCGACGCCGCGTCCGGGGCGACGCCGGCTTTTTCGGCGATCTGAGTGATCGTGTCGGTGCCCAGGGCATCCTTGATCTGCTCGCCGGATACGGGCGCGTTCGCGCCGGTGCCGATCCAGCTGGCCACCTGGTCGCCGAGACCGCTTTCCTGGAATTTTTGCAGCAAGCCAGGCAGGCCGCCGTGCTGGTTGACCAGTTCCATCACACTGGCCATCAATCCCGATGACGCCTCGCCATCCGCACCCTTGTTGCCCAAAGCGCTCATCGCCTGTCCTGCAAGTTGATCTAGCAAACTCATCATAATCTCCTGAACGCTGTCAAAGTAAGGCCGCACGCTGGCGGCGCCAAACATGGCGCAGATTATTCTCCGCCATGGAAAATCATTATACTATGAATAATAACAATGCTATAATTGCAATTTCGAGGCAAGCGCAATGACAGGCACAACTGTTGAGCCACCCACCTCCATCATATTTACTTCGGCATAACATGCAAGCGTAAATTGACGGTCCACAAAAACGTGTAGAATAATTTTTCCTACTTACTGAGGAGTATCAAGATATGAACATCAATAAAGCGGTAGACAAGGCCTACGAGAAAAAGACGTTCAAGGAAATCGCCGATGCCCCCGTCGATGCGCTGCAAGGGGTGAGCGAGAAGGATGCCGAGCTCCTCAAGCAAGCGTTCAATGTCAAGACCGTGCGCGACCTGGCGAACCTGAAGTATGCCAAGTGGGCGCGCGCCATCGTGACCCTGGCCGATACGGAAGAATAAGACCGGGCCATGCCCAAGGCAATCGAGCCAGCACAACCCGCCCCTGACGGCGGGTTTTTACCTTCTGGCCAGCCGGCGCCTGGCAAGCCGGTAGCCGCCATGAGCAGCGCCCTGACCCTGCCCGGCATCTGCTGGCCTTTGCACGCAAGCACGGGCGATCTGGCCGTGACCAGCCCGCACATCACCGGCCATTTTCACGCGGGCGCGGGGCTGGACGCCACCATCGGCTGCGATATGCAGCCGGCCGGCAAGTTTCGCAACGGCGCGCCACGCCACTGGTGCCGCACGCACCAGTGCTACTGGGGCACGCTGGCCGACCTGGCCGACCTGGCTGGCCCGCAGGCACAGCAGACGCCGCGGCGCTGCCGCCAGCATGCCAGCCCCATGGGCTATATTCTGTACCCCGAACTGTTCGACCCCGCGCAATTCCACGCCACCAGCGTGCGCCTGGGCGCGGACGGCTTGCTGCAATTGCGTGCCAAAGCCGACCTTGGCGGCGCCCTGCATGCGCGCGATCTGGCCGTGCTGGCCATCGATTGCCGCGCCCTGCCCGGCCTGTTTCATCCCGACATCGTGCAACTGAACATCACGCCGCCCGCCGCGCAGGCCTTCGCGCTGGCGCTGCAAGCCGGCGCGCCGCTGGGCTGCAGCGACTGCACACGCTGCGGCCATCCGCACCTGGACCTGGGCGATTTCGCGCTGGCGCCGCACCGCCGCCATACCTGCGGCCACTGCGGCCACGACGCCAGCCACAGCGCCACCGCCATCGTTTCCAGTCCCTTGTGGCGGCTGCGCGAGTTTGCCATGCGCAATCCCCAGCGTATCGCGCAATGTTTCTGAAGGTGCGCCCGCCCACAGTCAGCCTTGCCTCTGCAGCGTAGACTGGCTACCTTGACCATCACGAGGACCACGCCATGCCGCACGCTCACCCCAGGGACGACGATGACCAGTCAGGCGAGGAAGGCGACCTGTCCGACCTGCTGAGCGAACTGCGCATCCTGCTGCCCGGCGCCCAGATGCTCACCGCCTTCCTCATCATCCTGCCCTTCAATGGCGGCTTTGCAAAGATCGTGCAGGCGGAAAAGGTCGTCTTCCTGCTGACGTTTTTCCTCTCCATGACGAGCCTGGTCCTGCTCAGCGCACCGGCCATCCAGCACCGCGTCATGCGGCCCCTGCAGGACCGCGAGCGGTTTAAAAGAGTGGCCGACCGTATCATGATGTGCGGCGCATTCTCGCTGGCGCTGGCGTTTATCCTGGGGACGAACCTGGTGATGTCGGAAGTCTTCGGCCATATCGCCGGCATCATCGCCGCTGTGCTGATGGGATCGCTCATCATCTGCATGTGGTGGTGGCTGCCGCTGCACCTGAAACGCCACCGGGATATCTGACGCGGCCGCCTGACGAGGCCGCTTACTTTTGCAAAATGGTGATCTTGCCATCCGCTTCCAGGAACGCGCATTTCATGTCGGCCAGCGGGCAGTCCGCCTCGCGCAGCGCCTGCTCGACATCGCCGCCGGCCACGCGGCATTTCTTGACGACGTCATCGAAAATCCGCCCGTCGCGCCCCAGCAGCACGGGCGTGCCATCCACCAGGTCGGCCAGCTTGCGGCTGCGCGACGTGATCCACGCAATCAGCATGTTGAGGCAGATCAGGGTCAGGGCCAGTATCAGGCCGGCAGGTACGGAATCGTCGCCGCCCGACAGGGAATTCGATACCGCCTCGCTCAGCAGCATGACGACCAGCAGGTCGAAGGGCGTGAACTGCCCCACCGTCCGCTTGCCCGTCATGCGCACCATCAGCAGCAAGGCAAGGTAGATGATGACCGCGCGCACAACCAGCTCCCACACCGGCACTTGCATGGCAAACATGGCAATCCTCCCAATAGATGATTGCCTTATTTATACGTCTTTTTACGCGGCGATGGCCACACCGCTGGCCTGCTCCAGCAAGGTTGCGCGGAAGATGCCCACCAGCGGACGCAAGTTGACCTTGTGCCAGGCCAGCCACAGGGGCGTACGGTAGCTGAACCATGGCAACTCGCGCACGACAACGCCGGCCGGCGCGTGCTGGCGCAGGCTGTGCTGGATCATGACCATGCCCAGTCCGGCCGCCACCAGGCCCAGCGCCGTCAACGGCTCCGTGGCCTGCAGGCGAATATCGGGCGTAAAGCCGGCGCGGGCGCAGGCGGCGATAAAATTGTCGTGCTTCAGCACGCTTTCCTTATGCAGCACGGCAATCCACTCCTGGCCTGCCAGGTCGTCCGGGGTCAGCTCGGCCGTGGCCGCCAGCGGGTGTGTCTCCGGCAAGGCCAGCAGCATGGGATCGCTCAGCACTTGCGCGCAATCGAGGTCGGGATCGTTCGGCAACGGCGGTTCGCACAGCAGCGCGATATCCAGGCTGCGCTGGCGCAAGCCCTCGATCTGCTCGGCCGAATGCAGGTTGTACAGGGCAATATGCACCTGCGGCCGCGCGGCGCGCAAGGTGCGCAAGCCGTCCGGCAAGACGCCCGCATGCATGGCATTCTCGATATAGCCGATGCACAGCCCGCCTTCGTCGCCACGGCCCAGGCGCTTTGCCAGCGCTTCCAGACGATTTCCGTGGGTAATGAAGGCGCGCGCCTCGGCCAGGAAGGTATGGCCGTCGCGCGTCAGGCGGATGCGTTGGGCGCTGCGTTCGAACAGGGTCAGCCCCAGCTTGTCTTCCAGCTGGGCGATTTGCCGGCTCAGCGGCGATTGGGAAATATGCAGGCGCTCGGCGGCGCGTCCCACGTGTTCTTCTTCGGCGACGGCGATGAAGTATTGCAATTGACGCATGTCCAGCATATCAGACCTTTCAGGACTCAAGTTGCGCCAATTATGTCTTGGACAGGCTTAACTTGTCCAGCTATTCTGTTTTCACTCTTCCCAACATTGAAAGAAAACACCATGACAATCAAACACTTACTGACGGGCAAACTGGGTTTCGGCACGGCGCCGCTGGGCAATATGTTCCGCAACATTCCTGAAGAAGAAGCAATGGCAACGGTCGACGCGGCCTGGGACAGCGGCATCCGCTATTTCGATACGGCACCGTTCTATGGCGCCGGCCTGGCCGAACTGCGCCTGGGTGCCGCCCTGAAACAGCGCCGCCGCGACGACTACATCCTGAGCACCAAGGTCGGCCGCCTCATCCTCGACGAACTGGAAGACCCGGCAGCGCGCGAACTGGGCGAAAAAGGCGGACTGTTCGAATTTGGCCGCAAGAACAAGATCGTCGACGACTACTCGGCCGACGCCACCCTGCGCTCGATCGAGGCAAGCCTGAAGCGCCTGGACACGGACCACCTCGACATCGTCTGGGTCCACGACATCGCCCAGGATTTCCACGGCGACAACTGGCTGGCGCAATTTGAGGCGGCCCGCACGGGCGCCTT
This sequence comes from Janthinobacterium amylolyticum, assembly GCF_051380655.1. Taxonomy (NCBI): domain Bacteria; kingdom Pseudomonadati; phylum Pseudomonadota; class Betaproteobacteria; order Burkholderiales; family Oxalobacteraceae; genus Janthinobacterium; species Janthinobacterium amylolyticum. Next base: position 553,160 of record NZ_JBNYXL010000001.1, read on the forward strand.
CCGCGTGCTGACCCGCCTGCGCGAAGAAGGCGTCATCAAGGCCTGGGGCGTGGGCGTGAACAAGGTGGAACCGCTGGAACTGCCCCTGGACCTGGCCGAAGCCCAGCCGGACGCCTTCCTGCTGGCCGGCCGCTACACCCTGCTTGACCATGAACGTGCGCTGCAGCGCTTGATGCCTGCCGCCGCGAAACAGAATGTCGACATCGTCGTCGGCGGCCCCTACAGTTCGGGCATCCTGGCCGGTGGCGCGCACTTTGAATACCAGAAAGCCTCGCCCGAGATCATTGCCAAAGTGGAACGCATCAAGGCGATTGCCGCGCGCCATGGCGTCAGCGTCAAGGCCGCTGCCCTGCAATTCTCGCTGGCCAACCCCGCCGTCGCCGCCGTGATCCCCGGCGCCAGCCGTCCGGAACGCCTGGCCGAAGACCAGCAAGCGCTGAACAGCGTCATCCCCGCCGCCTTCTGGCAAGACATGCGCGCCGAGCAACTGGTGTCGGCATTCGCGCCCCTGCCAACGGGCAGCAACTAATACAGAAAGGAATACCCTCATGGCGCACACCACCACCTCCATCGACATCGCCGCCACGCCGGCGCAAGTGTGGCAACTGATCGGCGGCTTCAACTCGCTGCCCGACTGGCTGCCGTATATTCCCAGCAGCACCTTGAGCGCAGGGGGCCGCATCCGCCACCTGGCCAACCCGGCCGGCGACGTCATCGTCGAGCAACTGGAAGCGTATGACAACACGGCCCGCAGCTACAGCTATTCCATCCTGCAGGCGCCGTTTCCCGCCAGCGACTACTTGTCGACCCTGCAAGTGAGCGCGATTGCCGACAGTCAGCACGCCAGGGTCACGTGGTCCGGCCGTTTCACACCCGTGGGCGTGAGCGATGAGGAAGTCACGCAACTGTTCCACGGCATCTATGTGGCGGGGCTGGAAGCACTGCAGCAAGCATTGGCCAGGTAACAGGCAAGCAGGACCATTTCCGCCACAGCCGGGCTTTCTTCCCGTCCCTGTGGCGGAATCGCGCAGATTCCGTGTTATCGTTAACAACAAGGGCATTCCTTGTGGTGTGCAGTGCAGCAGATTTTTGCCATCGCCCAGCACATCTAGCCCGAATCTCTTACAATGTTGTCTGTGGGCAGCTCTTCTGGCCCGAAATGCGGGGCGCTTGCCCGCCCCTGCCTTTCTTCACTTCGCATCCGGTGGCGCGTTGCCACCCCTGCGGCTGAGCCACAGCACGCAACTTCACCCGGTCTCACCCTTACCCAACCAATAAGAACATGCACGCCTCCGTAGATCCCCTGATTCCGCGCGTCACCGCGCCTTTTGGCGCTGGATACGCCGACCTGGCCCTGGCCATCGGCGGCCTCGCCATCGGCACGGGCGAATTCGCCTCCATGAGCATCCTGCCCGTCGTCGCCGACGACCTGGGCACCACCTTGCCACAGATGAGCCACATGATCAGCGCCTACGCGCTGGGCGTGGTCATCGGCGCGCCCCTGATCACCATTTTCCTGGCGCGCATGCCGCGCCGCTTGATGCTGATCTGCCTGATGCTGATGTTCGCGGGCGGCAACTTGCTCAGCGCCATCGCCCCCAACTACGGCTTGCTGGTGGTGGCCCGCTTCGTCGCCGGCATTCCGCACGGCGCCTATTTCGGCGTGGCGGCCCTGGTGGCGGCCGCCCTGGCCGAACCGGACAAGCGGGGCCAGGCCGTGGCCAGGGTCCTGATGGGCTTGACGGTGGCCAATATCTTCGGCGTGCCGCTGGCCACGTATATCGGCCAGACCCTGGGCTGGCGCTCGGCCTTTTTGCTGGTCGCCGCGCTGGGCTTGCTGACCATGCTGATGGTGCGCATCTTCGTGCCCATGGTGGCCGCCGGCGACTCCAGCCCGCGCCGCGAACTGGGCGTGTTCCGCCGCCTGCAAGTGTGGCTGACCCTGCTGATGGTGGCGATCGGTTTCGGCGGCATGTTCGCCGTCTACACGTTTATTACGCCAACCTTGCTGGAAGTGACGAAAGTGTCGCCGCTGGTGATTTCCGTCTTGCTGGCCATTATCGGTATCGGCATGACGGTAGGTAATCTGATCGGCGGCTGGCTGGCCGACCGCTCGCGCCTGTGGACCATCTTTGGCGTGCTGCTGTGGAACGTGGCCGCGCTGGCCGCCTTTACCTATACCAGCAGCAATGTCTGGCTGACAGCCATCAACCTGTTCGCCATCGGCGCCGGCATCGCCGTCGCCCCCGCCGTGCAGACGCGTCTGATGGACGTGGCAGGCGACGCGCAAACCGTGGCCGCCGCCCTCAACCATTCCGCCTTCAACATCGCCAACGCGCTCGGCGCCTGGGCCGGCGGCATCGCCATCGCCATGGGCATGGGCTTGCGCTCGACGGGCTGGGTCGGCGCCATGCTGGCCTGCGGCGGCATCGTCGTGCTGGGCATTTCCGTACTCGTGGAAAACCGCAGCCGCAATGTGGGCGGCGCACAGCCGGCCTGAGCTTGAGTACGGCGGCCGCGTGTCCGGGCCGCCGCCGCTTTACGCTTCAAGCCACAGGAGCACGGCTTTGCCCGGCGTCGCGCAGCGCTGCCAGTTCGCTTGCAACTCCAGCAGAAAGCCCGCCAGGTCGAAGGGATTGACAGCCGACCCCGCCCAGGGGGCCATCGCTGACCACGCCACTGCAAGCTCGTTCACCTCATCGGCGGCCAATTCGCCCAGCGCTTGCGCCATATCCTCCCTGAACATGCACAGATCGCGCCCGGCGATGTTTGCGGGCAACAGCGCGGGCGCGGCCGAGCCGGTCAGCAACAGCGCCAGTGAGGCGAAATCGAGTTCGCCCGGCAAGCTGATGCCGGTGACGGGAAAAGCGTCAACCGCCTCCGTCCAGCTGGCACACGCGCGCATGGCCGGCAGGGAACAGACAAACATATCGACTTTTTTCATCATGCGCTCAAGCATCAGCCCACATCGTGCCCGTTCGACGTCGCGCGGGAATAGCGCTGCTCAAACTCGGCGACGCTGTCCGCCCCTGCCCACAGGCCGGCGAGGTACGCGAATTCCCGCTCGAACGGCTGCACAAATTCAGGCACGTCCGTCGCATACTCGCAATTGCGGCTCAGCATGACCAGCCAGTCGGGATAGGCGAGCGCCAGATACAGCCGGGTCAGGATGACGTCGAGCGACTGCACGCTTTCGCGCCCCGCCAGATAGGCATCGCGCAGCTCCACCAGATATTTGCCAGCCAGAAATTGCTCCGACAGCCATTGCGTGCTTCCGTAGCGTTCAATGATGGCCTCGACCAGCGGCAGCGCCTCGTCTGCGCCGCGCGCGCTGGCCAGCAGGACGATATCCAGATCGTCGCCTTCCTGGTCCAGGCGCAGGCGCTCCACGGCCCAGTCGACACAGCGGTCGGGCTGGCCGTAGCCGTGGCGCAGCTGGAAATACGCCTGTTCAAGTTCTGACAATTGGTGCATTGCATTTCATCCAGGAATCGTGACGGCCACGACCTTACGTCAACTGCAGCATTTTCTGCAACACCGCATCGAGCTCATAAAAATCCACGGGCTTGGTCAGGTGCAGATCGAAGCCTGCGTCGGACGCCATCTTGCGGTCCCTGTCCTGGCCCCAGCCCGTCACCGCCACGAGGATGGCCAGTTCACCGCATGGCAGCTCGCGCAAGAGGCGCGCCACGTCGTAGCCGTTCATGTGCGGCAAGCCGATGTCGAGCAGGATGACGCGCGGCATGAAGCTTTGCGCCGTTTCAATACCAGCGGCGCCGTCGCAGGCCGTGCGCACTTCGTAGCCGAGGATGTCGAGCGCCAGCGCCAGGCTTTCGGCGGCGTCGGCGCTGTCGTCGATGACCAGCACTTTCCCTTCGCGCGTGCCGGCCAGCAGGCGCCGGTTCACCTCGGGCGGCGGCGCCAGCGGCACGGCCGGCAACGGCAGGCGCAATTCGAAGGTGCTGCCCCGCCCCACGCCATCGCTGTGCGCGCTGACCGTGCCACCGTGCAGTTCGGCCAGCCCGCGCACCAGCGACAGGCCGATGCCCAGGCCGCCCTGGGCGCGCGACAGCGCCGGTTCCAGTTGCGAAAACATGTCGAAGACGGTGTCCAGGTGCTCGGCAGCGATGCCGATGCCCGAGTCGCGCACGGTAATGTGCACCTCGTCCGCCGTGCACGCCACATTCAGCCAGATGCTGCCATCCGGCGGCGTGTACTTGACGGCATTGGTCAGCAGGTTGGCGATCATCTGCCCCAGGCGCGTGGCGTCGGCATCGAGCCAGATGGCGTGCGGCCACTGCGCCACGTGCACCTCGTGGCCGGCTTGCGCCGCCATGGCCGCCACGCTGTGCAGGGCCGCTTCCACCACGGGCGCCAGTTCCACGCTGGCGCAGCGCAATTCCAGGCGGCCCCGCGTGATGCGCGACACTTCCATCAGATCGTCGACCAGGTGCGTCATGTGGCCCACCTGCCGTCCCAGCACGTCGCGCACCCAGCACAATTGCGGGTCGTCCAGCTGCGCCAGGCGCAACACTTCCAGCACGTTGCGCATGGGCGCCAGCGGGTTGCGCAGCTCATGCGCCAGGGTAGCCAGGAACTCGTCCTTGCGCCGGTCGGCGGCGGCCAGCTGCTCGTTGAGCTCGCCGGCCTCCCTGCGCGCCAGCTGCAGCTGCTGCTCGTATTTGCGGCGGTCGCTGGCGACAAAGACGGCGATCTCGTCATAGCGCACGCCGCCATGTTCGCGCCGCACGGCGTTGAACAGCATGGGAATCGATTGCCCCTGGCGCTGGCGCATGTCGAGCAGCACTTCCGACACGCTGCCCTGCACCTGCATCAGCGGCAGCCAGTGCGTCTGATGGAACACGCGCCCGCCGATGGTCAGCAAGTCCTGCAGCGTCTTCTTGCCGATCAATTCGCCGGCACCATAGCCGAGCCAGCCGCAAAAGGTGGCGTTTGCCTGCACGATGGTGCCGTCGCTGGCACACAGCAGCAGGCCGCAGGCCGCGTGCTGGAACAGGGTTTGGGCGTCGGGCAAAAAAGGCGTGGACATGGAGTCGCGCATCACAGGTGCAGGCCGTCGAGAAAACGGCGGATGGCGCGGTAGCTGGCGTCGGGCGCGCTCATGTGCGGGCAATGGCCTATATTCTCGACCACCTGCAGGCTGCTGGACGGCAGCATCGCATGCAGGTAATCGCCCACCGGCCGCGGCGCGATGAAGTCGTCGCTGCATTGCACGATCAGGGCCGGCGTGGTGTTACGCGGCAGGATGGCCCGGTGGTCGGACAGAAAGGTCGCCTGGGCAAAATGCCGGGCGATGGCCGGGTCGGTGCGGCAAAAGCTGCGCGTCAGGTCTTCGCCCAGCGCCGGCTGCCCGGGCGCGCCCATGATGGCGGGCGCCAGCGTGCCGGCCCAGCCCAGGTAATTGCTGTCCATGGCGCTGAGCAGATCGTCGATGTCGGCGCGCGTAAAACCGCCGCGGTAGCCAGTGGCAGGTTCATCTATATAGCAGGGCGATGGCGCCAGCATGACTTGGGCGGCGAACAGCTCGGGCGCGGCGATGCTGGCCAGCAAGCCGGTCATGGCGCTGACGGAATGACTGATGCACACCACGGGACCGCCGGTGGCATCGGCCACGGACGCCACCACGGCGCGCAAGTCGTCCGCGTAGCCGTCGAGCGTCGCGTAGCGCCGCGTGTCGTAGGCGGCCAGGTCCGACTGGCCGCTGCCCACCAGGTCGAACAATACCGTACGGTAGTGCTGGCGGAACTGCGGTTCCAGGTAGCGCCACATTGTCTGATCGCAACCGAAACCATGGACAAACACCAGGGTCGCCGGCCCTTCACCAGCGACACGGACGTTGTTGCGAATCTGAATATGCATGCCCACCCCGTTCACTTGTTTCCGCAGATTGTTTCCGCAAAAATACATTTCTTATTAAATTTCTACGCAAGAATACCCCAGCCGGCCACAATGCGCCACCCTTGAGCCCGCATCAGCCACGTGCGCTTCCTCGTGGCGACAGCACGCCAGCCCGCCATCGCCTTTCTGCCAAGTGACTTTCATTTTAATAGTCACTGTCATTCCGGCATGCAGCTTAATCCCGCGCCCAGCTCCGCACATAATCCAAAACCAGGCAGATCCGGCCGCGCAGATAATGCCTGTCGTCAATACGGCAGAAAACTCACAGATATTCACACCCCGCCATTTCATTTAAGCCTAAAGCATTTTTATGCGCAGATGGCGGCCACTTCATGAAAGTTAGCGATTCCGCCTTTCGACATTCATATTTTCCGCCTCATCACATACCATAGTTTTGATAGTAAATATCTACCGAGTCACATTAAATTATTTTATTTTCATATGCGCTTTCCTTATTTTGCAATTTGAATATAGGAAATCACTTATATCAAAAATGAATGATGAAGATGATAATTTCCGTGAATATATGGAAACGATGTTTAATACTTAAGCAATTATTAAATTGCTGACTATTGGTATCTTTTTCTGCGATCAGGCGACTGTGAAATGCCGAATGCATAGGGCTTGCGACGCTTCGCAACAACATTCAGACCGGCAGCGTGCCACAACTAGAATGCACTTAGCCCCTGTCACGATCGTAAATTTTGCTCATCCACATTATGACAGAATTTTTCATTAATATTTCATACATTTCAGTACATTATTTCATCATTATGAATATTTAAAATATTTTCCATGCTTTTGATAATTACTAAAAATTACAAGTAGTTAACATGGTTTCATGGCTGACATCTGCATCTATTATCAATTTACCCACTGTCGTAACCCTGCCTTATTCTCGTGCACTGCACCATTTTTTTCCACCCCAGTATTTCTCCATCGCCGCATCGCTGCAGCCCGCATTAGGGCTTGCGCAGCTGCTAAATAATTCTTATCGGCAAGCCAGTCATTGCACCAGGATTGTGCATCCGCGTGACCGTCCGGATATTCACGTGCCGATATAAGCACCGTTTCGCGGCCTCACCGAGATTAGCAAAACAACCTTGATCATGGCGCCCGCCCGTGCGCACGAATAATCGAAAACTTAGCCAAAAAATCATTATCAGGCCCAAGTGTTGTTATTAAGTTGAAAACACCAAGATGCCCGGGAAATGAAAATCCCGATGCTATATTCGCAACGCTGATTTCCCGCCCCGATCCCGTACCAGCCTCTTTTGGCACGGACCGGACTGACTCACCGCCCCATTTTTCGGTGTACACCATGGCTCTGACAGACTATTTCGACACTCTTCGGCTAAGCCGCCAGGCAAGTGCCACGCCTGGCCCCGGCCTTCTCCCCGCCCTGACGCAGGAGCAGGCCGGCATCTGGCGCCAGCATTTGCACGGCGCCCCCGTCCTGCTGGAACTGCCCGGCGAACGATCCCGCCCGGCCCGCCAAAGCTGGCGCATGGGCAGCGTGCCCTTCGCCCTCGATACGGATACCGCCTCGCGGTTGCGGCAACTGGCTCAAAGGACCGGCACGCAGGTGCCGGCCGCGCTGCTCGCCGCCTGGAGCGCCTTCCTGTGCCGTCTCAGCGGCCAGCAAGACCTGGTCATCGGCGTGGCCGGGCATGGCGGCATGGCGCCGCTGCGTTTGCGCCTCGACGACGCCAGCACGGGCCACAGCCTGCTGGCGCAGGCCGCTGCCGCACTGGCCATGGCCGAGCGCCACCCCGTGTGCCTGGCGCAGCTGACCGAAACGCTGCAGCCGCCGCGCAGCGAGAGTTTCCACCCGCTGTTCCAGGCCGTGCTGGCCTACGGTTCGCGGGCGATGGCAGAAGCGCAGGAAACGCCGTTCGACCTGGCGCTGGTGCTGGCGGACGCCAGCGGCGATGGCCGCCTTGCGGGCCGCATCGACTTTGCGCTGGACCTGTTCGACGCGGACGGCATCGCCGGCTGGGCGCAGAATTTCCAGCAGCTGCTGCGCTCACTGCTGGCCGATCCCGCCCTGCCGCTGGTGCGACTGGACCTGCTGCCGCCCGCGCAGCGGCAGATGCTGCTGCACGACTGGAACGCCAGCGGCCTGACCCTGGGCCAGCTGCGCAATGCGCACGATTTCGTCGATGCACAGGCGGTCCGCACGCCGCAGCGCACGGCCATCGTGCATGGCGGCCATCGCGTCAGCTACGGCGAGCTGGCGCGGCGCGCCGACGGCGTCGCCGCGCGCCTGCTGGAACTGGGCGTGCAGCCGGGCGACCTGGTCGGCCTGCATTTGCACCGCGGACCGCAACTGGTGGCCGGCCTGATGGGCATCCTCAAGGCGGGCGCCGCCTACGTGCCGCTCGACCCGGCCTATCCGGCCGAACGGCTGGCCTTCATGCTCGACGATTCCGGCGCGCGCCTGGTGCTCGGTGAACACGCGCTGCAGGCGCAACTGCCAGCCGGCGCGCGCACATTCGTCGCCATCGACGACATCGCCGAGCGGGCGGTGGACGCGCCAGCCGTCAGCGTGGCCGTCGATCCCGCCTCGCCCGCCTACGTGATCTACACGTCCGGCTCCACTGGCCGCCCCAAGGGCGTGCTGCTGCCGCACCGCGCGCTGGTGAATTTTTTCGGCGCCATGCTGCACCAGCCGGGCATGACGGACGGCGACACCATCTGCGCCGTGACCACCCTGTCCTTCGACATCGCCGTACTGGAGCTGCTGCTGCCGTTCACCGTCGGTGCCACCGTCGCCATCGCCGACACGGCCACGGCGGCCGACGGCCTGGCGCTGGCCGAACTGATCGACGCCTGCGGCGCCACCCTGGTGCAAGCGACGCCCGCCACCTGGCGCATGCTGCTCGATTCGGGCTGGAAGGGCCGCCACGGCTTGCGCATCATCAGCGGCGGCGAGCCGATGACGCGCGAACTGGCCGATGGCTTGCTGGCGCGCGTGGCCCAATTGTGGAATCTGTACGGTCCCACCGAGACGACCATCTATTCGACGGGCGAACAGGTGCTGCCCGGCGATGGCCTGATCACCATCGGCAAACCGGTCAGCAATACCCAGGTCTACCTGGTCGACCGCCATTTGCAGCCGGTGCCCGTGGGCGTGCCCGGCGAACTGCTGATCGGCGGCCTGGGGGTGGCCATCGGCTACCATGCGCGGCCCGAACTGACGGCGGAAAAATTCATCGCCGATGCGTTTTCCGGCGCGCCGGGCAGCCGCCTGTACCGCACGGGCGACCTGGTGCGCTGGACGCGCGACGGCCGCCTGGACATGCTGGGCCGCATCGACAACCAGGTCAAGCTGCGCGGCTTCCGCATCGAACTGGGCGAAATCGAGGCCGTGCTGGCCAGCCATCCCGCCTGTCGCCAGGCGGTGGTGGTGTGCCGCGAAGACCGTCCCGGCGACAAGCGCCTGGCCGCTTACGTGCGCGCCGATGCCAACATGACGCAGGCGGACGTCGCCGCCTTCATCGCCAGCCTGCGCGCGCAGCTGGCGCAGGCCGTGCCGGCCTACATGGTGCCGCCCGCGTTCGTGCTGCTCGAGCAGTTTCCCATGACGCCAAACGGCAAGGTCGACCGCCGCGCCCTGCCCGTGCCTGGCCGCGCCGCGCTGTCCGGACGCCAGGTGGAAGCGCCGCTGGGCCTGCAGGAAATGCTGGTGGCGCGGCTGTGGCGCGAACTGCTGGGGCTGGAACAGGTGGGCCGGCATGACGATTTCTTCGAACTGGGCGGCCATTCGCTGCTGGCCGGCCAGCTGGTGTCGCGCCTGCGCAAGGCCAGCGGCACGGCCCTGACCCTGGGCCAGCTGTTTGGCGCGCCCACGGTGGCCGGCCTGGCCGCCCTGCTCGACAGCGCGCCCGCCGGCGCCGTCCTGCCGCAGCTGACGGCACAAGCCACGCCCGCCGGCGAACAAGTGGCACTGTCGTACACGCAGCAGCGCCTGTGGTTCCTGAACCAGCTCGACGCGGCCGCCGGCGCCGCCTACCACATGCCGGTGGCGTGGCGCCTGCGCGGCCCGCTGCAGGCCGATGCGCTGCGCCTGGCGCTCGACGCCCTGCTGCGCCGCCATGCCATCCTGCGCACGCATTTCGGCGCCAGCGACGGCGTGCCGCACCAGATAGCCGGCGCGCCGTTCGCCTTCCCCCTGCGCCAGGCGGACATTTCCCACCTGCCGCCAGGCCAACGCGAGGCGGCCGCCGCAGCCCTGCATGCGCAAGAAATCGCGCAGCCCTTCGACCTGGCGCGCGGCCCGCTGCTGCGCGCCCTGCTGCTGCGCCGCGCGGCCGACGAGCACGAGCTGCTGCTGGTGCAGCACCACATCATCAGCGACGGCTGGTCGCTGGGCATCCTGTGCGGCGAACTGGCGGCGCTGTACGCGGCCTTCAGCGCCGACCTGCCCGACCCGCTGCCGCCGCCCGCGCTGCAATATGCCGACTACGCGCGCTGGCAGCGCCATGCCGCGCATGCGGCGCCGCTGCAGGTGCAGCAAGCGTACTGGCGCGCGCAGCTCGACGGCGCGCCAGCCCTGCTGGAGCTGCCGCTCGAGCATCCGCGTCCCGCGCGCCAGAGCTACCGGGGCGCGCGCCTGGCCTTCGCCCTCGATGCGCCGCTGGCCGAAGCGCTGCGCCGCCTCAGCGCCCGCCATGGCGCCACGTTGTTCATGACCTTGCTCGCCGGCTGGAGCGCGCTGCTGGCGCGCCTGGGCGGCCAGGATGACATCGTCATCGGCACGCCCGTCGCCAACCGTCCGCTGCCCGAACTCGAAGCGCTGCCGGGCTTTTTCGTCAATACCCTGGCCCTGCGCGTGCGCCTGCACGGCGACCCCACGGTGGCGGAACTGCTGGCACGCATCCGCGCCACGGCGCTGTCGGCCTACGAACACCAGGACCTGCCGCTGGACCAGGTGGTCGATGCCGTCAAGCCCGTGCGCAGCCTGGCCTACAGCCCCCTGTTCCAGAGCGTCATGGCGCTCAACAACACGCCGGCGCCGGACGGCGACCAGCTCCTGTTCGACCCGCGCCCGCTGCCGCTGCCGCAGGCCAGCACGCACTTCGACCTGTCGCTGCTGCTCGACGACGACGGCCAGCATGTGTCCGGGCATATCGAATATGCGAGCGATTTGTTCGAGCATGACGGCATCGCGCGCCTGGCTGCCAGCCTGCAGGCCGTGCTGGCGGCCATGGCGAGCGACGAGACCATGGCCCTCAGCCGCCTGCCGCTGATGGATGCGGCGGCGCGCCGGCAAGTGCTGCTGGACTTCAACCGCGGCACGGTCGCGCCCACGCTGCAGTCCACGGTGCATGCGCGGTTCGAGCAGCAGGCGGCGCGCACGCCGCAGGCGCCGGCCCTGCGCCACGGCGCGCGCAGCCTGACGTATGCCGCGCTCGACGCGCAGGCCAACCGCCAGGCGCACGCCCTGCTGGCGGCCGGCGTGCAGCCGGGCCAGCGCGTGCTGGTGCTGCTCGAACGCAGCGATGCGCTGGTCTCCACCTTGCTGGCCATCCTCAAGGCCGGTGCCGGCTACGTGCCGGTGGAAGCGAATTGCCCGCCGCAGCGCCTGGCGCATATCCTTGCCGACGCCGCGCCGGCGCTGGTAGTCAGCAGCACCGCGCTGGCGCAGCGCCTGCCGGCCGGCGGCCCGCCGCTGCTGCTGGTGGAAGCGGGCGTGGAACTGGTGCAGGGCTTGCCCGATACCGCGCCTGCCGTCAGCGGTATCGATGCGACAGCGCTGGCCTACGTGATGTATACCTCGGGCTCGACGGGCATGCCCAAGGGCGTGATGGTCGAACACCGCAACATCGTGCGCCTGGCCGTCGACAGCGGTTTCGCGCCGCTGGCCAGCGGCGACCGCGTGGCCCATTGCGCCAACCCCGCGTTCGACGCCGCCACCTGGGAACTGTGGGCGCCGCTGCTGAACGGCGCCTCGGTGCTGGTGCTCGACCACGACACCGTGCTCGATCCCGCCCGCTTCAACCGCGCGCTGGTCGATGGCGGCGTGACGGCCCTGTGGCTGACGGCGGGCCTGTTCCATGAATACGCGGACGCGCTGGAAGAAGCGTTCGGCGGCCTGCGCTGGCTGCTGGCCGGCGGCGACGTGCTCGATCCGCAGGTGGTGGCGCGGGTGATGGGCAAGGCGCATCCGCCGCGCCAGCTGCTCAATGGCTATGGCCCGACGGAGACGACGACGTTCGCCACCACCTATGCCGTGACGGGCGCGCCGCACGAGGCGCGGGCCATTCCCATCGGCCGGCCGATCGGCAACACGCAGGTGTACCTGCTCGATCCGCTGGGCCAGCCCGTGCCGGTGGGCGTGCCGGGCGAACTGCATATCGGCGGCGACGGCGTGGCGCGCGGCTACCTGAACCTGCCGCAACACAGCGCCGAGCGCTTCATCGCCGACCCGTTTTCCCTGCAGCCGGGCGCGCGCCTGTACCGCAGCGGCGACCTGGGCAAGTGGCGCGCCGACGGCACGATCGAATTTGCCGGGCGCAATGACTTCCAGCTGAAGATCCGCGGCTACCGCATCGAGCCGGGCGAGATCGAGACGCGGCTGGCCGCCTGCGCCGGCGTGCGCGAAGCGCTGGTGCTGGCGCGCGAGGACAACCCCGGCGACAAGCGCCTGGTGGCTTACCTGACGCTGGCCGTCGGCGTCGACGTGGCCGGTTTTGACGTGGCCGGCGTGCGCGAAGCGCTGCGCGCCCAGCTGCCGTCCTACATGCTGCCATCGGCCTTTGTCGTGCTGGAACGCTGGCCGCTGAACGCCAACGGCAAGGTGGACCGCCATGCCTTGCCCGACCCGGCCGGCGTGACCGCGCCGGCGACAGCTGCCGTGCCCCTGTCGGCCGAGCAGGAGGTGCTGGCGCAGCTGTGGCGTCCCCTGCTGCGCCTGGCCAGGGTGGCGCCCGACGACAGCTTTTTCGACATCGGCGGCAATTCGCTGCTGGCGACGCGGCTGGTGGCGCGCATCGGCCAGCACTACGCCATCGATTTTCCGCTGCGCGCCATATTCGACTCGCCGCGGCTGGCGCAGATGGCCGATGCCGTCGCGCTGCAGCTGGCCAGCCAGCATGCGGACGCGCTCGACGAACTTCTCAAACAACTTGACAACCTGAGCGACGAACAGGCCAGCGCGCAATTGCAGCATGCGCCCGCGCCCGCCGGCAGCTCGCCTATCCTGGGATGATGACATGACCGATTTGAACCAACGCCTGGCCGGCCTTTCGCCGGAAAAACGCGCGCTGCTGATGCAGCAGCTGAGCAAGCAGACGGCGCCCGCCGCGCGCAAGGAAATCACGCGCCAGCCACGGCCCGCGCGCATTCCCGTCTCGCATGCGCAGAACCGCCTGTGGTTCCTGGAACAGATGGACCCGAATTCAGCCACCTACAACGTGCCGTCGGCCATGTGGATGCGCGGCCGGCCCGACTGCGCCATCCTGCAGCGCAGCCTCGATGAAATCGTGCGCCGCCATGAAGTGCTGCGCACGGCCATCGTCACCGACGACGTCGGCCCGCAGCAGCACATCCTGCCGCCGGCGCCCGTGCCGCTGCGCCGCGTCAGCCTGGAGCACCTGCCGGCCGCGCAGCGGCGCGAGGAAGCGGCCGCGCTGGCGCAGCAGGAGGCGGGCACGCCGTTCAATTTCAGCACGGGGCCGCTGCTGCGCGCCGTGCTCATCAGCCTGGACGAGGAACAGCACCTGTTCGTCATGAACGGCCACCATATCGCGCTCGACGGCTGGTCCTACACCATCATCTACACGGAACTGTGCCAGCTGTACGACGCCTATTACGCGGGCCTGCCGTCGCCGCTGGCGGACGTGCCGCTGCAATACGCCGACTACACGCTGTGGCAGAACGCCCTGCTTGACGACGAAGGCGAAACCATGCGCAAGCAGTTCGCCTACTGGCAGCAGCGCCTGGTCAGCCATCCGCCCGTGCTGGAACTGCCCGGCGACCGCCCGCGCCCGGCGCAGCAAAGCCGGCGCGGCGCGGCCTCCGTGCACCGCCTCGACCCGACCCTGTACGACGGCCTGAAACGCCTGAGCCGCCAGGAAGGCGCGACGCCGTTCATGGTGTTTGCCACCGCCTTCAAGGTGCTGCTGGCGCGCTACACGGGCCAGCTCGACCTCATCATCGGCATGGGCGTGGCCAACCGGCCGCGCCAGGAACTCGAAGCGCTGGTGGGCTTTTTCGCCAATACCCTGGCGCTGCGCACGGACCTGAGCGGCGACCCCACCTTCCGCGAGCTGCTGGCGCGCGTCAAGGATGGCACCCTGGGCGCGTACGCGCACCAGGACATGCCCGTCGAACGCCTGCTCGACGTGCTGAAGATCGACCGTTCGCTGAGCCACTCGCCGCTGTTCCAGGTGATGCTGTTCTTCCAGAACTTCCCGTCCGAGGAAATCCGCCTGCAAGGGCTGGTGCTGTCGCCGATCGAGCCCGGCGTCATCTCGTCCGGCACCTCGCGCGTCGACCTGACCCTGTTCGCCAGCGAGGAAAACAATGGCCTGGCCATGTACATCGAGTACGCGACCGACCTGTTCGACGCGTCCACCATCGCCGCCATGGCAGGCCACCTGCAGCAGCTGCTGCAAAGCGCGCTGGGCGACCCGGACCGCCGCCTGTCCGAACTGGAACTGCTCACGCCCGCCGAGCGCCGCAGCGTGCTGCATGACTGGAACGACACGGCGCGCGCGCTGCCTGCCGGCGGCCCGCTGACGGCGCACGCGCTGTTCGAGGCGCAGGCGGCGCGCACGCCGCAGGCCATCGCGCTGTCGCACCTGGGCCGCGAACTCAGTTATGCGGAACTCGACCAGCGCGCCGATGCGCTGGCGCGCCACCTGCTGGCGCGCGGCGTGCAGCCGGGCGAGCTGGTGGGCCTGTTCGTCAAGCGCTCGCCCGACATGCTGGTGGCGCTGCTGGGCATTCTCAAGGCGGGCGCCGCCTACGTGCCGCTCGACCCGATCTACCCGGCCGAGCGCATCGCCTTCATGCTCGACGATGCGCAGACGCGCTTTGTCGTCACGCAGCGCGCGCTGGCGCCGCTGCTGCCGGCCAGCGGCCCGGCCCTGGTGCTGCTGGAAGAAGCGCGCCTGAACGAAGTGGCGCCGCCGGCGCAGGTGCCGGCCGGCGAGACGGCCTACGTGATCTACACCTCCGGCTCCACCGGCCGTCCCAAGGGCGTGCGCCTGCCGCACAGTGCCGTCGTCAACTTCCTGCTGGCGATGATGGAGCGGCCGGGCATTACGGCCGCCGACCGCCTGTGCGCCGTGACCACGCTGTCGTTCGACATCGCCGTGCTGGAACTGCTGCTGCCGCTGGCCGTGGGCGCGCGCATCGAGATCGCCGACCCGGCCACGGCGGCCGACGGCATGGAGCTGGCGCGATTGCTCGACAGTTCGCAGGCCAGCATGCTGCAAGCGACACCCGCCACCTGGCGCATGCTGCTCGACGCCGGCTGGCAAAGCCGTCCCGGCATGGCCATGCTGTGCGGCGGCGAAGCGCTGAGCCGCGAACTGGCCGACCGCCTGCTGGCCGGTGGCGGCACCTTGTGGAATATGTACGGCCCCACGGAAACGACGATCTGGTCCAGCGTGGAAAAAATCGCCGCGGACGGCGCGCCGATCGCCATCGGCCGCCCCATCGCCAATACGCGCCTGTATGTGGCGGACGCCTTCCTGCAGCCGCTGCCGCCCGGCATTCCGGGCGAACTGCTGATCGGCGGCGCCGGCGTGGCGCAGGGCTACCATGCGCGGCCCGAGCTGACGGCGGAAAAATTCCTCGCCGATCCGCATTCGCCGGAACCGGGCGCGCGCCTGTACCGCACGGGCGACCTGGCGCGCTGGAGCCGCGACGGCAACATGGAAGTGCTGGGCCGCATCGACAACCAGGTCAAGCTGCGCGGCTACCGCATCGAACTGGGCGAGATCGAATCCGTGCTGGCCGAACAGCCGGGCGTGCGCCAGGCAGTCGTCATCTGCCGCGAAGACCGGCCTGGCGACAAGCGCCTGGTGGCCTACCTGCTGTCGCACGCGGACCAGGTGCTGCAGGCGGCCGCCCTGCGCGACGCCATCGCGCCGCAGCTGCCCGACTACATGCTGCCCTCGGCCTACGTGATGCTCGAGCACTTGCCGATGACGCCGAACGGCAAGGTCGACCGCAACGCCCTGCCCGTGCCCGACATCGAGGCGGCCCCCGGCGACAGCTATGTCGCGCCGCGCAACGGCGACGAGGAGCTCCTGTGCGGCCTGTGGCAGGAGGTGCTGGGCCTGGAACGCGTGGGCATCGAGGACAACTTCTTCAAGCTGGGCGGCCACTCGCTGCTGGCCACGCAGCTGGTGATGCGCGCGCAAAAAGCGTTTGGCGGCGAACTCAGCCTGCGTCTGCTGTTCGAGGCGCCCACCGTGGCGGCCTTCGGCGCGGCCCTGATGCGCAACCGCCTCGACAGCGTGGATGCGGGCGACCTGGCCAGCATGCTGGACCAGCTTGAAGGTCTTTCGGACGACAACATCGAAGCGCTGCTGGGCGGCGCACTGGAAAACACATGAGCCAATCCCCGATTCACGACGACCCGCGCCTGGCGCGGCTCACGCCGCAGCAGCTGGCCCTGCTGCGCCAGCGCCTGGCCGCCGGCGCCGCGCCGCAAATTTCCCTGCGCGACGCCGTGCGCGCGCTGCCGCCGCTGGCCGACGGCACGCCGCTGCCGCAGTCGCCGGCACAGCAGCGCATGTGGTTCTTCGAACGGCTGCAGCCGGGCACGGGCGCGTATCACCTGTACCAGCACTGCCGCCTGAGCGGCGCGCTGGACGCCGCCGCGCTGGAAGCGGCGTTTGCCGCCATCGTGGCCCGCCATGCGGCGCTGCGCACGGGCTTTGGCGAAGCCGGCGGCCAGCCGCTGCAGACGGTGGCCGCGCACGCGCCGTTCACCTTGACGCGGCTCGACCTGTCGCACCTCGATGCCGCCGCCGCGCAGGCAGCCGCGCTGGACTACGCGGGCGCCGAGACGCAGCGCCCGTTCGACCTGGCCCGCCCGCCGCTGCTGCGCGCCAGCCTGGTAACCCTGGCGCCGCAGGAATACGCGCTGGTGGTGGTGCTGCACCATATCATCGCCGACGCCTGGTCGATCAACGTGCTGTATGGCGAACTGCAGGCGCTGTACCGCGCCCACGCCTCGGGTGCGCCAGCGCCGCTGGAGGTGCTGCCAGCGCTGCCGCTGGCCTTCCCCGACATCGTGCGCTGGCAAGCCTCGCCGCCGCGCCAGGCCGCGCTGGCACGCCAGGTGGCGTTCTGGCACCAGGCCCTGGCCGGCAGCAGCGGCTTGCTGGAACTGCCGGCCGACGCGCCGCGCGGCCCCAGCCTGTCGCCCGTCGGCGAGCGCTACGCCTTTGCCGTGCCGCCCGCCCTGTCGCAAGCCGTGAAAGCCCTGGCGCAGGCCGAGGGCGCCACCCTCTTCATGGCCCTGCTGTCGGCCTTCCAGGTGCTGCTGGCGCGCCTGGCCAACCAGG
This sequence comes from Janthinobacterium amylolyticum, assembly GCF_051380655.1. Lineage (NCBI taxonomy): Bacteria > Pseudomonadati > Pseudomonadota > Betaproteobacteria > Burkholderiales > Oxalobacteraceae > Janthinobacterium > Janthinobacterium amylolyticum. The sequence continues at coordinate 570,610 of NZ_JBNYXL010000001.1, forward strand.
ACGACGTGGTGGTCGGCACGCCCGTGGCCAACCGCAATGCGCCCGAATGCGAACCGCTGATCGGCCTGTTCGTCAATACCCTGGCCCTGCGCGCCGACCTGTCCGACGATCCCGCCTTTAACGCCCTGCTGGCGCGCAACCGCCAGCACTTCCTCGACGCGCTCGCGCATGCGGAAGCGCCGCTGGAGCGCATCGTCGACGGCTTGCAGATCGAACGCGTGCCGGGCCGCAGTACCCTGTTTCAGACCATGTTCGTGCTGCAGGCGCCAGCGGCCAGCGCCAGTGAAGAAGAAGCGCAGGCGGCCTGGCACGGCTTGCGGCCCGGCCCGTTCGAGCCGCCGTTCAAGGCGGCCCGCTTCGAGATCACCCTGTCGATGATGGAAGCCGACGGCGCGCTGTGCGGCGTCATCGATTACAGCGTGGCGCTGTTCGAAGCGGCCACCATCGCCCGCATGGCGGAACAGTTCACGCAGCTGCTGGCCTCCATCGTCGAGGCGCCCGCCACGCCCGTGTCGCGCCTGGCCCTGCTGCCGGCCGCGCAGCGGGCACAGCTGCTGGCCCTGGGCGACGGCGGCACACCCGTCGATGCGCAGGACTTGCCCGATGGCGGCCTGTATGCGCTGGTGGCGCGCCAGGCCGCACGCGCGCCGCTGGCCGTCGCCATCGCCGATGACGGCACCAGCTTGCGCTACGGCGAACTGGTATTGGCCGTGAACGCGCTGGCGGCGCGGCTGCAGGCGGCGGGCGCCGGCCCTGGCAGTCACGTGGCGCTGCTGGCCGACCGCTCGGCGGCCGCGCTGGTGGGCCTGCTCGCCATCGTGGCGTGCGGCGCCGCCTACGTGCCGCTCGACCCCGCGCTGCCCGAGGCGCGCCTGCGCTTCATGCTGGACGACGCCGGCGCCATCGCCCTCGTCGCGCCGCCGGCCGCGCAGGCACAGGCGCTGAGCATTGCCGGCCAGCTGCCCGTGCTGGCCACGGATGCGCCGCCGGACGCCACGCCGTTCGCCGCGCCCCGCATTTACGGCGCCACGCCCGCCTACCTGATGTATACGTCCGGCTCGACGGGCACGCCGAAAGGCGTGCGCGTCAGCCAGGCCAATGTGCTTCATCTGCTGCACGCGTTTGCCCACGTCCACGACCTGGCCGGCCAGCGCGTGCTGATGATCCCGCCGCTGCAGTTCGACGCTTCCGTCGGCGACATCTTCCCCGCGCTGGCCGCCGGCGCCACCCTGGTGCTGCACGGCGCGCCGAACCAGCTGGGCGCGGCGGAACTGGAAGCGTATTGCGCGCGCCACGCCGTCACGGCCATCGACGCGCCGGCCGCCCTGTGGCGCCGCTGGACGGACGCCTTCGACGGCGCCGGCAATGCCACGGGCAGCGTGCTGCCCGGCCTGCGCCTGATGATGTTCGGCGGCGAAGCCGTGCCCGTGGAACAGGTGCGCCGCTTCGCCCGCCTGACGGGCAAGCGCGTGCGCCTGTGCAACCACTACGGCCCCACCGAGGCCACCGTCTGCGCCACCACCTTCAGCAGCGTGGACGGCGCCGGCCTGGAAGGCAGCGACTTGCCCATCGGCCAGCCGCTGCCCGGCGTGCGCGCGTATGTGCTGGACCGCCATCTGCAGCTGGCGCCGCGCGGCGTGGCCGGTGAGCTGGCCATCGGCGGCGCTGGCGTGGCGGCCGGCTACCACCGTGCCCCCGAATTGACGGCCGAACGCTTCGTGCCCGATCCCTACGCTCCGCAGCCAGGGGCGCGCATCTACCGCAGCGGCGACCTGGCGCGCTGGAACAGCGACGGCAGCCTGCAGTTTCTGGGCCGGCGCGACCACCAGGTCAAGCTGCGCGGCGTGCGCATCGAACTGGGCGAAGTGGAAAGCGCGCTGCTGACCTGCGACGGCGTGCAGGCGGCCGTCGCCACGGTGCTGGAAGTGGCGCCCGGCGACAAGCGCCTGGTGGCGTATTTCACGGGTCCCGGCGTGACGGCCGCCGCCCTGCGCAGCGACTTGGCCGCGCGCCTGCCGGACGCCATGCTGCCGGCCATCTTTGAACGCCTGGAAGCGCTGCCGCTGACGGGCAACGGCAAGATCGACCGGCGCGCCCTGCCCGCCCCCACGCAGGCGCTGCACGCGCTGGCGGCGCGCAGCATCGTCGCGCCGGCCACGCCCACCGAACAGCGCATGCTGGACGTCTGGCAGGCATTGCTGGGCCGCGAAGGTCTCAGCACGGACGATGAATTCTTCAGCGCCGGCGGCGATTCCCTGCTGACCCTGCCCCTGGTATTCCAGCTGCAGCGCGCCTTTGGCGTCGACGTGCCGCTGACGGCCGTGTTTTCCGCGCCCAGCATCGCCGCCCTGTCGCGCGTGGTGGACGACTTGCTGGCCGGCGTCGCCGCGCCCGCGCTGGACCTGGCCGCGCAAGCCGTGCTGCCGACCGACATCGACGCGGCGCGCGCCACGCCGCGCCATGCGGGTGCGCCACGCGCCATTCTCGTCACGGGCGCCACGGGGTTCCTGGGCGCCTGGCTGCTGCGCGACCTGCTCGACGCCAGCGCCGCGCAGCTGCTGTGCCTGGTGCGCGCCGACGACGCCATCGACGGCGCGCGGCGCCTGCGCGCCAACCTGCGGCAGTACGGCCTGTGGCAGGACAGCGATGCGGCGCGCCTGACGCCCTTGCCGGGCGACCTGGCCGCGCCGCGCCTGGGCTTGACGGACGACGGCTACGCCACCGTGGCCAGCCAGGCGGACGCCATCGTGCACAACGGCGGCCAGGTCAACTTCCTCGCGCCGTATGCCAGCCTGGCGCCGGCCAACGTGGGCGGCACGCTGGAAGTGCTGCGCCTGGCCACCACGGGTCCGCTGAAAGCCGTGCACATGGTCTCGACCCTGGGCGTGTATGTCAGCGCCGACTACCTTGATGCCACGGTGCGCGAAAGCGACGCGCCGCCCACGTCCGACAGCCAGCAAGGCGGCTACAACCAGAGCAAATGGGTGGCGGAACAGCTGGCCCTGGCGGCGCGCGCACGCGGCGTGCCCGTGGCGCTGTACCGGCCGGCCCGCATCACGGGCGACAGCGGCAGCGGCAGCGCCAACCTGGGCGACTATTTCAGCAGCTGGGTCAAGGGCTGCGCGCAGCTGGGCATGGTGCCCGACATCGCCGGCGCCAGCTACGACATGGCGCCCGTCAACCATGTCAGCGCCGTCATCGCCTGCCGCGTGCTGGCGCAGAACGGCGCCGGCGCCGACGGCACCTGGCATTTCCTCAATCCCGCGCGCCTGCCGACCAGCGCCCTGGTGGAAGGCTTGCGCGCCGCCGGCCACCCGGTGCGGCTGGTCGATTACCCGCAATGGCGCGCGGCCCTGCAGCAGGCCGTGAGCGCAGGCCAGGCAAATGCCCTGGCCAGCTTCGCCGCCCTGTTCCCCGAGCAGGCGGACGCGCGCGAGCCGGGCTTCGACTGCGGCGCCACCGAACGCATGGCCGCCGCGCTGGGCCACGTCTGCCCGCCGGCCGACGGCGCCCTGTTCGCCACCTACCTCGCCTATATGCAACGGCAGGGCTACCTGCCGGCCATCGGCGCCACACCACAAGAAAGGGCCTGCGCATGACCACCTCCACTCGCCGCTATGCGGGCTTGCGCGACTTTTTGCTGATCTGGTTCGGCCAGATGACGTCGGGCATCGGCTCGCGCCTGTCCAGCTTTGCGCTGGGCATCTGGGTCTTGCGCACGACGGGGTCGACCACCCAGTTCGCGCTGATCTTCGTTGCCATGGCCGTGCCGGCGCTGCTGATCGCGCCGTTCGCTGGCGCCCTCGTCGACCGCTGGGACCGGCGCCGCATCATGCTGTGCTGCGACATCGTCTCGGCCAGCGCCCAGCTGGTGCTGGCAGCCCTGCTGATGAACAGCCAGCTGGCCATCTGGCACATTTACCTGTGCGTGGGCGCCACGGCGCTGGCCAACGCCTTCCACGGCCCCGCCTACGCGTCGAGCATCCCGCTGCTGGTGCCGCACGGCCAGCTGAGCCGGGTCAACGGCCTGGTGCAGACGGGCGGCGCCATCGCCCAGGTGGCCGGACCGCTGCTGGCGGGCGTGCTGGTGAGCCTGATCAGCCTGCCCGGCGTGCTGCTGATCGACGCCCTGTCGTTTGTGGCCGCCTTCATCGCCATGCTGATGGCGCGCATCCCCCGTCCGCCGCGCAGCAAGGAAAGCGAGGGACAAAGCCTGTGGCGCGAAGCGGCGACGGGCTGGCGCTATGTGCGCGAACGCAACAGCCTGTTCGGCCTGCTGCTGGTCTTCGGCACCTGCAACTTCCTCTTCGGCATCGCCGCCATCACCATCACGCCGCTGGTGCTGTCGATGGCCGATCCGGCCCTGCTGGGCGTGCAGATGTCGATCGGCGGCGCCGGCCTGCTGCTGGGCGGCGTGCTGATGGCGGCATCGGGCGGCATGAAGAAGCGCATCAACGGCGTGCTGGGCTTTTCCCTGCTGGCGGGACTGGCCCTGGCCGCGCACGGCCTGGCGCCATCGTTCGTGCTGGTGACGGCGGCCGGCTTCATCTTCTTCCTGACCCTGCCCGTGATCAGCGCCTCGAACGATTCGCTGTGGCAAAGCAAGGTGCCGCCCGGCCTGCAGGGGCGCTGCTTCGCCATCCAGCGCGTGCTGTCGGAAGCGGCCATGCCCATCGGCTACTGCCTGGCGGGGCCGCTGGCCGAACACGTGTTCGAGCCGCTGCTGATGCCGGGCGGCGCCCTGGCCGGCTCCATCGGCCAGCTGATCGGCACGGGCGCGGGGCGCGGCATGGGCCTGATGTTCATCGTGCTGGGCTTGGCGATGAGCCTGGTTGCCATGCTGGCCTACAGCATCCCCGCCCTGCGCCGCGCCGACGAGCTGCCCGACGCCTGGACCCAGCCGCCGCCGGCGGCCGAAGGGGACGCGCAGCCCGCCTGATTCTTTCCCGGTAGTACCAAGCTGAATGAAAAAGCGCTGCCACGCAGCGTTGTGGGGACGCTTTTTCTTCAAAAACGCAATGCAATAACAAATAAACAACGATGTTGACCACGACCTCGCAACAACCACGACCCACTGGAGCAAGCAAGATGACTGACACAGACATGCTGCACACGGCACCGGCGCCCAAAAAGTGCCCGGTCGCCCATCACGACAACCAAGCCGCCGCGGCGCACGGTCCAGGTTACGGACTGATGCGCGTTTCCCAGGTGGCGCGCGACTATCCCAGCCATACGGCGCTGGCCAGCGTGCTGGAATGGATGCGCGCCTTCCTCGCCCGCAGCCACCCTGAACTGGGCCGCAAGGGTGCCGTTTGCCCCTTCGTGCCCGTGGCGCTGGAACAGGACAGCATTTGGATGGCCGAGATCGCCGAGCGCGAACCCACGCTCGACAGCATCTCGCGCGTGATCCTGTATTACCGCGACCTGTTCCTCGCCACCGAACCGACCAGCGGCCCGGACGCCATCAACAAGGCTTTCCTGGTGATCTTCCCCAACCTGGGCGCCGAGGGTGCGGGGGTGGTCGATGAAGTGCAGCAGCTGCTGAAGAAGGATTTCGTGGAAAAGGGCCTGATGCTCGGTGAATTCCACGCCAGCAACGAAAGCCCCGGCTTGCGCAATGCCGAATTCCGCCCGCTGCGCAGTCCCATCCCCATGCTGGCCATGCGCCACATGGTCGATTCGGACTTGCCTTTCCTGCTGCGCACGGCCTACGCGGCGCCCGTGCGGGCCGCCTATCTGCGCGCCTACCTGTTCCGCCTGGCGGGCAGCCTGGGCTGGTCGCGCTTCGAGCAGGCGCTCGACGGCGTGGTGGCCGCTGAAATCGAACAGTGGCAGGCGCGCCTGGGCGAACCCGATACCGATGCCGACGCTGCGGGAGAGATGGCATGAGCGCCGCCAACCACGTCCATCACGCCCACGACGCCCGCAGCGGCCGTATCGCCATCGTCGGCGGCGGCCTGGCCGGCTCCTTGCTGGCGCTGGCGCTGGCGCGGCAAGGCCATGGCGTCGACGTGTATGAACGCCGGGCCGACCCGCGCCGCCAGGACAGCGCAGCGGGCCGCTCGATCAACCTGGGCCTGTCCAAGCGCGGCATGCAAGCGTTGCAGATGGTGGGACTGCTGGAACAGGTGCTGGCGCATGCCGTCGTCATGCGCGGGCGGGTCATCCACGCGCCGGACGGCAGCACGCGCTACCAGGCGTACGGCAAGGATGACAGCGAAGTGCTGCATTCGATCGACCGCAACCTGCTCAACCACCTGCTGCTGGACCAGGCCGAGCAGCATCCGCAGGTGAAACTGCATTTCGAGCACCGTTTGCTGCGCGCCGACAAGGCGCAGCGCGAACTGGAACTGGAAGCGCCGGGCGGACGCCGCATCAGCGCCCATCCGGCCTGGGTGGTGGGCGCCGATGGCGCGTTTTCCAGCATGCGCCGCGAATTGCAGCACGGCATGCGCGCCGACTACCAGCAGGAATACCTGGAATGGGGCTACAAGGAGCTGACCCTGGCGCCGCGCGCGGACGGCAGTTCGGCCATCGAGCTGACGGCCCTGCACGTGTGGCCGCGCAGCCACTGCCTGTTCGTCTCGCACCCGAACCAGGACGGTTCGCACACGCTGACCCTGTTCCTGCCGTTCGAGGGCGAAGACAGTTTTGCCAGCGTGCGCAGCGAGGCCGACGTGACGGCGCTGTTCGCCAAGTACTTCCCCGACCTGCTGCCGCTGCTGCCGGGCCTGCTGGAACAGTGGTCGCGCCACCCGACCGGCACCCTGATCACCACGCGCACGGCGCCCTGGCGCTTTGGCGACTGGGCCGTGCTGGTGGGCGACGCCTGCCACGCCGTGTACCCGTTCTATGGCCAGGGCATGAATTCCGCATTCGAGGATTGCTGCACCCTGATGAACGCGCTGGAAACGGCGCAGGGCGACACGGCCACGGCGTTTGCCAGCTACGAGCTGGCGCGGCGCCGGCACACGGATGCGCTGGCGCAGCTGTCGAAATCCAACTTCACGGAACTGCGGCAAAAAGTGCAATCGCCGTGGTTCGTCGCCCGCAAGAAGCTCGACCTGCTGCTCAACCGCGTGTGGCCGCGCGGCTGGCTGCCCCTGTACACCATGATCGCCCACACCACCATGCCGTATGGCGACGCGCTGCAACGGGCGCGCCGCCAGGAAAGAGTCCTGCACGCCTCGGGCGCGCTGGCCCTGGCCGTGCTGGGCATCGCCGCCGTCGTCCTGTCCCTGACCCTGATTGGAGGTAACTGATGCATCCTGTACATTCACAAGGCCGCGCGTGGGAGCGCCTGGCCGTGGCGCTGCTGCTGTGCGCCTTCTTCGGCATCTGCGCGGCCGTCGCCGCCACTGCCCTGCAAGCGGCGCCGTCGCCGCTGGCGCTGCTGCCGCTGGCCATCGCACTGGGACTGAGCCCGGTGCTGGCCCGCCGCCTGCCGCGCGCGCTGGACGGCCTGCTGCGCGCGCATCCCGTGCTCAGCCTGCTGTGGCTGGCGCTGGCCGCGCTGGCCGTGGCGCGCATCGCCGGCGTCGCCCTGTTCATGGCCGACCCGCAGCAGCCGCAGCTGTCGGCCATCTGGTACGACCCCTTCTATGTCAACCACAGCTGCTTTTCCTCGTACTGGAAAGCTTCCGAGCTGGCCAGCGCGGGGGCGTCCAACATCTATGACAGCGCCCATTACGCAGGCAACGAGGGCCGCTTCAAGCTCGACGAGTACCTGTATCCGCCGCCGTTCCTGATCCTGCCGCAGCTGGCCGCGTCGCTGGGCGCAGGTTTTGTTGCCATGCGCGCCGTCTGGTTCGCCGTCGACGCGGCCCTGGTGGCGGCCATCATGCTGGCCGTCTGCGCCTGGATAGGCGGGGCCACGGGACGCCGCGCCGCCCTGCTGCTGCCGGCCGCCTGGCTGGCCCTGCCCACCCTGATCACCATGCAGACGGGCAACTTCCAGCTGGCCGCCATCGCCCTGGCCCTGCTGGCCATGCTGCTGTTCCAGCGCGGCAGCGACGAGGCCGGCGGCGCCGTCATGGCGCTGGCCCTGTTCAAGATCTTCCCCGGCGTGCTATGCGCCTATCTGCTGTTCTGCAAGCGCTGGCGCGCGCTGGCCTGGAGCATCGCCTTCTCGCTGCTGTACGCGGCACTGGCGTATGCCATGCTGGGCGCCCAGCCGTTCCGCGACTTCATCGGCTATGAAATGCCGCGCATCGCCAGCGGCGAAGTGTGGAGCTGGATGCAGCTTGAAGGCCTGGAAGCGGTGGTCGCCATCAATTACTCGGTGCCGGCCCTGGTGCTGAAGCTCAAGCTGTTTGGCGTCGACGGCATCGAATACCGCCACCTGGCCGCCGTGGCCCTGCTGTGGAGCGTGGTGGTGGTGGCGCTGGCCTGGCTGGCATCGCGCCGCGCCAGCGCCTATTCGCGCCTGGAACTGGCCGCCGTCTGGCTCGGCCTGCTGGGCCTGGCCGCCGTGCGCAGTCCCTTCGTGCCCGACGACTACGCGCTGTTCCCCGCCCTGTGGCTGTGGTGCCTGCTGGCCGCCGGCCAGCGCAACGGGCAAATGCACGGCGGCGTGCGCTCCGCCATGTTCGGCGTGCTGTGGCTGGCCTTTGCCATCGTCATGCCGATCGGCCTGGTGCAGCCGCAGCACCTGCCCCTGCTGCTGGCCGTCTCCACCGTCAGCCAGCTGCTGGCCCTGGCCTTCTGGCTGTGGCCCGTGCTGCGCCGCCCCGCTGCCATGCGCAGCGCCCCAAGCAATCCGTCCGCGTCGCCCGCGGCCGCCTGAATCCATTCCGAATAGAAAGCACATCATGAAACAAGCCATCCTGACCCCGTTGCGCCGCACCGCCCTGTGCCTGATGCTGGCCTTTTCCGCTCCCGTCCTGGCCGACGAGCGCCTGCAAATCCCCCGCGCCGCCCGCGCGCCCGTGCTGGCCGACTATGTCGGCAAGCTGCCGGCCGACGCCGGCGTGGAAATCAAGGGCTTCCGCCAGTACGCGCCCGGCGACGGCGAACCGTCGCTGCTGGAAACGAAGGCCTACCTGTCGTATGACGACGAACACCTGTACGCCGTCTTTGTCTGCAAGGATGACCCGGCCCTGGTGCGCGCGCGCATCGCCCGCCGCGAAGACTTGCCCGGCGACGACGCGGTGCAGCTGGAAATCGATTCCTTCAACGACAAGCAGCGCTCGTTCCGCTTCTATGCCAACCCGTATGGCGTGCAGATGGATGCCAAGCACACGGAAGGCCTGGGCGACGATTTCAATTTCGACACGCAATGGCAGTCGGACGGCAAGATCACGCCCGACGGCTATGTCGTCACCATGGCCATCCCGTTCAAGAGCCTGCGCTTCAGCCGCGCCGACGTGCAGAACTGGGGCATCGCCGTGGGCCGCATCGTGCCGCGCCTGAACGAGTTTTCCTACTGGCCCTACATCACCAAGCGCCAGGCCGCCTTCGTGCCGCAGCTGGCGCCCGTGCAGATACCCGAGCCGATCACGTCCGGGCGCAACATCCAGCTGATTCCGTACGGCTATGTCGGCCGCAGCCGCGCCCTGAACGGCCGCGACCCGGCCAATACCTTCTGGGAACGCGACGACAAGAACCAGGCGGGCCTCGACGCCAAGCTGGTGCTGGCCGACAAGTTCGCGCTCGACCTGACCTACAAGCCCGATTTCAGCGAAGTCGAGTCGGACGAGCCGCAAGTGCTGATCGACAAGCGCTATGAAGTGCTGTTCCCGGAAAAGCGCCCGTTCTTCCTGGAAAACTCGGGTTTCTTCACGACGCCGCAGCCGCTGTTCTTTTCGCGCCGCATCGCCGAACCCCGCTACGGCGCGCGCCTGACGGGCCGCGAAGGCCACTGGTCCGTCGGCGGCCTGCTGATGGATGATTTGGCGCCGGGCGAAGCGCTGCCGCGCGACAGCCGCGACTATGGCAAGACGGCGCGCATCGCCGTGGCCCGCGTGCAGAACGACTTCGCTGGCGATTCCAACGTGGGCGTGCTGCTGTCGGACCGCAAGTTTGGCCAGCAGAGCAACCGGGTGGCCGGCGTCGACCTGCGCTACAAGATCGATGAAAACTGGGTGCTGAGCAGCCAGCTGGCGCACAGCAAGTCCAGCCTGGAGGGCCAGCCCGACCACAGCGGGCGCCTGGCCTTTGTCGAAGCGAGCCGCTCGGACCGCAATTTCAACTATGCGGGCCAGTACCTGGACATCACGCGCGACTTCGATCCCGCGCTGGCCTTCATCCCGCGCACGGATATCCGCCAGACCACGCAGACGGCATCGTATTTGTGGAACTTCCCGGACGCGCCATGGCTCGTCAGCGCCGGTCCCAGCATCAAGGCCGTGGGCACCAGGGACCAGGAAAACGTGCTGCAGGACTGGTCCAGCGACGCGTTTTTCAGCGTCAACGGCTTGCGCGCCACCACCTTCGAGGCGCACAAGCTGGACGGCTTCGAGAAATACGCGGGCCTGGACTTCCGCAAGTCCGGCTACTCGCTGGCGGCCAGCACTGAATGGCTGAGCTGGCTGACGGGCTGGGTCACCGTGGGCCAGAACGAGGTCATCAACTACCAGCCGGCGCCCGGCATCGCGCCCTTCCTGGGCGACGCGCGCAGCGTCTCGGCCAACCTGAAGTTCACGCCCGTGGCCCAGTTCCGCGTCGAGCAGACCCTGTACTGGAACGACTTGCGCACGCAGGCGGGCGTGGCGGGCATGCCCACGGGCAGCATGGTGTACCGCGAACTGCTGTCGCGCACCAAGCTGCGCTACCAGCACAGCCGCTTCCTGGCCGCGCACTTGATCCTTGACTACAGCCACCTGAAGACCAACCGGGCGCTGACGGGCATCGAGGGCGGCAAGCGCCTGACGGGCGACCTGCTGTTCAGCTACGTGCTCAGTCCCGGCACGACGGCGTATGCGGGCTACACGGACCGCCAGGAAAACCTGCAGCTGATCGGCAATCCGCAGCTGCTGCAGCGCACGCGCGACCTCGACATGCACACGGGCCGCAAGGTGTTCGTCAAGTTCAGCTATCTGTTCCAGCTGTAAGGCAGGCCACCTCTTCCGGGGCGGGCCGTGCCTACGCTCGCCCGCCCCGGTATTTGCACGCAACGGGAGTTTGATCATGCAAGCACTTATTTACGCCGCCACCGGGAGCGCCCCATGCGCGCGCTGATCCGGCTGCTGCGGCCGCACCAGTACATCAAGAACGGCTTCGTCCTGCTGGGCCTGCTCTTTGCCACGCAGCGCGACGCCGCCATGGCCACCCACGCGGCGCTGGCCTTTCTGGCGTTTTGCGCCATGGCCAGCGCCGTCTACGTGCTCAACGACCTGCTCGATGCCGAGGCGGACCGCCAGCATCCGCAGAAATGCCGGCGCCCCATCGCCAGCGGCCAGGTCAGGGTGCCCGTAGCCTGGTCCGCCTGCGTGCTGCTGGCGGGCACGGCGCTGGCCCTGGGCGCGGCCATCGGCGTGGCCGTGCCGGCCCTGCTGCTGACCTACCTGGCGCTGAACGTGGCGTATTCGCTGTACCTCAAGCACGTGGTGATACTCGACGTCTTCGTCATTTCGGCCGGCTTCATGCTGCGCATCCTGGCCGGCACGGTGGGCATCGGCATCGCGCCCTCGCAATGGCTGCTGCTGTGCGGCCTGATGGTGACCCTGTTCCTCGGCTTTGCCAAGCGGCATGCGGAACTGATGCAGCTGGCCGCCGCCGGCCCCCGCGCCGGGCCGGGCGGCGCCTGCGCGCGGCCCGTGCTGGACGACTACAGCGGCGTGATGCTGGGCCAGTTCATCGCCGTCAGCGCCGCTTGCACCGTGCTCAGCTACAGCCTGTACACGGTCAGCCGCGACACGATCGCCGTGCACGGCACGGCTAACCTGATCTACACGGTGCCGTTCGTGGTGTACGGCATCTTTCGCTACCTGTTTCTGTTGCACCTGCGCGCGCAGGGCAACGACACCGCGCACGACCTGCTGACCGACCGCCACTTGCTGCTGACCGCGGCATGCTGGCTGGCGGTCACTTTCGGTGTGCTGCCATGAGCGGCGCACTGCTGTCGGGATGGCGCTACCGCGCCTTCCTGCTTTCCATCGCCATGGGCGCCGCCGGCTACCTGGCATTCTCGCTGTGGGGCGGCCTGCCCGCGCTGGGCGACGCGGCCGCGCGCGTGGGCGTGGCCGGCGCGACGCTGATGCTGGCGCTGTCGCTGCTCAACTACGGCCTGCGCTTCTGCCGCTGGCAGCGCTATTTGCGCGCCATGGGCCATGACGTGCCGTGGCGCGCCAGCGCGCGCATCTACCTGGCCGGCTTCGCCCTGACGGTGACGCCCGGCAAGGCGGGCGAGGCGCTGCGCGGCGTGCTGCTGGCGCGCCTGGGCGTGCCGCATGCGCACAGCCTGGCGGCGCTGCTGAGCGAGCGCCTGTCCGATTTGCTGGCGATTATCTGCCTGGCGCTGTTTGGCCTGAGCCAGTATCCGCCGCTGCTGCCGCTGGTGGCCGCCGCCAGCGCCGCCGCGCTGGCCGGCGTGTGGCTGCTGACGCGCGCGGCGCCGGCCCGCTGGCTGGCGGCCTGGAGTACAGCCAGGCCGGGCGACCCCGGCCTGCGCCTGCGCGCCCTGGCCGGCCACCTGGCCCGGCTGCTGCGCCAGGCGCAGGCTTGCCACGCGCCACGCCTGCTGGCCCCCGCGCTGGCACTCTCGCTGGCGGCCTGGGCGGCGGAGGCCCTGGCCTTCTACTGCCTGCTGCAGTGGCTGGACGCGGGCGCCAGCCTGCCGTTTGCCGCCCTGGCATTTGCCGGCGCCATGCTGGCCGGGGCGCTGAGCTTCCTGCCGGCCGGGCTGGGCGGCATGGAAGCGGCCATGGTCAGCCTGCTGCTGTGGCAAGGCATGGCGCCGGCGCAAGCCGTGGCCGCCACCATCCTGATCCGCCTGACGACCTTGTGGTTTGCCGTGGCCCTGGGCGTGGCCGCCCTGTCGTCGAGCCGCGGCCCGCAGGCGCAGCCGTCATGAGCGCGGCCGTGCGTTCCTGGAACGGCTTGCCGCAGGCGGCCCATGCACAGCAGCTGGCCCTGCATGCGCGCGATGCCGTGCTGCCGTCCGTTGCCGGCAGCCTGCTGGCGCACGGCAATGGCCGCAGCTATGGCGATGTATGCCTGAACGACGGCGCCAGCCTGCTGATGACGCGGGGCCTGGACCGTTTCATCAGCTTTGACCGCGCCAGCGGCGTGCTGCGCTGCGAGGCAGGCGTGCTGCTGGGGGAAATCCTCACCCTGGCGCTGCCGCAAGGCTGGTTCCTGCCCGTCACCCCCGGCACGCGACATGTCACGGTGGGCGGCGCCATCGCCAATGACGTGCACGGCAAGAACCACCATGTGGCCGGCAGTTTCGGCCACCACGTGCGCGCCTTCGAACTGCTGCGCTCGGACGGCAGCCGGATGCTGTGCGGGCCGCAGCAGCAGCCGCAGTGGTTTGCCGCCACCGTGGGCGGGCTGGGCCTGACGGGCTGCATCGTCTGGGCCGAATTGCAGCTGATGCCCGTCGCCAATGCCTACATGCTGGTCGAGGAACAGCGTTTCACGGGCCTGGAGCGGTTCTGGGAACTCAACGGCGCGGCCGAACGCGACATGCCCTACACCGTCGCGTGGATCGACTGCCTGGCGCGCCAGCCGCGCGGCATCTTCAGCAGCGCCTGCCACGCGCCGCCGCAGCAAGCCTTGCCCCTGTACCGGCACGTGCACCGCTGCATGTCCGTCACGCCGCCCGTCTCGCTGGTCAACGGCCCCAGCCTGCGCGCCTTCAATGCGCTGTACTACCACCGGCCCCTGCCGGCGTCGCCGTCGCTGCGCCATCACGGCAGCTTTTTCTATCCGCTCGACGGCGTGCGCGACTGGAACCGCATCTATGGCCGGCACGGCTTTTACCAGTACCAGTGTGTGCTGCCGCCGGCCAGCAGCCACGACGGCATCGCCGCCATCCTTGCGCGCATCGCCGCCAGCGGCCAGGGTTCCTTCCTGGCCGTGCTCAAGACGTTCGGCACGCGCCCGGCGCCCGGCATGCTGTCGTTCGCCCGGCCCGGCGCCACCCTGGCGCTGGACTTTCCCAACCGGGGCGCGGATAGCCTGCGTCTGTTCGCCAGCCTCGACGCCATCGTGGCGCAGGCCGGCGGCGCCCTGTACCCGGCCAAGGATGCGCGCATGCCCGCCAGCCTGTTCCGCGCCGGCTTTCCCGCCTGGCAAGCATTCAGCGCCTTTGTCGATCCGCAATTTTCATCAAGCTTCTGGAGAAGAGTCAACCCATGAGATCCTTGCAACGCACCGTCATTTTCGGCGCCACCTCCGCCATCGCCCACGCCACCGCGCGCCGCCTCGTCGCCAGCGGCGCCAGCGTCCATTGCATCGCGCGCAACCGCGCCAAGCTCGATTCCCTGCTGCAAGACCTGCGCGTGCGCGCCGGCGCCGATGGCCCGTACATCGGCGGCGAATGCGCCGACCTCGACGACTACGGCCTGCATGCGGGCCTGCTGGCGCGGGCCGACGCGGCCCTGGGCGGCATCGACGCCGTGCTGGTGGCCCACGGCTGCCTGCCCGACCAGCAGGCGTGTGCCGCCTCCGTGCCGCTGATGCTGGCCCAGTGGACCACCAATGGCGGCAGCGCCATGGCCATCCTGGCACTGGCCGCCAACCTGCTGCAGCCGCGCGGCCAGGGCGTGCTGGCGGCCATCGGTTCCGTCGCGGGCGACCGTGGCCGCCAGAGCAACTACATGTACGGCACGGCCAAGGGCGCGCTGGCCATCTACCTGCAGGGGCTGCGCCACCGCCTGGCGCCGCACGGCGTGGCCGTGCTGACCATCAAGCCGGGCTTTGTCGACACGCCGATGACGGACGGCCTGGACAAGGGCGGCCCACTGTGGGCCAGCGCCGACACGGTGGCGGCCGGCATCGTGGCGGCCATGCGGCGCGGCCAGGCGCAAGCCTACCTGCCCGGCTTCTGGCGCTACATCATGCTGGCCATCCGCCTGGCGCCGAACGCGGTATTTCACCGCACCCGCTTATGAACGCGGCGCGCAGCGTGCCGGAGCCGGCCGTCTTCCTGTGGCTCATCAACCTGGACGACCCGGCGCTCGACACGCTGGCGCCGTGCCTGAGCACCGAGGAGCAGGCGCGCGCGGCGCGCTACCGGGGCCACGCCTTGCAGCGCGGCTACCGGCGCGCGCGGGCCGCCCTGCGTCACATCCTGGCGCACCACACGGGGCAGCCGCCGGCCAGCCTGGCGCTGGCCGAAGGGCCGCTGGGCAAACCCGTGCTGCAACAGCATGCGCTGCATTTCAACCTCAGCCACAGCGGCGCGCTGGCGCTGGTGGCCGTCGCGTGCGTGCCCGTGGGCATCGACCTGGAGCAGGCGCGCCCGGATGTCGATGCGGCCGCGCTGGCGCCGCTCGTCTGCCACCCTGCCGAACGCGCTGCCCTGGCCGCCCTGCCGCCCGGGCAGCGCCAGCAGCACTTTTTGCAGCTGTGGACGCACAAGGAAGCGTATAGCAAGCTGCTGGGCACGGGCTTGCACAAGGATCCGTCCCTGCTGGCGTTCGGCCCGCCGCAGGGGCCGGCGCCCGTCACCGATGCGCAGGACGCCGGCTGCACGGCCTGGGTCTATCCGCTGTATCCGGCCGATGGCTACGCGGCCAGCCTGTGCCTGGCAAAACAGGGCGCCAGGCCAGTGTGGATGCGCTTTCGCGCCTGGCACGCCGCGGTGTTGCAGTCTGGACAAGCGCTTGCATAAAAGCCCCTCACCCTCGATAATGAGAATGCTTCGCATTTGTAGCCATGCGGATTTTTCAACAAGTTTTGCAGGGTTTCATCACGCATGCGCGCATTCTGGACTGTCATACACCGCTGGGCCGGCCTTACCGTCGCCCTCTTCCTCATCGTCGCCGGGCTGACGGGCGCCGTCACTTCCTGGGACCATGAGCTCGACGAGTGGCTCAACGCGGACATCATGGAAACGCCGGGCCGCGGCCCGCTGCAACAGCCATTTGCCCTGGCGCAAAAAGTGGCCGCCGCCGACCCGCGCGTGGAAGTCAACTACATCACCCTGGGCCTGGAAGAAGGCCATGCGGGCGCCTTCATGGTGCGCCCGCTAACCGATCCGGCCACGAACAAGCCGTTCGTGCTCGACTACAACACCGTGTATATCGACCCCGTCACGGCGCAGATCACGGGCACGCGCGATTCGACCGCCATTTCCCTGTCGCGCCGCAGCCTGATGCCGTTCTTGCGCCATTTGCACTACAGCCTGCACGTGCCAGCCTTCTGGGGCACGGACCGCTGGGGCTACTGGCTGATGGGCACGGTTGCCCTGATCTGGCTGCTCGACAGCATGGTGGCGTTTTATCTGACCACGCCGCGCCGCCTGCGCCCGCGCGCGCAGGACGAAGCGCCGCGCCATCGCGACGCCGCCAGCTGGTGGCAGCGCTGGAAACCATCGTGGGTGGTGCGCTGGGCGGCCGGCGGCTACAAGCTCAACTTCGATCTGCACCGCGCGGGCGGCCTGTGGGTATGGGGCATTATCGTCGTCGTGGCCTTTACCTCGTTCTCGCTGAACCTGTACCGCGAAGTGTTCTATCCCGTCATGTCGCTCGTCTCCACCACCACGCCGGGACCGTATGAAACGCAGACGCCGGCAGCGTATGGCACGTACATCCAGCCCGTCATCGGCTTCGAGCAGGCCGTGGACATCGCCAGGCAGGCGGCCGTGCAGCGCGGCATCACCTCGCCCATCGGCGGCATTTATTATGGCGGCAACTATTCGTTCTACAACGTCTCGTTTTTTGATCCCGCCGACGAATTCGGCACGGCCGGCATGGGCCTGTCGAACATCTATGTCGACGGCATGGATGGCAAGATCATCGGCCAGCACAAGCCATGGGAAGGCACGGCCGCCGACGTCTTCGTGCAGCTGCAATTTCCCCTGCACTCGGGCCGCATCCTCGGCATGCCGGGACGCATCATGATGTCCTTCATGGGCGTGATGGTGGCCATGCTGTCCGTCACCGGCATCGTCATCTGGGAACGCAAGCGGCGTTCGCGCCGGCTGCAGGCGAAAAAAGCCCGTGACATGCAACTGAATTAAGACCTGCGCCAGGCGCAAGCGGGCTGGCCGCCTCCGGGCCCCCGGCCCGCCAGCCCGCCTCGCCACACCTTGCCGCCGCATGCGCCCCCCAGCGCGCAACACGCACCACCATCCCCCCTCATCACCTTGCACCGAGTCGCTGGCATATGCCGGCCGCTTGCCGTGCGCCAATTTGGCAACTGGCCTGTCACGCCAGGCCCGGCCCCCGTAAATGCAGTTTACTTGCAATAGCGTCGAGCGCCAGCTATTATCGCAACTCACTTGCAACTCACTTGCAACTGGATTGCAAATAAGTTGCAACCAGGTTGTACGTGGATCGCCGCACGTCTGCAGCCTCCAGCGCCAGCAGCCCTTCCCGCCTTTTCAGAGAGACCTATGCGCCATCACGTATTCGCAGCCGCCATGCTGTCCACTTCCCCGCTCGCTTACGCGGCGGACGACGTCACCCTGCAGACCATCAAGGTCAGGGCGGACAGGCCCGCGACCATCGACAGCGTCGTCACCGTCGACAACGAGCAAGCCAATAACAGGACCCTGGGCGGCATGCTCGAACATGTCTCTGGCGTGCAAAGCAGCGCCTTCGGGCCGAATGCGGGCGCGCCCGTGATACGCAGCCTGAGCGGCAGCCGCGTGCAGATCCTCGAGGATGGCCAGTCCATCCTCGGCATGAATGCCATCAGCGGCGATATCAACATTCCCTTCGATCCCCTGTTTGCACGCAGCGTGACGGTCAACAAATCGTCCGACAGCGTGCGCTTTGGCGGCAATGCGATCGGCGGCAGCGTCGACGTCGATTCCGGCCTCATTTCGCGGAAGATGGAAGCCCAGGAGAAAGACGTGGAACTGGTCCTGCGCAAGGGCCACAACGATGCCGACGCCCAGGGTTTCCGCATGAACGTCAACGATGGCAAGCATTTCTCCACCAATCTGCAGATGTCCTTCCAGAAGATCGGCCATTACGACATTCCCGGCAACAGCAAGGCCGGCGTGTGCAACAGCCAGCTGTTTCCCGCGAAAGGCGGCGTCAATACCTTCCTGGCCGACAGTTGCCAGAAGGAAGCACGTATCCAGCAGGTCTACAACAAGTCCTCGCAGCCGTATATCGACCAGTTCATGACGGAAAACCCGGACTGGGCGGACGGCGATTTTTCCTTTTATACCAATGACCCGACGTCCGTCTGGCAGCGCAAGACCTACGTCAATCCCGCCAATCCCGCCTACGTGCCGGGCACGCCCAGGACGGTGCAGAACAAGATCAACAAGGACGTGACCCCGAACTACCGCAGCACCCTGGGCAACAGCTACGCCAGCAATTCCCACTTTGCCGTCGGCAGCACCTACTTCTTCAACCAGGGCTACGTGGCAGTCAGCCTCGACACCAAGGACAGCAAGTACGGCGTGCCCGGCTTTTCCATGGAGAACCAGTCGTTCGGCGCGAACTACGCCGAAGGCCAGCCTGTCGGCGTCGTCATCAAGCAGGATAAATATGCGCTGGAAGCCCTGCTGCGCGACCCGTTCCCTTACCTGGAAAGCGCGCAGCTGCGCATGTCGCGCCTGAACAATGCGTCGGGAGAGCGCCTGGGCGCAGCCAAGGCCAACGACTACCGGTTCGATACGCATCAGGCCGAGCTCCTGCTGTCGCACCGGCGCGCCGGCCCGTTGAGCGGCATGCTGGGCCTCGCCTACCAGGCCAGGGAAGTCAGCGGCACTGGGCCGCAGCTGTACCTGCCCAATGTCGACACAGGCAGCCACGCGCTATTCCTGAAGGAAAACCTCGACGCCGGCTGGGCTTCGTTCGATGCGGGGTTTCGCCATGAAAAAGTAAAACATGAGGTCCAGCAGAGCGGCTTCAAGACGGCGCGCAATGCGGCCAACGGCAAGCTTGAGGACAAGGAATTCAGCCTGAACAGCTATAACCTGGGCGCCTCCGCCAAGCTGGGCCAGCTGTTCGGCGTGAAGCTGCGCTACGCCTCCTCGGAGCGCGCACCGGAAATCAACGAGCTGTACGCCAGCAACCGCCACTATTCCATCATGACCCAGGAAGAGGGAAACCAGAAGCTCAAGGCCGAACGGGCGAAAAACACGGAACTCACCGGCCTGTTCGGCAAGGGCGGCTTTACCTTGTCCGCCACCGGCTACGTCATGAAGTATGAAAACTTCCTGTATCTTGGACATTCGGGACTGCAGACGGCCAACCGCCTGCCCCTGAAGTACTGGAAGCAGACGGATACGACGGTCAAGGGCTTCGAGGTCGATGCATCGCAGCTGATTCAACTTGGCGCCTTCGGCAAGCTGAACCTCTCGGCATTTGCCGACCTGGTCAAGAACAAGGCGGACTATCCGGACAAGCTGCGCGCGCACAACGACGGTGAATACCTGCCCAACATGCCCACCAACCGCTACGGCGCCAATGTGCTGTGGGAAAACCAGGGCTGGAAGTCCCGGCTGTCGGGCACCCGCTATGACAAGCAGAAGTATCTGGGCAAGAGCGTCAGCACCGAAGTGCCGCTCGATGGCTACACCATGGTGAACTTCCAGGTCAGCCGCGCCTTCCAGCTGCCCAATTCGCCCGTGCGGGAAATCGAAGTCTTCCTCAGCGCCTCCAACCTGCTCGATGAAGATGCGCGGCCACATAATTCCCCGCTCAAATACATCGCGCCCTTGCCGGGCCGGGGGTTTCAGCTGGGGGTGACGGGCCGGATGTAAGCACGACAGTTAGCACTTAAGTAAGCACGTCAGCAAGCACGTCAGTAAGCACGCAAGGCCAGGCGCCGGCAGCACGCCGCATGGCGCCTGGGCCATCAGCGCCTGGCTCCCCGATGCCATATACGCGGTGCAAATTTGCTTCAGTTATGCAATCATATTGCTTACCAACAAGCAACACGCTGACTATGAGCAGAAGGGAAGCAGATGGAGACAGCCGATGAAGTACGCCATATTTTGACTTATTTGCATGGCTATTTTGCCATGTTCCGTGCGCAGGACGGGCAATGGGGAAAACTCACCAGCAGCAAAGCCTTTGAAAAATTACCTGAGACTAGCGCACTAAGGAAAATTGCTGATCACACTCATCAGACCGTTCAGTATCTGAGCCGAAAGCTGTCGCACTACAGCGGCAGCTTGCAAGAGGCAAATCATCTCGACCAACTGCGGGCAATGCTCCAGCGCCTGTCCGAGCCAGCCGACCATGCCGACCTGATACGGGATGCCAAGGCGGAAGTCTTGAAAAGCAGCCAGATCGAGCTAAGGGAGACGATCATTGCTCATCACGAACACCAGGTGCAATGCTTTGAAGGGCTGCGTCGCCTGCTCGTGAACTTGACAGCGCCATCCTGAGGCGAAAGGCGCCGCGCCGGCAAGCAAGCGATGGCGGCGGATGATCCAAGGCGCTGCCAGTGCCTGCTGCCGCTTCCGCCGCCCATCCTCCCCTCCGTCCTAGACGGCGCTATCCCACGGCGCCGACAAGCGCACCGCGCAATTGATCAGCCCCACCATCGAATACGTCTGCGGGAAATTGCCCCACATTTCACCCGTCACGGGATGCGTGTCTTCCGACAGCAGGCCAAGGTGGTTGCGTGCCAGCAGCATGGTCTCGAAGATCTTGCGCGCCTCGTCCTTCCTGCCGATGCGGGCCAGCGCGTCGATGCGCCAGAAGGTGCAGATATTGAAGGCCGTTTCGGGCTTGCCGAAGTCGTCGGGTGCTTCGTAGCGGCGCATATAGGGGCCGTCGCACAGCGATGCTTCGAGCGCGTCGACGGTGGCGATGAAGCGCGGATCCATGGGGTCGATGAAGTTGACTTCTGCCATCAAGAGCACGGAGGCGTCGAGGTCGCGCCCGCCCAGGCTTTCCGCGAAGGCCTGGCGCTCCTCGCTCCACGCTTCGCGCAGCAGGCGCTCGCGGATCAGCACGGCGCGGCTGTTCCAGTGTTCGGCGCGATCGGCCAGGCCCAGCTTGTGCGCGACTTTCGCCAGGCGGTCGCAGGCGGCCCAGCTCATCAGCATGGACGAGGTGTGGACGCGCGCGCGCGTGCGCAGCTCCCACATGCCGGCGTCCGGTTCCGCGTGCAATTTGAAGGCCTGGTCGCCCACGGCTTCCAGCGCGGCAAACTCGGCTTTTCCCGCCCGGTGGAACAAGCGGTGGTCAAGAAACGCTTGCGCGGCGCCCAGCACGATGTTGCCGTAGACATCGTGCTGGAAATGTTCCTGCGCCTGGTTGCCGACGCGCACGGGGCCATTGCCACGGTAGCCGGGCAAGTGGTCGAGCATGGATTCGGGCAACTGCTCTTCCAGGCCGATGCCGTACAGGGGCTGGATGTGCCCGCCTTTCGAGCGGGCGACGATATTCGTCAGCCAGCGCAAATACTCTTCCATGGTGCCCACTTCCGACAGGCTGTTCAGCGCGCGCACGACAAAGAAGGCGTCGCGCAGCCAGCAGTAGCGGTAATCCCAGTTGCGGCTGCTGCCGGGCGCTTCGGGAATGCTGGTGGTCATGGCGGCGATGATGGCGCCCGTGTCTTCATACAAGGACAGTTTCAGGGTGATGGCCGCGCGGATGACCACGTCCTGCCATTCCAGCGGCACGGCCAGGCGCCGCGTGTAGGTGCGCCAGTAATTGATGGTTTCCTTCTCGAAGATGCGCGCCGTCTCGTCGATGCCGCCGGCCAGGGTTTCATCCGGGCCCAGCAGGAAGTTGGCCGTGCTTCCCAGCACGAAATACGTTTCGCTCAGCACATAGTTGAGCGACACATCCGTGTTCAGGCGCAAGGTCTGCTCCGGTCCCACATAGCGGATGTGGTGGCTGCCCTGCGTGATCTGTGGCGCCAGCCGGCCCCAGTCGTAGCGGGGGCGCAGGCGCACGCGGATGCGCACGGCGCGGTCCAGCGGGCGCACCCTGCGGATCAGCATCAGCGGGCGGAACATGCGGTCGCGGCTGAGGAAACGGGGGGCGAAATCCGTGATTTCCACGCCGCGCCCATCCGTGTCGTACAGGCGCGTGCGCAGCACCGCCGTGTTGGGCTCGTAGAATTGCTCGCTGCGCGCGAAGTTCTCAATGTCGATGGCCCAGACGCTGCCATTTTCGGTGTCGTCCAGCAAGGTATTGAAGACAGGATCGCCATCGAAACGGGGCAGGCACGACCAGACGACCTGCCCTGCCTGGTCGATCAGGGCGCTGAAGGCGCAATTGCCCACCACGCCGCAATTGAGCGACGCCTGCGCGGGCGGCTTGCTGGCGGTGGGCGCGTTGGCGCCGCTGGGGGTGTCATACGATGTCGTCATCATTTACTCCTTCAGGGGGGCTACGGCGGCGGCCAGCAGCGCGGTGCGCAAGGCGCCCGGGCTGGCCAGGCGCAGGGTGGCGGCGCTGGGACCGCTGCCTACTTTCACGCCCTGCCCGCCAACTTGTTGTACATAGGCAAAGCCTGCCTCGTCGGTCGTGTCGTCGCCGGCAAACACGGGACGGCGGCCGGCGAACGGCGCCTCGCCCATGAAGGCGGCGATGGCGCCGCCCTTGTCGGTGGCGGCCGGTTTGGCTTCCAGAACCATTTTGCCATGCAACAGCAAAATGCCGGGGCACGCTTGCACGGCGGCTGTCATTTCCTGCAGGCATAGCTGTTCCAGCTCGGGCGCCAGGCGGTAATGCAGGGCCACGGCGCCGCGCTTCTGTTCCACCAGCAAGCCCGGATGGCGCCGCGCCAGGGACTGCGCGCAAGCCAGCACGGGCGACACGTCCCGCGTGGGCGCCACGTGCAGCGCGCCATCGGCGCCGCGCCGTTCCACCCCATGCACGCCCGCCACCGGCAAGCTCAAGGGCGCCAGCATGGCGTCGATCTGCGCCACGGGACGGCCGGAAATCAGGGCCAGCGCGCCGCCATGGCGCTCGGCCAGCAGCGCCAGCGCTTCCACCACGCCCGGCTCCAGGCGCACGCCGTCAGGCGTGGGCGCCAGGTCGACCAGGGTGCCGTCAAAGTCGAGGAAGACGGCTGTTCCAGGCGCACTCAGCAGTTGCAGCAGGGCCGCGCTATCGTCAGAGTCCTGCGTCATCAAAGCCCCTTGCGCCGCTTGATGCGGCTGTGGGCGTCGATCTTCGTCATGACCTTGTCGCGCTGGCGCAAACGGGCCGCGTCCAGCAGCATGCGTCCGGCCCAGCGGTAGACATTGAAATGCTTCACGCGGGCACGCATGCTCTTCATGCGCTCGCGCTGCTCCACGGGCGGCATCACGAGGGCACGGTACAGCGCATCGGCGCCCTGCTCGATGTGGTAGGGGTTGATGATCAGCGCTTCATGCAATTCGCGCGCGGCGCCCGTGAACTGGCTGAGCACCAGCACGCCCAGTTCGTCGTCGCGCGCGGCGATGAATTCCTTGGCCACCAGATTCATGCCGTCATGCAAGCTCGTCACCATGCACACTTCCGAGGCGCGGAAATAACGCTGCAAGTCGTCCTGTCCATGGTGCTCGGCCTTGAGCAGGATGGGCACGTAGTTGCCGCTGCCGAAACGCCGGTTGATGCGCTCGACCATCTTGCGCACGCGCGCATCAAAACTCTGGTATTCATCGAGCGAAGCGCGGCTGGGAGCGGCGATTTGCACGAAAGTAAAATTGCCCACCATGCCAGGCTGCTGCTCCAGCATGCGCTCGACGGCCTGGAAGCGCTCGACGATGCCCTTGGTGTAATCGAGGCGGTCCACGCCGATGCCCAGCAGGTGGTCGGCTGCCACGCCCAGCTCGGCGCGGATTTGCGCGCGGCAGGTGGCCACGTCGGGCTGTCCGGGATTGTCGTCCGGCCAGGCGATGGAAATCGGATAATCCTCGACCTGCGTCATCTCGCCGCCGTAGGAAATGGTCGATGCTTCCGGTTCGATGCGCGTTTCCAGGTAGCGGTCCACCGTTTCCAGGAAATTCTTGCGGTGGAATGGCGTGTGGAAACCGAGGATGGTACTGCCCAGCAAGCCGTCGAGGATTTCCTCGCGCCACGGGCAAATGCCGAACGATTCCGAGTTCGGCCAGGGGATATGCCAGAAGGTAATGATCGTCGCCTTCGGCAAGGCTTCGCGCACCATGCGCGGCAGCAAGGCAAAGTGATAGTCCTGTACCAGCACGACGGGATTGTCCGTCTTCGCCTCGGCGATCACGGCATCGGCGAAGCGCCGGTTGACTTTCACGTACTGCTCCCAGTCGGACGAGCGGAACACGGGGCGCACGTGGGCGATATGGCACAGCGGCCACATGCCCTCATTGGCAAAGCCATAATAATAGCCCTGCTCTTCCTCTTCCGTCAGCCACACGCGGCGCAAGGTATAGCTGGGGTTATCGGGCGGCACGGGCACGTGGTCGAGCTTGTCGACCGTCTCGCGGTCGGCGGAACCGGCGCCATGCGCGATCCACGTGCCGGAACAGGCGCGCATCACCGCTTCCACTGCCGTCACCAGGCCGCTGGCGGGGCGCTGCACTGCAACACCAGCGTCTGTTTTCGTGTGGATATACGGCTCGCGGTTCGATACCACCAGCACCTGGTCGCCGGACAGGTCCGCTTCGAGCAAGGCGCGCAGCTTGTCCGGCGTCCAGTCGGACGACCAGCCATTGTCGCCTTGCCGTTCCAGGTGATACTCCTGCAGCAGTTCGCGCAAGTCGCCGATCAGCGGCTGCATTTCCGGCGGCGGCGCGGGCACGGCGGCAGGCGCCGCGGCGGCCACGGCGGGATTGTTCTTCGACAGCAGTTCACCGCGCAGGATGTCCTTGACGGCGGCCAGCCAGCCGCGCCAGCTCAGGTGCGCCACGAACACGGTCATCAGGGAAATCAGCACGGCCAGCACGGCCAGGAAGGCAAAGATAAAGCGCTTGGTATCGGTATTGCGGCGCTCGACAAAGCTCATGTCCTGCACCAGCACCAAACGGCCCAGCTGCGAGGCGTCCTGCATCACGGGTGTTTCGCTGATGTGGACTTGCCCTTGCGGCAATTGCGCCAGGGATTTGTACAGGCCGCCCGTGGAAGGCGTGCTCCAGCAGCCGATCGAGGCAGGGTATTCCAGCGAGTGGTACAGCAGATGGCCCGCGTTGTCGCAAAAGCCGATGGCGATCAGGCGCTCGTCGCGCGTGGCACCCTGGAACAGTTCGCCGATGCGCGTGGCGTCCTGCGCGGGCAGGTATTCGGTCAGGGAAGGACGGAGGGTTCCAGCGAGCAATTCCGCCCGGCTGTCGAGGTCGCGCACATACCAGCGCAGGGTAATATTATCGAGCAGGGGTACCACGATATAGGCAAACAGTCCCAGCACCAGGGCCAGTGGCAGGATGAAGCGCAAGGACATTCTCAGTGAACGTACTATCATCGATTTCCTTTGCAAAAACAAAAAAGCATGGCAAGTATGACTATGTTTCCAAGCTGGCGGCGCCCGTTTGCTTTCCGTATTGAAACGTCAACGGCGCATGGCGCAGCGCAGCAATTCATGCCAGTATCCACCTTGATGCAAGTCTTATCCGTTCGGCAACGCACGTCGCCGCTACGTCATCTGCACGTAAAATAGCCGCTTCCGATATCCATTTCACCAATACACAAGGAGTTTTCGCCTATGGATCTCAGCACGTTCCACTCGCTGATGGGAGGCCCGCTGCGCTCGGCGCTGACCGTGCTCGTTTCCGCCCTGCTCGTCACCGTGGTCGCCATCGGCGTGCACCGTGCCGGCATCAACCTGCTGAAAAGACTGGCCAATGGCCGCCCGTTCACCACCAACGCCACCCGCGTGGCCTTCCGCGCCAGCCAGCTGTGCGTGATTGTCTTCGGCCTGCGCATGGTGCTGGCCGGCGCGCCCGACGATACGCCGGGCCTCGTTGCCATGTCGCACCTCACCAGCGTGGCGCTGATCGTGGCGCTGACGTGGCTGGCCATGAAATGCATCGAAACCCTGTCCATCACGATTTCCGAAATCAACCCCGTCGACGTGGCCGACAACCTGCGCGCGCGCCGCCTGATCACCCAGGCCCGCGTGCTCACGCGCAGCGCGCACGCCATCGTCGTCATCCTGGGCCTGGCTTTCGTGCTGCTGACACTGCCCGGCGCGCGGCAGATCGGCGCCAGCCTGCTGGCCTCGGCCGGCGTGGCGGGCCTGGTGGCCGGTATCGCCGCCCGCCCCGTACTGGGCAATTTCATCGCCGGCCTGCAAATCGCCTTCTCCCAGCCGATCCGCATCGACGACGTGCTGATCGTCAACGGCGAATGGGGCAAGGTCGAGGAAATCAAGGGCACCTACGTGGTCGTGCGCGTGTGGGACGAGCGTCGTTTGATCGTGCCGCTGCAATGGTTCATTGAAAATCCGTTCGAGAACTGGACGCACAGCTCGTCTACCCTGCTGGGCACGGTATTCCTGTGGCTCGATTTCAGCATCCCGCTCGAACCGCTGCGGGCTGAACTGGCGCGCATCTGCGAAGCGGCGCCGCAATGGGACAAGCGCGTGTGCACGGTGCAAGCGACGGATTCGAACGAGCGCGCCGTGCGCGTGCGTTTTCTGATCAGCGCCGCAGATTCGGGCCTGGCCTTCGAGCTGCGCTGCATCGTGCGCGAACAGATGCTGGCGTTCATCACGGCCCACTATCCGCACGGCCTGCCCCGCCTGCGTTCCACGCACGACCCCCTCACCGTCTACGACAGCCCCTTGCCGGACGAAAAAATCAGCCTTGCCAAGCTGTGACTTCCAGCGGCGCGCTGCCCATCGCCGCGCGCCGCTAGAATGGAATGCCTGCAAGCACGCGCGAAGGGCTGGCACGCATGAGCACCACCGCCTGGTTCATCCTCATCGGTTGCCTGATGCTGGCGCGCGGCCTGGCCGCCGACAGCATCGCGCGCCTGCCCATGACCTCGGCCATGGCCTACCTGGGCGTGGGCCTGCTGCTGGGGCCGATGTTCCTCGGCCTGTTCGCCTTCGACCTGGTCGAGCAGGCGCCCCTGCTGGAAACCCTGACGGAAATCGCCGTCCTCATCTCCCTGTTTTCCGCCGGCGTCAAGATGCCGGTGCCGTTCAGCCTGGCGCGCTGGCTGCCCTCGCTGCGCCTGGCCTGGCTGTCGATGGCCATCTCCGTGGCCCTGGTGGCCGCCTTCGCCCACTGGATGCTGGGCCTGCCGCTGGGCGCGGGCGTGCTGCTGGGCGCCATTCTCGCCCCCACCGACCCCGTGCTGGCCACCGACGTTCAGCTGCGCCATGCGGGCGACAGCGACCAGCTGCGCTTCATGCTTACCAGCGAGGCGGGCATGAACGATGGCAGCGGCTTTCCCTTCGTCATGCTGGGCTTGGGCTTGCTGGGCCTGCATGAACTGGGGCCGCACGCCGGCACCTGGCTGTGGCGCGATTTGCTGTGGGCCAGCGTGGCCGCCATCGTCCTGGGCGCGGCCGGCGGCGCGCTGCTGGCCTGGCTGGGATGGCAACTGCGCGGCAAGGAGCCGAAACATGCGGTGCTGGACGACCTGGCGGGACTGGGCCTGATTGCCCTCGTGTATGGCGTGGCCACCTGGCTGCACGCCTGGGGCTTCCTGGCCGTGTTCTTTGCCGGCGTGGCCCTGCGCCAGACGGAACTGGTGCTGGCCGGCGCGCCGACGGACCGCCAGGGCTTGCTGCAGGCCGAAGAGGCGCATGCCGCCTCGGCCACCCAGGCGCACGACAGCACGGCGCCGCTCACCGTCAGCGGCGAAGCGCTGGTCTTCAAGGAACACCTGGAGCGCCTGTCGGAACTGACCCTGGTCTTGCTGCTGGGCGGCGCCGTCACGGCTGCCGCCTGGAGCTGGCAGGCGTGGAGCGTGGCCCTGTTCCTGCTG
Organism: Janthinobacterium amylolyticum; assembly: GCF_051380655.1. Taxonomy (NCBI): domain Bacteria; kingdom Pseudomonadati; phylum Pseudomonadota; class Betaproteobacteria; order Burkholderiales; family Oxalobacteraceae; genus Janthinobacterium; species Janthinobacterium amylolyticum. The sequence goes on from NZ_JBNYXL010000001.1 coordinate 598,539, forward strand.
CTGGTGGCGCGCCCGGCCAGCGTGATGCTGGGCTTGCTGGCGTCCGGCACCAGCGTGCGCCTGCGCGGCCTGGCCGCCTGGTTTGGCGTGCGCGGCATCGGTTCGCTGTACTACCTCAGCTATGCCATCGCCCACGGCTTGCCGCACGGCCTGGCGCACGAACTGGCCGACATCACCATCGTCGTCGTCATGCTGTCCATCATCGCGCACGGCTTGACGGTGACGCCCCTGCTGCGGCGCTACTGGCGCAAATAGGCCCCGTCGCCGCCCCGTTTGTCATTGCTACACAGCAACGTTTCGTCAATTGGCCCTGGCTCTGGCGGAAATATTGTTAAGATAATTAAAAATGCCGCGCACGCTACAGCGTATGTGCGGATTCAACAGCAAAGAAAGAAGACTCAATGAAACGTAGAAGCGTGCTGGGACTGGGCGTCTCGCTGGCCCTGCTGCAAACGGGCTGCGCCACCGATCCCGTCAGCCTGGCCTGGGAAAAGGACTTTGACGCTTTCATGCACAAGGGCCTGGCGCGCACGGAAACGCCGGGCATGAGCGTGGCCGTGGTGCGCGGCGAACAGACGCTGTTCGCGCGCGGCTATGGCTGGGCTGACATCCAGGCGGGCAAGAAGGCCGATGCGAACACGGTCTTCCACGTGGCTTCCGTCAGCAAGCTGGTCACGGCCACGGCCGCCATGCAGCTGCTGGAACAGGGCGCCTTCCGGCTCGACGACAAGGTGGCCGCCTACCTGGACTTCCCGCTCCTGCATCCGAAGTTTCCCGACGTGCCCATCACCTTCCGCCACTTGCTCAGCCACACGTCCGGCATTTCCGACGCCGTGTACGACAAGACGGCGGCGTTTGCCGTCCAGGGCGACCCGCGATTGCCCCTGCGCGACTTCGTCAAGGGCTATCTGTCGCGCGGCGGCGCCTGGTACGACGCGGACCTGTCGTTTGCCGCCCGCCCCGGCACGGAATGGCGCTACAGCAATGTCGGCATCGCGCTGCTCGGCTATCTGGTAGGCCGCTTGCATCCCGATGGGCTCGACGCCTATGCGCAGGCGCAGCTGTTCGAGCCCCTGGGCATGGATAACACGGCCTGGAGCCTGGCCAGCCTGCCGCGCCGCGCCGTCGTCGCCACGCCATATGCGCACAAGGAGCCGGGCCTGCAGGCGCTGCCGCCTGTCGGCTATCCGGACTGGCCGGCCGGCTTGCTGCGCAGCTCGGCCAACGACTTCGCCCGTTTCCTGGCCATTTTCAGCAATGGCGGCCGGGTCGATGGCCACCGCTACCTGCAAGATGCCACCCTGCAATTGTTTTTTGCCCCACAAGCGGCTCCCGTCGTGCCGGCCGATGTGTCCGTGCGCCAGGCCCTCGTCTGGCTGCTGCGCGACGTCGACGGCAAGCCGCTGGCCACGCACAGCGGCGGCGACCCGGGCGCCGCGTCCGTCGTCTGCGTTGACCGCGCCAGCAAGACAGCCGTGCTGGCTTTCGCCAACGTCAGTGCCGATAAGGAGTTTCGCTCATTCCAGAAGGAAGTCGTGCTGCGCCTGCTGGCGCATGGCGGCAGCGGCGTGCCGGCGCGCTAGGCATGGCGTTTGTGTGAGCGGGCGCACGGTAGCGCCCGGGCAAGAACGTATGCTGTGCTGGTCAGACTTGACGCTCAACAAGGAGAACAGCATGACGAATCGCATCGGCAACAAGGACGTGGCGCAGCAGCGCAGCAAGAGCGAAAAAGCCCGCATCAAGGCGCAGAACATTGCCAGCGAGGCGGTCAAGAAAGCCGCGGCCAGCGCCAGATACCGCAACGCCGTCAAGGGCCAACCGGGCCGGCCGGGCCAGCCCGCGCCAGGCGACTAGGCGCCGAACCAGCCGCGCAGCTTGTCGGCCGCGCGTTGCTTCACGTCGGCCGTGATGTAGGTGGCCACCGTGGCGACGGCGGCCGCCAGCACGGCCAGGTCATCCGCATAGCCGACCACGGGCGTGATGTCGGGAATGGCGTCGATGGGCGAAATGAAATAGCCAAGCGCACCGTAGATGGCCGTCTTGGCCCACAGGGGCGTGTTCGGCTGCTGCGCCGCGTAGTACAGCCACAGGGCCTTCTCGATGACTTCACGCCCCGCCGTCCTGGCGAACTTGACGACCTTGTCCCAGAAGCTGTCATCCGTGTATTTTTTTTCGTACTGCTTGTCCGCCTGGGGGGCGTGGTCTTCTTCCAGATTCTTTTTTCTGCCAAACATCCGCTGCTCCTGTCTGCCGTGTACGGCGATACGAATGCGCACCTTAGCATAACGGCGCGCCATGCGCGCGGCGGGAAAGGTAAGCTATCAATATGGAAATATCTGCCACTGCCACCGCCACCGCCCGCGCCGCCGGCCTGCGCTATACGGGCGACCACCAGAGCGGCATCGCGCGATTGGGCAAGCCCGGCAAGTTCCGCTACGTGGACGGCGACGGCCAGTCCGTGCGCGACGACGACGTGCTGGCGCGCATCAAGACGCTGGCCATTCCACCGGCCTGGACCGATGTGTGGATCTGCGCGCGCGCCAACGGCCACCTGCAGGCGACGGGCCGCGACGCGCGGGGCCGCAAGCAGTACCGCTATCATGCGCGCTGGCGCCAGGTGCGCGATGACGTCAAGTACGAACGCATGCTCAGCTTCGGCAACGCCCTGCCCGCCATCCGCGCCGCCGTCGCGCGCGGCATGCAGCTGCCCGGCTTGCCCCGTGAAAAAGTGCTGGCCACCATCGTGCATCTGCTGGAATTGACGATGATGCGTATCGGCAACGAAGAATATGCGCGCGCGAACAAGTCCTTCGGCCTATCGACCCTGCGCACGCGCCACGTCGACATTGACGGCAGCGCCGTGCAATTCCACTTCAAGGGCAAGAGCGGCGTGCGCCACGACATCCGCCTGAGCGACCGCCGCCTGGCCCGCGTGCTGCAGCGCATGCGCGAACTGCCGGGGCAGGAACTGTTTCAATACATCGACGAAGCGGGCGAACGCCATGGCGTCGATTCGGGCGACGTCAACGATTACCTGCGCGAAGTGACGGGCGAGGACTACACGGCCAAGGATTTCCGTACCTGGTCCGGCACCTTGCTGGCCGCGCTGGCCCTGCAGGCGTTCGAGCAAGTCGATTCCGAAGCGCAGGCGAAGAAAAACATCGTGCAGGCCATCGAGTCTGTGGCGAAAAAGCTGGGCAACACGCCGACCATCTGCCGCAAGTGCTATGTGCACCCGGCCGTGCTCGATTCCTACCTCGATGGCAGTTTGCTGGAAGGCATGCGCGCGCGGGCGCAGCAGCAATTACAAGAGGATTTGCCGGCCCTGGCGCCGGAGGAAGCGGCCGTGCTGGCCTTGCTGCAGCAACGGCTGCAGGCACAGTCCCCTGTCAAGCCTGGCGGCCAGGCTGGCAATGCGCGGACAGCTTGAGCGCGTCGGTATTACACACTGGCAACGTAGCGTGGCCAGCCTCGCGCGCCATCGGCGCCGCACCCATGACCGCTTCACCGCCGTCGGCGGCAGGCATCAGGCTGGCCGCCAGGGTCGAGCAGGTAAACAGGCAGATCAGCACGAAAGGCTTGTTGCGGTAAATAGGCTGGGCTGGCTTGTGCATCGCATACTCCGTTCTGGCTGGTTGATTGTTGCATCATGAACACGATGATCGCGTGTTTCCGCAAGGCATACAATCAGACGGTACCGACGCAATCGGTAGGACAGCGCTGACAGGCTCAGCCATAGTCATCTGTCGGAAAATTTGACAGTCGCACGCTGGCACGCCGGCAACTCCTTGTTTTATCGGAACAATCTGTACAGGAACACTTCCTGCTTATGCTCAAGCCCGGGGTCGCTTGGCGACAAAACAGGGAGAGCGATGATGGTACGCATGCAACGGGCGCTGGTAACGCTGCTGGCCTGGCTGGCAATTCTGCTGTACGCAATACCGGCCGCGCACGCTTCCCGCATCGGCTACACGGCCACCGCACTGGGCGGCACGCAGTGGCGCTACGATTATTCGGTCGGCAATACTAGCCTGGACGTGCCCATCGCGGAGTTCACGCTGTTTTTCAGCGACAGCCTGTATGCCAATCTGCTCGCCGGGCCGGTACCGCCAGGCTGGGACGTGCTGGTAGCGCAGCCCGATGCCGGCATTCCCGCCAGCGGATATGTCGATGCCCTCGCCTTGCTGGGCGGCATCGCCCCCGGCGCCACAGCCACTGGCTTTTCCCTCACCTTCGACTACCTGGGTGGGGGCAGCCCCGGCGCCCAGCCGTTTGTGATTGTCGACCCCGTCACTTTTATTCAACTGGAAACAGGCGTGACGCAGGCCGTGGCCATTCCCCTGCCCGCCACGCCCTGCCTGCTGCTGGCAGGCGTGCTGGCCCTGGCCTGCCTGCGCCGCCGGCAGCTGGCCGCCGCCGCGCTGGCCTTGAGCCTGTGCGCCTGCGGCGGCGCGAACGACCCGCCGCAGCCGCCCACGCCGAAGATCAAGCTGGCGGCGGGCACCCAAGCGGCCGGGCCTTACGAAGTCACCGCGTTGCGCAAGACGGCGGAGCGGCGCGTCAGCCGCACAATCTACGAATACACGTTTCGCGTCAGCATCCGCAACAATGGCGGCGACACGGGCAAGCATGTGCGTGCCGTCCTTGCCGACACGCCGCCCGGCACCAGCATCATCGATGGCGAGGTGCAGGCCGGCAGCATCACGCCAGGCGCCACGGTCACGCCCGCCGACGCCATCGTGCTGCGCGTCGAGCGTACGCGGCCGTTTGTGCCGGGCGGCCTGGTGTGGGACATCACGGCCAGCGCCAGCGTGGCGCTGCCCCCCGTGCGGCCAGCGCAAGTGGTGCTGCTGCCGCTGGCGGACCTGGGCATGCCGGACGGCGCCGACAGCGTCAGGGCCAGCGGCGCCATCAGCGACGTGCTGCTCAGGGACGGCAGCGTGCGCTTTTCCACGCCCGGCGACACGGGCAGCGACCAGCACGCGCAATTGGTCGTCAGCAAGGGCAAGCGCGCCGCCGTCTTCGACGTGCTGATCCGCACGGAAATACCGACGGCCGTGCAAACCCATGTCGAAGCGCTCGACGATGGCAGCCTGCCCGCCCCGCCGCCCGCCCTTGCCATCACGGGGCTGGGGCCGAACAACAGTTTGCTGCCGGGCGGCCTGGCATTACGCCTGGCTGGCCCGCCAGCGCTGGACTTGCAGCACGACAGCGACGGCTTCCTGGCGGCGCCCGGCGGCGCGGCCATCGGCTTGAAGCCGTACTGGGTATTCCATCCGGACACAGGCAGCTTCAGCATCAGCGCCACGGCCATGTGGCAATTGCTGGCGGCGCTGCCGCCGGGCGCGCTCGACATGCACCTCAACTTCGTCTCGCGCGACGGCGCATTTGCCGCATCCTATGCCTTGACCGTCCTCCACGCCAGCAGCGTGCTGAAGGGACAGATGCGCACGCCAGCGGGCGGCAATGCCAGCGGCCTGGCAGGCAAGAAAATCTTGCTGACCGGCTATAACTTCCACCAGCGCCGCGTGGCCGTGATCGACGCCACGGGCGCCTTTTATGCCGAGGGCATCCTGCCGGATACCTACCAGCTGACCTTGAACGACCTCGAACATCCGAATGCCGTCAGCATCAGCGCCGCCGTCTTCCCCGACAGCACGAGCGTCGATGTCGGCATCGTCTATCCGTATGCGCTGGCGCAGGGCCGGCTGGCCGCAAGCGGGCCGATTGTCAGCGGCACGGTGACGCAGGACGGCGCGGCGCCGCCCGCGCGCGGCGCCGCCCGCGCGCGGCGCCGCCGCCGGGCCAGGCCCGCTATCGGCCGCCGCGCCATTCGCTGCAAGCGGCGCTGACAGCCAGGCATTTACCGCCACGGCGGGCGCGCAGAACTGGACCGTCAGCACGCCGATCGCCTTTGCCGTGCCGAAAGGCACGCGCTACGTGGGTGTCAGGATCAGCGTCAACACGGCCGAATATCCCGTGTACACGACGCAGCAGAGCCGCTACAACGACACCTGGTCGTATGCCGTGCTCGGCTTGCCCGGCGCCAGCCTGGCCGCCACGGGCGCCGTCAACCAGTCGCACTTTACGCAAGGCAGTATCGCCAGCACCGATTGCATCGATGTCAGCCAGCACACCGCGCAAGGCGCGCTGGCCATCGGCGGCAGCGTCAGCGCCACGAATATCGGCGATGATCAATTGCCGACCAGCATCCGGGTGGAGCTGAGCCTGGCCTGCACGGGGTTGAAAGTCAGCAAGGCGCAATGGCTGTCGCCCAACCAGGATGGCCATGCCGTGCTGCAGCCGCTCAAGGCGAGCGCCAACTTGCCGGGACCTTACCTTTCCATCGCCCAGGACGCGGTCACGCCGGCCCCCACCCTGCCGCTGGAACTGCAATACACGCCAGTGACCGCCACGCTGACGGACGTCAGCATCGGCATTTCCGCCAGCGGCGGCGACCCTGCGTTCAACAGCGGCAACCTGCTGGCCCAGGCCAGCATCCAGCAGCCCGGCAAGGTCACGTTCCCGGGCCTGGTGCTGCCCGCGTTCGAAGGGGGCAAGATCGACAAGAAGGCCGTCGTCACCATCCGCCTGAAGGGGCGGATCAACGGCAGCGAGGTGGTTTCCGACCCGGCCGAAGGGGGGCAGGTGGCGCTGAGGGGCGACACGGCCTTCATCCCCCTGTACCTGGCGGGCAACGCGCCGGCGCTGGCGGCGCGGCGCTACGGCGGGCGTACGCCGGACAATGCGGGCGGCGACTCGTGGGCCACGCGCCTGGCAACAGACTGGCTGCTGGACAAGCCCTACCGCTTCGGCGGCATCAGCGGCCAGCACGTGGCGCAAACGGCGGCGGGCCGCTCGCTCCTCGGACACAGCGGCCACGGCGACGGCCAGCAGATCGACATGCGCTACGCGGACGGTGCGGGCGGCTACACGGATAGCCTGGGCGGCGCCGGAAACGGCGCTGCCATCCTCCAGCTGATCAACGACGCGCAGGCGGAAGTGGCGGCCGGCGCGCCGCAAAAGCCGAAACTGGCCCGGCTGGTGGCGTGGATCGCGGCCAACCGGGCCATGCTGGCGCTGGAAGCGGCAGACGCCGGCACGCGCGTCATCTACGTCGGCCACAGCTTCGTCAAGCTGGCCCTCGTCGACGGCCGTTTCGCCGCCCCGCCCCACGCCAGGATACCGGGCGTGCCGCCGTGGGCCAAGCCCGCGAGGGTGAGCATCGACCCGGCCCACCTGGGCCACTGGCACATCAGCCTGACGGCGCATCCGTGAACGCCAGGGCGGCGGGCCTGCACGCCATCAGGCAGGCAGGTCGGACAATTCCAGTTCCGAAAACCCGGCCCGGCGCCGCGCTTCCAGGTTGAACGGGCCGCGAAGGACGGGCGCCGCGTAGCGCAGGGCCAGTTCCGCGTAGGTGGCGCGCAATTCCAGGCCGCGCTGTTCGCACAGGTAGCCGTACCAGCGGTTGCCGATTTCCACGTGGCCCACTTCATCGCGCAGGATGATGTCGAGGATGGCGGCGGCAGCCAGGTCCCCCGCCTGCGCCAGCTTGGCGCGCAGCGGCGGGATCGCGTCCAGGCCCCGCGCCTCCAGGGTGCGCGGCACCAGCGCCATGCGCGCCAGCACGTCGCCGCGCGTCTTGTCGACCATTTCCCACAGGCTGTCGTGGCCGGGGAAGTCGCCATACGTGTGGCCCAGCACCTGCAGGTGCGCCTGCAGCATGGCGAAATGCGTGGCTTCCTCCTTTGCCACGCGCAGCCAGTCCGCGTAGTACTCGGCCGGCAGGTCCGGGAAGCGCCACAGCGCGTCGAGCGCCAGGTTCATGGCGTTGAACTCGATGTGCGCGAGCGCGTGCACCAGCATGGCGCGGCCTTCCGGCGTGATCATCGAACGCCGCCCGACCAGGCGCGGCGGCACCAGTTCCGGCCGCTCGGGCCGGCCCGGCACGGCGGAGGAAGGCGCCAGCGGCGCCAGCGCATCGAGCGCCGGTGGCGCCGCGGCCATGGCCGCCACCATGGACACCTTCGTCGCCGGGTCCGGCTCCAGCAGACAGGCCAGCGCATACGCGCGCAATTCCTGCGGCGCGTTGGGGGTCAATGGGGAGGGTGCGTGCATGGTGCTTCCTTCGTGCGCTGATGCCAGTAAGGGGCGCAGTGTATCAAACTTACGCGACGCTCAAATACCGCTGTCCGAGCCACCGGTCCGCACCCCGCCCTGCCCCGCCAGCCAGTCGACCAGCGCCTGCACTCTTGCCGGCAGCGCAGCACGCGCGCTGTGCACGAGGTAATACGCTTGCGGGCTGGCCAGGGCAAAGCCGCCAAACGGCAGCACCAGCTGGCCGCTGTCGAGCCACGGCTGCACCAGCTGGCGCCGGCCCATGGCCACGCCTGCATGGTGGATGGCCGCCTGCGCGCACAGGTCGGCGCGGTCGAAACGCAGGCTGCGCGCGGGCAAATTGATGCCTGGCGCCTGCGCGTCCAGCCACAGCCGCCATTCCGCGTCCGGCGCGCAGGCGGGCCAGGCCAGGGTGTCGTGCAATACCGTCGCGCTGGACAGCTGTGGCGGCATATCGAGCAAGCCGTGCTGGCGCGCATAGTGCGGGCTGCACACGGGCGCCAGCCATTCATCCATCAGCTTGCGCGCTGCCAGGCCGGGAAAATGGCCATCGCCGTAATGCAGGGCCAGATCGGCCTGGCCGGCGCGGAAGTCCACGGCATCGTTGCCCACACGCAGGTCCAGCGTGAGTTCCGGATACCGCGCCGTGAAACCGGCCAGGCGCGGCACCAGCCAGCATTGCGCCACGGACGGACGCGCATGCAAGGTGATTCCCCCCGTGAGCGCGTCGCCGCCGGCGATGGCCGCGTGCAAATGTTCCCAGCCCGTTTGCAGGGCGGCAAAGATGCGTACGCCATCCGGTGTCAGCTTCACTTGCCGCGTCAGGCGGTCAAATAGCTTCAGGCCAAGGCCCGCTTCCAGGCGGGCGATGCGGTGGCTGACGGCGCTGGGCGTGAGCGCCAGTTCCTGCGCTGCCAGCGCGAAACTGGCGTGGCGCGCCGCCACGAGAAAGGTGTGCAGGTTGGCGAACTGGCTGGCCGTGAGCGTGGCCCCGGGCGCGGCCCTGATGAGCGCGCCAGACGGCATCACGCGGCTCCGGCCGCCAGCAAGGCGCGGCCACGCGCCACATAGGCGGCCATTTCCTGCTCCGGCACCATGCTGCCGCCCGTGCCCCAGACCAGATGCGTGCCGCCATCCAGGCTGGCTTGGTACCGCGGCGCCGCCAGCACGGGAGCAATGCCCGCAAAGCCGGCCACGGCCGACGGCTCCAGGCACAGCTGCTGCGTCTGTTCCAGCAAGGCCAGCAAACGGTACAACTCTTCATCGCTGACGGTGGCGTAGCCGTCGATCAGGCGCTGCATGGCGCGCCCGACAAAACCGGAAGGCCGGCCCACGGCCAGGCCATCGGCGGCCGTGATGTTGTCGATGCCGATATCCTGCACGCTGATCTGCTCGTGCAAGCCCGTGTGCACGCCCAGCAGCATGCATGGCGAGTGGGTCGGTTCGACAAACACGCAGTGAACAGCGTCGCCAAACGCCAGCTTCAAGCCAAACGCCACGCCGCCGGGGCCGCCGCCTACGCCGCACGGCAAATACACGAACAAGGGGTGCTGCGCATCGACCTTGACGCCGGCCGCGGCCAGCTGCGCTTTCAGGCGTTCACCGGCCACAGCGTAGCCAAGAAACAGATCGTGCGAGTTTTCATCGTCGACGAAGTGGCAGCTGGGGTCGCCCTGCGCCTGCTTGCGCCCCGCTTCCACGGCCACGCTGTAGTCGGTCGCGTATTCCACCACCGTGACGCCATGCGCGCGCAATTTGTCCTTCTTCCACTGGCGCGCGTCGGCCGACATGTGCACGGTGGCGCGAAAGCCCAGGCGCGCGCTCATGATGCCGATCGACAAGCCCAGGTTGCCGGTGGAACCGACGGCGATCGCGTACTGGCCGAAGAACGCCCGCACGGCCTCGCTGGCCAGCAGACTGTAATCATCACCCTCCCTCAGCAAACCGGCATCCAGCGCCAGCATTTCCGCATGTTTCAGCACTTCATAGATGCCGCCGCGCGCCTTGATGGAACCGGAAATGGGCAAATGGCTATCCTGCTTGAGCCATAGCTGACCGCTGGTCATGCCAAGGGCCGCCTGCATGGCCGGCAGCGGCACGACGGGCGATTCGATGACGCCGCCGCTGGCCTGGGTTTCCGGGAAGGCCCTGGCCAAATAGGGCGCAAAGCGCGCCAGGCGCGCGCTGGCCTGCGCCACATCGCCGGCCGTCAAACCCACGTCACCGAGCGCCTCTGCCGCTGGCGCGATGCGGGGATTGAACCAGCTCAAGGGCTGCAAGGCCATCAATTCTGCAATTAACGGAAATTTTTCGCGCAAGGCGGCGATGGCGGAAGTGGGCAGCATGGCAAGCTCGTAAAGGAACAAGCCATGATTAAACCGCATCTGGCGGCCGCTGGCAAAGGATGACTGATCAGGCAATGGATGACGGAGCGTCACCTGTGTTGCGGCGCTACCGCTGTTCCTGCTGCCTGGCCAGCAAGCGGGATAGTTAAATTTAATTCCCATGGGCACTATCGATTAAAGAAAAGTTTCCACAAAGGCATAAAAATAAGTTATCTTTAATGCAAACAAAAGGAGACATTTTTTCTCTTTATGACCGAGGCAAGAATGCGCTCCAAGAATGACAAACCTGTAAACAAGACTACCAGCACGAACAACAGCGCCAGCACCAGCGTCAGTCCCCTGGACTGCACGCGGCACGATGATTTGACGGCCCAAAAGGTAGAGGTCGGAATTATCTTCCAGGAAATGCTCGATACGGCCGCTGCCGCCGCCTATCTGGCCAAGAACAAGGTGCCGATCAGCACCGCGCTGCGCGTCCTGACGGGGTCGCGGCGCAAAAAGAATGCATCTGAAAACTGATGCATTGCACTTTACATATATTTGGATGAAATCCATGTATAATTTCTGACAAGCAATCCCATCACTCAGTCACAGCCCCTGACTGCCCGACTTCCTGCCGCCCTGAACCTGCCGGCTTACCGCGCTACCCTATCCGGGCAGGCAATGCAGCAGGTTCTCATGGCAAAGCAACTTCCCCCACTGCGCATCATGGTCGTCGACGATAATCGTGACGCGGCCGACCTGGTCGCCGAATTCCTCGTGTTCAGCGGCCATGAAGCCATTCCCGTGTATGGCGGCGCCGAGGCGCTGCAAGTGGCAGAGACATTTGAACCGGACGTGGTGTTTCTCGACTTGGGCATGCCCGAAGTCAGCGGATTCCAGGTGGCCTCCCGCCTCCGGCAAGCGTCCAAATTCCAGAGCACAAAGATGATTGCCTATACCGCGTGGAGCGATGAACTGACCCGCGCCAAGACCAGGAATGGCGGCTTCGACCACCATCTGGTCAAGCCTGCCACCCTCGATGACATACTGGGCCTGCTGGGCCCCGCCGCATAAAGCCGCCGCATGCGCATGTGCCGCTCGCCGCGTTACCCCGGCAAGCCCCGGGCCTAGCTGACCTGGCCATGTTCATCATACAGCTCGCCTTCGTTGCCCTGGACGACAGCTGCTAGCTGCTGGGCAATGCGCCACATTTTCCGCACGATTTCAGCGTCAGGATTATTGCAAGTGATACTGCCGCCATAAAAACTGAACCATGCCCGATCGCCGTTTTCCTGATGGGCGCAATAGGCCGTCCATACAGCCAGGCCTTCTGCTTCCATGCGTATGGTCGTGCCGTCGGGCGCCCTGACTTCGGCGTAGCCGTCGAGGCGCATTTCCCCGTCCCGCGCAAGCAGCTTGGTCCATTCCTCGATCGAGATCGCCGCCTCTCCGTGCGCAAGGCCCGCTTCGCTTCTTGTAATATGCAGGGCATATCCCATCATGGCTCCAGCGTTGATTCAACCTTGTTATTCACGTTATCCATCAGGATGGCGGTCCACCTAGCGCCAGAACAGATGGTAACTGCCATGGTAGTTCTTATCCACGTTTTCCCTGGAGTCGAACCGGAAGTCTATCTCTGGCAATTCGAGAAAAGAAAAACGCAGCTTCGAAGCGCGCAGGCATTGCGCCAACCGCGATTGTATTTCCGCACTCGTGCCATCCCTGGCATAAAGATCAATATCCACATCGTCCGCATAAAACACGCCTACACAAAAATGGCCGTCCGACCCGAGTATCTCGACATTGTTCAAGCGTAGCTGTTTCGGCCGCATTATTTCCAACACGTCGACCAGCGCCTGCTCCAGCGCAATATATGGTGGGTATGTCGTGGCCGCTGACATGGTCATCCTGTGTAATGCGTGCCTTATCTTCCAAAACCTGCCCGTTTACTTCCGCTCCCGCTTCTCGCCGCTGTGCATCGCTGTCAATTGCGCGCGCACTTTCTTCGGCACAAAAAATTTCCTGAGAATCAGCATCGGCATCAATACCACCGCCACCAGGGTGGCCCCATTGCGTTTCAACTGCAGCAGGAAAAGGATCAGCACGCCGGTTCCAATCAACCATGCCGTGGCCTTCAGGATTTCCCATCCGCCTGCAAGCGCGGACAGGCCCGCAACAAGGGCAATGACAATACCGCCAATGAGTACATCGTTTTTACTTTTATGCATCTTCACGCCTTCGTTTCGCCGGTGGCGGCATGCCCGCCATCCGCTCTCTTGTGATCGCCAGTGCGTGCATGCACGAGCATCCGCACTATTTTGAACAGCTCGAGTCCGGCAGCGAGTCGAGATCCACTTCGCCAGGCTCGACCTGATAGCTGATCAGCTCCGCCTTGTTCTCGCGCACCTGCCATACCAGTTTCTCCGTTCCCTTGCCATTCTGAAACTCGGTCTGATACAGCAGTCGCACCTGATTTGGAAAACAGGCGGCCCTGAGCTGGCGCGCCACTTTCATGGGGCCATAGATTTGCATTCCCTGTTCGGCAGCCTGGACAAATTCCTGCTCGGTCTGTTGCTGTTTCATCAGCGCGCTGCCCATGCCGTACATGGCAGAGAACTTTCCTTGCGCCGCATACTGGTGAAAAACATCGGTGGCCGCATCGGCGGTTTTCCAGTCGTTGGCAAAAGAACCAAAATGAATGTCGCAAGCGCCCAGCAAGACAGCCAGTGATAACAAGCCAATTTTTTTCATTGCCAGGGTACGCTTCCTTGATGTGCTGTAGCTTGCTGCCACGTTAATAGTTGGCCGAGTCTGGCCAGCCCATGCATGGCATCAGAAGCTGGGCCGTGCGCTGCCGGTCGCCTGGGACGGGTGACAAACACGGGTAACAAACGCAGGTAACAAACGCCAGTGGCAAACGCGGGTGGCAAAGCTGGCAACAAACAGCGGCGGCAAACAGCATAGCAAATTTCCAGGAAAAAATATGCACATATTGTCACGCGCAGCCAGCGCTGCTTGCCGCCGATGCACTCAATCAAGCATGCGCCCTCCCGTCCGGCAAGGGAAAGGCGCCGCTCCTGACGCTCGCCCTTAGAACGTCAGCTGCAGCCCCAGGTCAATCGAACGCCCCTCGGCCGGCAAGGCTTGCAGCGCCCCGCCGTTCGCTTTCAGGCCCGACAGGTAGACGCCGCCCAGCGGGTCCGCATACGCACGGTTGAACAGGTTGCTGACGCCCGCGCTCAGGCTGGCCATCTTGCTCAGCGCCACGCTGCTGCGCAGGTTGACGAGCGCATAGCCGCCCGTTTCCGGCTCCAGCCGGCGCGCGTCGACGGTGTCCTTGCGGGCCACGATCTTCGTTTCGATGCGGCTGCTCCAGGCGCCCAGCTTGTGCTCGACTGCCAGCATGGCGTTAAGCGGCATCATGCGGTACAGGTCACCGCTGTCGCTGCGCTTGCCCCGTGTATAAGCGGCGTTGCCGGTCGCCATGAAGCGGCCCCAGCGCGCGCTGCTGGTCAGTGGCAACTGCCACGCCAGGTTGACGCCGTACAGCTTGGCGTCGTGGTTGGCGAATTGCAGCAAGTTGCCCTTGGCGCCCATCTGCATGTAGGGCTTGAACGGCGCCAGCACGTCGACGTCGATGTAATTGTCGACCTTGCTGAAATACGGGTTGACGCGCAGGAACCAGCCCTCCTCGCCGCCGCCGTGCCAGTCGGCCGTCAATGCCGCCGTGTAAGCCGTCTCCGGCTTCAGGTCGATATTGCCCACATAGCCATTGCCGTCGCCAAACCAGTTGGTCATGGTCATGGCCATCGAACCGCGGCCCCACGAGTAGCGCTCGTACACATTCGGCGAGCGCACCTTGCGCGCCAGCGCGAACTCGTAGCTGCTGGCCGCGTCAGGCGTGAAGGTCGCTTGCGCCGATGCATCGATGTTCGTGTCGCGCTGGCTGCGGCTGCGCGCATTGAAGGCCCGGGCGGCCATCACGTCCGGCATGTTCATCATGTTGGTGCCATACGATTGCACCTCGCCCGAGTCCATGCGCACGGATTCGCCACGCAGGCCCAGCACGCTTGTCCAGCGCGCGTCATGGCGCGTTTCCAGCTCGCCAAACAGCACCGTTCGGTCCCGCTTGCCGTCATTGATGTTCAGATAGGTGCGCGGCCCCATCATCATGGAACCGGGCACGGCCGGCCAGTAGTCGTCGAGGCGGAAGCCATGCCACTCCTGGCCCAGGCGCAACTCGCCCGCCGCCGTCGGCAAGCTTGCCATCAGCGCATAGCCCGTGTTGCGCCCGTGCGTGATCATCGGCATCGTGCCCTTGCGCTCGGGCGTGAAGAAGCCCATTTCGTGGTCCGTCCGCTGCCAGTAGGCGCGCCCGTCGAGTACGCCCCAGGCAAATGTGCCCTGGTAAGCCAGATTGGCGAACTGGCCATGGTTATCCGTCATGTCCATGTACTGGTTGGGAAAACCCTGGTAAGGGATATGCTGCACGCCGGCGCGCAGGATCAGCTGCTGGCCATCGCCCTTGGCCGCCAGCACCATGGACTGATTGATGCTTTCGTACATGCTGGCCAGCACTTTGTTGCCGCGCCCATCTTCATAGCTGTGGCCGCGCGTGGTGGCGCCGCTGTAGCCGATGCTGAGCACGTCGCTGGCTGCCGAGACGTTGAGGCTGGTCGCCACGCTGTTGTTGACGCTGCGCCCCGAGACGGCGAAGCTGCCTTGCGTCAGCAGCGGCGCGCCGCTCTGCGCGAACACGGGCGCGTTGGACTGCACTTCGATGGTGCCGGCGATGCTGTCGCCGCCGGCGCTGACGGGGGTCACGCCCGCGATCAGGCGGATGCGCTGCACCTGCTGCGGATCGATATACGACAAGGGCGCATTCATGTGGTTGGCGCAGGCGGACGTCAGTTCCATGCCGTCGATGCGAATCTTGATGCGGTCATCGGCAAAGCCATTAATCACTGGCAAGCCGGACACGCCGCCACCGGCTGCCACGCTGTAGCCGGGCGTGCTGGAGAGCATCAGCGCCGTGTCGGCGGCGGGACGGTAGCCGTCCTTGACGCCCGTGACGATGACTTTCATTTCGGGTAAAACCGCTTCAGTGCGCGCCTGGCCCAGGGCGGGCATGGCGATGGCGAAGGAAATAAGTAATGGAAAATGTTTCATGGTGCTGCTTTCTGTCAGATAGGCAAGACGAACGGCCACAGCGCAGCACGATGCGGCTGGGCGATGGACGTTCACGGAAAAACCAGGATCAGAAAGCGGCAGGCGGCCCGCGCGGCTGGACGGGCGTCCAGGCGAACAAGGGAGTGGGCGACTGGTAAAACAGCAGGGGCAGCAAGCCCGTGATCAGTTCACCGGATGCAAGCACCAGGGTGGCGGGGATAATGTCCAGGGTGGCCGCATGCATGCTGCAGCACGGGCAGTCGCCCATGCGCATGCCGCCCTTGGAAGGATCGGGCGCCTGCTTGGAGAGCGTCGCGGGCAACATGTTCATGCCGCCCGCCACCGAGCAGATCTCGAAGCTGGGCACGGCCTTGCCGCTGGCGACAGTGAAGGCGCGCGACAGGGTTGGGGCGAGCGCGGCCATGAGGATGGCGAGACACGCGATCCACAGGGCGATGACGGCGCGGCCTTGGCTGATAAACATGCCGCCATTATAACGGCCGCCCTGCCCCTGGGCCAAGGCCGCAGATCAAGCCGTCGTGCAGGTATGGCTACAGATCGACCTTCATTGACAGCTTGATGGCGCGCGGCGCGCCCGACGCCAGGCGCGTGCCGGCGCCGGCCCAGTAGCGCTTGTCCGCCGCGTTTTCCACGTTGAGCTGCCAGACAACTGCCTTGTCCATCACCCGGCTCGCATAGCGGGCGCCAGCGCTGAACAAGGTCACGCCGCCCAGGAAAGCCTGGTTCAAATCGTTGACGGGACGGGCGCTGTAGTAATACGCGCCGCCGTTGACGGACAGGCCCGGCACGCCGTCAAACGCGTAGGCGAGGAAGGCGCTGGCCGTGCGCTTGGAGGCGTTTTCCGGCGCCTTGCCGTTGTAGTCGGCATTGATGTTGGCAAACTTGGGATCGAGCAGCTGGGCCGACGTCTGCCACGACAGCTGGCGCGTCAGCTTGCCCTGGGTCGACAGTTCCAGGCCACGGTAGCGCTGTTCGCCATCCGAGGTGAAGACATTGCTGGCATTCGTGTAATAGCCGGGGCGCGTGATGTCGAACAGGGCCGCCGACAGCAAGGTGCCGCCAGGGCTCAGCCAGCGCGCGCCCAGCTCCTTTTGTTGACTCACGCCGGGCGCCATCTTGACGCCTTGGTTGGCGGTGCCCGTCGGGCCCGTTTCACCCTCTTCCAGCCCGCGCGCCGTGGATGCGTAGAACGAGAGCTCGGGCGTGGCCTTGTAGATCAGCGAGGCCATCGGCGTGGTCTTGCTGACGTCATAGTGGCTGGCGCCCTGGTCGCTTTGATAGCTGCTGCGGCGCACGCCGATGACGCTTTGCCATTGCGGGCTGAAGACCATGCGGTCAAGCGCGTACAGGCCAGTGTCGCGCGTGTCGAGGGCGGCCGTCGTCGGCGTGGCCGGCTTGGGGCCGAACACAACATTCGTCACGGGCACGGGCTGGTACAGGTTCTGCGAGGCGATCGTGTAATTGCTCTGGTAAATCGGATCTTGCGACTTGTCCGTGCGCGAGGCGCCCAGGGTCAGTTCATGGGCGATGAACCCCGTGTTGAAATTGCCGGCCAGTTCCGCGCGCAGCAAGTCCGAGGCCGTCACGCTGTGCTGGATATTGCCCGTGATGCGGCCCGCGCCCGTCTGCACGGCGGCCGCGTTGTTCAAGCGGAAGATGGCCAGGCGGCGGTCGCGCGCCGTTTCCGAGTGGCCCGCCTCGACCGTCAAGGCCCAGCCATCGGCGATGGCGTAATCAGCGCGCAACTGCGCGTTTTTTGTCTGCGTTTCGAAGTTGGACCAGTCCGGGCCGATCAAGTTGCGCGGATCGACGGCGCGCGGCAAGGTGATCACGCCTTTCACGGCCGTGGGCAGGGCCACGCCCGCCTGCTCCGTCACCCTGCGGCGGTCATATTCCAGGTCCGCTTTCAGCAGCAGTTTGCTGGTCACGCGCCAGTCCAGCGCCGTGGCAATGAAGCGGCGGTTGCCATTGCCGACATTATCCAGGTAGGAACCCAGGGTGCCGCCGGCCGCGTTCACGCGCACGCCGAATTCCTGCTGCGCGCCAAAGCGGCGGCCGACATCGATATTCGCCACGGCACTGCCACGGTCATCGAGGCTCAAGCCCATGCTGGTGACGGGCCGGCTGCCGGCCCGCTTGGTAACGAAGTTGACCACGCCGGCCGGCGAAGTAAAACCGTAGTACAGGGCCGAGGCGCCCTTCAGCACTTCCACCCGCTCCTTGTTTTCCATGGGCACTTGCGAGAAGTTCATGATGGGCATGGAACCGTTGAGGCGGTAATTCGTGCGGTTTTCCACGGCGATGCCGCGTATCACCAATTGATCCCAGGTTTCGCCGCCGTTCTGCTGGCGCGTCACGCCGGCCGTATTGCGCACGGCGTCGTACAGGCCGGAGACGGCTTGCTGCTCCAGCAATTCGCGCGTAATGACGTTGACGGTCGATGGCACATCCATGATGTTGGCGCCACGGAAACTGCCCGCCTCGGTGGTGAGCGGTACCAGGCCTTGCGCGCGCGCCCCCGTCACCTGCACGGCCTGCATGACTTTCTCGTCGCCAGCCGTCAGCTCGTCCTGGCCGCTGGCTGCATTGGCCGCCAGCGCGGCGTGGGAAGCGAAGGCCAGCGAGAGGGCGGCGGCGACGGGAAGCAAGCGGAGGCGAGGAGTTACGGCAGGCATGAAATCGGCTTTCAATGAGAAAAAGTTGCGAATGAGAACTTACGGTTAGCGGACATGATACCGATAATGAGAATCATTATCAAGCAAGAGTGAGTTTGTGTGAGTTTTATAGAAGAAACAAGCCTCCTCCGGCGCCTGTTATCACTTGAACACGTTTGGATTTTGCAGACGAGCCCGCAAAGAGGCATACTGACAGTCACGGCGCGCACGACGCGCCGCCTAACAAGATCAAAAGGTAAGTTCGTGAACACAATCGACAAGAAAAGCGTGCAGACGAAATCATTTCGCTGGAAACGCTGGCAGCGCTGGGCCGTCGGCACAGGCTGCGTCCTGGCCGCCTACAGCGCGGCCGGCTTCTGGCTGGTGCCCTACGTCATCAAAAACCAGTTGCCAAAATTTGCCGAGAAGGAACTCGCGCGCCAGGCCAGCATCGCCGACGTGCGTTTCAACCCGTTTACCCTGCGCCTGGAAGCGGACAAGATTGCTTTCAAGGAAGCGGCCAGCGCCGATGGCAAGGGCGGCGCACCGCTGCTGTTCATCGGCGCCCTGGCCGTGCAGCTGGAATGGAAATCCATCGTGCGCCGCGCCTGGAGCCTGGCGGAAATCCGCATCACGGCGCCCCAGGCGCAGCTGACCGTCACGCCGGACGGCAAGTTCAACCTGGCTGAAGTGCTGGCCACCTGGCAGCGCAAGCACCCGGAAAAGAGCGAAGGCGGCATGCCGCGCCTGATCATTGGCCACTTTGCACTGGAACAAGGCAAAGTCGACTGGCAAGACCAGAAGGCCGGCTATGCGGACAATTTTACGCCGATCAATTTCACGCTCGACAATATCTCGACCCTGCCCGACGCCAATGGCAGCTATAGCCTCAGCGCCGACGCGGCGCGCGGCGGCAAGCTGCACTGGCGCGGCACGGCGTCGCTCACCCCCATCCGGGGCGAAGGCGAACTGATACTGAACGACGCTTCCCTGCCCGGCCTGGCCGCCTACCTGAAAGCCTACACGCGCGCCGAAGTGACGAGCGGCAAGCTGTCGGCGCGCCTGCCCTATGCTTTTTCCTATGCGGACGGCAAGCTGGAAGCGAGCCTGAAAGGCGCGGGCCTGGCCTTGCGCGGCCTGTCGCTGGTGCGCGACGGCAAAGGCGACGCTTTTACCTCGCTCGATACCCTGGGCGTCGCCGGCGTCAACGCCGACCTGGCGCGCCAGAGCGTCACGGTAGATAAAATCAATCTGTACGGCGGCAAGCTGGCCGTGCGTCGCGACAGCAAGGGCGAGATCGACGTGGCGAACCTGATGCTGCCGGGTAATCCCGCAGCCGCCGCCGCTCCGGCCACCCCCGCCGCACCAGCCAAGCCAGGCAGGTGGAAGGTCGACTTGAAGCAGCTGGTGCTGGCCAAGGTGGACGTCTCGGCCATCGATGAAACCGTCTCGCCCGCCCTGCAATTGAGCGCGAAACAGTTGCAACTGCAGCTGCAACTGGGCTTGCAGCAAGGTCAGGCAGGAAACAGCGTGCTGGTCGACAACGCCAGCTTTGCCCTGGCCGATCTGGCCATGCGACGGGGCGCGCAAACGCCATTCAAGCTGGCGCAACTGGGTTTTACGGAAGGCAAGATCGACCTGGCCGCGCGCAGCGTGCACCTGGGCGCCGTGACGGCCAGCGGCGCGCAGATCGACCTGGCGCGCAACCGCCAGGGGGAATTTGCGATTGCGCAAAAGCTGCCCGTGTTTGCCTCCGGCAAAGCCGACCCTGCCAAGGATGCGCCCTCCGCGCCCTGGTCCACCAAGGTAGACAAGGTGGAGCTGAACAAGTTCGGCGCCCGCTTCGACGATGCGGGCACGGGAATTAAAGGCAATCTGCAGGATGCCCGCCTGTCCCTGCACAACGTCAGCAACGACATGACGCAGGCGCTGCCGTTCGAGCTGGGCGTGGGCCTGCGCGAAGGTGGCTTGCTCACGGCGAATGGCAAATTCGTGCCGGGTACGGGCGCCGTCGATGCGCAGCTGAATCTGAAACAGCTGACGCTGGCGCCCGTGCAACCGCTGCTGGCACAGCACGTGAAACTCAAGCTGGCGGGCGGCAGCCTGTCCGGCAGCGGCCGCCTGACGACGGGCGGCGGTGCGCCGAAAGCACCGAAAGTGCGCTATGTGGGCGGCGTGGATATCGCGGGCCTCGTGCTCAACGAAACGGATGGCAAGCGTTTTGCCTCATGGAAAAGCGTGCGCGCCGACAAACTGACGGCCAGCGTTGGCCCGGACTTTGTCGACATCCCGGAACTGCGCGTGGTGGAACCGAACGCCCAGCTGATCATTGAAAACGACCGCAGCCTGAACGCGCAGCGCCTGCTGGTGAAAGCGCCGGAACCGGCGCAGCCCGCTGCATTGCCTGCCGCCGCTGCCGCTCCCGTGGCCACCGCCACGCCGGCCACCGCAACGCCGGCCGCTGACGCCGCCTTCCCCGTGCGCGTGCGCCGCGTGCGCCTGCAAAACGCCAAGCTGGACTTCGCCGACCTCAGCCTGAGGCCCCAGTTCGCCGCCAAGATTTATGAACTCAATGGCGTCGTCACGGGCCTGTCGACGAAACGCGATGCGCGCAGCCAGATCGAACTGGACGGCCGCATCGACGAATTCGGCCTGGCCCGCGTGCGCGGCCAGCTCAATCCCTTCGCCCCCACCGACAATACGGACTTGAACGTGGTCTTCAAGAACGTCGACATGGTGTCCGCCTCGCCGTACACGATGAAATTCGCCGGCTACAAGGTGGCCGAAGGCAAGATTTCGCTGGATTTGCAATACAAGGTGCGCAACCGCCAGCTCGACGGCACCAACCAGATCGTGCTCGACAAGCTGACCCTGGGCGAGCGCATCGACAGCCCGGACGCCCTGAAGCTGCCGTTGGAACTGGCGCTGGCCATCCTCAAGGATAGCGACGGGCGCATCGACCTGGGCTTGCCCGTGTCGGGCGACATGAACGACCCGCAATTCAGCTATGGCGCGCTGATCTGGAAAGCCGTGGGCAACGTGCTGACGAAAATCGTCACGGCGCCGTTCCGCGCGCTGGGCAACTTGCTGGGCATCAGCGCCGACAAGCTTGAATCCATCGACTTCGATCCGGGCAGCGCCGTGCTGCTGCCGCCCGAGCGGGAAAAGCTCAAGCAGGTGGCGCAGATCCTCGCCAAGCGCGAACAGCTGAAGCTGGCCGTGCCGGGCCAGTACAGCGACACGGATGCGGCCGCCCTGCGCGCCCAGGCCGTGCGCCGCGCCGTCGCCGCCAAGGCCGGCATCAAGCTGGAGGCTGGCGAAGAGCCGGGGCCGCTGAACCTGGGCGAGCGCAAGGTGCGCGGCGCCCTGCGCGAGCTGTACGCGGAACGCTTCGGCAAGGCGGAGCTGGACAAGCAGAAAAAGGCGGCGGAGGCGGCTGTGCCAGGGGCGGCGTCAGCAGCCTCGGCGGACGCTGCCACGCCGGCGACGGCGGCCAAGATCCCCGTCTTGCAACGTCTGGGCAAGCTGATCGAAGGCGAGCCGCAGGTGGCCGACACGGGCGCGTTCTACAACGGCTTGCGCGAGCAGCTGGAAGCCAAGCAGCCGCTGCCTGCCGATGCCTTGAACAAGCTGGGCACGCAGCGCAGCGCGGCCATCCTGGCGGCCCTGCAGCAGGATGGCACGCCAGCCACACGTGTCAGCGCCGGCGCGCCGGAAAAGACGGAGGCTGCGCCAGGCAAGCTGGTGGGACTGAAGCTGGGCTTGGCGGCGAAGTAAACGGGTATTGAAACGGGCATTGAAACGGGCATTGAAACGGACATTGCCGTAGCATATGTGCGGCCGTGCCATTCCGGGCGGATAATGTGTCCAGGCGCTGTGCGGCGCCTGGCACAAGCTTGATGACGTTGACAACAATGACAAGGAGACGCAGCCCCTCATGCAAATCGAAGAACGCATATACATCCCCGTCCCGCCCATGCTCATCGACCAGATCTGGAGCGAGGTCGACCAATGGCACCGCTGGGACCCGGATACGAAACAAGCCCGGCTCGACGGGCCATTCAGTGTCGGTAGCAAGGGCCGCATCGTTCCCAGCAAGGGACTGGGCATTCCCATGGTGGTCACGGAACGCTCAGCGGGCCGCTCGTTCACCGTCGAAGGCTACATCCCCTTGTTTCGCCTGCACTTCGAGCATACCGTCTCTGCCGTCGATGGCGGTTCGGACGTCCTGCACCGCGTGTGGTTTACCGGCCCCCTAGCGTTTCTGTTCGGGCCAGGCGTGGCAAAGCAGGTCAGAGAGGGGCTTCCCCGGACCATGCAATCACTGAAAGACTACGCCGAGCGACGCCACGCGACTGCCGGCAACGAAGCCTGACAAGCCAGCGCCGTTCAAGGCTTTCTCCTCCAGCTGGACCACTTCCGGCACTGGCGGCAGCATCAGCATCATGCTGCCGCCCCTCCTGCATCGCTATTTCGTCTTCGCCCCCTCCTTCACCACCGCATCCGGCAAGGCAAACGCCACCAGGCTATCGCCCATCTTCGTGCCCAGCGATCCATGGCCGCCAGCCATAACGACGACATATTGCTTGCCCGTCTTGTCGGAGACATAGCTCATCGGCGTGGCCTGGCCGCCGGCTGGCAGGCGGGCTTTCCACACGGTCTTGCCATTGCGCACGTCGTAGCCGCGGATGTAGTAGTCGAGCGTGCTGCTCAGAAATGCCACGCCGCCGCCCGTAGTGCTGATGCCGCCCAGGCTGGGCACGCCCAGCGGCAGGGCGATCGGCACGGGGGCGCTGTCGCGCGTGGTGCCATTCTTGTGCATCCATACTTTCTTCATGGTGCGCAGGTCGACGGCGGCGATATAACCCCACGGCGGCGCCTGGCAAGG
Source organism: Janthinobacterium amylolyticum (assembly GCF_051380655.1). Taxonomy (NCBI): domain Bacteria; kingdom Pseudomonadati; phylum Pseudomonadota; class Betaproteobacteria; order Burkholderiales; family Oxalobacteraceae; genus Janthinobacterium; species Janthinobacterium amylolyticum. Next base: position 621,719 of record NZ_JBNYXL010000001.1, read on the forward strand.
GAAGCCCAGCGGCGACAGGAAGGGTTTGATTTCCACGGCGAACGGCACGCCCGTCTGCGGCTGCAAACCCATTTCCGACCCCGTGCCGCCCGGCGCATTGGCTTGCGCGCGCGGCACCAGGCGTTCCAGGAAGCCCATGTAGTCGGGATTGACCAGCAGCAACTGGCGGCCCGGATCGACGGCCGCCCCGCCCCACTCGAAGATGCCCAGCGGGCCGGGCGAAATGATGGCGCCCTTGATCTTGCCTTCGGCCACGGTTTGCGGCGTGAACGGGCCTTCGTAGCGGTGCTGGCGGAAGATGATGCGGCATGCCAGCTGGTCGAACGGCGTGGTGCCCCACATGTCCGTTTCGCTGATGTTTTTCTCGGGCAGGAAGGTCAATGCCGAGAACGGCTGCGTGGGCGACAGCGTGTCGCCAGGCGCGGCGTTGGCGGTCGGCACGGGTTTTTCCGGCGCCGGCACCACCAGGCTGCCGTCGCGCCGGTCGATCACATAGATGTCGCCCCGCTTGGTGGTGGCCACGACGGATGGCACCTTGCCTTTCGGCGTGTCGATATCCACCAGGGTGGGCTGGCCGCCGATATCCATGTCCCAGATGTCGTGGTGCACGGTCTGGTAGACCCAGCGCACCTTGCCCGTCGCCAGGTCCAGCGCGACGATGGCGCTATTGTATTTTTCGCCAGAGGGGTTGCGGTTGCCGCCCCAGGTATCGGGCGTTTCGTTGCCCATCGGCACGTACACCATGCCCAGCTTCTCATCCACGCTGGACACGCCCCAGGAGTTCGGCGAGTTGTTGGTATACGTCTTGCCGTCGGCGATCGGCGCCGTGTCGTCCGGGTTCGAGGCATCCCAGTTCCACATCAGCTTGCCCGTCACGGGATCGTAGCCGCGGATCACGCCGGACGGCTCTTCGGTGGAAAAGTTATCGGTGACGCTGGCGGCCATCACCACCACGTTCTGCGCCACGGCCGGCGGCGAGGTCGGCATCAAAAAGCCCCGCTTCTTCATGCCCATGCCGTGGTACAGGCCGATCACGCCATTTTCGCCAAAGCTTTTGCAGGCCTCGCCCGTATCGGCGTTGACGGCGATCAGGGTGGCGTCCATGGTGGGGGCGAAGATGCGGCGCGGGCATTCCATGCTTGCCGCTTCAGGCGCCGGATTGTCCTTGGCGCGGCCCGCGTTCACGTCCCAGTAAGCCACGCCACGGCAGATCATGTGCTGGTAACTGGAGGCGTCGCGGTTGATCTTCGGATCGTGGCGCCAGATTTCCTTGCCCGTGTCCGGGTCCAGCGCGATGACGATGTTATGCGGCGTGCACAGGTACAGCATGCCGTTTACTTTCAGCGGCGTGACTTCGTTGGCGATCTCGCCCGGGTCGTTCGGCCCCTTGAAGTCGCCCGTGTTATACACCCAGGCCTGTTTCAGCTGCGAGGCATTGGCCGGCGTGATCTGCGCCGCCGGCGCGTAGCGGTCGCCATAGCCGGAGCGGCCATACGCGGCCCAGTCATTGGGCGCCACGCCGGGCGCGTAGTCGCCTTCGGGCGTGGCCGCCATGTTTTCAGCTGGCACTTCGCCGTGCAGGGTGTAGTAATCCTGGAACAGGGAAAACACGCCGACGGCGGCAGTCACCACGACGGCGGCCAGCAGCGCGCTCTTGCCGGCGTCGCGCGGTTTCGCGCCAGGTGACAGGGCCGGCTCGAGACGTCGGTCGATGAAGGGCAGCAGCAGCCAGACGGCGGCGGCGAACCAGATATCGAGGCGCGGCAGCAGTTGCCACCAGTCGAACTTCACTTCGATCACGGACCAGATCAGGGTGGCGAACAGCAATAGCGCAAGAAAAGGCTGGGCGCTGCGCCGTCTTTTCCACACGAGCGCACCGGCAACTATCATGCCGATACCGGCCACGAGGTAATACCAGGAGCCGTCAAGGCTGACGAGCCAGGCGCCGCCGCCGGCAAGCGCCAGGCCAAGCAAGATGAAGATGACTGCGGTGAGGGTGAGCAAGGGTCCAGGCCGGGGAGAGGCACTCATGATGCTCCTTTACTAGGCGTTGTCATTCGGCGATGCGCACCCGCGCATCGTATTGATGGCGATCAATGAGATTCCATTTTTTCACTAATTAACAAAGCGTGGCACACGCCAGAACGCACTCATGACGTGGCGTTGCTTTTTGTCACACAGCGCCAGTCACCGGTTACGGCTGAGCTTGGCCACAAGAAAAATAAATTTCTCAAATAAAATGAATATTGCCTTAAAATGAATTAATCGTGATTTTTGTGAAAAACGTTTAATTCGCTGCAACGCGACGCAGCCGGACGTATTCAACAGGAGTTCCACCATGCGGCACGCCCTCTCCCCTTGCGCATCCCTCCGGCAGGCACTGTCATGAGCGCCTTCATCTACACCTATCTGCTGGCCCGCAGCGACGGCATGACCCTGGTAAGGCCGGGGCTGGCGTTGGCCGGCCTGTTCCTGCTGCTGGCCGCACTGCTGTGGCGGCGTCCCAGATGGCACCGCCATGCTGGCGCCACGCTGGCAGGCAGCGCGGGCCAGGGCAGCCTGCCTGCCCTGCTGCAGGCGCACAGCGCGCCGCTCGCGGCGGCCGGACACGCGGCGGCGCCAGCGCCCAGGGAGCGCCGCACGCCCCCGTTCCAGCAGGCGCGGCTCGATGCGATGTTTGGCGAAGACCGGCTGGTGCAGGGCGAGATCCTGGCACTCTTCGTGGCCGAGACGCGCGACCGCCTGGCAGGCATCGCGCATGCCCTGCGCTATGCCCGCATGGCATCGGCCCGGGTACTGGAACAGGAAATCTTCGACACCAGCACGGCGCTCGGGCTGGTGCAGCTGCGGCAGCTGTCCGGCGCCGCCGTGCATGCCAGTTTCAACAACGACATCGAAGCACAGCGGCGCCTGCATGCGGACTTGCTGATGGCGCTGGAAGTGCTGTCAAGCGCGGTAACACAGTTGCAGCAGCCGCAGCTGTACGAAGACCGCCGGCGCGACACGGAAAGCCAGCGCTGACGATAATTCATGAGATTTGGCAAATTTGATTTTCACGCATCGCCTGCGTATGATGGCCACATCCTCATCCATCCCGGCCCCCGCCATGCAAGCAGCTGACGTCTGTACCACGCAACAAGCTGCCGAGCTCCTCGGCATTTCCGTCACGTCCGTGCAGCAGCTGGTGGAAGCGGGGGTCATCGAAGCATGGAAGACGCGGGGCGGCCACCGGCGCATTCCCCTCGCCGCCGTGCATGCGTACAAGAGTGGCTACGCACAACATAGTCAGGAAGGACGCGCGCCACGCCCGTCAAGGCCGCCTGGCGACGCTTCCCCGCCCTCGATCCTCGTGATCGAGGATAATCCCATGGAACGGGCCCTGTATCAGCGGCAGCTCGCGTCCTGGGGTTTGCCCGCCAGCGTGCGCTTTTGCGAGAACGGCTACCAGGCGCTGATGGAAATCGCCCGCGACCAACCCGACATCCTTTTGAGCGACATCATCATGGACGGCATCGACGGCTACGAAGTGATACGCACCATCCTGGCAGACCCGCTGCTGGCGGACATGCATATCGCCATGCTGTCGAGCTTGCCGCCGGAAGCGCTGGAAGACAGGGGCGGCGTACCGCCAGGCGTGGTGTTCTTCGCCAAACCCGTCAATTACGACGAATTGCACGGCTACCTGCGCGCCTGCTGCGCCAGCCATGCGCGGCGCGGCTTCGGCACCTGACCTCCTGCGCCCGGGGCTACCGATGCAAACCTGCCGCCACATCGACCCCGCCCTGCTGCTGCACGCCGCCTGCCACGACCTGCCCCTGTTCCGCTCACTGTGCCAGACCTATCTGGACACGGCGCCGGCCCAGGCGACGCAGCTGGAGCTGGCCATCCGCAACGGCACGCCACAAGCCATGCTGCACGCCAGCCATGGCTTGCGCGGCAGCGTGGCGCTGCTGGGCGCCACGGCGCTGGTCAGGCGCCTGGCCGCGCTGGAAGCGCTGGCGCGCCAGCAGCACCGGCCCGAACCTGGCTGGTTCGACGAGACGGCGCTGCTGCTGGCCGAAGTGGAAACGGAAGTGCGGCGCAGCATGACTGAATACCAGGGCGCGCCGGCCTGAAGGCCGATGCGCCGAGCATCGGCAAGCGATGTTCGAATAAGCCGTGTGTTTAAAGCAATCGGATAATGGAGGCGACGATGATCTGCTACCGCGACCTGCTGCTGAAAGCCTTTATGCTGGGCATGCTGATCTTCTTCGTCGGTGAATCGCTGTCATACTGGGTACCCGACATCAAGAGGCTGCTGGCCTGACGCCGTTCTGACGCAGCGTCAGCCTTCGCGTCCATCGACACGGGGCCGCCATAGCCAGGGCGCATACACCAGCACAAACAGGGCGAATGCCAGCGACCAGCACAGCCCCGCCGCCAGCAGCAGAGGCAGGTGCAGCTCTGCGGATCCCACTGCCGCCAGCAGGCGCGCCAGCGCACCGAGCTGTATCAGCCAGTACATCCACGCCTCCGCCCTGCCCGCCTTGAGCGGCCGTCCCGTGTGGCCCAGGGTGGTGCGCGTCATCATGCCGATGATCAGGCCCGCCATCGAGCCCACCGTCAGCGCGTGAAACGCGGCGCTGGCCGGCAGCGCGCCCAGGCTGGCCAGCGCCAGCAGCGCGAAGCCGATGCCTATCCACGCATACGACAGGTGCAGTATCCACAGCAGCGGCACGCGCCAGGTGCGCTGCGGCTGCCAGGCCAGCAGGTTGGCCAGCGACAGCGCGCTCGCCGCCAGCGCCAGCGGCGCCGTGAGCCATCCTGGCGCGCCCGCCAGCCAGGCGATGCCGGCCGCCGCCATGCAGGCCACGGCGATCAAGGCCCGCCGCGGGCTGGCCACGGGCGTGCTGCCCGGCGCGCCATTGCGCGTAAACATGGGAATGACCCTGGCGCCGAGCACCGATTCGATCAGCACGATGATCAAAATGGCCGCCTGCACGGGGATGAACAGCGACAGTGGCAGCCAGTCCAGCACGGCCGCGTGGTACAGGCCATTGGCCAGCGCCAGCAACGCCAGCAAGCCGACAAGGAACAGGTTGCGCGTATTGCCCGAGCGGCGCAGCACGCGGTACAAGGGCCAGGCGGCCAGCGGCAGGAACAGCCAGTCCAGCAGCGCCGCCACGAGGCCGGGCCCGCACAGCATGGCGATGCGTCCCGCCAGCCACAGTGCCGCCAGCGCCATCAGCGGCGCGCCGTGCGGCGTGGGCAAGCCCGTCCAGTTGCGCCCCGCCGTGTATAAAAAGCCCACGACGACGGCCACGGCGAAGCCGAAGACCATCTCATGCATGTGCCAGCCCAGCCCCGCTTGCAGGCCGTCCGGCAGCAAGCCTAGGTAGCTGGCCAGCCACAGCGGAATGCTGACGGCCGCGAACAGCGCGGCCAGCAGGTAGAACGGGCGGAAGCCCAGCTGCCAGACGGGATGTGCCGCATGCCAGGGGGCGGCACGTTTGCTGTGCTCGGGACGGGTGGCTTCGCTGATGGGGATAAGGGCCATGATGTGCTCGCATTTAAAGATATATTCAATATACTACTTTAAATGCGCAAAGCCAGGCATAGGCAAAAAGGACTAGACCACTACGTGGCGACGGCCATGGGGTCTGACCAGGCGGGCATGGGGTCTGACCAGGCGGGCATGGGGTCTGACCAGGCGGGTCAGACCCCAGCTATCTCGGGCTACTTGCCCTGCCGGTGCTCCACCGCATACACGGCAGCCTGCACGCGGCTGTTCAAATTCAGTTTCTTCAGCACGTTCTGCACGTGGATCTTGACCGTGCTTTCCGCCAGGTCCAGGGTGCGGGCGATGCCCTTGTTGCTCTCGCCGCGCGACAGGCAGTCGATGATCTCCTTTTCGCGCGGCGTCAGCTTGTCGAGTTCCGACACCGGTTCCTCGCGCCGCGTGCCTGCCTGCAGCTGCGCCACCAGCTTGCCCGTCATGGCTTCGGCGATGACAACCTCGCCGGCGGCCGCGCGGCGGATGGCGCGCACCAGGTAGTCGGCGTCGATATTCTTGATCAGATAGCCGCAGGCGCCCGCGCGCAGGGCCGTGGCCAGGTCGTCGGCGTCTTCGGACACGGTGAGCATGACAATGGCCGTGTCGGGGCAGTCGTGCTGCATCAGCTGCAGCGCTTCCACGCCCGACATGCCGGCCATGTTCAGGTCCAGCAGCACCACATCGGGCTGCAGCTGGATGGCGCGCTTGATGCCTTCCACGCCATCGGCCGCCTCGCCCACCACGGAAAAATCGGTATGGCGCTGCAGCAGCGAGCGTATGCCGCTGCGGAACAGCGCGTGGTCGTCCACCAGCATGACGGTGATCGGCTTATCGGGTGTCTCCATTTTTTACTTTCAGATAGTTACTTAGGCGGCGCGCCGCTGCTCGCGCGACAAATGCAGTTCGACGGTGGTGCCGCCGCCAGGGCAGGCATGCACGTCGAACGTGGCCTCGATGCGCTGCGCGCGTTCGCGCATGATGTGGATGCCGACATGGCTGTCGCCTTTTTCCAGGACGGTGGCGGCATCGAAGCCCACGCCGTTGTCGCTGATCGTCAAGGTGAAGTCCTGGTCATCGGCCAGGCGCACTTCGACGTGGCTCGCCTGCGCGTGCTTGCGGATGTTCGACAACGCTTCCTGCACGATGAATAATAGCTGCAATTGCTGTTCGCGGGGGAACGGCGCGCCATCGACATCGGCCAGCAGGTCGGCGGCGATGCCCGTCTGGCGGCGGAATTTTTCCAGCGCCGCGCGCAGAGAGCCGATCAAGTCGTCTTCCATCAGGCGGCTGCGGAAATTCGCCAGCAGCTCGCGCACGTCTTCGTAGCTCTCCTTCACGCCGGCATGCAGGGCCGGCACGATACCGGCCACTTCCTCGAAACGCGCGTTGCGCACGGAGTCGTCAAGCATCTGCACCTGCAGGTTGAGGAAATTGAGGCTTTGCGCGATGCTGTCATGCAGTCCTTGCGCCACCAGGTTGCGCTCTTCGGAGATGGCCATTTCGCGTTCGCGCGCGGCCAGGCGCAGGTTTTCCAGGGCGATGCCCAGCAACTGGCCCAGGGTTTCCAGCAAGGCCAGTTCACGTGCGGAAAACACGCGCGCATGGCGGAAATGCAGGTTGAAGAAGCCCAGGTGCTGTTCGTGGGCGTGGATGTGGAAGACGGACACGGTGGCAAAGCCCTCGCGGTGGCATTTCAGTTCATGCGCGCGGTCGATGCGGCGCATGTCGTGCACCTTCGCCACCTTCATCTCGACGGCCGTGCCGCACAGGCAGTCGCCCACCTTCAGGCAGTGTTCCGACGCCACCAGTTCCTCGGACAGGCCCGTGTGCACCACCATGTGCAGGTTGCCGCGCTCGGCGTCGAGCACGCGCACGGTGGAGCCATCGGCCTCGAAATAATCGACGATGCGCTGCATGAAGCCGCCGCAGATATCTTCCAGCGGCTGCGGGCGCTGCAAAAAGGCCGCGCTTTCGTACAGCAGCGCCAGTTCGCGGTTGCGGTATTCCAGGGTCGCTGTCTTGCTGCGCACGCCCTCTTCCAGGTTGCCGTACAGCGCCTGCAGGCGGTCGGCCATCTGGTTGAAACCACTGGCCAGCTGGCCGAATTCATCATTGCTTTCGACGGCCAGGCGCACGCTGAAATCGCGCTCCTTCATGCGCTGCATGCCCAGGCGCAGGCGCGTGACAGGCTCGATGATGAGCATGAACATCAGGTAGATCATGCTGACCGTGCCGAGGATGGCCATGGCCAGCAGCACCATCTGCGAAGCGCGCAGCCAGAAGGTGCGCTGCTCGCTATCGTGCTCGATCAGGCGCACCAGTTGATCGACCTGGCCGACAAAGGCATCGGCTTCATGCTCGAACTGGCGTGCCTTGATGCTGGAATCGGCCGCCAGCGCGGCCGGACGCAAGGAACTGCGCCAGGCCAGGCCGATGCGCTCGAATTCCGTCTTGATGGTGGCGCTCGGGGGCAGGAACAAGGGGCGCTGCGGGTCGCCATGGCCGATCTTGGCCAAGGTGTCGTCGATCAGCAGCGCCTGCTGCTGCGCCTGCACGCGGGCGTCGCTGGCGATCAGCAGGGTCAGGCGGTAGGTCTGCATGCGCAGCCGGCCCGTCTCGTTGATGGCGGCCGAACTGCCTTCGAGCTGCCACGAGAGGAACAGGGTGCAGCCGATGGCACTCAAGGCCAGCACCAGCATGAGCAGCAGCGCGCCGACGATCTTGGTCGACAGCTTCTGCCAGGAGGAAAACATCGCCTTGAATTTCATAGATCCTTTTGCTTTAACAAGCGCACCCCAAGCGCCACGACACCTGGCAAAACCGTAGCGAGCGGCAGTGATTTGTGGCCGAGAAGCGCAACCGTACTCTAGTACGGTGAGCATCGCCGGCCGCAAAGCGCGACGCGCAGTAGGTTCGGCCAGGTGTCCATCCTAGCCACCCGTCTGCGCCATGAAGCGGATAATTTTATCCGGCTGCGTATTGAAATCATGCTGCTGCGGCTTGAGTTCGATGGCGGCGCGGATCGCCGCCTCGATCTGCGCATCCGTGGCGCCGCCGCGCAGCATGGGGCCGAGGGCGAATTTCTCTTCCTGGCCCAGGCACAAATACAGGGTACCATCGACGGACAGGCGCACGCGGTTGCAACTGGCGCAAAAATGCTGCGACATGGGCGTGATGAAACCGATGCTGGAAAGCCCATCCGCTGTCGCCAGGTAACGCGCCGGCCCGCCGCCCAGTTCGGCCGCTTGCGGCACCAGGCCGAAACGCGCAGCCAGGCTTTCGCGCACGGGGCCCAGCGGCATGTAGCTGGCATTGCGGCCCGTGCTGCCCATGGGCATGGCTTCGATCAGGCGCAGGATGAACTGCTGCTCGATGCAGAAGGCCGCCATGGCCTCGATCTGGCCGTCATTGACGCCGCGCATGGCCACCATATTGATCTTGATCGGGTCGAAACCGGCCGCCTTGCCCGCCATCAGGCCATCGAGAATCAGTTGCAGGCTGTCGCGTCCCGTGATCTCCTGCATGCAGGCACGGTCGAGAGAGTCCAGGCTGACATTGATGCGGTCCACGCCCGCCGCGCGCAAGGCCACGGCGTGCTTGCCCAATTGCGTGGCATTCGTCGACAGCGACAGGTCCTGCAAACCAGGCAATGCCGTCAGCCGCTGCGCCAGTTCCGGCAAATTACGGCGCAACAGCGGTTCGCCGCCCGTCAGGCGCACCCGGCGCGTGCCGAGACGCACGAAGATGCCCATCAGGCGCTCGATCTCGTCGAACGTCAGCCAGTCCTTCGGCTCCTCGAAACCGCGAAAGCCCTTGGGCATGCAGTAACTGCAGCGCAAATCGCAGCGATCGGTGACGGACAGCCGCACATAATCGATCGAACGGCCAAAACGGTCCTGCAACTTGACGCACCCCATGACGCTACTCCTGTTTCTTCCTTGATTGTAAAGGCTGGGGCACGATCTGGCTGTGCCCCAGAAGGCCTAGCGGCCTACGCCTTTCGGCCTACGCATTTCTACCTACTGAACCAGCGGGCTGGCCGCGCCTTCGAGCTCGATGCCGGCGATGTCGGCGCGCCCCACCAGCAAGTGCAGATACTGGTGCACGGCCCGTTGCCAGGCGGCGCGCGACAGGCGGTCGGCGATCTGCGCCTGCACGGCCTCGTAGGCGATGGCCTGGCCTTCGACCCGGCGCAGCACTTGCACGATGTGGTAGCCAAAGCGCGTTTCCAGCAGATGGCCGGCCAGCGCACCCGCTTCCAGGCGGAACAGCAGCGCGTCGAACTCCGGCACGCTCTGGCCCGGCGACAGCTGGCCCAGATTCCCCCCCAGGGCGCCAGACGGGCAGTTCGAATACTGCGCCGCCAGTTCTCCAAAGCGTTCGGGCGCCAGTTTCAAGGCGTCGAGCACGGCTTGCGCCGTCGTGCGCAGCAGTGCCAAAGGCGCCTCGGGCGTCACCTGGAACAGGATGTGGCGCGCCTCGACCAGCGCCCCGCTGCAAAACAGCTGCGGGCGCTGCGCATAAAAGCTGCGGCAAGCCGCGTCGTCGGCGGGCGGCACGCGCACTTCCTGCGCGAACAGCGCTTCGATGCGGTCATCCTCGCTGCCGCCCTGCACGCCCAGGCGGTCGGCTTCGTCCAGCAGCAGCCGGCGCAGCACCAGTTCATGCACGGCCTGTTTCAAAGGGTTGCCGGCACCATCGTGATGCGGCAGTTCCTGCGCGATGTCGGCATCGTCGATATCGATGCCATTGACGGAGATTCCCATCTTGCTTTCCTTCCATAAGTAGCCTGAAAAATCGTCGCGAGCGGGGATGAGTTGCGGCTGAGAAGCGCAGCTGTGCGGATGCACAGCGAGCATCGGAGGCTGCAAATCGCTGCGCGCAGCAGATTTTTCATGGCGTTTTTTTAGCGGCGGCGCACCAGTTGGTAAGCGCGGCCCAGGTACCCGATGGCGCCAAAGCCGCTCCACACGTGCACCAGGCGGGTGAACGGGAAGATGACGAACAGCGACATGCCCATGAACAGGTGCAGCTTGAACACCAGCGGCGCATCGACTATGAAGCTGGCCGCGTCACCACGGAAGGTCACGATGTGCTGCGCCCAGTTCATCAGCAAGACCATCATGTGGCCATCCATGTGCGAAGCCGAGACGAAGATCGACGACAGGCCCAGCAGCAAGGTCAGCAGAATCCACAGCATCACCAGCTTGTCGCCGGCCGTGGTGACGGCGCGCAGCCGGTCGTTACTGAAGCGGCGCACCAGCAGGATCAGGATGCCGACCAGGCACAGGCCGCCCATCACGCCGCCGGCCGCCATGGCCACGCCCTGCTTCAGGCTGTGCGACACGCCCAGGGTATCCCATACCCAGACGGGGGTCAGCAAGCCGGCCGCATGGCCGAACAGCAGGCCGATGATGCCGATGTGGAACAGAATGTTGCCGAGACGCAGGCTGCCACGGTGCAGCAGCTGGCTGGAATCGGACTTCCACGTGTATTGCTCGCGGTCGAAACGGATCAGGCTACCCAGGAAAAAGATGGCCAGCGCGATGTATGGATAAATGCCATACACAAATTGATGCAGATAATTACTCATGATGTACTCTCCTCATGCGGGCGCAAGCGGCCAATTAGGCAGCGCGCCGCGGCTGCGGGTGAAAATGCACGGGATGGACGCCGCCCGGAACTTGGCCTGGACCTTGGCGCAGCAGCGGCTCGACGCCGTCCGCACCGGGACCGAAGGTTTCCAGCGCTTCATCCATGTCGCGCACCGGCGGTTCGGCCAGCATTTCCGCGGCCACGGGGCTCAGGCGTTCGAGCACCGTGAAGACGGGCGCATACGGGCTGCCGTTGGCCGTCAGCTTTCGGCCGATGTGCGCCAGCACGTGGACGGCGTCGCCCAGCAGCGGCGCCGAAGCTGCCTCGTCCAGCTGCCCCAGGAATTCCAGGAACAGGGGCACGAAGTCGGGCAAGTCGTCGCCCACCATTTGCAGGCCGTGGCGCTTGTATTCCTCCATCAGGTCGACCATGGCCTGGCCCCGGTCGCGCGATTCGCCGTGGATATGCTCGAACAGATGCAGCGAGTGCGAGGGGTTGCGGTCGAACGTGGCCACGTACTGCTGCTGCAGGTCGATCAGGCTGCTGCTTTCCAGGTGCGCCAGCAAGGGCCGCAACAGCGCGTGCTGTTCCGGCACGGCCGCCAGCGCGGCATCGAGCTGCGGCAGGTGGGCGATCAGCTCGGGCTCCGGATACAGCAGCAGGCGCGAGAGGATTTGGTAGTGATGCATAGCGTGTTCCATATCAGCTCCTTAAGCGCCTGGCGCCGTTTTGCGCGACTTCGGCATCTGCATGAAGATTGCCGAACCGTGTTTTTTCTTGCCGAACAAGGTCGGTTCGCTGGTGCCGTCCGAGCAGCCGTTGCCGAAGCTGAAACCGCACGAACCCTTCTCGTTGAAGCTGTCCTCGGCCATTTCCTTGTGGCTGCTGGGGATGACGAAGCGGTCTTCGTAATTGGCGATGGCCATGATGTGGTACATGTCCTCCACCTGCGCTTTGCTCAAGCCCACCTGCTTCAGGACCGTGAGGTTTTCCACCTTGTCCACCGTCTTGCTGCGCATGTAGGCACGCATGGCCAGCATGCGGTCCAGCGCCGTGACGATGGGCTGCTGGTCGCCGGCCGTCAGCAGATTGGCCAGATACTGCACGGGAATGCGCAGGCTTTGCGTATCCGGCAGCATGCCGTTCACGCCCAGCTTGCCCGATTCCGCGGCCGCCTGGATCGGCGACAAAGGCGGCACGTACCACACCATCGGCAAGGTGCGGTACTCGGGATGCAGCGGGAACGCCACTTTCCACTCGACGGCCATCTTGTAGACGGGCGACTTGACGGCCGCTTCCAGCCACAGGTCGGGAATGCCCTGGCGGCGCGCCTCGGCGATGATGGCCGGGTCGTGCGGATCGAGGAACAGGTCGAGCTGCGCCTGGTACAGGTCCTGCTCCTGCGGCACCGAGGCGGCAGCCTCGATCTTGTCGGCGTCGTACAGCAGCACGCCCAGGTAGCGGATGCGGCCCACGCACGTTTCCGAGCACACGGTAGGCTGGCCCGCTTCGATGCGGGGGAAGCAGAACGTGCACTTCTCCGCCTTGCCGGACGACCAGTTGTAGTAAATCTTCTTGTACGGGCAACCGGAGATGCACATGCGCCAGCCGCGGCACTTGTCCTGGTCGATCAGCACGATGCCGTCGTCTTCGCGCTTGTACACGGAGCCGGACGGGCAGGACGCCACGCACGTCGGGTTAAGGCAATGCTCGCACAGGCGCGGCAAGTACATCATGAAGGTGTTCTCGAAGGTGCCGTACATCTCCTTCTGCATATTGTCGAACAGCTTATCCTTGCTGCGCTGGGCAAACTCGCCGCCCAGGTCATCTTCCCAGTTCGGACCCCACTCGATTTTTTCCATCTTTTTCCCCGTCAGCACGGAGATCGGACGGGCCGTCGGCGGCGTCTGCGACAGCGGCGCGCTTTGCAGGTGCTCGTAGTCGTACGTGAACGGCTCGTAGTACTCGTCGATGGCGGGCAGGTTCGGGTTGGCGAAGATATTCGCCAGAATCTTCAAACGGCTGCCCTGGCGCGGCTCGATCTTGCCCGCATCCGTGCGGCGCCAGCCGCCATTCCACTTGTCCTGGTTTTCCCACTGCTTCGGATAGCCGATGCCCGGCTTGGTTTCCACGTTGTTGAACCATGCGTACTCGACGCCGTCGCGGCTGGTCCACACGTTCTTGCAGGTGACGGAACAGGTGTGGCAGCCGATGCACTTGTCCAGGTTCAGCACCATGCCGATTTGCGCTCTGATTTTCATACTATGCTCCTTCTTCCTGCAACGGGCCTTCAAGCCAGTCAACCTTGTTCATCTTGCGCACCAATACGAATTCATCGCGGTTGGAGCCCACCGTGCCGTAGTAATTGAAGCCGTAGGCCAGCTGGGCGTAGCCGCCGATCATGTGCGTCGGCTTGGGCACGGCCCGCGTCACCGAGTTGTGGATGCCGCCCCGCTTGCCCGTCATCTCCGCGCCAGGCACGTTGATGATCTTTTCCTGGGCGTGGTACATCATCGTCATGCCGGCCGGGATGCGCTGGCTGACGATGGCGCGCGCCGTCAGGCTGCCGTTCACGTTGAAGACTTCGATCCAGTCGTTGTCGACGATGCCGGCAGCTTGCGCGTCCGTCTCCGACAGCCACACATGCGGTCCGCCACGCGACAGGGTCAGCATGCGCAGATTGTCCGAATACGTGGAGTGGATACCCCACTTCTGGTGCGGCGTGAGGAAGTTCAGCGCCAGTTCCTTGTTGCCGTTCGGCTTGGTGCCCAGCAGCGCTTCCGTCGTCTTCGTGTTGATCGCCGGCTTGTACACGCACAGTCCCTCGCCGAAATCGCGCATCCACAAATGATCCTGGTAGAACTGCTGGCGGCCCGTCAGGGTGCGCCAAGGGATCAGTTCATGCACGTTGGTATAGCCGGCCGTGTAGCTGACTTCTTCGCTTTCCAGTCCCGACCAGGTAGGCGAGGAAATGATCTTGCGCGGCTGCGCCTGCACATCGCGGAAGCGGATGCTGTCATGCTCGCGCGGCAGCGCCAGGTGCGTGTGATCGCGTCCCGTGATGGAGGACAGCGCGGCCCAGGCTTTCACGGCCACATGGCCATTCGTTTCCGGCGCCAGCGACAGGATCATTTCGGCCGCATCGATGGCCGTATCCAGGCGCGGCTGGCCCTGCGACACGCCTTCTTCCAGCACCGTGCGGTTGATGCCGCGCAGGACGTCCACTTCATGCCCGGTTTTCCAGGAAATGCCCTTGCCGCCGTTGCCAATGGTTTCCAGCAGCGGGCCGATCGAGGTGAACTTCTTGTAGACGTCGCGGTAATTGCGCTCGACCACCGTCATGTTCGGCATGGTCTTGCCGGGAATCGCGTCGCATTCGCCGGCGCGCCAATCCTTGGGATCGAAAGGCTGGCCCAGTTCGCCCGGGGTGTCGTGCATCAGCGGCGTGAGGATGATGTCTTGCTGGGTACCCAGCAGCTCGCCGCCGATTTCCGAGAATTTCTCGGCGATACCCTTGTAAATTTCCCAGTCCGACTTCGATTGCCACAGCGGCTGCACGGCTTCGGACAGCGGATGGATGAACGGGTGCATGTCCGACGTGTTCAAGTCGTCTTTTTCGTACCAGGTGGCCGTCGGCAGCACCACGTCGCCATACAAACAGGTGGTCGACATGCGGAAGTCCAGTACCACCAGCAGATCGAGCTTGCCTTCGGCGGCCGGGCGTACTTTCACCTGTTTCGGCGTGAGGCAGTCGTCTTCGTCGCTGAGCAAGCCGTTTTGCGTGCCGAGCAGGTATTTCAGGAAGTACTCGTGGCCCTTGCCCGAGCTGCCGAGGATATTCGAGCGCCAGACGAACATATTGCGCGGGAAGTTGGCCGGGTTGTCCGGATCGTCGCACGAGAACTGCAGCTGACCCGCCTTGATCTGGTCGAGCGCATACGCGGCCGGCTTCTGGCCTGCGGCGGCGGCGGCCTTGGCCACTTCCAGCGGATTGGTTTGCAGCTGCGGTGCCGATGGCAGCCAGCCCATGCGCTCGGCCTTGGCGTTGTAGTCGAGCAAGGTCAGGTCGCCCGTGCCGCCGGCCGCCGATGGCGAGGCGATGTCGCCCGTTTCCAGCTTTTCGTGGCGCCACTGGCTGGTGTGCGCATAGAAGAACGAGGTGCCGTTCATCTGGCGCATCGGACGCACCCAGTCCTGGGCGAAGGCCAATGGCGTCCAACCCGTTTGCGGACGCAGTTTCTCCTGGCCCACGTAATGGGCCCAGCCGCCGCCCGACTGGCCGATACAGCCGCACATCATCAGCATGTTGATGATGCCGCGATAGGTCATGTCCATGTGGTACCAGTGATTCAGGCCGGCGCCCACGATGACCATGCTCTTGCCGCGCGTCTGATCCGCGTTTTCCGCGAACTGGCGCGCCACGGTGATGACGTCGGCGCGTTTCACGCCCGTGTGCTTCTCTTGCCATGCGGGGGTGTACGGCACGTCGTCGTCATAGCTTTCCGCCACGTTGGCGCCGCCGAGGCCACGGTCGATGCCGTAGTTGGCCAGGGTCAGGTCGAACACGGTGGTGACCAGGCCCGTCGTGCCGTCGGCCAGGCGGATGGTTTTCACCGGCACCTTGCGCAGCAGCATGTCGGACGCATCCTTGCCGCCGAAGTAGGCAAAGCCCACTTCCGTGACGGCGTCGCTGTCGTTGATCATGGAGAGCATCGGCACGATGGGCGCGCCGCTGCCGCCGGCCTTTTGCTCCAGGTTCCACTTGCCCGACTCCCCCCAGCGGAAGCCGATGGAGCCGGCCGGCGCCGTGATGGCGCCCGTGGTCTCGTCGATGACCAGGGTTTTCCATTCCGGGTTATTCGTTTCGTCGAGGTTGTTGTCCAGGTGCGAAGCGCGCAGGAAGTAGTCGGGCACGAGGGTGCCGTTATGCTCCTTGAGCAACACCAGCATGGGGAAGTCCGTGTACTGGCGCGCATAGTCGCGGAAGTAGGCGCTCTGCCCTTCCGAGTGGAATTCCTTGAGGATGACGTGGCCCATGGCCAGCGCCAGCGCGGCGTCCGTGCCCTGCTTCGGCGCCAGCCAGATGTCGCCGAACTTCACCATTTCGCCATAGTCGGGGGAGATGGCCACGGTTTTCGTGCCCTTGTAGCGCACTTCCGTATAGAAGTGGGCGTCCGGCGTGCGCGTCATCGGCACGTTCGAGCCCCACACCATCAGATAGGTCGAGTTGTACCAGTCGGCCGATTCCGGCACGTCCGTCTGCTCGCCCCACACTTGCGGGCTGGCCGGTGGCAAGTCGCAGTACCAGTCATAAAAGCTCAGGGCCACGCCGCCGATCAGCGACAGGTAGCGCGTGCCGGACGCGTAGCTGACCATGGACATGGCGGGAATCGGCGAAAAGCCGATGATGCGGTCCGGGCCGTATTTCTTGATCGTCAGCGCGTTGGCGGCGGCGATGATTTCATTCGTCTCATCCCAGCTGGCGCGCACGAAGCCGCCCAGGCCGCGGATCGATTTATATTGTTTCGAGCGTTCCTCGTCCTGGCTGATCCAGTCCCAGGCCGTGACGGGGTCCATGGTCTTGCGCGCCTCGCGCCACATTTCCATCAGGCGGCCGCGCACCATCGGATATTTCACGCGCTGGGCCGAATACACATACCAGGAATAGCTGGCGCCGCGCGGGCAGCCGCGCGGCTCGTGGTTGGGCAGGTCGGGCCGCGTGCGCGGGTAATCGGTTTGCTGGGTTTCCCAGGTTATCAGGCCATTCTTGACATACACCTTCCAGCTGCACGAGCCGGTGCAGTTCACGCCATGCGTGGAACGCACGATCTTGTCATGCTGCCAGCGCTGGCGGTAGGCGTTTTCCCACGTGCGGTCTTCATCGACCACGGTGCCATGACCGTTCGAGAACGGTTCGGCGGGCTTGCTAAAAAACTTCAGACGGTCCAGAAAGTGACTCATGCTACCTCCACAATGCGCCGCGGGCAGCGGCGCCAGGTCATTAAAACGCTATCAGCCGGATGGCCCTAGCGTCGATGCAACCAGTCTAGCGATGCGCCCCGCGCCACGGTATTGGCAAGAAGTCGGTTTCGCGCACCAGGAATGCATAGATGGCTAGTCACCCGGCTAGTCACTTGTGCCTATGGGCGCGGCGCGCGCGCTGCGGTATACCTGTCGCCATCGCAATCACCATCAATCAACCAGGAGAAAAACCATGTCCATTACCGACTACGCCAGCCTGCTGCACAGCGCCCGCAGCCAGCAACAGCCGCAGCGCCTGCTGTTCACCTTTACCCAGGCGCAGGCCCAGCCTGGCGGCCAGGGCAAATCGCTCACGCCCGTGATGTGCGCCGACAAGCTGCCCGATGAACTGGACAGCTTCGAGACATTGAAAGAGGAATCGACACAGATGCAGACGCACTGGGACGTGGTCTTCGTGGCGGGCCTGGCGGGCAAGGAAGGCCAGCCGCCCGCACCGCAGGATTGCGAAGCTCCCCTGCGCGCCATGGTGACGGCCATCGAGCAAGGCCGCATCGACAGCCTGCTGGCGTTCGACCGCAGCGGGGATTTGTTGCGTTTTAGCTGAGGAAATTTGTCGGATGACGGCCTGCGGCCTGATCCAACCTACATGACTGATGTAGAGTGACGTCGGATTAGCGGGGCAACGCCACGCGTAATACGACACCATGCTGGCGGCGCCCTGTTGGATTACGGCCTGCGGCCTAATCCAACCTACATGACTGATGAAGAACGGAGTAGGTCGGGTTAGCACGGCAACGCCGTGCGTAATCCGCCACCTTGCTGGCGGCGCCCTGTTGGATTACGGCCTGCGGCCTGATCCAGCCTACATGATTGATGTAGAGCGACGTAGGTCGGATTAGCACGGCAACGCCGTGCGTAATCCGACACATTGTTGACGGCGCCTTGTTGGATTACGCTACGCTAATCCAAGCTACCTGCCTGCATCCGGCCAAGGGCGCTCATGCAAATGCCGCGCCCGCTCTATCGGGCACACGAGCGGCAAAAACTGCTGCTGGCGCGCCGAGTATGCCATCAGGGCGCCGCTGTCGATGTCGAAATACCAGCCATGCAATTTCAATGCCCCCTGCTCCACCCTGCGCTTGAGCCACGGGTAGGTCAGCAGGTTGTCGAGCGACTGCAAAATGCTGGCCAGTTCGCACGCATGGTGTTGCTCTTCCGATGAGCGGTGCGCCAGTTCGCGCCGCACGCGCTGCGCCACCGGTTCGGCGATGCGCATCCACTGCCCCACGAAGTCCGTTTCCTGGTCTTGCGCGCGCGGCTGCGGCTGCAGCAGCGCGCGGATGCCGCCGCAGCGCGCATGGCCCAGCACGATGACCCTGGCCACTTCGAGCTTGCAGACGGCGAACTCGATGGCCGAACTGACGCCGGGCGGTGCCTCCGGCGTGCAAGGCGGCACCAGGTTGGCGATATTGCGCACGACGAACATGTCGCCCGGGTCGCTGCCTGTCAGCAGCATGGGGTCGACGCGCGAATCGCAGCAGCCGATCAGCAAGGTGCTCGGGTGCTGGCCATCGCGCAGGTTGTCGTACAGGGTTTGCGGCTCGCTGAAATACTGCTGCTGAAACAGGCTGAAGCCGTTGACGAATTTTTCCAGTTCTTCCATGACTACCTCTTACGGTGTTCAACGCCGGGCAAGCAGGACTCGCCCGGCGTTCTGACGCTAACTAGCAAGGCATAGCCGCATTCTTGCGCGCATAGCACCACCAGGTGATCGCGATGCAGCTGACATAAAAGCCGATGAAGCACCACAGGGCCGCGTCCGGGCTGCCCGTCAGCGCGATCGAGGTGCCGTAGCTTTTCGGGATGAAGAAGGCGCCGTAGGCCGCCACGGCCGACGTGAAGCCCAGGACAGCGGCGCCTTCCTTGTTGGCGTCGACGATGGCTTGCTCCTGCGCCGCCTTGCCCTTGCCTGCCGCCGCGCGCTGGTGTTCCGTCAGGAAGATCACGGGGATCATGCGGAAAGTCGAGGCGTTGCCGATGCCCGTGCCGGCGAACAGCAGCATGAACATCCAGAAGAAGCCGTTGAAACTGCCACCCACTCCGGCTTGCGGCATGAAGTACAGCACGCCCAGCACGGCGCCTATCATCAGGAGGAAGGACCACAGGGTGACTCTGGCACCGCCCAGCTTGTCGGAAATTACGCCGCCGGCCACGCGCGCCAGGGCACCGACGAGGGGGCCGAGGAAGGCGTAATCGAGCGGGTTCACATCGGGGAACTGGATCTTGATCAGCAGCGGAAAGGCGGCCGAATAACCGATGAAGGAGCCGAAGGTGCCCGTGTACAGCCAGCACATGAGCCAATTGTGCTTGCGCTTGAAGATCACGGCCTGCTCCGAGAACGAGGCCTTGGCCGAGGCCAGGTCATTCATGCCGAACCAGGCCAGCAAGGTTGACAACGCAATGAACGGCACCCAGATGAAGCCCGCGTTTTGCAGCCACATTTCCTTGCTCACGCCATTTTTCACCCAGGTGAGCGACTCGCCGCCCCAGGCACCGAAGACGGCAAAGGTGATCACCAGCGGCACGACGAACTGCACCACCGACACGCCCAGGTTGCCCAGGCCCGCATTCATGCCCAGCGCGAAACCCTTGCTGGCTTTCGGGTAGAAAAAGCTGATGTTGGCCATCGACGAGGCGAAATTACCGCCGCCGAAGCCGCACAGCAAGGCCAGGATCAGCATGGTCGGGTAGCCCGTGTTCACGTCCTGCACGGCCAGGCCGATGCCGATGGCGGGAATCAGCAGCGAGCCGGTGGAAATGGCCGTCCAGCGGCGCCCGCCGAAGATCGGCACCATGAACGAGTAAAAGATGCGCAAGGTGGCGCCGGACAGGCCCGGCAAGGCCGTCAGCCAGAACAGCTGGTTGTTACTGTAGGTGAAGCCGATGTTGGGCAGGTTCACAACCACCACGCTCCACACCATCCACACGGCGAATGCCAGCAGCAGCGCGGGAATCGAAATCCACAGATTGCGCGCGGCCGTGGCCTTGCCCGTGCTTTGCCAGAAGCTCGGGGTTTCCGGCTCCCAGGTATTGATCATGTATCTGCTCATTGGTTTGTTCACAGCGTTGCTCCTGCAGGTTGAGTAGTGGGTGCCGCCGCTTGCGGCTTGAACGAGAAATGCATCCAGACGAGAGAGACGCAGACGGTGCCGTACAGGAGCATGAAGGCGCTCGAACGCACGCCCGTCAAATCCACCAGGGCGCCGAACATCACGGGCAGGATGAAGCCGCCCAAGCCGCCGGCCAGGCCGACGACACCCGAGACGGCGCCGATATTGTGGGAAAAGTCATCGCCGATGAACTTGAACACGGACGCCTTGCCTACGGCCATGGCGATACCGACGATGAACAGCAGCACGGTGAACCACAGTGGCGACAGGCCGATATGGAAGGCCAGCGGCCCTGTGACGGTTTCCACCACCATCTGCGTCTGCGGATACGAGAGCAGGAAGAAGCACACCCAGCACACCCACATCACGGCCCACGTCACTTTCGCCGCGCCGTATTTGTCGGAGATCCAGCCGCCCACGGCGCGCAGCACGCCGCCCGGCAGCGAGAAGCAGGCGGCCAGCAGCGCCGCGTGTTTCAAATCGAAGCCGTATTCGGCCACGTAGTACTTCGTCATCCACAGGGCCAGCGCCACGTAGCCGCCAAACACCACCGAGTAGTACTGGCAGTAGCGCCATACGCGCGGGTCCTTCAGCACTTTCATCTGCTGCGTAAAACTTTCGCCCGATGGCGCCAGATGCGATTTGTCCGTGTACGAAAACAGCCAGAAGATGATGGCCGTGGCCAGCATGGTTACCGCATACACCTTGGGCAGCATCTGCCAGCCGAAGGCGGCAACGATGCCGGGGGCGACGAACTTGGTCAGCGCGGAACCGGAATTGCCGGCGCCGAAGATGCCCATGGCCAGGCCGCGGCGCTCCTTCTCGTACCAGCGCGCCACATAGGGCGTGCCGACGGAAAAAGAACCGCCCGCCAGGCCGACGAACATGCCGAGCAAGAGGAAATGCCAGTAGGCGGTAGCGTAGGCGATCAGGTAAATGGGCAGCACGCTGGCCAGCATCAGCCAGAAGAAGACGCGGCGTCCGCCGTATTTGTCCGTCCAGATGCCTAGCGGCACGCGCACGAGGGAGCCCGTCAGCACGGGCATGGCGGCCAGCAGGCCGAATTGCGTTTCGCTCAAGCCCAGACTGGTCTTGATGGGGATGCCCAGTACGGCAAACATCATCCATATCGCGAAGCAGATGGTGAAGGCAAAGGTACTGCTGACCAGCACGAACGCCTGCTTGCGCCGCCTGCCCGGTTCAACCGCCTGGGGATTGTTGTTACTGTTCTTGTTGGTGCCATCTAGGGTAGCCACGATGTTTCTCCATGAATGCACTGGCCGTCTGGCCAGCCGTCCCGACCAGCTTACGTGGCGACCGCTCAAGACACTATCGGCCACAGGGTCATTCTGCGAAGGCAATCTGGATAGCCGCATCGGCAAAAGTGACTAGGCCGCGCGCTGGGCAGCTAGGCTGGATGGCGGCTGTTTTACAAAACGACACGGTTTTGGCACACTCGGCATCTGGAGAAAAAGGAGCGCCATGGAAAACAGAACGGAAGCAGACCCGATCATCACCCGCGTGGCCTTGCCCGGCGATGTGCCCGCCATGCTGGCATGCGATACGTATGCGCATATCCACGCCTGCCGGGGCGATACCGTGCGTGCGGCCGCCGGCAAGGGCCAATGCCTGCTCGCGCTGCACGCGGGCCAGGTGGCCGGCTACGTGCTGCTGCACCACGAGTTTTTCGAGCACGGCTTCGTGCCGCTGGTGGTCGTCTCGCCCGCGCAGCAGCGGCGCGGCGTGGCATTGCGGCTGCTGGCTGCCGCTGCGGCGGCATGCCGGACGGAGAAGCTGTTCACGTCGACGAACCAGTCCAACCTGGCCGCGCAACGGCTGTTCGCCAGCGCGGGCTTCGTGCGCAGCGGGCAGATCGACCACCTCGACGAGGGGGATCCGGAGCTGGTGTACGTGAAGTGGTGCCGCTGAGCGTGCTTCCTCCCGAAGGCGTATGGCGCGGCGCGGCAAAGGCGGCTATGCTGGCGCCACTTTCAATCAAGACAGCATGGACACATGGACTACCTGAGCCTCAAGCATTTCCACATGGGTTGCGCCGCCGCCAGCGGCCTGCTTTTCCTGCTGCGCGGCGCATGGATGCTGCGCGCGCCCGCAAAGCTGCAGCAGCGCTGGGTGAAAGTGCTGCCGCATCTGGTCGACACGGCCTTGCTGGCCAGCGCCATCACCCTGGCCGTATGGAGCGGCCAGTCGCCGGGCGGCCAGCCATGGCTGGCCGCCAAGCTGTGCGCGCTGGTGGCCTACATCGTGCTGGGCACCATCGCCCTGAAACGCGGCAAGACGCCGGCCGTGCGCGGCACCGCCTTCGTGCTCGCCGTGCTGGTCTTCGCCTACATCATCGCCGTGGCCATCACCAAGCAGGCCTGGCCGCTGTAAGGCCAGGCCCGCAAGCCCGTCAGAAAATATAGCGCAAAGTCACGCTGGCATTGCGCGGCGCGCCCCGAAAGCCGCGCAATGGCCTGCGTCGCGAGTTGCCTGCAAACTGGCCCCCGTCCGAAGGTTCTGGTCATCCACCTGCTGGCGCATGACCATGTTGACGGCCTGTGGCGTTTCGCGCACGGACAGGCCGAGGCCCGCGGCCCGAGGCGACGGTCGATAGCAAACACGGTTGCGGGCAGAATCACTTGCGCCCCGGGAACGGGACGCACCGCGCAACGTGCTTACTTGGCGCGGTTTCGTTCCAGAATTTCCTTGCCAAGGGCGTCCTGTAGCCACCATTCACGCACCTCGAGCGCCTTGTTCTCGATGCTGGCATTGGCCAGCAAGGGATTTTTCTTCAGGTAGACGATATCTTCCTCGAAATTGTCATGTATCGACGCCACTTCCAGGGAACGGTTGGCATCCAGACGTCCCAGGTAGATGACCTTGCCAGCCACGACGTCAAACTCGATCGGCTTCGGCGACGCTTCGGAGTACCTGGACCTGAATCCATAGTCAAGCAGCCAGATGATAACGCTGTAGCGTCCCGGCGTCAGCTGCAGCGCAAAGGTGCTGCCCTTGCCCGTAGGCACTTTTGGCAAGACATTCAGCAAGGCTACCTGGCCGGCGGGAGCATGGCTGGATAACCACAGACTTTTGCCCTCGAGGGCCGCAGGGTCGCTGCTGACAATGCCGAACCTGGCGCCATGCGCCTCGAAGACGGCGCTCTCGAACACGGTGCCGACGACAACGCCCTTGGCAAGGTCGGGTGTCGTGTAGGTAAACGCAGGCGCGCTATTGCGGCCGGTGACGCAGCCGGACAACAGCGCAGGCAGCAGGACGGCGCACGCCAGCGCGCGCAGCATGGTGGTTCGGACAAACATGGATGATCCTGAATAAAATGAAGAAATGGGTGACAAGTAATGGGCAAAGGGCAAAGGACGGCAAGCGCGCCTGTGCCTGCGTGGGCATCGAAAATATTTCTACATGGGAATATTTTCAGTGTATCCGCCTGCCACAAAAATGTCTAGTTGATAAGTAGACGAAGGACGCCGTACGCGTTCTGCGGAACGCGGCAAGCTGCACGGCAATGATAGTATTGGCAACTTCATCGACAAGGCAGCTACCCTGGCCATGCCCCTCGCCTGAAAGGCAACCATGCTCTTATCCGAACTATTGACCAAGCTGACCTGCGGCGACCTCGAAGGCGAGGAACTCGACGATGCCGTCGCCGCCATCACGCATGCCCCTTCCGCGCCGCGCGACGAGTGGATCGACAGCGATGCGCAGGCCTATGCACTGGAAATGCTCTCGCAGCTGGCCGGCCATATGGCGTCAAGCGACAAGCTCGATGAACTGCACGAGCAGATACAGGACATGTTCGACGAATTTCCCGACTTCCCCTACGCACTGCTCAAGGACAGCGCGCGTGGCATGCTGCCCTATTTCGAGTGGCTGGACACGGAACTGGCGCAGCGCGCCGTGGACGAAGGCGGCTATGACCTGATCCAGATCGATGGCAGCGGCAGCGATGAAATGGATGCGCTGGTCGTGTACCGGCGCGATACGAACGACATCATCCAGGCGGCGGCACTGATGGGCGTGACGATCAATCGGCCGCTCACCTACTATCGCGGCATCGAAGCGATGGTGGGCAAGCGGCCGGGATAAGAAGCAAGCCCTATTGCATCGGCAAGGCGCTCACGTCGACGGTGGGCGCCTGGCCCGTGGCCGGGCGCGTGAAGTTCTGGCTGGTTTTCACATAATCAGCAAAGAAGCCGCCGTTATGCAGGTAGAACTTGCCGTTTTCCAGGCCGCCCGCGTAATCCATGCGCTGCGCATTGGTGGCCGTGGCGTCGCCCGTGAACCTCCCGGCCGTCACTTCCGACCATGTGCCCGATGCATTCCTCGCCCACTGGTTGCCAAACTGGACGCGGCGCTCCGTGTAGCCCAGGGTGTCGATAAAGTTTTCGAGGAAGGAATGCACGCCCGTCAGATACGTGGAAATCGCCGGCCGCTTCCACGTGGCGATGTAGCGCCACTTGCCCGTCTCGGGCGCGAAGAACCAGGCCGAGTAGTCGCTGCCGCCATTGCCGTCGGGCCGCGCGCGCGTGATGAAGCGGTAGGTCGTGCCGGCCGCCCAGTTATACGATAAATACGTCTGCCCGCCCGTGCCCTCGCCGCCAAACGCGTTGTCAACCACGCCGGCGCCCTTGCTGACCAGGCTGGTCTTCGCGCCATTGTCCGCATCCCACACGGAGAACAGGATCCAGCGCTCGCTCGGCGATTTCACCTGGATGCCCATGTAGCCCTGGCTGAAGCCATTGGCCATGAAGTAGGAGCCGATGGCGTCCTGGCCCTTGGGAATCGTCATCTCGTTATAAAAATACTCGGTATTGGCCGGCACCGTATAGCCCATGTGCACGGAGGGTCCGCGCCGCGACCAGTAGTAGTTGGCCGGGTCGTTGGCATACGTGAGCGCGGCGTTCGCAGTCACCTTCAGCGCCGCGACGTCGCCGAACGTGCCCTTCACGCGCTTCAGGCCCTGCATGTCGACCTTCACGTAGCCGGCCGCCGGCACATTGACCGTGCCGACGGCATAGGTCTTGCGCTCCTTGCCGGCCAGCTTGACGTCAAACGGCGCGCCGTTGATCTTCACGCGGATGGTGCTGTTGCCGCCATCGGCCAGGCTGGCGTCCAGCGCCACCTGCACAGGCCCCGCTTCGGCCACGCGGAAATACGTGCTGGCGACGGCATTCGGATCGCTCCAGCCGGCCAGGCCGCGCTCGTTGATGACGGCGCCCGCGTTCGCGCTGGTGATGAAGGTGTTGCCGGCCAGTTCCACGGTGGACGTCGCGGCTGGCGCGGCCACGCTGGCGGCCCGCAAGGCCGTGTTGCCGTTGCCCGTGGCGGTGGCGCCGCCGCAGGCTGCCAGCAGCAAAGGCATGGCGGGAAGGATGGCATGGAGTAATGCACTTCTGTGTTTCATCGACGTCTCCTGGTGGTACGGCTTTGCGGCGGGCGAACAAGGGCCTGCGCACCTGCGCCGCGGTTGAAAAACGGATCGGGATGGAAAAAACCCGCTACGGCGGCAGGCGCGGTAGCGGGTTCTGAAGGTTTAGTACTTGCCGTCGAGGGCGAAGATCGGCTTGCGCGATTTCCACTGGCCGCCCGTGAAGTCGGGGAAGTCCAGGGTCTGGAAGTTGGCGGCGATTGACTGCTCGGACAGCGGCGTGATGGCGCTCCATGTCACGGCATCGTAGATGTCGATCGGCATAGGCGCGTTGGCTTTCAGCGCTTCGACAAAGGCGTGGATGACGAAGAAGTCCATGCCGCCGTGGCCCGCGCCTTCGGCTTGGGCCGCGTATTTGCGCCATACCGGGTGGTCATATTTGTCCTGGTAGGTCTTGAAGTCATCCCACTGGTGCGGCTTGCTGACGCCTTCGATGTGGATCGAATTGTTCAAGTCCATCCACAGGCCATCCGTGCCCTGCACGCGGAAGCCCAGCGAGTATGGGCGCGGCAAGCTGGTATCGTGCTGCAGGATGATGGTTTCGCCGTTTTCGCACGCCAGGGTGGTGGTGACGATGTCGCCCAGCTTGAATTTCACCTTGGCGTTCGCATGCTGCGCGCCGCCCGGCTGCTTGACGATGTAGTCGTGCAGGCCACGCGCCTTGCTGGCGAAGGCGTTGATGCGCGTAAAACGGTTGCCGCGGTTGATATTGGTATACATGGCGCACGGGCCGATGCCGTGGCTCGGATACAGTTCGCCATTGCGCTCGACCGAGTGCTGCGTGCGCCAATGTGCTTCGGACCAGCCCTTTTCGCCGAATTCCACTCCGCCGCCATACGGCTTGGCCGGATTGCCGCTGTTGAATTTCACGGCGCGCAAGTCGTGCTGGTAGCCGCCCTGCAAGTGCAGCAGTTCGCCAAACAGGCCCGCGCGCACCATCTGCAGCGCCGCCATCACGTCGCGGCGGTAGCAGACGTTTTCCAGCAACATGTACGGCGTGCCCGTCTTCAACTGCGTGTTGAGCACATCCCAGTGGTCCTGCAGGGTGATGCCGGCCACCACTTCGCAGCCGACGGCGATCTTCGCCTGCATGGCGGCAATCGCCATCGGCGCATGGAATTCCCATGGCGTGGCGATGATCACCCCATCAAGGCCGCCCGCGTCCAGCATGCGCTTGTAGGCTTGCGTGTCGCGGTCTTCGCCGAAGGTGCGCGGACGCGGCTTGCCGGCCTTGGCCACCTGGCCCAGCGCGTGCTTCAGCATGATCGGTTCGATATCGCACAGGGCAACCACTTCCACGTCATCGCGGCGCACCAGTTCCGCCAGCAGCACCTGTCCGCGCATGCCCGTGCCGATCAGGCCCAGGCGGACTTTGTCGCGGCCGGCGGCAGGCGCGGCGGCGGCTTCGCCAGGCAGCAAGGCGCTGCCGGCCATGGCGCTACCGGCCAGCGCTGCGCTGGCGGACAGGAAATTGCGGCGATTGAATTGTGTCGTCATTGGTCTCTTCTCACTTCCGTTGGTAATCATGGTCGCCAGCCCGCCGCAAGGCAGGCCGGCATGCATATTAATAGGTGTATTCAGCCGTGAAGCGGATCGAACGGGGCGCCGTGCGGCCAGCCACCTGCAGGTAGTTGCGGGCAATGGCGCCATGGTCTTCGCGCGTCTCGCTGTAGCGGGTCACGGTCTGGGTGTTGAACACATTGAATACGTCCACTTTCAGGCTCAGACCCTTGATGGCGCTGGGAGTATAGGCCACATTCATGTCCAATTGGGCTTGCCATGGCAGGCGGCCCTGGCTGCCGCGCGGCGCCGGCTTGCCATTGCAGTAGAAATAGGAATCGCCGTAGTCGTTGTCGAACTTCAGGTCATCGGGCAGCGCGCCGATGCAGTTGCGCGGCGCGCCCGAGATCAGCGTCATGTTGGCGCCCACCGTCACGTCGGCGACGACCTGCATGAAGCCATAGGCCTTGAAGGCGTGGCGATGGTCGCCCGGCAGGTAGCCATAGGCGTTGTACATCAGTTCCTTGTGATCGGCGCTGATCGTCAGGCCCACGTCGCCGCCGCCGATGCTGTCCGTCTGGCCTTCCATATTGCCCTTCAGGCCGGACAAGGTGTAGGTCAGCTTGCCGTACCAGCCATTCGTGTACGGGTGCTCGACGAACAGGTTCAAGGCGCGGTAGGTGCGTGCCGGTTTCGGATTGCCCCACTCAGCCGCCGAAATGTCCACGCGGCGCAAGCCCTTGCCGTCGTCGAAGTCCACCATCAGGCTGTTGTCGCGGCCCGGGTTGATGATGGCGCACTGGAAGCCGCTCCAGTTGCTGGTATCGACGCTGTTGCGCGTGGCCCAGGCTTGCAGCGGACGCTCGTCGCAGGTATCGTCATTGGTGTCGTTCATCTTGCGGTACAACATGCTGGCGCCGACTACCAGCTTCTTGCTCAGGGCGCGCTCGAAACCGAGCGAGAATTCATCCTGCGACAGCGGTTTCAGGCCAACGGCCGTCACTTCGCGCGCATCGCGGCTCTGGCCATACGCGTTATTGGCCGAATACGGCTTGCTGATGGCGTGAAGGCCTGTCGGCGCACCCGTGACCGGATCGACACCCGTGTAGGTAAACATTTCGCTGGTGGCCAGGAAGGGGCTGGCCATATTGCTCGACAAGTTGGACGGCACCGGCAGGTGGTAGCGCCCGCCGTTGGCGAAGAATTTCAAGGTGCCGTCGCCCAGGTAATCCCAGGTGGCGCCCATGCGCGGGGCGATCATGTTGCGCTGAGAGATAAAGGCCACGCCATCGGTGCTGTAGTTGGTGAACTGCTCGCGGCGCAGGCCCAGGTCCAGCAGCACGCGCTCCGTGACCTGGTAGTGATCCTGGATGTACTGCGCCGATTGCACGCTGGTGGGACGCGCCAGGTTGGCGTTCAGGTCCTTGCTGACGTAATAGCCCTGCGCGCCATAGCCGCCGCCCTGTGCCGGCGTTTCAAACGCGCCGTTGATGGCGCGGTTCGGGTCTTCCGCCTTGCGGTAGCTCCAGCGGTAGCCGCCGGCCAGGCTCAGGCCCACCTGCGACTCCACGTCGATGCGGTCGATGCCGCCACGCAGCGAGTGCTTGCCCAGCTTGTATTCCAGGTCCAGGCGCTTGGCCTTCTGGCGGTCTTGCGACGACGGATCGATCAGGGTGCCCGTGACGGTTTGCGGATTGGCATAGCTCAAGCCCGGCACCTGCGTCGATGCGGTCGACGAGGTCTGGGCGAAGCTCGGATCGTAGCCGTTCGGCGTACGCCGGTGCGAAGTGCGCGACTGCCCCATCATCGCCGTCACGGTCAGGTCATCCGTCAGGTAGCCCGTGTACTTGAAAATGTCGATATTCGCGCCTGGCGCAGCCGAGGAACCGCAGCAGTTGATGGTGCTCTCGCCCTTGCCGGACTGGATCCCATTGCTGGCATGCGTGTCGTAGCTGTAGCCATACGACTGGCTATCCGTTTTGGTGCGGTCGTACAGCTTGGTGTATTCGAAGTGATGGTTGTCCGTCAGGTTGTAATCGAGCTTGGCCATCATGCGGTCCACCCTGCTCTGGCTGGTGCTCCAGCCACGCGCCAGCGACGTGCCCGAGTCGGCGGCTGCTGCCACGGCCTGGCCGTCGGTGCGCGTCTGCTCCAGCGCCACGAAGGCAAACAGCTTGTTCCTGATCAGCGGACCGCTGCCATACAGGCCAACCACCTTGCTGGTGCTGCCGTTGTCGCGGTTCCAGTACTGCAAGGCACCGTCCGTGCCAGGATTGGCGCCCGTCTGCGGATAATAGGTGTTCTCGGGCGCGCCTTTCAGCGAACGGGGAATGATGGAAACCTTGCCGCCGAATTCCACCTTGTTGCCACCGCTCTTGGTGGTGATGTTGATCACGCCGCCCGTCGAGCGGCCAAACTCCGAACCGTAGCCGCCCGACAGCACCTGCATGTTCGAGATGGCGCCGAATGGCAGTTCCGAGGCACCCACCTGGGTCAGGATGTTCGTGATGGGGAAGCCGTTGACGTAGAACGCGTTTTCCGACTGGCCCGAGCCGCCGATCGATGGCGCATTGCCATACACGCTGTTGGTGCCGCGCGTGACGCCTGGCGTCAGCTGCACGATGGAGGCGACATCATTGCCGACTGGCAGCGCCTTGAGTTCCTTGGCCGTGAAGATCACGCCATTGTTGGTATTCGACACGTCGATCGGGTTGCGCGAGGCTTTCACGACGACGGTCTGCTCCTGGCCCGCTGCACCAGCCGCGCTGGCCGGGCCGAAGTTCGCCTCGGCGCCGGCGCCGATCAGGGCTTCGACTTCCTGCTTCGCTTCGACCGCACCGGCGCGCAGCACCCGCACTTCATAACGCCCAGGCGGCATGGAGTTGGCCACATAGCGGCCCGACGCATCCGGTGTCAGGGTGCGCTGCACACCCGTCGCCAGGTTTTGTAATACCACGGTGGCGCCGGCCGGCGCGCTCACTTCGCCGAAAATGGTGCTGGTGGCGTTCGACTGCGCCCAGGCCTGGCCTGGCACGCCGGCCGCCAGCGCGATGACGATGGCGGCGGCGCGGCTGATGTCGCGCAATTTGAGTCGGGTGCTATGCATGATGTCTCTCCGTCTATTTCGAGGGTTATCAGCGCCCTTCCCGCTCCGGGCGGAACTGCGGCGGGCGCCATTTTTATGGTGATCGTCGGCAGGTGCGGCCAGCCAGCCGCGCCTTCCGGAAAATCAGTCCGTGTCGGCCAATTTTCGTTTCCTTGGGAATACTTTAAAAAGAAAAATAAGTATCGTCAATAAAAAGAAAGTTATTACAGAAATTTATCGTCAAAATCATTAAAAAATGCCGTTTTATCTTTCGTTTTATTGCAGGAGATCACGCAAAACTTTCGTTACCGTGGTATGACAGATACATGAAAACGAAGAACAGCTTGTAACCAGGGCGAAATCAGCATGGCGCACAGTGAAAATACGCGTGTAAATCGCATGCTCCTCTTCCCTTGCTTACGTTTCTTCTTTCGTATTGCATGTTTCGAAATAATGTTTTTTGCTTTATGGCAATGCCCGGCCCGCGACGACGGCATCCGCCGGCGGGCCGGGGCAAGCGCTGCTACGCTGTCCTCACGCCTTAAAAGAATTTGTAGCTGGCCGACAGGGCGAACTGGCGGCCGAACAGGTCCTGGCTATGGTTGTAGCCTTCCCAGCCATTCGGGTCGTAGTACGGCTGCTTGTTGAAGGCGTTTTTCACGTTCAGGCCGATGTCCAGGTGCTTGATGGGCTTCCAGCTGAAGGCCAGGTTGACCGTCGTGTACGAGGGCGCGCCCTTGCACTGGCTGGCCGGCAGCGCCACCGAGGCGGCGGTGCAGTTTTCCGGCGTGTTGTCCTTGTCCCAGGGGCCGTAGGCCCAGCGCGTCTTGCCCGAATAGTTGATGAAGACGCTGCTGACGAAGTTGCGGTAGCTCCAGTCGGCATTCACCGTGGCGCGGTAGCGCGGCGAATCGTAGTAACCGACGGTGTTGCCCTTGATCTCGCTGCCGTCTTCGCTGTCGTGGGTGTCGCGCTTGCGGATGGTGGCGGCGATGCCGGTACTCAGCTTGCCCCAGTCGCCCAGCGCAAAGCGCGTGCGCGCGTCGATATCCACGCCGTCCATCAACGTGCGGCCGCGGTTCGAATACGAGTTGATCAAGCCGCCCAGGTTGCCCACCGAGTAGCCTGGCGCGCCGCCCGTGCACACGCCCGCGTTGGCGGGATTGGCGCACATGGCCGCCACCGCCGCGACGTTGGCGCGGTCCGCGTCCGTCAGATCGTTGCGGATGGCGTTAGGCGCGCCGGCCAGGGTCGGGCCGTACTTGTCCACCAGTTCCGTAAACAGCTCATTGAAGTCCTGGCGCACGATTTCGTCGCGGCGGTTGATGAACCAGTAATCGATGGAGATGCTCACATCCTTGGCCGGTTGCAGGACCAGGCCCACGGTGGAAATCTTGGCTTTTTCCGGACGCAGGTTCTGGTTCGGCGGCGTCAGGCCGCCCACCGTCGTGGAGCAGTTCGAATTGAGCAGGCTCTTGCCCAGGTCCGCATCCGTCGCCACCCTGGATTTCAGCAGGGCGCGCGCCATGGCGTTGGTTTCATCGCAGCGCACCGTGTCGCGGATGCCGCCCACCTGCGCAAAAACGCCGCCCGTGCCCGATTCGGCCAGGTTGGGCGCGCGGAAGCCTTCGGAATACGTCCCGCGCAGCATCAGGTCGGGCCGCGCGCGCCAGATCACGCCCACCTTGGGCGCCAGGTTGGCCGAGAAATGCGGATACTTGTCGAGGCGCGCCGCCGCATTGACTTCCAGGGTATCGCTGAGCGGCACCACCACTTCGCCAAAGACGGCGGCGATGGTGCGCCGGCCGTCGAACCAGGAACCGCCCTGCTGCGTGATCAGGCCATTGGCCGCATCCGCATTGCCGGGCGTGAGGAAGCTTTCGCGCATCACGTTGGTGCCCACGGCGGCGCGCACTTCGCGCTCGCCCAGCTTGAACAGCGTGCCTTCCACCTTGGCGTCCCACGTCATCAGCTTGGTCCACGACTCGATGGCAAAGGTCGGGTAGGCTGCGCGCAACAGCGCCGCATTCGCCTCGCTGATTTCGCCGAACTTGTAGGCGGGATTGTCCGAGATATACGTGCGGCCGCTGACAGGGTCTTTCGTGAACGGGCCGAACGCCTGCTCGAAACCCTTGATGTTGATGTTCGCCGTCTGGAAAAGGGTCGAATGGCTGCCCGCCACGCTGAGCGCCGTCTCGAAATCCCAGCCGCCGCCGATGCTGCCGCGCAGGCCGACGAGTGCGCGGTAGTTTTCATCGACATTCTTCTGGCCGAAGTGGCCTGTCGCATCCTGCAGCAGATAGTTCAAGCCGGCCGCGCCGCCCATCTTGGCCGCCATGTCGGCATCGAGCTTGCCTTTCAGGTAGACGTTGTTGGGGCTCAGGAAAGGCGTGGCAAAGGTGTTCAGGGTATTGCCGGTGTTGCGCGCGAACCAGTTGTTCGTGCTGCCGCTATTGAAGCTGGACGGGCCGTTCTCGCCGCGCATCTTGATATGGGTGAACGCCCCTTCCGCGAACGCTTCCATGTCGCCGCCGAGCTTCAGCCGGCCGCTCAGGTAGGCCGTGGCGCGCTCGGAGGTAGGGCCCGTGTCGAGCTGGTTGGGCAGCGCATTCCATACGCAGCGCGTGCCCGAGGCTTCGGTGATGCTGGTGTTGCAGCCGGGCGCGGCGCGCTGGGTGCGCGCATTGTTGCTGGCCTTGTCGAAGACAAAGAAGGTCCCCGGGTTCATCACGCCAGGCTCGCTGCCCACGCCCACGCGCATGTTGGGAATGAAATTGGGATTGTTCACATAAAAATGCGAAGGACGCTTCTGGTACGTATCGGCCAGGGCGATGCGGTCGCGCTGGTAGACATTCACGGAAGCGTAGACGTTGTAGCCGTCGCTGGCCAGGTCGCCCAGGCCATACAACAGGCTGGCCTGGCGCTCGCCATAGGCTTTCACGCTGGGCGAAAACTCGCCGTTGGCGCGCGCTTCCAGCCCCTGGTACGATTTCTTGGTGATGACGTTGATCACGCCGGCCACGGCATCGGAACCATACACGGCCGAGGCGCCATCCGTGAGGATTTCCATGCGCTCGATGGCGGCGGCGGGAATCGCGTCGATATTGACGAACATGGTCTGGAAGCCGGCCGGGGCACCATAGAACGACAGGCGGCGGCCGTTGAGCAGCACCAGGGTGCCCTGCGCGCCCATGCCGCGCAGATTGGCTTGCGAGCCGCCGTCGGAACCCGTAAACATCGAGCGGAAATCCTGTTGCGCCGGGCGGGCGGCTGGCAGGTTGTCGAGCACCTGCAGCAAGGTGAGCGCGCCCATGTTCTCAATCTGCTTGGCGTTGATCACCTGCACCGGCGACGCCGTTTCCGCGTTGATGCGCTTCAGGCTGGAGCCTGTCACCTCGACCCTCGCCAGCTTCTCCTCCTCCGCCGCCAGCGCCGTTGAAGCCAGCCCCACCGCCACCATCGCGGCCATCAGTTTTTTCAAGTGCATTCTCAACTCCCTTTATAAGTGATTTGTTTTCGGCAGGTTGCAAGAGCCCCTCCCCGGTCCGAAGAGGGGCTCTTTTTTAATGAAATGATTGAATGTCTAGCGCGGCTTGACTGTCGCGCCTTGCGTACCGGTCAAGACAGCATTGGCCCAGTTGCCGCAGACCTGGGCCGGGTGGGCGCCGCGCGCGCCCAGGGTGCGCAAACTGAGCTGGCTCAGGCCGCGCACGTCGATTTCGGGCTTGACCACCCCGGGAGCCGTGACCAGGCCGCTGTCGTACAGCAGCCGCTCACCGCTCCACACCTGGAATTGCAAGCCGCCCGCGCTGCGGCAGCTATCGTCCACGCCCAGGTCGGCGCGCAGCAGATTCCAGTTGCCCGCCAGCTGCAAGTCGATGCGGCTGGCCGGCCCCACGCCGAGGCCCTTGCGGAACCACAGCCCGTTCATGCGCATCTCGGCCGCCTTGCCGGCCGGCCGGTCTTTCGCGATATTCTTCGGCAGCGCCAGGTCCGACAAATAGCGCTGCACCTCCTCGCCTTCGGCCACGCGGTGTTCGAGCACGCGGAACTCGGACAAGGTCACGGGCGCCACGTCGGTGGCCAGCGCCGCGTCGAAGGCGCGCGCCACGGGCGCACCTTGCGCCGCCGTCACCATTGGGTCCAGGGACGCCGCGCCATCGCCTTCGGGATTCTGCGTGCTCATGACGCGAAAGCGCAGCAGGCGCCCGGCCGTGGCGGGGAAACTGATGGTCTGTGTGCCCGGCTCCAGTTTGAGCGTGCCGCGCAGCAGCGGCGCACCCCACTCGCCGTTGTTGTCGCCGATGTAGATTTCATAATCGCGCACCTGGCCATGTTTCCAGTGCTGGTCATTGCGCGGTGCCAGTTCGATGCCATCGATCAGCCTGCGCTCAGTGAAGCCGAGCACCCATTCATGCGGCCCGCTTTTCACGGACGGGCTGCGCACGGTGCGGAACCACGTCTCCGGCTTGCCATCGAAGGCGTTTTCCAGCGCATAGCCGCTTTCTTCCGCGGGACGCGCCACCACCTGCATGGCGTCGGCCGGCAAGGCGCGGCCCGGCACGGGCGCGGCGGGGAACTCGGCGTCCAGTCGCGCCACGGCCAGCGCGCCAGCCACCTGCAAGGCCAGGGGCTGGCGGATATCCTGCGCCGCCACCTTCACGTGCAAGGTGCCCTGGCGGTCTGCAGGGTCGAAGAACCAGCCCTCGCTTGCGCTGTCGTAGGCGGCACGGTCGGCCGATGCCGTGATCAGGCGCCCACCCGCCTTGACGGCGGCCGGACGCTGGCCCGCCAGCATGCGCAGCGCATAGCCGCGCCGCGCTTCCTGGCCCGCGTACTGGCCATCGACGGCGCCGATATCGACCTGCACGTCGCCGCCCGTTTGTTTCATGCGGATGATCTGCTGGCTGAAGGCGCCGCCCTGGTACTGGCGAGTGTTGCCATCGTCTTCATACAGGGTGTATGCGGAGTCGCCGTGCGGATAGACATCCAGGGTCAGCTGATCCTTCGGCTTCTGGCCGTCGTACAGCATTTCCGGATACATGGGCAGGATGGCGCCGGCACGCATGAACACGGGCAGTTTATCCAGCGTGACCTGTATATCGAGTTCGCGCCCTTGCGCGCCGGCCGTGGCCTGGCGGCCATCCCAGTAGTCGTACCACGTGCCCTGCGGCAGGTGGATGCCCTTGCGCCAGCCGCCGCTGACGGCCTGGCTGCGGTAGACGGGCGCCACCAGCACGTCGCGGCCCAGAAGAAACTGGTATTTGTAGGCTTCCGTGTAGGCGGCCGGGTCTTGCGGATAATCCCACATCAGGCCGCGCACCAGCGGCGCGCCCGATTGCTCCGCTTCGCGCACCAGGGTATACATATAGGGAGTGAGGCGCATCTTCAGCTTCAGATAGCGGCGGTTGATGTCGCGGTACGGCTGCTCGAACCACCACGGATGCTTGCGCTCGGCGGCGGCCCAGCCGGACATGCCCATCAGGACGGGTGTAAAGCTTTTCCACTGCAAGTCGCGCAGATAGGTTTCCGGGCTGCCGCCAAAGATGGCGTCGACGTCGCCCGACGCATACGCCTGGCCGGACAGGCCCGAGCCGATCAGCGTGGGAATGTGCCAGCGGATGTAGTCCCAGCTGGCGCTCTGGTCGCCCGTCCACGCCACGGCGTAGCGCTGGATGCCGGCCCAGCCCATCACCGTCCACAGGAACGGCCGGCTGTCGGAGTTGTTCAGGATGCCGTCGTAGGCCGACTTGTTCGCATCCATGGCAAACTGGTAGCCCTTGCCCGTCCACGCCACGTCCAGCTTTTGCACGCGGCTGCCCGCCTGGCCCACTTCCCAGGCGATCTTGTCGACGCCGTTTTCCGTCCACAGACCCGTGCGAAAACCGTAGCCGGCCAGGCCTTTCACGGTTTCCGGCAAGTTGGTGTAGCCGCAGCCGTAGCCGTCGTTGGGCAAAATCCAGCCGCCCGGCATGTCGTGTTCGCGGTACTGGCGCGCCACCGTTTCCACCACGTCCGGCGTCTTGCCCGTCGGGCCATCGCTCCAGCCCTTCGGCACGGAGCCGGGCTTTTTCACGTTGTCGCCATCGTTGTAGCAATCGGCGTCGCCGTATTCCAGCGCCCAGCGGGGCAGCATGCGCGCGCGGCCCGTCAAGTCCGTGTAGCGGGCGACGACGTCGCGCAAGTCCTTGCCGACAAAGAAATACGCATCGAAACGCCCTTCCGCGTGCTGCAGCGAAATCTGCTCCTGGTCGCGCAAGTCGTAGTTGCCGTCGGACCAGGTATTGCGCAGCATGCCCCAGCCGCGTGAACTCATGAGGAATGGCGCGGGATTCGGGCGGTCACCCTCTTCCCAGCCGCCCGAATACGATACGGGCACCTGCTTGCCCTTGAATTCAAAGCGGCCATTTTGCTGGCCGCCGCCAAAGTAACGCTCGCCCGGCAGGCTCGATAGCACTTGCACGCCCTGCTTGTCGTCCAGCGACAGCGGCTGCACCTCGCGCCACAGCGGCAGCGTGTCGCCCTGGCGGAACAGGGTAAGGCGCAAAGGCTTGCGATCGATGCGCAGGCTCAGGGCCGAGGTGCTGATGACAATATGGTCGGCCTCTTCCTTGACCTGGTAGGCTACCTGCGCGGCCGGCTGGCCCACGACGATGGGCGCCGCCTTGTCACCAGGGCCAGTCAAGCCGGCCTTGCCGCCCGCCTCTATGCGCAGCACGTCCACTTGCGGCAGGCTGATACGCAACTGCATGCCCGTGTCGCTGCGCAGGTCCCAGCCCAGCGCCTCGCCCCTGGCCACGTCGGCCGCCTGCACGGCGCTCACGCTGGCCAGGTTGCCGATAGGCGCGGCGTGCAGGCGTGGCACGGCCAGGGTGGCAAGGGCGGCGACGACACAGGCGGCAAGGGCGCGGCGGGGAAGCGGGAGCGGTTTCATCTGTCAGCTTTCAGAAGTGATTCAATGAAATTACTTTAAGAAAAAAAATAAATATCGTCAATCAAAAGAAAGTTAAAGCGCCAATTTATTAATAAAATGCCCAAAAATGGCGCATTTATCTTACGTTTCACCAGAATGTCACAAAACATACTTTCGTTATCGTGGCATTTCAGCGACAGGCCGCAGCGGCACACGGTTTCATGCGGCACCGCAACACGATTCAGGCCTTATAAAACGACATTATTTCGCAAGCGAGCAAACAATTTACTTTCGTTTTACTTTCGTATTTGACTTTTCGAAATTTAGTATTTATGCTTTCTCCCAACAAACACTTTACTGACCTCACATGACTACCCTTCTTCAGCGTGACATTCAAACCTGGCGCGACATCGGCGGCCTGCACACGGCCGAGGAAATCGCCCACCAGCCAGCCATCTGGCGCGCACTGGCCGGCATTTTGCGCGACGAGCAAACAGCGCTGGCCGCCTTCCTTGGCGACGCGTTGTCCAATCCGCAGCAACGCGTGATCCTCACGGGTGCCGGCAGCTCGGCCTACGTGGGCGAAATCGTCGTCGACACCCTGAACGCGGCCTGGCCCGCGCAGATCCGCGCCATCGCCACCACCACTTTGCTGACGCACCACGAGCTGTACCTGGAAGCCGATGCCCCTACCCTGCTGGTGTCGTTTGCCCGCAGCGGCGACAGCCCGGAAAGCCTGGCGGCCGTCGAATTGCTGCGCCAGGTCGTGCCCGGCGCGCGCTTCCTGAATATCACCTGCAACGCCGATGGCAAGCTGGCGCGCCAGGGCGCCAATGACAGCAATACGTATAACCTGCTGATGCCGGCCGGTAGCTGCGACCGCGGCTTCGCCATGACCAGCAGTTTCAGC
Source organism: Janthinobacterium amylolyticum (assembly GCF_051380655.1). Lineage (NCBI taxonomy): Bacteria > Pseudomonadati > Pseudomonadota > Betaproteobacteria > Burkholderiales > Oxalobacteraceae > Janthinobacterium > Janthinobacterium amylolyticum. Next base: position 659,853 of record NZ_JBNYXL010000001.1, read on the forward strand.
AGCATGCTGCTGGCGGCCCTGTCGGTGCTGGGCAAGGACACGGACCTGGCTCGCCTGGACACCCTGGCCGGCCTGGGCGAAGATGCGTTGCGCGACTGGTCGGCGCCCGTGGCGGAGCTGGGCTCCACACCCGTGCAGCGCGTCATGTACCTGGGCAGCGGCCCGCTGGAGGCGCTGGCCAAGGAAGCGGCATTGAAAATCCTGGAATTGACGGGTGGCCGCGTGATGGCCATGGCAAATACGCCGCTGGGTTTCCGCCACGGTCCGAAATCGGCCGTCACCACGGAGTCGCTGGTGATCCTGCTACGCAGCAGCAAGCCGCTGGCGCGCCAGTATGAAGACGATTTATTCAAGGAACTGCAGCGCGACAGCGTGGCGCAGCGCTGCCTGACGGTGGGCATCGGCGGCGACCTGTCGGCCGATGCGCCGGCATGGCCCGACGCCTGGCTGGCCCCGTTGTGGCTGCTGATGGCGCAGCAATACGCGCTGCACCAGTCCGCGCTGCTGCAACTGCGTCCCGACAATCCATTCGCCGGCGGCATCGTCAACCGTGTCGTGCAGGGCGTCACCATCTATGGCCATGAGCAATTCTAATCACACCGCAGGCTTTCACGGCATCGACATCGGCGGCAGCAAGATCGAGCTGGTGGCGTTTGCCGACCGCGATGGCGCGCTGGAAGAAGTCTTCCGCGAACGGGTCGCCACGCCGGGCGACGATTTCAACGCCTTCGTGCAAGCCATCACCGGTCTCGTGGCGCGCGGCGACGCGGCCCTGGGCACGGCGGCGCCCGTCGGCATCGGCTTGCCTGGCGTGATCGACAGCGCCAGCGGCCGCCAGCTCAGCTCCAACGTGCCGGCCCTGAACGGCCGCCTGGTGGCGCAAACCCTGCAGCAGGCCTTGCAACGCCCGGTCGCCATCGGCAACGATTGCCAGTGCTTCGCCCTGTCGGAAGCACAGGGCGGCGCGGCCGACCAGGCACCCAGCATGTTCGGCGCCATTCTTGGCACGGGCGCCGGCGGCGGCTACTGCGTGGGCGGCCAGCTGCTGCGCGGTTTCAACGGCGTGGCCGGCGAATGGGGCCACTGGAGCCTGCCCGCCACCCTGCTGGCGCAGCACGGCTTGATGGATTACGCCTGCCCATGCGGCAAGGCGGGCTGCCTGGAGCGCTATGTCTCCGGCCCCGCCATGCGTAAACTCCACGCGCATTTCGGCGGTGATGGCGCGGAGCCCTTGGCCATCGTGGCCCGCGCCAACATGGGCGACGCCGTGGCCGAACGCACGGTGGCCGTGCACCTCGATTTGCTGGGCCACGCGCTGGCCGGCCTGGTGCTGGCCTACGACCCGCATGCCATCGTGCTCGGTGGCGGCCTGTCCAAGCTGCCGCATTTGTATGACAAGCTGCCGGCCGCCGTGAAGCGCCACCTGTTCCCCGGCGTGCATGTGCCGCCCATCCTGCCGCCGCGCTTTGGCGACGCCGGCGGCGCGCGCGGCGCGGCCCTTTTGATCCGACAACAAACAAAGGCTTGAGAACAATGATGCCAGTGGAAACCCCGACATTTACCTTGTCACCGATCCAGCAAGTGATCAAGGCGCACCGCCGCGGCGAGCCTGTGGGCCTGTACGCCGTCTGCTGCAGCCACCCCAGCGTGCTGCGCGCCGCCATGCGCGTGGCACTTGACTACGACACGGTGCTGCTGGTCGAAGCGACGTCGAACCAGGTCGACCAGTTCGGCGGTTACACGGGCATGACGCCAGCCGTCTTCCGCGACAGCATGCTGGCCATGGCCAGGGAACAGGGTTTCCCCGCCGAGCGCCTGGTGCTGGGCGGCGACCACCTTGGCCCGAACGCCTGGCAGCACCTTGACGCGGCCACCGCCATGGACCACGCCGAAACCCTGATCGCCGCATACGCGTCGGCCGGTTTCCACAAAATCCACCTCGATTGCAGCATGCGCTGCGTTGATGACCCTGCGGTGCTCGACGACGAAACCGTGGCAGCCCGCTCGGCACGCCTGTGCAAGGTGGCCGAAGCGGCGGCGGCTGCCGCCGGCTTCACGCCGCCCGTCTACGTGATCGGCACGGAAGTGCCGATTCCCGGCGGCGAAGCATCGCTGGCGCAAGCTGGCGCCGTCACCAGCCCGCAGGCCGCGCGCCGCACCCTGGACGTGCATTGCCGCGCCTTCCTCGACAACGGTTTGCACGGCGCCTGGCGCCGGGTCATCGCCATGGTGGTGCAGCCGGGTGTCGATTTCGACCAGAGCAGCATCCAGCATTACGACGCCGATGCCGCCGCCGAACTGTCGGCCTTTGTCGCCGAGCAGCCAGGCCTGGTGTTTGAAGCCCACTCCACCGACTACCAGCGCGAAACGGCGCTGCACGCCATGGTGCGCGATCATTTCGCCATCCTGAAAGTGGGCCCGGCCGCCACCTTCGCCCTGCGCGAAGCGCTGTTCGCGCTGTGCCAGATCGAGGAAGAACTGCTGCCGGCGCACGCCACCTCGCAGCTGATGCAGGTGCTCGACGACGTGATGGTGGCCAAGCCGAAGAACTGGATCAAGCACTACCTGGGCACGCCGGACGAGCAGCGATTGATGCGGCGCTACGGCTTGAGCGACCGTTGCCGTTATTACTGGGGCGAGCCGGAAGTGGCGGGCGCCGTCGCCAAGCTGCTGGCCAACCTGGACACCGTGGCCATTCCGCTGCCGCTGCTGAGCCAGCATCTGCCGGAACAGTATCTGGCCGTGGTGCAGGGCAGCCTGCAAGCGCAAGCGCCGGCCCTGATCGAGCACAAGATCGGCAGCCTGCTGGCGCAATATGCGCGCGCCTGCAACCGCAATGCGGCGGTCGCCGCCATTGCCGAAGCGGCAATCTGTTAAGCTCGGTCTTTTCATTTTTTTACCGAGCCCGCCACCATGCGAAATACCAGCCAACGCCGTGAATCCATCCTCCAAATGCTTGCCCAGCAGGGCTCGGTGCAAGTGACCGATCTGGTGGAAAAGCTCGGCGTGTCCGCGGTCACCATCCGCAGCGACCTCAATGCGCTGGAAGCGCAAGGCATGGCCACGCGCAGCCACGGCGGCGCGACCCTGACGCGCACGCCGCCGCCCGAGCATACGATACGCCAGAAGGATGCCATCAACCACGAGCAGAAGGAGCGCATCGGCGCGTATGCGGCGCGGCTGGTGGAACCGGGCGACAACATCATCATCGACTCCGGCACCACCACCATTTCGCTGGCGCGCCACCTGCGCGACGCCACCGGCGTGACGGTGGCGACGAATGGCCTGAACATCGCATGGGAGCTGGCCGACGCGCCCGGCGTGGACCTGATCCTGACGGGCGGATTGCTGCGCAAGCAGTCGCTGTCGATCCAGGGCAGCCAGGCCGAAACCTGTTTGCAGGCCTACAGTTTCGACAAGCTGTTTTTGGGCGTGGACGGCTTCGACCTGCAGTTTGGCGTGACCACCCACCACGAAGCGGAAGCAAGCCTGAACCACAAGATGGTGGAACGGGCAAAGAAAATCATCGTCCTCACGGACGCCTCCAAGTTCGGCCGCGTCAGCCTGCACCGCATCGTGCAGCTGGACCGCGTCGATACCGTCATCACCGATGCCAGCATCAGCCAGGAGTACCGCGAAGGGCTGCACAAGCTGGGCATCGAACTTTTTATAGCGGAATAACACATGCTGAGCGGCAGAATCCTTACCCCATCTGGCTGGATCACGGGCACCATCACCTTTGACCAGCGCATCGTCCAGATACAAGAAGACCCTGCCGCCGACAGCGCGCTGACCATCCTGCCCGGCTTCATCGACCTGCACGTGCACGGCGCTGCCGGCGTCGACATCATGGAAGGCGGCAACGCGGGCGCCACGGTGGCGCAAGTGCATGCGCGCCACGGCACCACGGCCCTGCTGGGCACCACCCTGACGGCGAAGGAGCCGTCGATCCTGCGCGCCCTGCAAGGCCTGGCCGGCGTCATTGCCGAGCGCCCCGCCAACGGCGCGCGCATGCTGGGCGTGCACCTGGAAGGCCCGTTTTTGAACTTGCACCGCCTGGGCGCGCAGCCGCCCGACGTGGTGCAGGCCAGCCTGGCGCTGGTGCAGCGCTTCCACGCCATCGCGCCCATCAAGGTGCTGACCATGGCGCCGGAAATCCCCGGCCACCTGGAACTGATCCCGCAGCTGGCGGCGATGGGCATCCGCGTGCAGATCGGCCACAGCGCCGGCACGTATGACGAAGGCGTGGCGGCGCTGAACGCCGGCGTCTCCGGTTTTACCCACCTGTACAACGGCATGACGGGCATGACGCATTACGACCCGGGCATGGTGGGCGCGGCGCTCGCGCATGCCGAGTATGCGGAAATCATCCCCGACCTGCAGCACGTGGCCAAGGGCGCACTGCGCGCGGCCCTGCGCGCCATCCCGCGCCTGTACGGCGTGACGGACGCCACTTCGGCCACCGGCATGCCCGATGGCGAATATGGCCTGGGCACGCAGCGCGTGTATAAATGCCTGGGCTGCGTGCGCCTGGCCACGGGTTCGCTGGCCGGCAGCGTGCTGACCATGGACCAGGCCCTGCGCAATTTCGTCGAGCTGGGCCTGGACCTGGCCGACGCCTCCAACCGTTTGTCACTGTATCCCGCCGACTACCTGGGCGAAACGGCACGGGGCCGATTGGCGCCGGGCGCCTGGGCCGATATCGTCGTCCTCGACGCCAATTTGCAGCCAGTGTCCGTCTTCGTCGAAGGCGCGGCCATCGATCTTTCCACTCGCTAGACCCGACCACCCACCTCAACCCCGTCCCGGAGTTTTCATGCACGACACGTCACACAAGGCCCCCGTGTGGGCCATGCGCTACCTGCTATTTATTGCCGGCATGGGGGGATTGCTGTACGGCATAGACATCGGCATCATCGCCGGCGCCCTGCCCTACCTGGAATCGACGGCCTCGGTGGCCTGGAAACTGACTGCCCAGCAGCTGAGCTTTATCGTCGCCGCCGTGCTGCTGGGTTCCGTCCTGTCATCGCTGTTCGCCGGCGCCCTGGCCGACCTGCTGGGCCGGCGCTGGGTGATGTTCCTGGCCGGCGCCCTGTTCAGCGCCAGCATTCCGCTGATCGCCCTGGCCGACGGCTATACGCCGCTGCTGCTGGGCCGCCTGCTGCAAGGCATCAGCGGCGGCTTGATCGGCGTCGTCGTGCCCCTGTACCTGGCCGAATGCCTGCCGGCGCAGCAGCGCGGGCGGGGCGCCGCCCTGTTCCAGTTGCTGCTGACCATCGGCCTGGTGGCCGCCGCCCTGATCGGCCTGCTGCAGGCGCAGACGGTGGAAACGGCCACGCAGGCGGCGCAAGCGTTGCCTGAAGCGGGCCGCGCCGCCGCCATCTTCACGGCCAAGGACCAGGCCTGGCGCAGCATCTTCTGGGTGTGTCTGACGCCTGGCCTGGTGTTTACCGTCGGCGCCCTGCTGCTGGCCGAGTCGCCGCGCTGGCTGGCGCAACGGGGCCGCATCGAGCAGGCGCGCCAGTCGCTGCTGCGCACGCGCCTGCCCGCCGCCGCCGACATCGAACTGCGCGAGATGCAGGACACGCCGGAAAATACGGCCAAGGCCAGCGGCAAGGCGAAAGATCCGCTGCTCAGCCGCCGCTACGTGCTGCCCTTCCTGCTCGCTTGCCTGATCCTCGCCTGCACGCAGGCCACGGGCATCAATTCCATCCTCGCCTATGTCGTCAACATCCTGAACCAGGCGGGCCTGTCCGGCGCCTCGGCCAACATGGCGGACGTGCTGCTGAAAGTGCTGAACGCCGTGATGACGGTGGTGGCCGTGCTGCTGGTGGACCGCAAGGGCCGCAAATTCCTGCTGATGCTGGGCACGGGCGGCATCGTCGTCTCGCTGCTGGCGGCCGGCCTGCTGTTCCGCGGCGCCGAAGCGCACCTGGCCGACGTACGCCCGGCCATCGCGGCGCAAGTGCAGGCCGATGGCCTGAGCCTGCACCTGGATGCGGCCACCCTGACTGCCCTGGGCGCGGCCGCCGACGGCACGCCGCAGCAGCTGACCATCGCCTACGCCTACGGCCCCTTCACCAACGTGAAGAGCCTGCGCAGCGACGACCCGGTGCTGCGCCAGGTGACGATTGCCCGTGAAGATGCCGTGCAGGCCGACAGCGTGATCGGCGTGTTCTTCCGCAAGCTGCATCTGAACCCGTTCGCCGATCCGGCCGCCGGGCGCGAGGCGCCGCTGCGCATCGAGAAGGCCAGCCTGGGCCCCGTGCCCTCGTCCACGCATGGCTGGCTGGTGGCCATCGCCATCTGCGTGTTCGTTTCCAGCTTTGCCGTGGGGCCGGGCGTGTGCGTGTGGCTGGCCCTGTCCGAGCTGATGCCCACGCGCATCCGCTCGAACGGCATGAGCATTGCCCTGCTGGTCAACCAGTTCGTCTCGACGGTGATCGCCGCCATCTTCCTGCCGACCGTGGGCTTGCATGGGTATTCGACCCTGTTCTTCTTCGGCGCCGGCTGCACCGTGCTGTATTTCCTGGCGGCCGCGTTCCTGCTGCCCGAAACCAAGGGCAAGACGCTCGAAGAGATCGAAGCGCACTTTGCCAAGTAAGCCAGAGTAACCAACTGTAGCAGTCTCCTTTGTGGCCCCGGTCCATCATCCCGGGGCTTTTTTTTGCCTGCAGGACAAGTTTCCAGGGCTGGCGCACATGGCACTGTACGGTTTTCCTTCAGGAATCACGGGCGCGTGGGCTAGAATCTGGCTGCGTCGTGCCACTCACGAGGCGGCAATGGCGCCATGACAAAAAACCACCAGGAGACACAGTGAGCTTATTTAGAACCAAGAATTTGGATGACATGATCGCCCACAGCAAGAAACCGGGAGGCCTGGCGAAAGTGCTGGGGCCGTTCGACCTTGTCCTCATGGGCATCGGCGCCATCGTCGGCACGGGCATTTTCGTGCTCACCGGCACGGGCGCGCTGACGGCCGGCCCCGCCCTGTCGCTGTCCTTCGTCGTGGCGGCCGTCGCCTGCTGTTTCGCCGCCCTGTGCTATGCGGAATTCGCGTCCACCGTGCCCGTCGCCGGCTCCATCTATACCTACAGCTATGCCACTTTGGGCGAGCTGGCCGCCTGGATGATAGGCTGGGACTTGCTGCTCGAGTATGGCCTGGCCGCCGCCGCCGTTTCCGTCGGCTGGTCCGGCTACTTCCAGTCGCTGCTGTCGGGCTTTGGCATCGCCTTGCCCGTCGCCCTGACGGCCGCCCCTGGCGCGCTGCCGGGCGTGACCACCTTCATCAACCTGCCCGCCCTCGTCATCATGCTGCTGCTCACCGCCATGCTGGGCTGGGGCGTGCGCGAATCGGCGCGCCTGAACAACATCATGGTGGCCATCAAGGTGGGCGTGGTGCTGCTGTTTATCATCTTTGGCGCACGCCACGTGCAGCCGGCCAACTGGCAGCCCTACATGCCCTTCGGCTACCACGGCATGCTGAGCGCCGCCGCCCTCGTCTTCTTTGCCTTCATCGGCTTTGACGCCGTCACCTCGGCCGCCGAGGAAGTCAAGAAGCCGTCGCGCGACCTGCCGATCGGCATCATCGGCTCGCTGGCCGTATGCGCCGTGCTGTACGTGGTGGTCTCGGCCATCATGACGGGCATCGTGCCGTATCAAAAATTCCTCGGCGTCGACCACCCCGTCTCGCTGGCCCTGCAGTATGCGGGCGAAAACTGGATCGCCGGCTTCGTCGACCTGGGCGCCATCCTCGGCATGACCACCGTCATTCTCGTGATGGCCTTCGGCCAGACGCGCATCATCTTCGCCATGTCGCGCGACGGCTTGCTGCCCAAGCGCCTGTCGACCGTGCACCCGCGCTTCCACACGCCGTTTTTCGCCACCTGGCTGGTGGGCATCGTGTTTGGCCTGATCGCCGCCGTGATCCCGCTTAACATCCTGGCCGAGCTGATCAACATTGGCACGCTGGCCGCCTTCACCATGGTGTCCGTGGCCGTCGTCGTGCTGCGCAAGCGCCGTCCCGACCTGCCGCGCGCCTTCCGCTGCCCCGGCGTGCCCTACGTGCCGGCGCTGGCCGTGATCCTGTGCGTGGGCCTGATGACCTTCCTCAGCTGGGTCACCTGGGTGGCGTTCTCCATCTGGCTAGTACTGGGCCTGATCATTTACTTTGGCTACGCACGCCGCCGTTCGCTGCTGCACCCGCAACAGTAATCCTCCCGCTGCGCCATCGCAGTAAGATGGCGGTCTCGCAACCCTGCAGGCCGCCATCCATGCAACGTTCCCCCGACCTCATCAAACAGCTGGACCACAGCACGGACCAGCTCAAGCGCGCCCGCCTGCGCAGCATGCAGTGGCTGGCCGTCGGCTTGCTGCTGCTGGCCGCGCTGGTATTTGCCGTGGCCCGCTCGCAGCGCGGTGGCCACCCCGCCTGGGGCTACGTGGAAGCGTTCGCGGAAGCGTCCATGGTGGGGGCGATCGCCGACTGGTTCGCCGTCGTCGCCCTGTTCCGCCATCCGCTGGGCATCCCCCTGTGGCATACGGCCATCATCCCGAACAGCAAGGCCGACATCGGCCGCAGCCTGGGCGCCTTCGTGGAAAACCACTTCATCACCGAGCAAGGCATCGCCGAACGCATCATGCAGGCCGACCCCGCCGCGCGCCTAGGCGCCTGGCTGATAGATGACGCCCACGCGCGGCAGCTGGGCATGGCCAGCGCCGGCGTGGTGAAGCAGCTGCTGGCGATGGCCGACCACGACAAACTGGGCGAGCTGCTGCGCCAGCAGGCCAGCGGCTACCTGGGACAACTGAATGTGTCAGACGTGGCGGCCGACTGCATCGACGCACTGATCGCCGACGGCAAGCCGCAGGAACTGCTGGACTTCCTGCTCGACCGCAGCGCCGCCTACCTGGACGACGAAAAACACCACGCGGCCATCGGCGACTTCGTGCTGGGCGCCTTCCAGATCGAGAACGCGCTGATAAAAAAAGCCGTGAGGGCTTACGAGCCGCGCATGATCGCCTCGCTGCAAAAGTTCGCCCTGGCCGTGCGCCTCGACCCGGCCCACCCGCTGCGCCAGCGCATCGCCGGCTGGATCGCCGACAGCGCCCTGCACCTGAAGGCCGACCCGCAGTGGCAGGCAACCGTGCGCCATTACCAGCTGCAGCTGGTGGCCAGCGACACGGTGCAGGCGATGCTGAGCGAGCTGTGGCAGCACATCCGCACGCGCGTACTGGCCGACCTGCACGCGGAACAGCCCGTGCTGGCGCAAGCCATCGCCGGCGTCGCGCGCAACACGGGCACGGTGCTGGGCACGGACGGGCATGCGCGGGCATGGCTGAACAACGCCATCGTCGCCGGCAGCGGCGCATTGGTACGCCGCTACCGTGGCGAGGTGGGCACCTTCATCGCCAGCCGCCTGGACCTGTGGAGCAAGGAAGAAATGAGCGAGCGCATCGAGCTGGCCATCGGGCGCGACCTGCAATTCATCCGCATCAACGGCACCATCGTGGGCGGGCTGGCCGGCTTGCTGATTTACTCGCTCAGCCAGGCGTTCTAAGCGGATCAACGCCGCGCGCGCATCCGGCCAAACTTGATGTAGATCATAATTTTTTAAACAAGCTCTTGCTATCCTGTAAAAAAATGACAGGAGTCGTGGATGAGCACAAGGCCGCAGGCAATCGAGGGAAAAACAGCGCAGCAGGAGCGCCAGGGCAGCGCCTGGCAAGACGTGCCGCCAGCGCAAGCGGGCGGCGGCGCGGCACAGACCCGCATCGCGCCGCTGCCGCAGGACCGGCGCTTCGACGATCCCGCCTGGCAGCGCTGGCCCTGCCACCTCCTGTACCAGGGCTTTTTGCTGCAGCAGCATTGGTGGCACCGCACCACCACGGGCGTGCGCGGCGTCTCGCCCCATCACCCGGAGATCGTCACGTGCACCGTGCGCCACGGCGACTCCTGCCTAAAGGCGGACAACTGGCAGCGCGACACGCCGCACCATGACGGTTCATGGTGGCCCGCCTGGCAAGCCTGGCTGGCCGAACGCTCCGGCCCGCAGACGGCGCCGCCGTCCATGAGCGCGGCTTTGGGCAACCCGCCGGGCAGCTACATGCCGCAGCCTTGATTGCCCATTTTCGCTCCCGACTTTCTCCACCTTCCAGGAAAACGCCATGCCCTACACCACCCTGCTGGTCCATGTAGACAATTCACGCCATTGCGCCCAGCGCGTCCGCTTCGCCGTGTGCCTGGCGATTGCCGAAGGGGCGCACCTGATCGGTTCGGCCATGAGCGGCCTCTCGCGCTACGCCTACGGCGGCGGCGTCAACGCGCTGCAATTCGCCCCTGCGCAAATGCAGGCGCTGCGCAGCCAGGCCAGCGAGGCGCTGCACGACTTCGAGCGCATCGCCCGCGAAGAGGGACTGGGCACTTACGAAACGCGCTTCGTCGACGACGACGCGCAAGGCGCGCTGCTGCTGCAGGCCCGCTATTGCGACTTGCTGATCCTGGGGCAGACGGACGCGCAGGACACGCCCTCGCGCGTCATCGCCGGCACGGCCGAATACCTGATGCTGCATTGCGGACGGCCCGTGCTGATGGTGCCGCACACGCCGGCGGGCGTACCGGCCAGCGTCGGCCAGCACCCGCTGCTGGCCTGGAATGGCAGCGCCGAAGCGCTGCGCGCCATCACCGACGCGCTGCCGCTGCTGCGGCGCGCGCGGCAAGTCACCCTGGCCGTCGTCAATTCCTACCAGCAGAGCGCCACCCACGGCGAACAGCCGGGCGCCGACCTGGCCCTGTATCTGGCGCGCCACGGCGTCAATGTCGACGTGCTGCAGCACGACACGCCGCAGGGCCAGGACGTGGGACAGGCCTTGCTGGCCATGGCGGCGCAGCGCCAGTGCTACTTGCTGGTGATGGGCTGCTACGGCCACATGCGCCTGCGCGAAACGCTGCTGGGCGGCGTCACGCGCACGGTGCTGCAGGAGATGACCTTGCCGGTGCTGGTATCGCATTGACGCACGCCGATGCCGGCGCCGCGTTTGTCACCTGAGCTGCGCCGCCGCACGCGCCTCGCCCAGACGCCGCAGCATGGCCATCACGGCCGCCATCTGCGGCGCCTGGCGCGTCTGGAAGTCCGGCATGGCCGGGTGCTCGCTGGAATAGCCCCAGAAATCCCAGCATCCCTTCGGATTGGCGGGCACGCCTTTTGACGCCATCACTTGCGGATACAGCACGATCATCGCGTTGGCATCGGCAAATTCGTTGTAGCCCGCGTGCCGATAGAAACGCTCGCCAACCTGGGACGCACCCTGCAGGCAGCCGTGGAATACCACGTGCACGGCGCAGGACTGCTCGCGGCAGGCGGCGGGAACATAGGCATACGCGCTGTCATCCATGCTGCTGCGACGGCCCCTGACGAATTCGCGCTGGTCGAACTCGATGATCCGGCCCGTCAGCTCGCCCGTGGCCGCCGGCTTGGCGCCGCTGCCCGCCAGGTGCCGCAGCAGTTCCGCCGCCTGGCTGAAACCGCAGTTGTTCATATACGGCGCGCGCGTATCGCCGCAGGGGCTGTCCCCGGCGCGCGCCGTCAGAATCGCATGGCCCGCCTGGACGTCCTTGGCATAGCGGATGGCGGCCGGTGCCACCCCGGCCAGCTGATAGTATTTCTCGACCTGGTTCACCACCACGGTCTTCACAACAGGGTCGGCCGTGCCGCTGAACAGGTACACGCGCTGGCGCGCCAGGTTGGCCACCGGATCGATGCTACCTTCCTGCGCCCGCCGCTGGGCGCTACGCCAGGAGGCCGCCGCATCCGGCACCTCCGCCGGCGAGGTGGGCTGCATGCAGACAGTGGCGGCGGTCACGAGGGGCGATTGCCCGGGATGGGTCGAAGCACAGTCATACGGCCCGCCGGCGATGACGCCCACGCCCTTGAACGTGGCGGAGTACGCGGTGGCGATCTGCGCCGCCATGAAGGCGCCGGACGACAGTCCGGAAACGGACACCTGGCTCAAATCGGCGCCCAGGCCGGGCAACGGGGCGGCGACGCCGGCGGCCAGCACGGGGTGGGCGGCCAGCGCGAGGGAAAATGGCAGGGCAAGCAGGAATGGCTTCATGGGGGACCTTTCATCACAATGCAGATGGCGCATTGTAGGATGGCGCATGGCCGCTTGCACGCAAATTATTGCCTTGTAGCCACTATTGTCGCCTCGCTGACACGCGCAACGCGCGCCGCCCGGTCAGCGTGCCGCGTGCAGGCGCCAGCATTGCCGGCACCTGCCCTTCAGCATTCATTCAGCCGCGCTTCATGCGCGCTTTATGCGCGGCGCCGATACTGGCCATGCCCTCAACCCTGCCAGGAGTCCCGCATGCACAGTACATCCGACGCCGTTCTTCCGTGCCAGGCGCGCCGCCGCTGGCTTCTGGGCGCGGCCAGCCTGGCCGCCGTTTCCAGCCTTTCCACCCTCGCCGCCTGTGGCGGCGGCGCCCGCACCTGGACCGTGACGGACCGGCAGGTCGGCGTCGCCCCCGGCGTCAGCCTGCATGTGCGCGACTGGCCATCCGCGCCCGGTGACAACGCCGACGTGATCGTCCTGCTGGCGGGCCTGGGCGGCAACGCGCACGCCTTCGACAGCCTGGCGCCCGCGCTGGCGCGCCGCCACCGCGTGCTGGCCATCACGCGGCGCGGCTACGGCGCATCGGGCAAGCCGCTGCCGGCCGGCGATGCCAGCGATTCGACCTACGCCCCCTCGACCCTGGTGGCCGACTTGCTGGCCGTGCTCGACGCGCTGCGCATCGACCGCGTCATCCTGGCCGGCCACTCGGTCGCCGGCAACGAGCTGACCCTGTTCGCCGGCAGCCACCCGCGGCGCGTGCGCGGCCTCGTCTACCTCGACACGAGCTGGGACTACCTGGCCACCGGCGGCTATGAGGAAAGCCCGCCTTCACCCCTCGATGAACCGCTACCCGGCCAGGCCGACCTGGCGTCCATGGCCGCCTCGATCGCCTTTGCCAAACGGCTCAACAAGCGCTGGTGGCCGGCACAGGAAGCGAACTGGCGCGCCAGCCTGGAAGTGCTGCCCGGCGGTGCCGTGCGCCCGACTACCCCGCCCGCCATCGCCAGGGCGATGGACATGGCCGCGCACAATTTCTCGCCCGACTACCGCCGCGTGCGTGCGCCGGCGCTGGTCGTCACCGTCGACCCAGGCAATGTGCGCAACCTGATGCCCTGGCTGACACCGCAATCCGACCCCGCAGTGCTGGCGCAAGCACTCGCGTTCCTGGAAGTTTTCCGCCCGCTGCGTCTGGCCGATGGCGAGCGCCTTGTGGCCGCCCTGCCCGGCAGCAAGCACCTGGTCATCCGCGACGGCTTCCACAGCGATTTCTTCATCGAATATGAACGCACGGTGGTCGACGCCATCGAGGCCATGCGCTGGGAAAAATAAGGCGAGACGCGTACGGCGAGACGCAAGGATGACGCTGCCACCGGCGCGCAGCAGGACTACAATGCATGAGCACCTGCCCGCCGCGCGCTGCCTTGCAGGCAAAGACAGGCAACAGCGCGGTCTCCGTCGTCCCCCTCGTCCAAGGAGTGTCTGCATGAGCAATCCAACAACCATCGTCCTCGTCCACGGTTTCTGGGGCGGTGCCGCCCACTGGAGCCGCGTCATCCTCGAACTGCGCCGCCAGGGCCACACGGCCATCCGCGCCGTGGAATTGCCGCTCACCTCGCTGGCCGACGATGCCGAGCGCACGCGCAAGATGGTGGCGCAGGTCAACGGTCCGGTATTGCTGGTGGGCCACTCTTACGGCGGCGCCGTCATCAGTGTGGCGGGCAATGCGCCGAACGTGGCGGGCCTCGTGTACATCGCCGCCTTCGCGCCCGACGCGGGCGAAAGCCCGGGCAGCATCACGCAGGAACACCCGCCCATCGGCGTGCCCAACCTGGAAGGCGACAGCGACGGCTACCTGTGGGTCAAGGCCGACAAATACCATGAGAGCTTTTGCCAGGATCTGGATGCGGAAGAAGGCGCCGTGCTGGGCGTGGTGCAAAAGGCGCCGCTGGCCAGCACCTTTGGCGATAGCGTCAGCGATCCGGCCTGGCGGCACAAGCCCAGCTGGTACCAGATTTCCAGCGCCGACCGCATGATTTCCCCCGTCAACCAGGAGCGCATGGCGGCGCGCCTGGGCGCCCGCAAGGTCATCACGCTGGACGCCAGCCACGCCTCGCTGGCCTCGCGCCCCGCCGAGGTGGCGGCGCTGATCCTGGAAGCGGCGGCGGCGATCACCACCGTGGCGGGGTAGTCGACAAAAAAAGGCTCCTGCATGACAGGAGCCTTGTGGCGTCGGATACGCCTTGCTGTCCTGGCCGGCGCCTCTGGGGTGCGGCGACAGCCGGACACGGCATCCACGCCAAGGAGGTTCAGCCATCAGCCAGCCACCGCCTTCACAGGAATGATTTCATCGTAGCAGCTAATTCGGCGGCAAAACTCTCCAATGTTTGCATGCGGCCAGCTTGCCGCGCTACAGCCAGCCATCCTTCTTCAGCCGCCGGTGCAGCAGGTAGCAGCCGACAAAGATGCCGACGATCACGGCCGGATAGCTGCCGCGCCATTTCAGCTCCGGCATGAATTCAAAGTTCATGCCATACAGGCTGAAGACCATGGTGGGCACGGCCAGGATCGCGCCCCAGCCGGCCAGGCGCTTGACGACTTCGTTCTGGCGGATGGAAATCTGTCCCAGCGCCACCTGCATGGCGGAATTGACCAGTTCGCGCATCTGGTTGGCCGTGTGGGTGACCCTTTTCACGTGGTCGAGAATGTCGCGGTAGTAGATGCGGTTTTCCTTGGGCACGATATCGCCATGAAAACGGATCAGCTGGGTGCAGATGTCATGCAGGGGATTGACGGCCGCGTCCAGCTTCAGCAGTTCCGTCTTGAGCTGGTAGAAATCCTGCAGCTTGTCTTCGGACAGGCTGGGCTTGAACAGCTGCTGTTCATATTGCTGGAACCTGGCCTGCAGCAGGTCGATGCAGGGCTGGTACTGGTCGACGATGAAGTCGATGATGGAGTACAGCACGTAGCCGGGGCCGCTGGCGAGTTTTTCCGGCACGCTTTCCTTGCGTTCACGCAATTTCGAATAGCCGGCCGAGGGGCCATGGCGCACGGTGATGATGAAGCGGCAACCGAGGAAAACGTGGGTTTCGCCATACACGATGGCCTCGCCATCCAGGCTGGCCGTGTGCAGCACCATGAACAGGGTGTCGCCGTATTCTTCCAGCTTGGGCCGCTCATGCGCCCCCTGCGCATCTTCGACGGCCAGTTCGTGCAGGCCGAACGCCGTTTGCAGCGCCTGCATGGCGGTGGCGTCTGGACTGGCCATGCCGATCCAGACGAAACAATCGGGGTCGCCAAGAAAGTCGCCCACCTTGTCGATATCGAAGTGGGCGATCTTCCTGCCATCGCGATAAGCTTCGCAATTGACGACGGCGGCGTGGTTACTGAGGTCCATGATGATTCCGGAGAGCGGCATAAGGGCCGCCAGTATAGCGGAGCGGAAATATCTGTTCCGTTCCCCAGCGCACCCTGCCGACCATCAGCCGGGACCGGACGGCATGATTAAAACACGCCGAACAGCGGCTTTTCCGGCGCCACGCAGACGACCGTCACGCACCGCGACCGTTTGCGCGGTCGCGATGAATGGCAGCAGCTTTTCGCGCAGGCTCGTGGCGCCATGCAACTGGCCTGCCAGCAAGATTCATGGCAAGAGGCGAGCGGCGAGCGGCGAGCGGCGGCATTCACCATAATGCTGGCCTGCATCTCGCAGGAGCGGCGGCATGGCTTTGACATGGGCGCATGTTGGCATACACTAGCGGCCAGACCAAAGACCATCGCAGCATGAATAACATATCAATAGACACCCTCTCCGTGATCGCCCGGCAATGCCTCGCCGTGACCTGCCTGCAGCGCTTTTGCCAGCGCCATGCGATCAGCCACCCCGCCCTGTCGGCATTCACCGAACACGTGTGGCAAATAGCACAAGTGGAAACGGGCAATTTCGCCTCCTGGGAACAAGGCTGTGCGGCACTGGCGGTGAACGGCATGGGCGACCCGTGGCCGGAGGACGTCTGCGCGGCCATCCCGGGCGAGCTGCTCGCCCCCTTGATGCGACTCACCGAGCATGTGCTGGAAACGGGCGCCGCCACCTGGTACGGCGACGACCTTCCCGCCAGCAGGCGGCAGCTGGAAGCGGTGTTGCGCCTGTGCGCCGAGCATGATGTGGGCGTGCCCGCCTTCGTCCATTATGTGCAGGCGGATGCGCGGCTGCGCGGCGGCTGGGGTCCCGTGCTGACTGACGGAGAAGTGCACGCCTGGCGGGCGCTGGTCGCGGCATAGCATTGGGGCCGGTTTTGAGCGATGGGACGACGCCATGCGCCGCCCCATGCGGTCCACATCCGTTGATGCCGCCAGGAGAGCGCGCGGCGCTGCCTGGCGCTGCTCTTAGCGCGACGCCGCCCTGGCGCGCGCCACGTGCAGTTTCTTGAAACTGTCGATCAAACGCTGGTGCCTGTCGAGACCTTCGAGTTTCATGCTCGTCGGCGTCAGGCCATAGAAGCGCACGCTGCCGTCCACGGAACCCAGCACGGCATCCATGCGCTCGTCGCCAAACATGCGGCGGAAATTCACGACGTAGTCGTCCAGTTCCAGCTCGTCGTCCAGTTCGACTTCCAGCACCACGTTCAAGGCTTGATAGAACAGTTTGCGCTCGACCGTGTTGTCGTTGTACTGCAGGAAGGTTTCCACCAGTTCCTTGGCGTCCTCGAACTGCTGCAAGACCAGCTGGATCAGCAGCTTCAATTCCAGGGTCGTCAGCTGGCCCCATACCGTGTTTTCGTCGAATTCGATACCGATCAGGGTGGCGATGTCGCCGTACTCGTCGAGCTCGCTGTTTTCCAGGCGGTCCAGCAAGTCTTCCAGGCTGGCATCGTCCAGTTTATGCAGGTTCAGGATGTCGGCGCGGAACAGCAAGGCCTTGTTGGTGTTGTCCCAAATCAAGTCCTCGACCGGATACACTTCCGAATAGCCGGGCACCAGGATGCGGCAGGCCGTAGCGCCCAGCTGGTCATATTCGGCCACGTAGACTTCCTTGCCCATCTCGGCAAGGATGCCGAACAGGGTGGCCGCTTCCTCGGCATTCGAATTCTCGCCATGGCCGGAAAAATCCCATTCGACAAAATCGTAGTCGGCCCTGGCGCTGAAAAAGCGCCACGAGACGATGCCGCTGGAATCGATGAAGTGTTCGACAAAATTGTTCGGTTCGGTGACGGCTTCGCTGGCAAAGGTCGGCTGTGGCAAGTCGTTGAGACCTTCAAAGCTGCGGCCCTGCAGCAGCTCCGTCAGGCTGCGCTCGAGCGCCACTTCCAGGCTCGGGTGCGCGCCGAACGAGGCAAACACGCCGCCCGTGCGCGGGTTCATCAGGGTCACGCACATCACCGGGTAGACGCCGCCCAGGGACGCATCCTTCACCAGCACGGGGAAGCCCTGCTCTTCCAGGCCCTGAATGCCGGCCAGGATGCCCGGGTATTTCGCCAGCACGTGCTGCGGCACGTCCGGCAAGGCGATCTCGCCTTCGAGGATTTCACGCTTGACGGCCCGCTCAAAAATTTCCGACAGACACTGCACCTGCGCTTCGACCAGGGTATTGCCGGCGCTCATGCCATTGCTGACATACAGGTTTTCAATCAGGTTGGACGGGAAATACACGACCTCGCCATCGGACTGGCGCACATACGGCAGCGAGCAAATGCCGCGCTCGGCGTTGCCGGAATTGGTGTCGATCAGGTGCGAGCCCAGCAGTTCGCCGTCGGGATTATAGATGTCCAGGCAATATGCATCGAGTATTTCCTTCGGCAGCGCATCCTTGCGGCCAGGCTTGAACCAGCGCTCGTTCGGATAGTGGACGAACGGCGCGTTGGCGATATCCTCGCCCCAGAACGAACCGGCGTAGAAATGGTTGTTGCTGAGGCGCTCGATATACTCGCCCAGGGCCGACGCCAGCGCGCTTTCCTTGGTCGCGCCCTTGCCGTTCGTAAAGCACATGGGCGAATGCGCATCGCGGATATGCAGCGACCACACATTCGGGATGATGTTGCGCCACGAGGCGATTTCAATCTTGATGCCCAGGCCGGCCAGCAGGCCGGACATATTGGCGATCGTCTGTTCCAGCGGCAGATCCTTGCCCGCGATATAGGTGTTCGCGCCGGGCGCCGCGCTCAAGGTCAGCAGTGCCTGGGCATCGGCGTCGAGGTTCTCGACTTCTTCGATCACGAATTCGGGGCCCGTCTGCACCACTTTCTTGACGGTGCAACGGTCGATCGACCGCAAGATGCCCTGGCGGTCCTTGGCCGAGATATCGGCCGGCAGTTCGACCTGGATCTTGAAAATCTGCTGATAACGGTTTTCCGGATCAACGATATTGTTCTGCGACAGGCGGATGTTTTCAGTGGAAATATTGCGCGTATCGCAATACAATTTCACGAAATAAGCGGCGCACAGTGCCGATGACGCCAAAAAATAGTCGAACGGGCCAGGTGCCGAGCCATCGCCCTTGTAGCGGATGGGCTGGTCGGCGATGACCGTGAAATCGTCGAACTTGGCTTCGAGACGCAGCTTATCGAGAAAGTTGACTTTAATTTCCATGAGGCAATCCAGTATTATGCATAAGTAAGATAGGCGCTATTATCCGTCCTTTCCGGCATACGGCAAAGGCCGCTGGCCGCAGCCCTGGCGCGCCAGAGCCGCCGGGACAGCCTGGACTGCTGAAGGCCCGATCTTTTTTTGGCGGCCTGGCAAGCGCTTGAAACGCCAAACCGGCCTGGAGACCGGTGCCGGCGCAAGAGCCAGAAGTCCGCAAGCCGATTTCCTGAGCACCAGCGTGAAAAGCTGAACAGATAATCGTGGCAATTCACCGCCACCTTCCAAGATTCAATAATGAATACTTTTTCTAATGACGAGCTATATCATTACCATCACACGACGGGCATGCCATTGCTGCAGGCGAGAGAACTACTGCACTCAATGGAACCGCTACTATGTTTGCGTGTCCTGGAGGCGCTTCAAAAAGCTGCGTGCGTGCGTAACGGCCACTTGATGGATCCGCTGGCAGTTGCTGCGGATACCAAGACCATCGTAGCCGATGCCGCGGCGGCTGCGGACGCCGCCTGCGCACTCATTATTGGTCGAGGTAAATGTCACGCCGTTTGGAAAGAGCAAGCGCGAATCTTGAAGGTAAATCACGGCCTTATATGGTTTTCGCCACAGGAAATGAATCCGCTTATCATTTATGACTGACAGGCAAGCAAGTAGGCGGGAATCAATCTGCAGCGGCGGCAAAGGCTGCGTAACGAAGAACGGCATGGCCATGAACATACCTCATGCCATGCTGCCGCTGTGAATATTGAGTCATGGTTGTGATGTAATTTGGCCCGAAAATTCAACGGTCGAGTTCCTAATGCCCAATGAGCCGCGCGCGAAAGCTCGCCCGTGCGTTTTTCAGGAAAGTCCATGCCCTTGCTCCCTTATGAAGGCTGTTATCACTGCCAGCTTTAAAACATTCCACACCTGATCGCCTCCATGAAAACTCTGCATATTACTCTTGCAACTCTTGTCGCCATTTTATTGCAGCCAGTGCTGGCCTTGGTCACCTTCTTCCCGTTAATGGGCGCCAAATTTTCCATCAGCAATTTTCCGCCCTTTGACCTCCTTGCCGTATTTGGGCTCGCGGTGATGGCCGTGTCGATACTGCCCATCCTGCTGTTCGGCATACCCTGCTTTGATGCACTGAACAAGACACGAAAACTCAGCTTCCTCAGCCTGAGCGGCTGCGCCGCCGCCATGGCGATGCTGCCTTATCTTGTCATCACCTACCCCAAGCCCATACCCGGTTTCACGGCGAATCTGTCATGGCACGGGCATGTCTTGCCATATTATGACAATGGCCAGCCCATGGCATACGCCTGGCTGAGCTATGCTGAAACGGCCCTGGGGTTCGGTGCGCATGGCTTTCTTTGCGGTACAGTTTTTTACCTGTTCTGGCGCAAATACCGGACGCAGGAGGTGTAGCCTGATGCCTTATGCGCAGGAAGCCGGGGGGCATGGCACAGACAGCCCGCCACACTCCCCGCTCACCACAGCTACGCCGTCACCTTGTCGCTGAGCCTGTCACCAAGCTTGCCAATCAGCTTGTCCAGGGTCACCGGATACGTGCGCACCCGCACGCCCGTCGCGTTGTAGACGGCGTTGGCGATGGCGGCCGCCACGCCGCAGATGCCCAGTTCGCCCACGCCCTTGGCTTTCATGGGCGAGGACATGGGGTCGGTTTCATCGAGGAAAAGCACGTCCTGGTGCGGGATGTCGGCGTGCACGGGCACTTCGTAGCTGGCCAGGTCGTGGTTGACGAAAAAGCCGCGGCGCTGGTCGACCACCAGTTCCTCCATCAGGGCCGCGCCCACGCCCATGGTCATGGCGCCGATCACCTGGCTGCGGGCCGCTTTCGGATTGAGGATGCGGCCGGCAGCGCAGACGGCCAGCATGCGGCGCACGCGCACTTCGCCCGTGTCGCTGTCGACGCCCACTTCGACGAAGTGCGCGCCGAAGGTGGATTGCTGGAATTTTTTATCCAGGTCGCCGTATTCCATGTGGTCTTCCGCGACAACCTCGCCATGGTAGGCGGCCGCCGCCAGCGGCACGCTGCGCTCGCCCTGGCTCACTTGCCCATCCGAAAAACGCACCTCTTTTTCATCGAAGCCCAGCTTGCCCGCGATGGCCTGGCGCAGGCGCACGCAGGCCGCATACACGCCGGCCGTGGAACTGTTGCCGCCCCATTGCCCGCCGGAGCCGGCCGACACGGGAAAATCCGAGTCGCCCAGGCGCACGACCACCCGCTTCAATGGCACGCCCAGCATTTCCGCCGCCGTCTGGGCGATGATGGTGTAGCTGCCCGTGCCGATGTCCGTCATGTCCGTTTCCACCGTGATGATGCCGTTGCCATCGAGGCGCACCCGGGCGGCCGATTGCATGACCAGGTTGTTGCGGAAGGCGACCGCCACGCCCATGCCGACCAGCCAGCGGCCGTCGCGCCGCGTGCCGGGCTGGGCTGGCCTGTCTTTCCAGCCGAATTCCACGGCGCCCGTGCGCAGGCAGTCGATCAGGCGGCGCTGGGAAAATGGACGGCTGGGTTTTTCCGGGTCCACCTTGGTGTCGTTGAGGATGCGGAAAACAATGGGATCCATTTTCAATTTTTCCGCCATCTCGTCCATGGCGATTTCCAGCGCCATCAGCCCCGGCGCCTCGCCCGGCGCGCGCATGGCGTTGCCTTCAGGAAGATCGAGCACGGCCAGGCGCATGGCCGTCATGCGGTTGGCGCCCGCATACAGCAAACGCGTCTGCATCACGGCCGTTTCCGGCTGGCCGCCTTTCAAGTCGCCCGACCACGATTCGTGGCCAATGGCCGTGATCTTGCCGTCGCGCGTGGCGCCGATGCGCAGGCGCTGGATGGTGGCGGGCCGGTGCGTCGTGTTGTTGATCATCAGCGGGCGCGCCAGGGCTACCTTGACGGGACGCTGCGCCGCCCGCGCCCCCAGCGCCGCCAGCAAGGCTTCCGCGCGCACGAACAGCTTGCCGCCGAAGCCGCCGCCGATGTAGGGCGAGACGATGCGCACCTTGTCTTTCGGCACGCCCAAAGTGCGGGCCAGGTCGCCACGCCCCCAGTCCACCATCTGGTTCGCCGTCCACACCGTCACCGCATCGCCGTTCCAGCTGGCAATCGAGGCGTGCGGCTCCATCATGGCGTGCGACTGGTCCGGCGTCGTATAGGTGGCGTCCAGGCGCACGGGCGCACGGGCATAGGCGCTGGCGAAGTCGCCCGCCTTGCTGTCGGGCTTGCCATCCTTCGGCTTGACGGCGCCGCTTTTCGCTTTTGCCAGGTCGAACGCACCCTGCTGCTCCACATATTTCACGTCAAGCAGCTGCGCGGCCGAGCGGGCCTGTTCAAACGTTTCCGCCACCACCAGGGCGATGGCCTGGTGGTAATGTTCGATGTCCGGGCCGGCCAGCAGCTTGGCCGTATTCATCTTGCCCTTGCCCAGCTTGCCCGCCGATTCGGCCGTCACCACGGCCAGCACGCCCGGCGCGCGCCGCGCGGCGCCGGTGTCGATGGCGGCGATGCGCCCCTTGGCAATGGCTGCGCCCACCACGTAGCCATACGCGGCGTTCGGTGCGGCGGCATGCTGTTCATACGCGTACGGCGCCGTGCCCGTAGTTTTCAGGGGGCCGTCGATGCGGTCCGTGGCGCGGCCCACGACTTTCAACTGGTCGATGGGATTGGTGGTGGCAGGTGTGGAAAATTTCATGGCATCAGCCTTTCTTCGCTTGTGCTTCAGCCATCACGGAAGCAATCGTGCGCTGCGCCAAGGTCACCTTGAAGGCGTTGTCGTGCGTCGGCTTGGCGCCGGCCAGCAACGGCTGTGCCACGGCGGCGGCGCCATTCGGCAGCGCCTGCTCGGCGCCGGCCACGCGCCACGGCTGCGGCGCGACGCCGCCCAGGGCCAGCCTGCCCGTACCGTTCGGCAAGATCACGGCCGCCACGGAGACCAGCGCGAACGCATACGAGGCGCGGTCGCGCACCTTGCGGTAGATATGCGTGCCGCCCAGCGGCGGCGGCAAGACCACACTGGTGATCAGCTCGCCCGGCTGCAGCACGCTTTCCAGCTGCGGCGTGTTGCCCGGCAGACGGTAAAAGTCGGCGATGGGGATGCTGCGCACGGCGCCGTCGGGACGCACGGTGTCGATGCTGGCGTCCAGCAGGCGCATGGCCACGGCCATGTCGCTCGGGTGCGTGGCGATGCAGGCCTCGCTGCCGCCCAGGATCGCCAGCGGCCGGCTGAAGCCGCCGATGGCGGAACAGCCGCTGCCTGGCACGCGCTTGTTGCAGGCCTGGTTCGTGTCATAGAAATACGGGCAGCGCGTGCGCTGCAGCAGATTGCCCGCCGTCGTCGCCTTGTTGCGCAATTGCGCCGAGGCACCGGCCAGCAAGGCGCGCGACAATACGCCATAGTCGCGCCGCACTGTGGCATGGGCGGCCAGCGCCGTGTTGCGCACCAGCGCGCCAATGCGCAAGCCCCCATCACGGGTAGCTTCCACCTTGTCCAGCGCCAGGCCATTGACGTCGATCAAATGCGCGGGCGTTTCGATTTCCAGTTTCATCAAGTCGAGCAGATTCGTGCCGCCGGCGATGAACTTGGCGCCCGGCGTGCGCAAGGCGGCAGCCGCCGCTTCGGCAGGCGTGGCCGCCTTCTGGTAGCTGAAGACTCTCATGCGGGCCTCCCCGCCACTTCGGTGATGGCCTCGATGATATTGGAATAGGCGCCGCAGCGGCAGATATTGCCGCTCATGCGCTCGCGCAATTCTTCCGGCGTCACTTGCGGCCGGGCGTTCAGGTCCGCGCTGACGTGGCTGGGGATGCCCTGGCGAATTTCTCCGAGCGCGGCGACGGCCGAACAGATCTGCCCCGGGGTACAGTAGCCGCATTGAAAGCCGTCATGTGCGATGAAGGCGGCCTGCATCGGATGCAATTTCTCGGGCGTGCCCAGCCCTTCGATGGTGGTCACTTTGGCGCCGTCATGCATCACGGCCAGGGTCAGGCAGGAATTGATGCGCTGGCCGTCGAGCATGACGGTGCAGGCGCCGCACTGGCCATGGTCGCAGCCCTTCTTGGTGCCCGTCAGGTGCAACTGTTCGCGCAGGGCGTCCAGCAAGCTGGTGCGCGTGTCGAGCTCCAGTCCGTGGCGCTGGCCGTTGATGTCCAGGCTGACTTTCATCAAAACCGGTGGCGCCTGCCCGGCCTGGCTGGCTGCGGTGGCTGTATTGGCCGCTTCGGCCGCTCCCGCCACGCCGGGGACGGCCACGGCGGTGGCCGACAGCGCGCCGGCGATCAGCAGGCCGCGCCTGCCGGCATTGATGTGATTAGGCTCCGTCATGTCGCGCTTCCTCCTGGCTGTGGTCTGGCTGGGTGGGCGCATGCAGGCCCGAGGTTCCAGCCTGACAGGAGGATAGCCATGCGTCTGTACGCTAACGAACGTTCAAATCACGCGGCTGGCGGCGGGCAAAAGCGGATCGCCTTTGCATCAGGGGCGGCAGCTTACACCGCAATCATGACGGCTTCGTGACATGCCGGCACCGCGTAAATTTCGTCATGCGGGACGCAGGGAACGGGCAAGATTTCGGCTACACTGGCTGTCACTCTCTCTTTCAGACGCCTGATGATCGAAAAGAATCTGCCCGAACTGGTCATGCTCAAGCGCCTCATTGACGAGGGCGGCAACCACCTGGAAGTGGCCACGGCCTGCAGCATCGCCATGGATGGACGCCAGTTTCCCGTGTACACCATTGCGCTGGGCAACCCCAGCCCCGACGTGCCCGCGCTGGGCTTTTTTGGCGGCATCCACGGCCTCGAACGCATCGGCACGCAAGTGCTGCTCTCTTTTCTGGAAAGCCTGATCGCCCGCCTGCGCTGGGACGCCACCCTGCACCAGCAGCTGGAAAGCATGCGCCTGGTCTTCATGCCGCTGGCCAATCCGGGCGGCATGTGGCAAGCCACGCGCAGCAATCCGCGCGGCGTGGACCTGATGCGCAACGCGCCGCTGAGCGCCCGCGAGCGCGTGCCCTTCATGCTGGGCGGGCAACGCTACAGCCCGCGCCTACCCTGGTACCGCGGTGCCTTTGACGCGCCGATGGAGGCGGAAAGCCAGGCCGTGTGCGACCTCGTCGAGCGCGAACTGCTGTCGCGCCAGTTCAGCATGGCCCTCGATTGCCATTCCGGCTTCGGCTTGCGCGACCGCATCTGGTTTCCCCACGCGCATACCAAGGTGCCGATCGAACACCTGGCCGAGATCGGCGCGCTGGAGGAACTGTTCAGCCAGAGCTACCCGAACCACAATTATGTGTTCGAGCCGCAAAGCCGGCAATACCGCACGCACGGCGACCTGTGGGACTATCTGTATTTGAACGGTACCGGCTACAGCGAACGCGTGTTCCTGCCGCTGACCCTGGAAATGGGCTCGTGGCGCTGGGTCAAGAAAAACCCGCGCCAGCTGTTCAACCGGGTCAGCATCTTCAATCCCACGGCCGCGCACCGCCTGCAGCGCGTGCTGCGCCGCCACCTGGTGTGGTTCGACTTCCTCATGCGCGCCGCCAGCAGCCATGGCCGCTGGCTGCCGGACGGCCTGGCCCGCAAAGCCCAGCGCCGGCGCGCGCTGGTGCAGTGGTACGAATCATGAAGCCGCCGGTCTCGCCAAGCTCGGTCTCGCCAAGCTGGGTCCTGCTGCGCGGCCTGATGCGCGAACAGCGCCACTGGGGCGATTTCCCCGCCACCCTGGCCGGCACCCTGCCCGGCGCCCGCATCATCACGCCCGACCTGCCCGGCAATGGCACGCGCCACCAGCAGGACAGCGCCACGCGCGTGGCCGGCATGGTGGAATGCTGCCGCCAGGAGCTGCTGGCGCGCGGCATCCCGGCGCCCTACCACTTGCTGGCCCTGTCGCTGGGCGGCATGGTGGCCGTGGAATGGGCGCACCGCTACCCGCGGGAAGTGGCCCGCTGCGTGCTGCTCAACACCAGCATGCGGCCGTTCAACCCGTTTTACCAGCGCCTGCGCTGGCAGAACTACCCGTCGCTGCTGCGCCAGTTGTGCTTCGGCGACGCGCGCAGCCAGGAAGCGCTGATCCTGCGCCTGACCAGCCGCCGGCATGCGGCGGGCAATCCTGCGTTGCTGGACAATTGGCTGGCATTCCAGCAGGAATTCCCGGTCAGCCGCCGCAACGCGCTGCGCCAGTTGCTGTCAGCCGCCCGCTACCGCGCGCCGGCCAGCCGTCCGGCCATGCCCGTGCTGGTGATGGCCGGCGCGCAGGACTGTCTCGTCGACCACCGCTGCTCGCAGCGCCTGGCGCGCGCCTGGCAGGCCGATTGCCTGATCCACGGCGAGGCCGGCCACGACCTGCCGCTCGACGAGGGGACTTGGGTGGCGCAGTCGGTGGCGCGCTGGCTGGGGGTGGCAGCGGCAGAGCAACACCCAACAAACACCGTACCTTCATCATGCCAATAACACACCTTACAGACTTGACGGACCAATTAACGACGCTGCTTGCGGCCGGCGTGGAACAACAGATTTTTCCAGGTGCAGCCTGGGCCGTGGGCAGCCTGGAGCACAGTGCGATGGGCGCGGCCGGGCGCCTCACGCCCGACCCCGCCAGCGCCGCCATGCGGGCCGATACCCTGTTCGACATCGCCTCGCTGACCAAGATCATCGGCGTCTGGTCGCTGGCCGGGTGGCTGGTGCACCGCCAGCGCCTGCACCTGGACGACCGCCTGGCAGACCTGCTGCCCGGCACGGCAGGCTATGCCCTGGGGCCCATCACGATTTTCCAGCTGCTGACCCACACGGCCGGCTTGCCGCTGCGTGCCCGCCTGCGCGCCAGCTATGGCGAGGTGTACGACGATATCGTGCGCGGCGTGCTGCGCGAACCGCTGGAAGGCGTGCCGGGCCAGGCCGTGACCTACACGGACCGCGCCGCCCTGATCCTCGGCTGGGTCATCGAACGCCTGCTGGGCATGCCCCTGGACCAGGCTCTAGACGAGTACATTGTGCGCCCGCTGGGCATGGCCGCCACGCGCTTCGGCCCCTTGCCGCCACCGCTCGCCCACCTGGCCGCGCCCACCGAATACTGCGACGCTGCGGGCGCCCACCTGTGCGGCACGGTGCATGATTTTTCAACCCGGCTGCTGGGCGGCGTATGTGGCATTTCCGGTCTGTTCTCCAATGTGCCCGACCTGCAGCGCTTCCTGCGGGCCATGCTGGCGGCCGCAAGCGGCCAACAGGGCGGCGTGTTTGACGCCGGCTGGGTGCGCGATTCGCTGAGGGTACAGACCGGTACCTTGAGCCCGTCGCGCGGCCTGTTCTGGCACCCGGCGGCCGGCACCGCGCCGCAGGACGACATCTGGTGCCACCTGGGCTTCACCGGCACTGCCATGTGGCTCAGCCCCCGGCGCGGCCGCTACGCGGTGCTGCTGACGAACAAGCTGTATTACACGCGCGAGTTCGACAGGATCAACGACATCCGGCGCGACTTCATGCGCTGCGCGTTCGGCGTTTAAGCGGCGGCCTGCATGCGCCGGCGCTGAAGCGGCGCCACCCGCCACACCGGCATCCTCGCCGTCTTGCCGCCTCGGCGAGCGCCGCCCCTGCACGGCTGCGGGCCATCCGCGCCGCCGCTTTTCAGAACATTCCGATTTCTTGCAGTAAACGCCCTGCCTATACTTCCTGCATCTCCAACCCTTCGGGACAACGCCATGAGCGCCTCCGTGTATGCCATTCCTTCCATCACGGTGCGCCAGCGCCTGCCCTTGCCCTATCTCTCGGTGCCGGGCGAGGCGGCGCATGACTGCAAGCAACCCGTGTACGCGCCCGGCCATCGCCCGTTGGCATTGCCTTCTGAAGCAGACATCATCCATGCCATCCATACGGGTGAAGGACTGCGCATCGTCTACCAGCCCCAGTACGACCTGCACAGCCGGCGCATCGTCAGCGCCGAGGCGCTGCTGCGCTGGCGCCATCCCCGCTATGGCGAGGTGGCGCCAGCCGTGTTGATTCCCATGGTCAACCGGCTGGGCCTGCATCTGCCGCTGTTCGACCTGGTCGTCAGGGAAGTCATCGATGTGCTGCACTACCTGCGCCGCCATGGCGCGGAGGTGCCGCTGGCCGTCAACGCCTCGATCGATACCGTGTGCGAACCGGGCATGGCCGAGCAGCTGGCCGCCAGAATGTGGGATGCCTGCCTGCCGACGCGCCTGCTGAAAGTGGAAGTTACCGAAGACTTGCCGGTACTCGATGAACTGTGCCTGTCGGCATGCCTGAACACCCTGAAGGCCAAGGGCTTTACCCTGTCGCTCGACGATTTCGGTGCCGGCTCCGCCACCTTCAACGTCCTGTCCAAGATGCCTTTCGATGAAGTCAAGATCGATGGCGCCTACATCCGCGATATGGAAAACAATACCCAGTCGCACGCCATCATCGCCACCCTGATTGCCCTCGCACAAAGGCTGAACCTCAAGCTGGTGGCCGAAGGCATCGAGAATGAAATGCAGCTGGCAGCCTTGCTGGGCATCGGCTGCCGCGTCGGCCAGGGCTATGCGCTGGCAAGGCCGCTGGAACGCGCGGACTTCATCCAGCGTCAACTGGCCAAGCCAGTGGCAATGACAGTGAAGGCGATATGACATGACCGATATGAAGCAATTACCACTGATCTTGAGCACCGATGCAACGGGTACCGGAACAGCCGTTCACACGCATGATGCCGCGGCACTGGTCGAACGCCTGCTCGCCTACATGGGATTGCACAATGATGCCTGCCTGGCACGCGAGCTAGGCGTGCCGCCCTTTGCGATCAGCAAGCTGAGAAGAGGAAGCACCGCGCTTGATACGGACATGCTGATACGCATGCACGAAGCATCGGGTCTGTCCATCGGCGAACTGCGGGCACTGTTGTCCCCCTGCCGGCATCGCTTGCCGTCCTGAAGCTCTGGAGGCCGCATGGTCATACACGACAACGCGCTCTCACCGGCGTATTGACGTTCAGTCAAGGTCTCGTTGCAAGAGCCGGACGGTGTAACGCCGAGGCACGGCTTTGACGGCCCGGTCGAATTGGCGATCGGGCCGTTCTTCATTCAGCGACCTGGTTAGCCGCTGACGCAGGCATTGCATCAAGGCTGGCAACTTGTCCTGGGAACGCACGATGGCGACCAGGGCAGCTCATATTGGATGACGTGGATCGCCAGTACAACGCTGATTTCAGTGGGATCGCATTTCACCGCCAATGCCGCTTTCGCCATTGGCCATCGACCACGGCAATGGTGCGTGCCCGCCAAGATGGTGGCAGATCCGGCCATTTTTTGCGAACCTGCTGTGCCAGCTTCATCTCGATCAGCACATCCCCCCTGCCAACGCCAGCGGTCTCCGCGTCGTATTCGATTTGGCGGGAATGATGAAGTGTCGATTATTTCCTGATCGCCCCACTCGAGCGACAAATGTTACCCCAGACGCCCTCAATCTGGCGCCGTTTGGGTCTCCGTCAAAAAATGAATCGTGTCCTCAAGCATGTCCCAGCATGTCCCGCGCGTTAGCAGCCTCTTCTGACGGTTACAACCCGGAAAATAAAAATGCCGTTCAGTCTTAACTGAACGGCATTACGCTTGCGAGTCGTTTTTTTCGTCTGGCCACCAGCCTGCGTACACGCAATTGGCGACCTTTCAACCCAGCAAGAAAGCTACTGATAATTCAGCGTGTACGTCGCCACGGCATTGGCCAAGCCGGGCGTTACCTTGGCTGCCGTTTGCAGATAGCGCGCGCTCAGCTTGATGGTCAACGAAACGGTATTGGCCTCGAGATTCGGCACGCCGACTTCCTTCGACAATATCCAGGGTTGACCTGACTCGTCTAACAGTTGTACTCCCACGCCAGTGGCAGCCCGTTTCTCCGCCGTCAGACTCAGCACGCCTTTGCTGGCATCGATCGCCGCTGCCATCGGGTCTATACGTATCTTGAGGGTATTCGGCGATCTGCTGGGGCCAATGACGCCACCATTTTGCGAAGAAAGTGCGCCACCGCCCCCGCTCGAAATACTACCAGGAAACCCTGGGCAATTGGTCAAGCGGATTTCGAAGTTGACCGCCGGCAGGGACATGCCTGCCCCTTTCAGGGGCATTATCTTGCTACGGTCAAGTGGTACGCTGACATCAGACGTCGTGCAGGTTTTACTGACAACGCGTATGCTGCCTGTCAATCCCAGTGTCACGACGTCAACTTCGTTGCTACTAGTGCTACCGGATAAATATGAAAATCGTATACGGAGAATCGCCCGGCCCAAAGCGCTTGCCTGTATAAGGCCTATGCCCACCGGTCCAGTCTTTACGAGCGCGACCCTGAAAGTAGTTGGTACTCTCACCGACCCGGACCTGCCTGTATAGCATTCAGCCCGTAAGTTGTTAGAAGGCAGGCACTTAATGGGCAAGTAAAAGTACGTACCTTTGCCGACATTCAGCGAGGTATCCGAGGTGACCTGCCACACCACACCGATGCCGGGCACCCCGGTTTCATAAATTTTCCCGGCCATTGCTGGGACAGCGCTGGAGCTGACACTGCCAAGTACGCCTGCAACATACCCGTATCCCTCGCCTTCTGACTCGATCGCATCGGTGCAGCCAATCCGTTGGATACCAGCATCGGCATTCTGAAAAGCCTGGGTGTAGAGATAAGTGCCGTTGGGTGCATCACGCGGCACGGTAAGGCTGCTGATCTGGAGGGCCATCGTTGCAGTGGTAGCAGCGCCATCGGTGATGCGGCATTCGAACGCCTGAGCCAGCTGCGGCGCACCACAAACGAGCAATACGGCCAGCAGAGACAGCACTTTACGAACGTTCATGGTTTTCTTTTTTGGTTGATTTTAAGCGCGGTGTCTTCATATTTTCTGGCTGCGGCGACCTGCAAATCCTGGCGTGGTACCAGCGCGGCCAGAAATGCAGGCGGCACCTGCAGATCGAGACGCTGCACGGCTGCCTCATGACTCCAGCTGGCGCCGGGAATCGACTGCAGCACCAGCTGGCATGGCTGCAGCAACTGCTCTTTGGAAAGCTGCACTCCATACGCCTGCAAATCAACCGTACTCATGCAAGGAGACGCATCTTGTCCCCCGGGCATAGGAAGGAACGCCACGTCGCGCCGCTCCATGCGCTGGCCATTCACGAAAATATCGACTGAATACGTGCCGCCCAGCAAGTCAGCGCTGCGTTCTTCGGCGGGCGCCGCCTTGGCATTGATCAGTTCCGGCACGCACACGGCATCGGCTTGCTGCAGCTGTCCGCCTTCGCCCTGCAACAACGACGCTGGCACCGGCAGCGAGCAGCGCTCATGCGCCCTGCTGCCCCACGAAATCGACAGTTGCCGGCTGTTTTCCTGCAGGCGCGCATACAACTGGCCATCCTGGCCCACCATGCCCACGGACTGCCCTTGCTCGTCCTTGACCGTGGCGCCAAACGGCAGCACGTCGCCGCCCGCCAGGCGCACATGGAACAAAATTGCGCGGCCCGTGCTGGTGCTGTATTTGAGGAAGACGACGGCGCCGTCGCGCGGTGCCACCTGCTGGCTCGTTTCGCGCATTTCCACGTCCATCGACGAGCCCACGGGATCGATCGCCACGTCGTTCAGTTCATATGGACGCAGATACGGCACCACCGCATTGCCGCTGGCGTCCAGCCTGAGACCCGGATAGCCGGCCACCCTGGCACCGGCGGCGCCAGGCGCATGCACCACGGCCATGGTGTCGCCACGGTGCGGCGACAACGTCACGCCGCCAGGATGGGCAACCACGCTGCCGCTCATGTTGAACGAGGCGCTCGTATAGTCCTGCCCGCGCCCGATCGAGGCGCCAACGAAGGTCCGCGCTCCCGTGTACTGGCCACTCAGGGTGCCGCTGCTGCTGCCGCTGCTGCCATCGCGGCTGAGCGACGCGCCATAGCCGAACTGGCGTTCTTCACCGGCCGTGCCGCTGACGGTGGCCAGCTGGCTGTAGCGGCCATCGGCGTTGCGCTCCAGCTGGGCCGACACGTGCGGCATGTCGACGCTGGCGCTGCTGCCCAGCGGCAGGTTGACGGACAGCAGCAAGCGGTTTTCCATGACGCCTGACGACGTCTTGCCGCGGTTGGCACTGATGCCATAGCTGATGCGCCCGACCCGCTTGTTATAGCTGAGCTGGTATTGCAAGTCCTGCCCTTCCCGGTTCCAGTAATTTTGCGTATAGCCGCTAACGCTGAGGTTGCCCCACTCGCCCAGGCTCTGGTCGGCCGTCAGCGACAGCCGGTTGCGGGGGCGGTCCAGCATGGTCGTGGCATAGCCCTGCCGCTCGGCGTCAAGCGCCTGCATGGCGTTGGCGAAATCCAGGTAGCCGCTGGTGGAAAAGCGGTAGGCCGCCATCGAAAAATTGCTGCCGGTGCTTAGGATATTCTTGCTGTACGACACGCGCATACTCTGGCCCTTGGCCTTCTCGGCGTCCAGGGCAGTCTGCGCATGGCTCAGATCGACGGACATGGCGCCGATCGGCGTGGCAAACGCCATGCCGCCCAGCAGCGAAAAATAGTCGGCGCTGGCTTGCACGCCGCCGTAGCCCGTCAGGCTGTTATTCAAGCCATATTGCACGGTGCCTTGCATGAAACCTGCCTGCTGGCTCAGGTAATTATTGCGCGTCACGCCGGCCGTGGCGCCGAAACGCAGCGTTCCCGGACGCAGCAGCTGCGTCACGGCGGCATACGGCACCACAAAGCGCTGTTCGCTGCCGTCCGCTTCGGACACGGTCACGTTCAGGTCGCCGCCATAGCCGGTGGCGTACAGGTCGTCGATGACGAAGGCGCCTGGCGCCACCGTCGTTTCCAGCAAGATATTGCCCGCCTGGCGTATCGTCACACGGGCGCTGGTGCGGGCGATGCCGCGTACCACCGGCGCATAGCCGCGCAGCGAGTTCGGCAGCATGCGGTCATCGCTGGCCAGTTGCACGCCGCGGAAGGATTGGGTGTCGAAAATCTCGCCACTGGTATTTGCGTCGCCCAGGGTCAGCTGGCTTTTCAGCGAGGTGATGTCGCGCCGGAGATAGGTGTCGAGCACCTGATAGTGGCTGCCGCCCGCTTGCTGCCAGCTCAGCGCACTCTTGTGGCGCAGACGCCAGGCGCCGAGATTGAAGCCGCCGTCAAGGCCCAGGTAGGCTGAGTTGAAGGCGCTGTCGCCACTTTTATTGTGATTGCTGTTGAAACTGTAACCGAGCATGCCGGACGTCACGCCGCTATCCCACAGTTCCGGGCTGACATAACCGCGCGCATCGCGGCGCAGCGCAATCTGCGGAATGCTGATGTCGACTTGCTGGCTCTCCGGCACGAACTTGGCCGTCGCATTCTCGATCAGCTTGCCCAGTTCGGCGCAGTTGTCCGCTTCCAGCAAGGCCGTCGCTTGCGGCGACAGACGCGTCATGTCGACGCCAAGCAATTCAAGCAGCTTGCGCGATACGCACACTACCGGATGGCTGCCGTCGTCATTCGCGTGAATCCTGATATCCTGGCGGTTTTTCAGCTGGCCGTTGAGGGCGATATCGGCACGGTAAGTGCCTGGCAAGACGGGATTGCCATTCTGATACGCGGCCAGATCCAGGCTGCGCGAGCCTGCCGGCAGGAACGCGCCATTGAATTCGACCTGATCGGCATGCGCCGCCGGCATGACCAACGCACATGAACTGAACGCCACCGCCTTGACCACGCTGCCAACGAGCGCATTGACGCCCGGACCAGGCATTACTTGAGGAAAATAGCGAATATGGCGATGAGTATGCATGATTCAGACCTTAAGGAGCGGGCCGGCCGGTGGGCGCAGAAAGGGTGCGCCGCACCGGCATCGGGACACCATAATCATTGATGGCGCTAAACTCCACCTGTGCACCGGCGCCAGGCAAGGCTTTCACGGTGGGTAGCGCAAATTGTTTGGTCTCGCCTGGCGCCACCATGCCGCCATCACTCTCGCTGCGCACGGCGCCGACCATCAGCGACAGCGACGCCAGCGACACGTGAAAGGCGGACGGGTTATATGCTTCCAGGGCAAAGCCCTTGCCATTGCTGGCGGGCACGGCACGCCATTGCAGTTGTTCCATCGCGTCGACCGGATTGCCAGCCAGCCCCTCTGGGCGATAAAAAATCTTGACGCGTGAGCGGAACGCCATCTGCAGCGAATTCACATCGGCCTCTTGCGACTTGGGCGGAATCTCCAGCACATTCAGCCAGAACACCGATTCCTTCGCAGCCGGCAAAGCCGGACCGACAAACATCAGGCGCAGGCTCTGCCCCTTGCCGGGATCGATGCGGGCCAGCGGTGGCGTGAGCACAAAAGGAACTTTGGCCGCAGCCGGCGTCGATGCGACATCGCCGGCATCGACCCACGCCTGCACCAGCGCCGGCATTGCGCCATCGTTATTGAGCTTGACCGTGATTTCTTTTTGCTTTGCCGGATAAATCTGCCGCGTTCCCGTGATCACCACGCTGGCCATGGAGGAAGAGCAAAACAGCAAGGCCAGGCTGAGCAACAACGAACTGCGCAATGAATGATATGGGGACATGGAAGACCTCAGAATGTAGACGGGAAGCGCGTCCCGCCTGGGCGGCGAGGACGTGCTTCCCTGGCGAGTGGATTACTCGTAAGTGATGGAATAGGTAACGGTGCTTTCGACCTTGCCGGCGGTGGCAAGGCCGGTGGCAATGTATTGCACGGCATACGGCAGAACCGTCTCGCCAGTCGTATTCTTCGTGACCTTGCTGGTATCGGTGACTTGCGCGAAATCACCGGCCTTGATCGGCTTGCTGTTGGTGCCATCGAGCAGTTGCAGCTGAACATTCTTGGCGCCGGCGGCGTCGTTATTTTTCAGGTTATGGGTCACCGGATCAACACCGGCGCCCGGTTCGAAAAATGCGGCAGCCGTGGTGGTGGTACCGGTACAAGCGCTGAGCGTGATGTTAAAACCTGTCTTACCTGCAACTTCTGTAGCAGTTTTCAGCTGGGCAGCCGAGATTTTTGGCAATTGCACGGTCGCAGGTGCAGGGCCGGCAGCGCCGTTGACAGCAACCGTGCAAGTCGAATCGGACAATTCACCTTTGAAAATGATCGTGCCATCGGCGGCGAAAGCGGACTGGGTTGCAGCGGCGGCCAGCAGAACGGCGAAGATACGGGCTTGGGATTTCATTGAGACTACTCCTGAAAGATAAAGGTAAATGCGCACCAGTTAATGTAGGAACGCGGCTGTTGTTGCAGATTCGTACTTTACAGAGACGCGATACTTGTCGATATGAGAATGGTCTTAAAAATCCGCCCGAGCGGATAAGATGCGCTTTTTAGGCGGCAACCGCGGACGCAAGACGCCAGCGCTGGCAATACAGCGCTGCGGTGTGACTGGACAGGAGGGGAAACGACGTGAAATGTAGCTGCGGGGAAAACCTGCAAGGCGGCGCTTGCAGGCAAGATGAAAGGCTGCCGGCTGATCAGTCTGGCAGCACCGTCTGATCGTCAGGCGTCATGATGCGCTGCGCCAGCCAGACCAGAACGGTCGCCAGCACCAGGGGCAAGACCAGCTGCAATAACACCAGCGTTGTCCAGCCGACCATCTCCTTCAGGTGGGTGAAAAGCACATCCGCGGCAAGAATGCCAAGGTTGAAGGCCACATAAAACAAGCCCACTGCCCGCATGTTCTGCATGGGCGGCACCGATTGGATCAGGGCCGCCAGAATATTGATATAGAACACGGCGGTCAGAGCAAAGCCAATCAGGAACACCAGCAGCATGAGTACCTCCACTGGCAGCTGCCATCCCAGGGAGATCAGGCCGCCGATAGCGGCCGTGATGGGCAGCGTGATCAGCAGCATTTTCACGGCGCCGTGGCGGTCCCCCAGCCAGCCAGCCAGCGGCGACAGCAAGGTGGCACTCATGGCAATGCCTATCACCACCCCTACCGTCTTGATGGGAAATCCCAGTATCTCGCGCATGTACAGGCTATACAGATAGTCAAAGTTACCCGCGCTCAATGGCAGGCATATGGCGGCCAGAAACAGCAGCAAGGGGCCGCGGGACCAGACCGAACCGACCGGGTTCCTGGCTTCAGGACGGATGAAGCGCGGCTCGCCGCTGGCGCTGATCTGCTGAAAAAAATGCCAGATCAGGAGATACAGCAGGATCAGGATGAGCATGCCCGCCAGCGCAGGTAACACAGGTAGTTCCCCCTGTTCATTGATGGCGTGCTGAATGGCGCTGAGTTTGTTCGCAAAAATGTTGCTGACTGCGGTAAAGCAGATCATGAGTCCCACCACCAGGGCGCAATGGCGGGGGAAATACGTGACCCCGATACTGACCCAGGCACAGATATTCATCGTGCATCCGATACCTCCCAGCAAACTCCAGCAGCACAGTTCAAATAGCGTGCGGGAATACAGGCCCATTAACGCAGCCACGGCCAGCAGCAGGAAGCCGGCCAGCAAGGCTTTCCTGCGCGACAGGGTTTCCGGCAGGAGTGCCAGCACCAGCCCCGTCAACCCCATGCTGACGTAAAAGATCGCCGAGGCTATCGGGATATTGCCTAGCGAAGCAGGCACGCCGAAAGGCAGGGCTTCGGAAGCCAACGGCAACTTCGTCGGATCCATGCCGGACAATACGAGAAACAGCAAGGTGGTTGGCAACATCAACGCCAGCATCCCCATCGCTTGTTTTTTATTCTTGTGCATGCTACTTGACATGTTGCTCCCTTAAGTTGAAATCAATGCTGGCCGCTGTTGCGCCAGGCGGCCACGACATGCTGCAGCAGCCCGCCGCAGCGCGCATCGGCGAGCGCTGCGTCGCTGCGCAGCAGGCTTTCCAGCTGCCCTGCCGGCTGCGCCATCTGCGTCCATTGCATGGACAGGGCTGCGCCATGCAGGCGATGCGCGGCGCGCAAGGCGGCATCGCGTTCGTGCATGGCCATGGCCTGCAGCAGCTCGCCCATGTCGCTGGCGAACGCGGCGCGCACCTGCGGCATGTCAAATACGCCGGTCGTCGCCATCGGCGGTGCCTGCAGCGCCAGGCTCACGTCGCACCAGAGTTCGACGATATCCTGCAGTTTGGCCAGGCGGATCGGCTTGCTCAAGATGCCATCCATGCCTGCTTCAAAGCAGCGTTCGGCATGATCCGCCCCTGTGGAGGCGGAAATGGCGATGACCGGGCAGCGCGCCTGTTCAAGGTCCGCTTCGCGCCTGCGCCATTCGGCCGTCAGGCTGTAGCCGTCGATGTCGGGCAAATCGCAATCCATCAGCACAAGGTCATATTCGCGCAGGCTGAAGCTGGCCAGTGCCCTGGCGCCATTCTCGGCGATGTCCGCGTCGCAGCCCAGGCTGGCAAGCTGGGCCCGCAGCACGGCCTGGTTGGCCGGTACATCTTCAACCACCAGTATCGACAGGCGCTGCGCCGCCGTGCCGCCCACCGGGATCGGACGGGCCGGCGCCACCGCGGCCGCCAGGGCGGCAGCGGGCGCCGCGTCCGCAGGCAGGGAAATCACCATGCGCGTCCCCTTGCCCACTTCGCTATCGATAGTGATCGTACCCTGCATCAGATTGACCAGTTCACGGCAAATGACCAGTCCCAGTCCCGTGCCGCCCGAGCGCTTGTAGGTGCCCTCCACCTGCACGTAGGGCCGGAACAGGGTGGCCTGCACGGCGCTGGCGATGCCGATGCCGGTATCGGCAACGGTCATTTCCAACCGCGCCTGGCCCTGCCCGTCTTCCAGCATGGCAATCTGAATCTCGACGCCGCCTGTTGCCGTAAATTTGATGGCGTTTGAAACAAGGTTATGCAGCACCTGCAGCAGCCTGGCCTCGTCCAGCATCAACGGCGGCAGGGCCTGGCGCACTGCCACATCGAGCGTGATGCCCTTCTCGCGCGCCCGCAGCTGCTGCAAGGCAACCACATCGTTGGCCAGGGCCACGACATCGACCGCATCGAGGCTCAGCGTCAGTTGACCCGCCTCCAGCTTGGAGACGTCGAGCACGTCGTCAAGCAAACGCAGCAGGATATTCCCGCCATTGCTGGCCAGGTCGACAAAGTGACGCTGCTCGGTATTGATGGGCGTGGCGCGCAGCAATTCCACGGCGGCCAGCACGGCATTCATGGGCGAACGGATTTCATGGCTCATCACGGCCAGGAACATGGCCGCCCTGCGTTCATTGCGCAAGGCGCGCCGGTGCGCGCTGAAGGCCTGGTATGCCAGGCCCGCGAGGATCAGCAGCAAGGCGGCGGCAAGGCCCACATGCTCGCCAAAGTGATCGACCGAAAACAGCATGCCTGCGTGCTCATCGCCCTCGGCCTCCAGCCAATCCTGGCGCACCAGGCGGATCTGGGCCGGGGTCATCGCGGCCAGCGATTTATTCACGATCGATACCAGCAAGGGGTCGCTGTCGCGCAGCGCCATGCGCACGTCGGACGTCATCGCCAAGGGAAGCTCGGTAAAATGCAGGTTCTCCCCCGCTTCGCGCATCAACCCCGGCATCAGCTGCGCCCGGGTGCCGATGGCAAGGTCGGCGCCGCCCTTCGACAGCAGTGCCAGCGCCTGGCGCATGCTGGGACGGACAACGATGCGCATGCCGTCGTGGCGTTCGCGCAGGAAAACGCCGAGCAAGTCCGCTTCCGCCGCCGGCAGCGCCACGGTCTTGCCATCGAAGGCGATGCCATCGGCACCCGGTTCAAGCTGTTCTCGTGTGGCGGCGATGGCCGTGGTCGAGAGGTAAGGCAGGCTGTAGTCGATACCGGGCGCCTGCGGCGGCGTGCCGATGCTGCGCACCGCAGGAAGACAGTCGATGCGCCGTTCGCGCAGCGCGGCCAGGCCATTGTCCGTGTCGGCCAGGGTCACGATGTCAAACACCAGGCCACTATGCCGTTCAATGATGTTGATGTAATCCGTGCCGATGCCCCTGCGTACCGCGCCGCGCTGGACGATTTCAAACGGTGGCCGGTTCTGCCGCAGGCCCAGCTTCAGCACCGGATGCGCGCGCACCCAGGCCTGCTCAGCGCCGCTGAGCGCAAACGCCTTTTCCTGCCCCTGCCCCTGCCCCTGCCCCTGCGCCGCGATGCAGCAGACGGCCAGCAGCAACGCGGCGATACCGGCACGCCAACGCCTCATGCTTCTCCTATGGTATGGCGGATCTTGAACAGTTCGTTGTTCGACGTAACGCCCAGCTTGCGGAAGGCGGTGGCCTTTTGCGAGCTGATGGTCTTGATGCTGCGCTTGAATTTTTCCGCGATTTCCGTCACCGTCATGCCCGCCAGGTAGCAGCGGATCACCTCGCGCTCGCGCGCCGACAGTGCCGCTCCCAGCAGCAATGCATCGGCGCCGTCATCGCCGCCGCGCGCATCGAAGGCGGTGGTGGCCTCGGCCACCCGGTACGACATTTCGGCGCTCAGGTACACGGCGCCCGACTCCACCTTGCGCAAGGCCTTGACCAGCTCCGCCATTTCCTCGCCCTTGCCGACGAAACCGCGGGCACCGACGCGCAGGGCCAGCGCCACCGTGGCCGGTTCATGATGCGTGGACAGCACGAGGATGGGGCAATCGGGAAACTTGGCGCGCAGCGCGCGGATCAGCGACACGCCGTCGAGCTCGTCCGGCCCCAGCGCATAGTCGAGCAACAGCACGTCGGCAGGTTCCAGCAGCAGGCCCGCCATCAGCTCGCGGCTGGTGCTGTAGGCGCCGACGACGGCGATATCGGCTTCGGCCGTGAGGCGGGCCACCAGGCCATGCCGCACCACCGCGTGATCGTCGAGCAAGGCAATACGTAAGCGTTTCATCGGCAAGGGCGAAGACCAGGCGC
Organism: Janthinobacterium amylolyticum; assembly: GCF_051380655.1. Taxonomy (NCBI): domain Bacteria; kingdom Pseudomonadati; phylum Pseudomonadota; class Betaproteobacteria; order Burkholderiales; family Oxalobacteraceae; genus Janthinobacterium; species Janthinobacterium amylolyticum. The sequence continues at coordinate 699,363 of NZ_JBNYXL010000001.1, forward strand.
TACACGAAAAAAGGTACTTTTGATGAGGTTACTCCTATTTTTGCCATTCACATCATCAGTGATGTAATTTATCAACATTGTTGTTCCTGTGCAATAACATGGTTCCGGTGCAAGATGCACTTGGCATACGTCCCGCCGATGCTGTTTTTCATGCAGCGAGCATCGCGTTCCTCCTCACTCCAACCGCCGCCCCGCTGGGCGAAGGCGCCTTTCCTCACTTGCTGCACACGCTGTCAAAAAAGTCGCGCAGCTCCATGGGACGCGCCAGCGCATAGCCCTGGCCCGCCGGACAGCCCAGCTTGACCAGTGCCTCGATGCATGCGGCATCCTCGATGCCTTCGGCCACCACTTTCAGGTTCATCAAACGCGCGAGATGGACTGTCGCACCGATCACGGCCCGCGCCGAGGCGCTCGTTTGCATGTCGCGCACGAATGCACCGTCGATCTTGACTTCGTCGAACGACATCCTGGCCAGAAGATTCAAGGTCGCCGAACCTTGTCCAAAGTCATCGAGCGACACGGGAAAACCCTTGGTGCGCAGCGTATTGAGCGCGGCGGACAGTAACAGCTCGTCGGGGATCTGCAAATCTCCCGTCAATTCAATTTTCAGCCGTTCCGGCGGCAGGCCGGCCCGCTGCATCTTCTCGGCCAGCCGCTGCGCCAGTCCCGGCGTGCACACGGTTTCAGCCGAGGCATTCAGGGCGATGGGCAGCGCCACCTGGCGGCTCTTGAGCACCAGCAGCACGTCGATGACCCGCGTCTCGATAAAGCTGAACAGCAGCAGATGCAGGCCGAGGCGGTTGACCATCGGAATCAGCACCGATGGCGGCACCTCGCCCACGTCATGGTGATGCCAGCGCAGCAGCGCCTCGGCGCCGATGATGCGCCGCGTGCGCAAGTCGTACTGCGGCTGCAGCATCACGCGCAGGTTCTTGCCGGTGGTTAGCGCCTCGATCACATCGGCCTCCGTCGGACCTGCGGCTGGCGCGGCGCCCGATGCCTGCCGCCTGACGGGCGCGACCTGCAGCAAGGCGCGCAAGGCCTCGGTAAAGGCCGCCTTGCCGCCACCGTGAACCATGCCGACATGGATGCCGGCGCGCCGCGCCAGACGGGCATGCGCCAGCAAGGCCGTCACCGACAGGCCGCCGATGCGCGACAGCGCCGGCGTCTCCTGCGTCGCCGCCACTGGCCCATGCAGCAGGTTGAGCAGCGTTGGCTGGCCGACCCACAGCACATGCGGAAAGCGCACCAGCGGGCTGGCCGCGTCCAGCGTCTTGAGCAGGGTCGGCACCATCAGGCCGCCGTGTTCGACATCGGCCACGATCACGTCGACCTCCCCTGACTGCAAGAGCGCCGGCAGCATGCTCAAGGTACGGACTTTGCTTACATTGACAATTTCCATGGCGCTCAGCATCGTGTCCAGCCAGCGCGCGCCATCTTTGCCCGCATCAGGCGTCAAGGTCGTCACGCGCAAGGTGTTAAATTCGCTGCGCACAGGGGGTCGGAGGGTTTTCACGGCATTTTTCCTAGGGTTGAAGCGTAGGGAAGGACCAGGCAGGCAAGTGCCGCCGAACGGCATGGCGCACGCGAACGCTGCGCCAGTCCTGTGGCGGCAGGCACACCGTCAGTCGCTTTCCTGCGCATCGAGCATGCCGAAACGATTGCGGTGATCGCCCATGCATGCACGCAATTCGTAGATGCTCAAACCGCTCACCTCGTGCATGCGGATGAGGATGGCGGCACTGACGGGCAATGCGCCATGCCGGATCTTCGACAGGATGGGCGGCGACACCTGCAGTTCGCGCCCCAGGGCCGCATCGTTCTTCAAGCCGAGGAAATCGATCAGCGCGTCGAGCAGGTCGGCGCTGCGAAAGCGATTGGACTCGAGCACCGGTGGGTGGTTGCGCAATCCGGTCACGCGGGGTGGATGCTGCTGTACTTGCTTTGTCATTGCCGTTACTTTCAAATAAGGGGGTACCAGGGACGGCGCCCACCCTCCATGCCGGACGGTGAGCACTGCTGCCTTATTGAAGTGTAGCCACGGCGTTTCTTGACTGAAATCAGAACAGTCCTAAAAATGCCGATAAGAATTGAATACATGCATGCCGCGAGCGCGCATCGCGCAACATCGGGTGCGTGTCATTGCCGCCTGCCGGCCGCGTGCCTGTGCATCACTCGGTGGCGGCCCACCAGTGCGGGAAGTACAGTGACGGGGGCATGTGCGCCTGCATGGTGGCGCAGGTGGGATGCCGGACGTACGCCTGCCACTGCTGTCGCGCCCGTTCCAGCAACAGGGAAAATGCGGACCAGTCGTGGGCCCGGTACACCTGCTGGCTGTACAGGCGCAGCAAGGGGATGCCATGCAGGCGGAAAAACGCGCTTTTCATGAGGTCGTGCGTGATTTGATCGTCCTGCGCATGGTACTCGCTGTCGACTTCCAGGCCGAAGAGGATGTCCTGGCTGAGCTTGTCGATCACCAGCAGGTCCACGCTCTTCTGGCCAATTTGTCCTTCGACCTTCAGGTGGGCAAAGGCGCGCTGCGACGGCGAAAAGCCGGCAGTATCGAAGAAATGGTCGAGCGCCTTGCCGTCGATGGCAAAGATCGACGACAGCGGCACGTTGGACAGCACTTCCTGCGCCGGGGATTGCGGCATCTGCAGCAGCCGCTGGTAGGCCTGCAGTTCCACCTGCGAACAAAAACCTCCCGGCGCCGGCTCGCTGGACACCGACGGCCATGTGGCCGGCCTGGGCACCTGCCGCGCCAGCCGGGCATTCCACGCGAGCTGGCTCAGGCCAAACTGCAGGATCAACGGTGCCGAAAAGACGGTGGAGATGGGAAACTTCAGAAAATCCTGTGGTGTCATCGTGTCAATTTTCTATGCCTTGGGTGGTCCGTTACTGATCGTTCACGCAGCCAGTGGCAATCCGCATCGGGGCTGTGGCATGATCGCATGACCAGACCAGAACTGACTATGCCTGTATCGCCAGATATTCATGCGCCACCGCGAAGGCCAGCAGCATGTCCACGCCTTCCTGGTCGTCGCAGTCCAGCAGGAGCTCGCCTGCATCGAGCACTGCGGAGATCGGGAAGGTCACGTCGACCTGATCGCCCAAGCCCATGCAGAGCGTCATTCCCGGGAAAACCGCGCCCGCGGACACGGCGCCGTGCACGATGGCCAGGCGCTGATTGCCATAATCCTGAATCGACGTGCAATAAAATTGTGACTGCATATACCCTCTTGCGTTAAAAGACCGGGCCTTGCAGGCTTGCTATGCGGGCCTGCAGGCATGCGCCCGCAGCGTGCCTGCCAGCCTGGCGCCGCAGAAAACCAGCGCCGCATAAGCCACCAGGAGCGGCAGCGCCAGCAGAGCAAAGCCATAGGTCGCCACCACCACTGGCAGCCACAAGATCAGCATGCCGATCAAGGTAGCGATGGCGATGGACCTGTGCCGTGCGCGGTGGATAAAACATCCCTGCACCATCCCGATGAGCAATCCGCACAAAACAATGGCGCAGAGATTCACCGTGCCGGAGAAATGTTCCAGGCCGATATAGACCAGCCATACCGCAAGCATGCTGGCAAGGGCACTGCAAGCCCCGATGAGTCCGCTCCTGGCCGTGCTCATGTACATTTCTCCAACAAAAAATCCCGCGTCTATACCCAGCACCGCCCCCCTGGACGACGGCTGGCGTGGCCATGGACTACCTGGTGAACAGGTGCACGGCCAGATAGGCGAGCGTGGCCACCACGAGGCCGATCCCGCAGTACGTCGACCACACCATGAACTTGCCTTCCGCATTCCCCTCCTTGCTGAGCCTGGAATAATATGCCCAGGCATCGCCAGGTTCATAGGACTTGTTCTTGCGGTGCTTGTAATCGATGATCTGGTTGGGTATGCCAAAGACGATGGCAAAGACCAGTACCAGAAATTTTATCAACAGCATATCCTGATTCCTCGGCAAGGCTGATCGAATGGGACTCGGGCCGGCCAGCCTTCTTTACGGCAGCCGGTGCCGGAAGGTCGGTTCGATATGCCGCGCATGCAGCCAGCGCACGATGTCTTCCAGGGTGGCGTCCTGCAGCAGCAAGCCTGGCTGAGCGCTGGCGGCGGGAACGGGCGCGGGTACCAAAGGGGCCACGGCTGCTGGCATGTACGTTGGCACCGCAGCTGGCACGGCAGTTTGCACGGCAACATCCAGCCCCGCATGTCCCTGCAGCTTGGCCAGCGCCTGCGCGAACTGGGCCGGGTTGATGCTGCGCAGACTTTCCAGAAAGCCCAGCTGCGCGGCCGGTGGCGGCGGCATGTCCAGGCCCGGTTCGTCGACAAAGGCGGCGCCCATGCTGGGATGGATGAAGGCGGCCCACTTGCCCGCTGCCTGCAGGCACGGCGGCAGCGCCGCCTGCTCCACGTAGGCGGGCGGCGCGACGGCGAGGATGTCGGTCGATGCGGGTAAAAAGGTCGAGCGCAGCAGTTGCACGAACTGCTGCGCCTGGGCCAGAGGCACGGGCGTGGCCAGGGACAGCCACAGCTGGAACGCCGTGCCCGAGATGCTGACGGCGGGCGCCGGCAAATCCAGCTCGTGCTGCACGGCATTGGCGATCGTGCACAGCGCGCTCCAGTGCGCCTCGCCGCCGCCCTTGCCGCCAAACTCCAGCAGCAGCGTGCGCGCCAGGCCCTGCTCGCTGACCAGCCGCACCACCACCGTCTGCTCGCCTGCCAGATGACGGGCCAGCACGGCTGGCGTCAGCGGCAGCGCGCCGCCTTCCGCATCCACGTATTGCTGTTGCTCGTCGAACAGATACAGGCGGGTGAGTTCGGAAATCAGTTTATGCATGTCGGCTCCGTGATGACGTTGCGCAACACTTGCCAACGTGCCCGGATTATAGCCGAGCACCAGCGTCCATTCCGCACGCCTTCGGGCGGCGAGCCTCGTCACGCGTTCGATCGACCTCCCGCAGCAGCCTAGTCATAACTGATCGTGAATGTCGCCGAGGCGTTTGCCGGTCCCGGCGTCACCCTGCTGCCGGTCTGCAGGTAGCGGGCGCGCAGGGGGATGGAATAGCTGCGTTCGGAATCGCTCAAGGTCAGGTCGCTGCTCTGCAGGGTTGCCAGGAATAGCGTGCTAGTACCCTGGCTACCTATCTGCAGGGCAATACCGGCTGCGGAGGGAGGGCCGCCAGGGGCACCGCGATCGAGACCCAGTACGCCGTTGCCGAGGCTGGCGACCGTGCCCACGGGGTCGATGCGGTAGCGCAGTCTGTTGATTTCACGCACTCCCGTCGTTCCCGTGCCGCCCGGAGAGTTGCCGCTGTCCGACAGCCAGCTTGCAGCGATCTTGGTAAGTGTTCCATGGAACGCCGGACAATCGTTCAAGCGTATGGAGAAATCCTTCCAGCCGGTGGCGCTGTTGATCCCGGTAAAATCCTTGGATGTATACGTGCCCATGGGCACCGAAACATCCGGCGTACTGCAGGTCCGCGAGACTATCTGAAGGTTGCCGGAGATGCCCATCTGGAAGCCCAGCATTCTGGCATCGCCGAAATTGCCGAACAAACTGACGATCGGCAAGGAGCTGCCGCTCAGCACCCCGGGCGTGACCGCCCCAATCTTAATCAATATCAATTCAAAATTGGCCGGCCCGGTATTGGTGGACGGATTGGCAAAAGGAACCTGGCAGTGATTGCCCGACGTGCAAGTACTCGGCTGCGTAGAGGTCCGTCTGGGCAGCAGACCACCGGTACTATTGAAAACGGCACCCAGACCGTCAATGCTGGTTTTGTAGACCTTATTGGCATACTGCCCGGTGGACCATGCGGCCATACCCGAGCTCGCATCAACCGTCCACTCGGTAGACATCTGGAACGGCGCATACAGGCAGTCGAGTGTCACCGTCTGGCCGGACCGCGCCCTGTATGTCTGGCGATACACCTCCGTGCCCACCGGGACATCGCGTCCGACGCTGATCGCCGATGCCTGAAAAGGCATGGAGCCTTTGGCCGGCTGGATGCCGTACATATAGCTACAGCTGATGGCGAAAGCCGGATTGGCGACCGCCCACAGCAGCGCAATAGCTACCGCGGATTTGAGCAAAGAACCTATATGCATGACGCGACCTTATCTATGTTGATTGATGCAACTGGCGGACGATGGATGAAGTAATCATGGCGCTGACGACGGCACGCGAAGCTGTTGCGGCCAGGGCGAAACACTGAACGGCGCATGGGCATCAACGGCGCCGCTGGCGTCAAGGAAAGCAACCGTCACGGTGAAGACGGCGCAGCCATCGCTCGAATGGCTATTCAAACCGGCCCGTGGCACCCCGAACCGGGAATGGCCGACATCCAGCTGGAAAGCATCGCTGCGCGCAAGCGCTGCCGTGCAGTTACGGGATCAAGTGTATGGCCCCCACGGCATACGCCATATAAGAGCACTCCGAAAAACGGATACATGGCAAAAAACGTCGTGACAAGCCAGCCAGGACAGTCGATCAGCCCGCTGGCGGCGCCTTAGGCCTTACGCCATGCGCGTGCGCCCGCCAGGCAGCACGACGTGCGATTGCAAACGAAAGGCAAGGTAGCGGTGGAGGATGATGCAGGCAGCCTCGGCGGGTGCGCCTGCTTGCTGATCAACATGCCCGGCACCAGCGCGATGCCCTTGGCATCATCGCAGCGCCCGCACGCAAGCCGTTCTGCTGCGTGCCCCTGGCGCGTCCTTCATGTAGTTATTCATAACTTATCGTAAACGTTGCCGACGCATTTGCCGGACCGGGCGATATCTTGCCGCCCGTCAGCAGGTAGCGTGCCCGCAGGGGAATGGAATAGCTGGTTTCGAAGCTACTCAGGCCCAGGCCGCCGCTCTGCAAGTTTGCCAGCGGCAGCGCGTTGCCGGCCTGGGTGGCTATTTGCAGGCCAATGCCGGTGGCGGCGGGAGGACGGCCTGCGGCGCTGGGGTCGAGGCTCAGCACGCCATTGCCTGCGTTGATGGGCGTGCGAACGGGATCGATGCGGTAGCGCAGGCTGTTATTGTCGCGGCTTACGGCGCCAGCCGTGCCGCTCGGTGACGTGCCGCTTTGCGATATCCAGCTGACAGCGGTGGTGCTCACTGTTCCATAGAACGCCGGGCAATCATTCAAGTTTATGGAAAAGTCCTTCCAGCCCGTAGCGCCGTTGATCCCGCTAAAATCTTTGGCTTTATACTTGCCCATGGGCACCGCGACATCGGGAGTACTGCAGGTCTTCGAGGCTATCCGAAGGTTGCCGGAAATGCCCATCTTGAAACCAAGCATTCTGGCATCGCCGAAATTACCGAACAGGCTGACGCCCGGCAGCGTATCGCCTCTCAGCACCCCAGGCGTCACCTCGCCTACCTTGATCAGCAGCAGTTCAAAATTGGACGGCCCGTCAAAAGGAACAATGCAGTTTTTGCCTGCCGTGCAAGCGGTCCATGTCTTGCTTGACTGTCTGGGCAGCGGACCGCCGACACTGTTGAAGGCAATCCCCAGCCCAGGAAGGTTGGTGCTGTAGACTTTATTCGCATACTTCCCGCTGGACCAGTTTGCCAAGAGGAAGCCGCCATCAACCGTCAGCTCGGTATACTGTTGATACGGGGCATACAGGCAATCCAGTTTCACTGCCTGGCCGCTGGCCACTTTGAATGTCTGGCGATACACCTCGGTGCCCAACGGCACCTCGCGCCCGACGGTGATCGCCGACCCCTGCAAGGGCATGGCGCCCACGGCCGGCCGGATGCCATCCAGGTAAGTGCAGGTGACCGCGAAGGCCGGATTGCTCACCGCCCACAGTAGCGCGACTGCCATCCCCGGTTTAAGTAAATAGCCCATATGCATAACGCAACCTTTTATATATTGATGGGAGCAACTGACTGATGATGCATGAAGTAATCACGATGCCGCCGGCGGCGCCAGCACCTGTCGCGGCTAGCTAGCGCGACATACTGAACGGTACACGCTGATCAGGGGCGCTAGCGGCATCCGGGAAAGCTGCAGCAGTGATGACGGCGACGCAGCAATTGATATTGCAACCGGTCAGTGGCAACCGCGAGCCGGGAACGTCCGGCACGCTTCTGGAACGCATGCTTGCGCGCAAGCGCTCCTGTGTTGTTGCGGGATGAAGTGTAGGGCTCGCACGGTCCATGCCATATCAGAGCACTCCGAAAAACACCCACATTGCAAAAATATAATGCGCTGGCAAAGCCTGCGGCACGCGGCAGCAAAGCATGCAATGGCAAAAGCGTAGCCTTCCCAGAGGTTCATTTTCAGGCTTGAGGAAATCCTCTCCCATGACATCCCGCACTTTTCTCGTCACTGGCGCGACACGCGGTATCGGTTATGCCGTCAGCCCCCTGCTGCACCGGCAAGGTCATCGGGTCGTCGGCATCGCCCGGCACATCGAGGGCGTGGACTTTCCCTGCACCTTGGCAGCCTGCGACCTGGCAGATCTGGCGCAGACGGCGCAGGTTCTCAACGCGCTTAACCAAGAGTTTGACATCGATGGCATCGTGAACAATGCAGGCATTGCCTCGCCCCAGCCACTGGGGCAGATCGACTTTGCCACATTGTAGAATGTCTTCGATCTGAACGTGCGCGCCGCCATCCAGGTGACGCGGCAGTGCGTGGAGGCGATGAAGCTGCGCCGCTATGGCCGCATCGTGAATATATGCAGCCGTGCCATCCACGGCAACGTGAACCGCACTGCCTATTTCGCCGCCAGCAGCGCCCTGGTCGGATACACGCGTACCTGGGCCCTGGAATTGGCCAAGCACGGCGTGACGGCCAATGCGGTGGCGCCCGGCCCCGTGGAAACGCAACTATTCCGCAAGACCCGTCCCGTCGGCAGCGAGATGGAACGCCAGGTGCTTGCAACGATACCGATGCGGCGGCTCGGGCAGGCCGATGAAATTGCCGCCGCCGTCGGCTTCCTGCTATCGGAGCAAGCCAGTTACATGCCAGGCCAGGTGCAGGCGGTCGATGGCGCAGGCAGCCTGGGCGGCCGCGCCTGAGCAGCCATCAGAAAAACCAGGGCCAGCGCGACGATGGCGGCAGACTGCCCGGCGCCGGCGGCCATTTGAGCCAGCGCAAGCCTCCTTCGAGCGTGAACGGCGAATTGCGCGAACACGCATTTACCCACAGCCTGCACGGGTCTATAGTGGCGTCTTCCCCACCTGTTCAAGGATAGGATCGCCATGAAACTCTTTTACTCTCCCGGCGCCTGCTCGCTGGCGCCGCACATCCTCCTGCGCGAAACGGGCACGCCGTTCACCCTCGTCAAGGTCGACCTGGGCCAGCACAAGACGCTGGAAGGCGGCAGTTACTATGAACTCAACCCGAAAGGCCAGGTACCGCTGCTGGCGCTCGACGATGGCAGGACTTTGAGCGAAGGCCCCGTCATCGCCCAGTACATCGCCGAGCAGGCCGGCAAGCATGACCTGCTGCCGCCCGTGGGCGACTTTGCCCGCTACAAGGTGATGGAATGGCAGAATTACATCACGTCCGAGCTGCACAAATCGTTCAGCCCCCTGTTCGATTCCCGCATCGACACGGCGACCAAGGCCCTGTTCATCGAGGCACTGGGCAGGAAATATGCGTGGATCAACAGCCGCCTGGAAGGCCAGGCCTACCTGGCCGGCGACACGATGACCGTGGCCGATCCTTATCTGTTCGCCGTGACAGGCTGGGCCCCGCAGCTGGGCGTGGACCTGTCGCAGCTGACCAATGTGCAGGCCTTCCTCGGCCGCATGACCGAGCGCGACAGCGTCAAGGCTGCTTGGGAAGCGGAAGGACTGGCCAAGGCCGCCTGAGGGCCGTTGCCCGAAGTGCCCCTGGGCTGGCGCCGCGCGACAGTCCCGTGCTAAGATCGTGGCGTCGAAAAAGGTGGACCGGCGTGGTGAGCCCCGGTCAGCCGTCCGCCTGCGGACGGTGATATTCCAGCCCAGGGGGCCGCGGACCACGACGAAAAGCGGACGTGCGCCGTTTTTTCGTCGGCGTGCGTTCCGTCACCCTGCTGCCTGAACGGCGTTGCGCCTGCCGCGAAAATTCACCACGTCCTTGACTGAGTGTGCTCTGCACAACACCTGGGACGACATCATGAAACCTGCTTCAATCCACACCCCTGTACTCATTATCGGCGGCAGCCTCGTCGGCCTTTCAGCCTCGCTCTTCCTCGCCTGGCGGGGCGTGCCGCATATCCTCGTTGAGAAACACCACGGCAGCGCCGCGCATCCGCGCGCCACGGGCTTTACGGAACACACGCTGGAATTTTTCCGCGCCGCCGGCATCGCCGAGCGCATTCCACAAGTACCGCCGGGCGCCAGCGTGCGCCGCGCCCGCGTGGCAAGCCTGGCAGGACAGCACTACGAGGAATTGCCGTGGACGCCAGGCCAGCCGGAAGAGCGCGACGGCAAGGCCTCGCCCACGACCGGCGCCGCCATTGCGCAGGATCTGCTGGAACCGATACTGCGCGAGGCCGCCCGCGCACGGGGCGCCGACCTGCGCACGGGCGTGGAACTGTTGTCCGTGCAGCAGGACGCGCAGCGCGTCACGGCGCAGCTGCGCCAGCGCGACACGGGCGCATGCTATGCCGTCACGGCCGATTACCTGATCGCCGCCGATGGCGCGGCCAGCCCCATCCGCGAACAGCTGGGCATCGCGCGCCAGGGCGCCGGTCCCCTGCGCGTGCTGCGCAGCGTACTGTTCCGCTGCGCCGAGGCGGACGCCTTTCTGGAACGGGGCATCCGCCAGTTCGACATCGACCAGCCGGGCTTCCAGGGTTTCCTGGGCACGTATTCGGACGGGCGCTGGTTCCTCATGTTTGAAGAACAAAGCGACAGCACCGAGGAGCAATTGCGCGCGCTGGTCCGCCAGGCCCTGGGCAAGGACATGGCGTTCGAGCTGATCACCACAGGGCGCTGGGAGCTGGCCGGCCTGATCGCGGACAGGTTCAGCGAGGGGCGCATTTTCCTGGCCGGCGATTCGGCCCATCAATTGCCGCCCACGCGGGGCGGCTACGGCGCCAACACGGGCATCGACGACGCCTACAACCTGGCATGGAAGCTGCAAAGGGTGCTGCGCCGGCAAGCGCGCCCCGCCCTGCTCGACACCTACACGGACGAACGCCGGCCCATCGCCTGGCTGCGGCACCAGCAAACCTTCGCCCGGCCGGACTACGCGAAATGGGTCGGCGACGGCTACCAGGACACGCGCTTGTATGGCAATCTGGCGATGGAACTGGGCCAGCTCACGCGCTCTGGCGCCATCCTCGGCGCCGACGCAGCACTGCCGCCAGCTGCCCACCCGCGCGACTGGGCCGGCCAGCCAGGCACGCGCGCGCCCCACGTCTGGGTCCGGCATCGGGGCAACAGCGTCTCCAGCATCGACCTCCTGACCGAGGATTTCGTGCTGCTGACAGCCAATCCGCGCTGGTGCGCCGCCGCCGCGCATCTGCAGCTCAAGACCCTGCTGGTCGGCGCCGACGTGATTTTCCCCGCCGAGCAGCCGTTCCGCGACAGCTTCGGCACCGGGGATGACGGCGCCGTGATCGTCCGGCCGGACGGCATCATCGCCTGGCGCTCGGCCCCCGCGGCCATACCGGAGGCCATGCTGCTGCGCACGGTGATGGAAAAAATCGCCTTGCCGCACGGCTGACGGCAACGGCGGCGCCACGCTGTGCGAAAATGCCCGCCTCTGCCATTGCCGGACTTTGCCCATGCCGCACGCTGCCCTTGCCAACCCTGCCAACTTTGCCATCGTTTCCGGGCGCGACGCGCGGCGCATTGCGCGCCATGCGCCGGCAGCCGATGCGGCCCGCTTCCTGCATCCGGCCCAGCAGGCGCTGCTGCACCGGCGCGGCTGGCTAACGATGCTGGCGCCGCGCAGCGCGGGCGGCGCCGAGCTGCCCCTGCCGCAAGTGGTACGCCTGGAGGAAGCCGTGGCCGCCATCGACGGCAGCATGGGGTGGGTACTGACCCTGTGCGCGGGCGCCGGCTGGTTCGCGGGTTTCCTCGAACCTGAACTGGCAAAGACCATCATCGGCACGCCGCGCGCCTGCCTGGGCGGCAGCGGCGCGGCCACCGGCTACGCGGACGAGGCAGGCGACGGCTACCGCATCACCGGCAGCTGGGACTACGCCAGCGGCGCGCCGATGGCCACCCATTTCACCCTGAACGCCGGGCTGCGGCGCGACGGCCAGCCGCTGCTCGATGCGCACGGCAAGCCGTGCATCCGCGCCTTTCTGGTGCCGGCCGCGCTGGTGCAGCTGGTGCCTTCGTGGAACAGCCTGGGCATGCGCGCCAGCGCCTCGCACAGCTACCGCATCGATGGCCAGTGGCTGGCCAAGGAACACGGCTTTACCATTCACCCGGACGCCGCGACGGCCGGCGGCCCCTTGTACCGCTACCCGTTCTATTCGCTGGCCTACGTGACCCTGGCCGCCAACGTGGCCGGCATGGCCGCGCATTTCATGCGGCTGGCCGAGGCATGCATGCGCCACCGCCGCCACGCGCGCGCCGGCCTGCCGCTACTGGAGGTGCCGGAAGTCGTGACGTTCCTGGAAGACAAGCAGCAGGCATTTGCCGCCGCCCGCAGCCATTTTTATGCCGTGCTCGATAACAGCTGGGCAACGGTGGCAGGCGGCGCGGCGCTGGAAGAACAAGACATGCAGTCCGTGCAAAGCAGTTCCCTGGCCCTGGTCGCCGCGTGCCGCGCCGCCGTCGACGGCCTGTATCCGTATTGCGGCCTGTACGCGGCGCGCGAAGACACGGCCATCAACCGCGTCTGGCGCGATTTCCATACGGCCAGCCAGCATTCCCTGCTGCTGCCCTGACGCTCAGCGTGCCGGGACTGGCCCCGCGCGTCTGCCGCCCTTCACCCGCATGGCCGGGAGCCGGGGCGCGGACGCTGATGCATAGCGTGCAGGAGCGCAATGGCTTGTGTGCGCTGCCGAACGCCATGCCAGGCTGAATTGCCTGATAATATCGGGCATCGCTATCTTCCCGGCCCCTATCCATGCACGTCAACACGCTCAGCAACCTGGCGCAGCTCCTTGCCAGCGCCGAAACGGAAACCCTGGCCTTCCCCACCAGTATCAATACCGCCCTGCTCCTGCAAAAGGAGCTGGCCAATCCCGACTGTCATTCGGCCGACATCAGCCGCCTGCTGTTGTGCGAGCCCACGCTCTCGGCGCGCGCCGTGGCGATGGCCAACTCGGCCCTGTTCGCGCGCGGCCAGGCGCCCGCCGTCACCAGCGTGCGCGCCGCCGTCGAGCGCCTGGGCCACCGCAACCTGTATTCGCTGGCGACGGCGGCCGTCATCCGCCAGCTCAATGCCGGCATCCGCGACACCGCCTTGCGCGCCAGGGCCACCCAGCTGTGGGCACACACCGTGCACGTGGCGGCGCTGTCGCACGAAATCGCCCGTGCCGTCACCCACGCGGATGCCGATACGGCCCTCTTTGCGGGCATCGTGCATGAAGTGGCGGGCTTTTATCTGCTGGCCCAGGCCGACAAGACGCCGGGCCTGTACGCGCAGCTGGAAACGCAGATGGCGCCCGCGCTGGAAGTCATCGGCCGCGCACTGATGCAGCAGCTGGGGGTGCCACCGTCCGTGGCCGACGCCGTCAACGCCTTGCCCGGTTCGACCATCATGCTGCCGCCCGAAGGCTTGCGCGACACCTTGCTGCTGGCCAAGGCGCTGGCGCCCGTACCCTCCCCCCTGCCGCAGGCGCCCGTCACCATCAGCCGCCAGCTGCGAGCCTACCTGGACAGCGACCCCGTGCTGGAGGCGCTGCGCGAGCAACCTTCGGCCGAGGCGAAAGGCCTGATCGCGGTACTCCTCAGCTGACGGGCCATCTGCTATGATGGCGCAGGCCGGGATGGTCCCGGCGTGCACTTTGCATATGCATTTGTTATTGCCACTCAGTTGACTGGAAAACTGCCTTGACTACCTCCTTACGCATGCTCGGCCTGGCCGCGGCTCTGACCGTGGCGTGCAACGCCAATGCCGACAGCTTTGTTTCCTCGGCCTCCAGCGCCGGTTCCCAGTCCAGCGGCAGCATTTCCGATTCGCTCAAGGGTTCAAGCAACAGCTCCTCGCGCGACAACAAGGTGGCCAACGGCCCTTACCGCATCATCGACGTGGCAGCCGTGCCGGGCCGCGACGGCATGACGCGCTTGACCCTGCGGGCGGATGCCGCGCAGGCACCCGTCGTGCTGGACTTGCCGCAGGCGGCGCTGGACAAGCAGCAGCTGGCGCAAGGCGACATGGTGCATGCGCAAAACCGCGCCTACGGCCTTGAATTCTCGCGCAACGACACGCGCGCCGCCTTCTTCCTGGTGCTGGCCGACGACTGGCACGGCGAACTGGCCACGCGACCCGTCAGCCTTTGATTGCTTGCTTGACCCCGCGCTTGAGCGCGCGCCGCCTGGCGCTGCTGCTGGGCGCCTGCGCCATTGCCGGCTGTAGCGGCGCCGCCCACGCTGGCACCTCGCTGGCTTCCTCGCGCTTTTGCGACCGCGCGCAGGAACTCACGGCCACGCAGCAGGACCGTCTGTTGCGCTTTGCCGCCGTCGTGCGCGACGAGCTGGCCGCCAGCGAAGGCAGCGTGGCCCTGATCAGCCGCTCGGGCCTGGACCTGGCGCGCTTCGGCATCCGCTATTCGCATGCGGCACTGGCCTGGCGCCACGCTGGCGACGACGGCTGGTCCGCGCGCCAGCTGTACTACGCCTGCGATGAAGGCCGCCCGCGCATCTTCGACCAGGGCACGGCCGGTTTCGTCATGGGCACGGAAAACCCCGCGCTCGGCTACATCTCGCTGGTGAAACTGCCGGCGGAAACCACGCCGGCCCTGCGCCGCGCCCTGCTCGATCCATCGCGCGTGCAGCACCTGCTGGCGGGACGCTACAGCGCCAACGCTTATGCCTACAGCTTGAAATACCAGAATTGCAACCAGTGGGTGGTGGAACTGATGGCCGCCGCCTGGGGCGAACTGGCGGACGGCGCCGACTTGCGCGCCCGCGCCCAGGACTGGCTGCGCGACGCGCCCTATGCACCAGCCCCCGTCGACGTGGGCGCGCGCTGGCTGATGCTCGGCTCCCTTTTCGTGCCGCTCGTGCACATGGACGACCACCCACGCGACGCCATCGGCACGATGCAGCTGGCGGTGAGCCTGCCGGCCAGCCTGGAAGCGTTCGCGCGCGAGCGCCTGCCCGCCAGCGAGCGCGTGGAAATCTGCCACGACGGCAAGCAGGTGGTGGTGCACCGGGGCTGGGAAGCCATCGCCGACGGCTGCATTCCCGGCGCAAACGACACGGTCATCGCCCTCGACTGATCATTTGTCCGCGTCGAGCGCTTCGCCGATCGCATAAAAACGCCCGCCGGCGATGTAGTGCAGGCTGCGCCATGCCGGATCGGCATTCTCGAAATGCCAGTGCCCGTCACGGAACACGCGTGTATCGGCCCAGGCGCCCGTCACTTCGCCGATGAACAAATCGTACGCCTGCTGGTTATGCGGCTCGGGCAGCAGCCGGCAAGCCAGCCAGGCGGAACACCCGGCCACGAACGGCAAGTCAAACCCTTCCATCTGAAACAGCCGCACGCCGGCGCGCGCCAGTTTATCGGGCTGCGCGTCGAGGCTGTGCGTGCCCACCGCGTGCGTCAGTTGCAATTGCGCCGCCGTCGGCACCTGGATGACGAACGTGCCGCTGCCCTCGACCAGCGCGCGCGTGCGCGTGGCCTTGTCCAGCACCACGGTCAATTTGGGCGGGGCGAAATCGAGGGCGCAGGCCCAGGCCGCGGCCATCACGTTGTCCACGCCCGCATGGCGCGCCGAGACGAGGATGGACGGACCGTGATTGAGCAAACGGTAGGCTTTTTCCAGCGGCACGGCGGCGATATGGCTGTCAATGGATGTCATTCAATTCCTTGTGCTGGCAATGGCAATACCATGTCCCACTGGTCGAGGCCGGGGCCGATGCCGTCCGGCGTCACCTTCACGGCGGCGAAGCCGAAGCGCGCATAGAAACCCTGCGTGTGCTGGCTGGTATTCATGGTCACGCTGGTCAGCCGCGGCATGGCGGCGATGGCGTCCAGGCGCGCCTGCGTCAGCGCCTGGCCCAGCCCCTGGCCGTGCAGGTCATGCGCCACCATGCCCCAGCACAGGCAGGCCGTCACGCCGTCCGGCTCGATCGCGTGGCCGCCGCAGGCGACGATGCGCGCGCCGCCATCGGTGACGCGCTCGATGACAACATAGGGGTGCACCGATGCATCGAGCCAGGCGGCAAAGCGGGCGCGCTCCCAGGTGTCGAAAAAGCGCGGCGTATTGCCGTCGAAGAGGGCCAGGCAGGCGTCGCGGTCGCTGTCCTGGTAATCACGTACTGTCTGCATTGTCGGTACTCGCCATTAGATGAAGGCAATTATACGGGGTGCGCGCTCACAAGAGGCGCTCGGACGTCACCACGTGCAGGCCCGGCGCGGCGGCCAGCGCCGCCTCCAGCAAGGCGCTGGCGATGCGCGGCGCCGGATTGATGCGCCAGCGCGCCGGCAGCACGGGACCCAGCACGCGCAGGACGCGCAGCGCGGCGCCCTCGCCCGCGCGCGCCTCGTCGCGTTCACCGCCGATCAGGCCCGGGCGCACATGCGTGAGCGAGGCAAAGCACAGCGCTTCCAGGTCGCGTTCCAGCTCGCCCTTGACGCGGTTGTAAAAAACGCGCGAGGCCGCATTCGCGCCGGCGGCCGAATTGAGCACATACGTGCGCGTGCCGGCCGCCAGCGCCAGGCGCGCCACGGCCAGCGGATAGTCGTGGTCGACCCGCCTGAACACTTGCCGCGTGCCGGCCACCTTCATGGTCGTGCCCAGGGTGCAGATGACGGCGTCCGCCTGCCACCAGGGCGCCTGCGCGGGCAACCGGTCGAAGTCGACGACGGGCGCTTCCAGCTTGGCATGCGCCGGCAAGGCCTTGCGCGCCGGCGCGGCGACGGCGCTGACGCGCGCGTCGGCCAGGGCCAGCGCCAGCACATGGCGGCCCACCAGGCCGGTGGCGCCTATGAGTATCAATTTCATTGTTTCTCCCGCTTGCATTGGACGCCACACGATACAGCATCGGGCGCCCGTGCACTGCCTCAGGCGCCCGCGTGCGTGTGATAGATCTTGCTGACGATGCTCCACTCGCCCTGCACCTTGAGCAAATTGAAAAAGTCGGTGAAGCGGAAGCCCGAGATGTCGTCCGTATCGACGCGCGCGATGGCCGCCTGTGCCTGCGGCGATGGCCGGAAGGCGCTGTCGATGATTTCAAACAGGCCTTCGATGGGCCCGCCCGTCAGCTTGCCTTCGCCGTCGACGCCGAAAATCGTCGCCTCGCTGCTGAAGGCCGGGCGCATGATGCTGCTGTCGGCCTGCGCCCCGCCCGCATTGTATTGATTCAGCACGGCGACGATGGCCTGGTAATCCTGCACGTAAGTGGTGGTGTTCATGTTGCGCTCCTTGGGTGGGTGAAAAAAATCAGGTCGGACTGGCGGGCCAGTCGGTGTAGCCTTGCGCGCCGCCGTAATACGCCGCACGCGGCGCCTCGGCCAGCGGCACGCCATGACGCAGGCGGGCAACGAGGTCCGGGTTGGCGATGAAGGGGCGGCCGAAGGCCACGGCATCGACCTTGCCTTGCGCGCGGCGCGCCAGCGCCAGCGGCAGGTCGTATTGGTTGTTGCCAATGTAGGGGCCCTCGAACAGCGCGCGCAACGCATCGAGGTCGACGCCGTCCGGCACGTCGCGCGAAGTGGCCGTGGCGCCCTCGACAAAGTGCAGATAGGCCAGGCCATGGCGGTTCAACTGTCCGATCAAATAGCCATAGGTGGCCATCACGTCGCTGTCGACGGGCGTATTGCCCGCGTCGGGCGTGACGGGAGACAGGCGGATGCCTACCCTTGCTGCGCCCCACACGTCCACTACGGCTTGCGTTACTTCCAACGTCAGGCGCGCGCGGTTTTGAATACTGCCGCCATACGCATCCGTGCGCCGGTTGGTGGAATCGCGCAGGAACTGGTCAAGCAGGTAGCTATTGGCCGAATGCACCTCGACGCCATCGAAACCAGCGCGCAGCGCGCATGCGGCGGCATGCGCGTACTGCGCCACGATGCCGGCGATTTCCTGCGTTTCCAGCGCGCGCGGCATCGAGACGGGCTGCATGCCGCTGGCCGTGTAGGTGCTGCCCTCGGCCTGGATGGCGGAAGGCGCGACTGGCGCGGCGCCATCGGGCTGCAGGCTGGCGTGGGAAAAGCGTCCCACATGCCACAGCTGGCAAACGATCTTGCCGCCGGCCGCATGCACGGCATCGGTCACCAGCTTCCAGCCTGCCACCTGCTCGTCGGACCAGATGCCGGGGGTCAGGGCATAGCCGCGCGCCTGCGGCGAGATATTCGTCGCCTCGCTGATGATCAAGCCGGCGCTGGCCCGCTGGGCGTAGTACTCGGCGTGCATGGCGTTCGGCACGCCATCGTCGCCCATGCGGCTGCGCGTAAGCGGCGCCATGACGATGCGGTTGGCCAGGGCCAGCGCACCGAGGCCGACTGGAGAAAATAAATCGTTTTCATGCTGTTCGCTCATTGTATTGCTTTCGTGTCCAGTGAGAAAACCGGAAATAACTGACCGGTCGTCTAGTTTATAGTTAAAAAAAAACGGCTACGCCAGCAGCTGTTGCGTGGTCGACATGGCCGCGTCGAACGGCCCGCCGTTCCTGGCCACCTTGACCATCAGGGAAGCGCCCAGCCACAGCTGGTACAGCGATTCGGCCAGCACGCGCGCCGGCGTTTGCGCCGCCAAGGAACCGTCGAGGTGTCCCGCTTCGATACACTGCGTCAGGCGGGCCAGGATGGCTCCCGTGCCCTGCTGCAGCACGGCGCCCATGTCCACGGAGAGGTCGCACACTTCGGCGCCCAGCTTGACCACCAGGCATTTGCCTTCCGGCGCGCTGCCGGCCTGGGTCGCGCTCCAGTAGTCAAAATACGCCAGCAGGCGCTCGCGGGCGTTGCCCGGGCCACCCAGCAAGGCGTCGACTGTCTGCAGATAGGTGCTGAAGTAATCGTCGAGCAAGGCTTGGCCAAACTCTTCCTTCGACTTGAAGTAATAGTAGAACGAGCCTTTCGGCACGCCGGCCGCCGCCACCAGTTCGGCCAGGCCCACGGCCGTATAGCCCTTCTCGGCCATCAGGGCCTTGGCGATGTCGATCAGGTGCTGGCGCATGTCAGCGGAGGATTTTTTGCTCATGCGGCCAGTATAGCAAAAAATCTGACCGGTCGTCTAGTAAGCTATCCCCTGCTCCGCCATCACCCGAGGCGCAGCGCCAGCGCGCCCAGGGTCACGAGCAGCACGGGCACGGTCAGCACGATGCCGACGCGGAAATAGTAGCCCCAGGAAATATGGATATTCTTGCTGTCGAGCACGTGCAGCCACAGCAAGGTGGCCAGGCTGCCGATGGGCGTGATCTTCGGTCCCAGGTCGCTGCCGATGACGTTGGCATAGATCATGGCTTCGCGCACGGCCCCCTGCGCCGTCGTCGGGTCGATGGCCAGCGCGCCCACAAGCACGGTCGGCAGGTTGTTCATTACGGAAGACAGCAAGGCCGTCAGCACGCCCGTGCCCATGGCCGCACCCCACACGCCGTGCTGCGCGAAGTGATTCAGCAGGCCCGTCAGGTAAGCCGTCAAGCCCGCGTTGCGCAAGCCGTAGACAACCAGGTACATGCCCAGCGAAAAGACGACGATCTGCCACGGCGCATGGCGCAGCACGTGGCGCGTGGAAATCACCTGGCCCTTGCCGGCCACGGCCAGCAGCAGCGCGGCGCCGACGGCGGCGATCAGGCTGATGGGCACGCCCAGGTGCTCCTGCGAGAAAAAGCCCGCCAGCAGCAGCGCCAGCACCAGCCAGCCGGCGCGGAAAGTGGCCAGGTCGCGGATGGCGGCGCCGGGCGGCTTGAGCTGCGCCAACGCATAGTCGGTTGGAATATCCTTGCGGAAAAACAGCAGCAAGGCCGCCAGGGTCGCCAGCACGGCCACCACGTTGACGGGCGCCATCACGGAGGCATACTCGGCAAAGCCTATCTTGAAATAATCGGCCGAGACGATATTCACCAGGTTCGACACCACCAGCGGCAAGCTGGCCGTGTCGGCGATGAAGCCGGCCGCCATCACATAGGCCAGGGTGGCCCTGGCGGAAAATTTCAGGGCGCGCAGCATGGCGATGACGATGGGCGTCAGTATCAGCGCCGCGCCATCATTGGCGAACACGGCAGACACGAGCGCGCCCAGCAGCACCAGCAGCACGAACAGTTTCCTGCCGCTGCCGCCGCCCCAGCGCGCCACATGCAGCGCCGCCCATTCAAAGAAGCCTGCCGCGTCCAGCAGCAGGCTGATGATGATCACGGCGATGAAGGTGCCGGTGGCGTTCCACACAATATGCCAGACGACGGGAATATCCGTCCAGTGGATCACACCGGCCAGCAAGGCCACGCTGGCGCCGATGACGGCGCTCCAGCCGATGCCCAGGCCGCGCGGCTGCCAGATGACGAGGGTTAAGGTGGCGAGAAAGATCAGGAAAGCGCTCAGCATGAGGAAAAGGCCCGTGAATGCGGCGTCGCGGGCACCATGCGCCGCAGCCTGTGAATATCAACAATAATTCCATAATACTGGAATTATTGAATCAATGCAAAGCTGCGGCGCATTTCCTTACTTGAGCGCGATGGCGATATCCACCAGCCCCACCGTCCCGTTGCCGATGGCGGACGCCGCCGGCGCGGCCGCTCCACCGCTCAGCACCGCCGCGCCCGTCGCCAGGTCGATGCGGTACAGCGAGCTCGGACCCGTGGCGGAAGTGCGCAGGGCCGCCAGGACCAGGCCGTTGGCGCCGCCGGCGATATCGAAGCCGACATCGCCCGCCACGGCCACGCCCAGGGCACCCACATTCACCAGAGTGCCGTCATTCGGCGGATTTTGCAGGGCGAGCGCCGCGCTGGCCGTGTCGATATCGAACAGCATGGTCGCCGTGGTGCCGGCAAAGCTGTTGCTGTAGGCGGCAGCCGTGACGGTCGGCGTTGCACCGGCGCGGTTGACGCTACCGTCGGTGGTGGTGGCGCCCGTGTCGACATTGATGCGCAGGCTTTGCCCCGTGTTGCCGATCACGCGCAGGCGGTCGGCGACGGGGTTGAAATCGACGCCAAAGGCCGTGCCGGCAATGGCCGTGTACGGCGCGCTGGCGTCCGCCGCATCGGCGGCCAGCGTCGCCTTGACGGTGGCGGCGCCAGTGGCCGGATCGATGGTGACGATGCGCCCCGTCGACGATACCCCGTACAGCAGGCCGTCTTTCGGACGGATGTCAAAGCCCAGCAGGCGCTCGCCCGCCGCCAGGCCCGTCACGGCCACGTTGGCGTCCAGGGTATTCGGCGTGGCCGTCTTGAACGTGACGATGCGGGCGTCGTCCGTCAAGCCGTAGGCGACGGGCGCGCCAGGCCCTTTCAAGGCGATGCCGCGCAATTCCTCCGTCACGCCGATGGCCGCCACCAGGGTCGCCGGTGCCGTGGCCGCGGCCAGGTTCAGCGTGTACAGGTTGCGCACGCCGGCCACCGTCATGACGGCGTAGCCCGTATTGGTGCGCGCGTCGATGTCGAAGCCGGCCACGCCGGTGGCCGCCACGCCCAGCGGCACGGCGCTGGCCAGGGTGCCGTTATTTGGCGGATTTTGCGTGTACAGGGTGGCATTGGCCGCATCGATGACGAACAGGGTGGTGCTGGCCGTGCCGGCAAAACTGTTGGTGTAGGCCGCCGCCGTGATGGCCGTATTGGCCGCGCCACCGTTGATATTGCCATCCGTGGTGGTCGCACCCGTGTCGACATTGATGCGCAGGCTCTGGCCCGTGTTGCTGACGATGCGCAGGCGGTCGGCGACCGGGTTGAAATCGACGCCGAATTCCGTGCCGGCCAGTGCCGTGTATGGCGCCGTGGAATCGCTGGCATCGGCCGCCAGCGTGGCTTTGACGGTGGCCACGCCCGTCACGCCATTCAGGGTATAGATGCGCCCCGTGCTGCCGACGCCATACAGCTGGCCATCGGCGGGACGGAAATCGATGCCCAGCAGGTTTTCGCCGGCCTGCAAGCCCGTCACGCTGGCCGTGCTGCGGATGGTGGCCGGCGTGGCGCGGTCGAACGACAGCAGCTTGTTGCTTGTAGTCAGGACGAAGACATCGCCGGCCACCACCACGGGCGGCGGCGGTGGCGGCGGCGTGACGACTTCATCGTCATGGTCGCTGCCGCCGCCGCAGGCGGTGAAGGTCATGGCGATGGCGGAAACAAGCAGCAGCTTGGCGAATGGCAAGGATGGCAAAGTTGGCATGGTCGTGGCCCCTGTAAGAGTGAGTGGAGGTGACGCTCATGCCGCCGTTTGCGGCGAGCGCACCCCTGTACTACCCGCCATGCCCGCGTTTGGATGCAGCCATGCAAAAATTTATTTCGGCATCTTTGATACTTGTGTTTATGCAACTTTTCCAGTGTATAGTCGCAGGAACGACAACAAGCGGAAATGAACGAGTGGCGCGCATATTTCAATCAGAGACCATGGGAGAGGCCGACGTGCGGGTGGCCATCGTGCCACGCGACAATGCCGATTTGCTGGTGCACCGCGTGAGCAGCCGGGGCCTGGCACGGGGCGACGCCGTGTGGTACATCACCCGCGACCGGCAAGAGGCCACGGCCCGCGTGTTTTTTGTCTCGCAAGGCATGGCGCAGCTGAAAATCTGTTTTGTCGACAGCCACGGCGAAGCGGGCTGGCAAGTGCCACGCCCGCGCCACATCCAGCTGTAGCGCAAAAGGCCCGTACACACTGACTTGAAGGGAGCATCGCCATGGATTTGATCTTGCTGGAACCCGGCAACGGGGAACTGGTGTTCGGCAAGACGCCGGACGGCGGCAGCGGCGGCAGCCTTGTCGACAACAGCTGGCGCGATGGCGGCGCCCTGCAGCACCTCGGCCCATGCATCGAGCTGGTCTCGCTACACCAGGGCATGAAGCAGCAAATGACGACGGACGTCAGCAACCTGGCACGCACGTCGGGGCGACCCGTGATCACGGAATTTACCTGCGTCAAATATGTCGACCGCAGCTCGGTCAACTTGTACGACCTGTGCCTGCGGGCCAAGCCGCTGGGCACCGGCGCGGAACAGCCAACCAGGCTGTACATCGCCCGCCACTCGGGCGACAGGGCGGCCAGCATCATCACCATCTCGCTGCGCGATGCCCTGATCAGCGAAATCGAGCTGCAAACCCACGCCGACGACATGCCGACGGAGCAGTTCAAGCTGAGCTTTACGGAAATTCTCTGGAGCCATAGCGTGCAGCAGGCTGACGGCAAGCCCGCCGCCCGGCACACGACGGGCTGGAGCCTGGCGCGCAACCGCCCGATCGGCGCTTTTACGGCATGATAAAGATGACCTGCGCCTGCTTGCCACGGCAGTCCCGGCTTCTGGCATCTGACATCTGGCATGGCAGCCATACAGCAAACCGATACGCGACAAGGATACCCGCATGAGCAACTACATCCGCATCGCCGGCAGTCCCGCCAAGGGCATCGTCCTGCTGGGCGACGATGGCACGCTGCGCAGCCTGGCCCAGGTCGAGCGGAACTTGTACTGGCAGGACTGCACCAAGGCCCCTGGCTTCGTGCCTGGCGACACGGCGTTCGCCTGCCTGCTGGGCGATGGCGCGGGCTACACCACGCTGGTGCATGGCACGGCCATCCGTTTTCTCGCCGCCCTGGGCCAGCCGGAGGCGCGCTGGAAAGACTTCGCGGGGCCGCCTGCCGGCACCGGCATGGCCGGCCTGGCCGGCGACCACCATCACGGCGACCTGCTGCTGGCCGCCGATGACCACGGCCTGTACCGGCTGGACAGGTCGGCCAATGGCAATGGTGAGTGGAATGCATGGGAGCGCTGCGCCGCCCTGCCCCCGCCATTGCGCGGCGAGGCCACGCTGATCGCCGGCGACTGGCAGCATGGCATGCTGGCGGTGGGCGACGCCGCGGCAGCAAAACTGTCACGCGGCGGCGACGCCTGGACGGCGCTGCCGCCGCCACCGCTGGCCATCGAGATAGTAACGGGCAATTTCCACGATGGTTTCATCGCCTATGGCGAGGGGCAGCTGTGCATGCTGGACTCGGGCGCCCAGCCAAGGTGGAGCCGCCTGGGCATGCCAAACTGCGACTTGCGTGCCCTGTCCGGCGATCCCGTCCACGGCGTGGCGGCCGTGCTGGCCGATTCCAGCGGCAACGGCACCCTGGTCGCGTATGCCCTGCGTCCGGGACGGGAGCCGTGGTCGCTGGCACTGGCGCCGCCAAGGCCCGCCGCCTAACCCTACTCTTCCAGCCCGCCCCCCAGCGCCTTGTACAGCGCCACGGCCGACTTGAACTGGTCGCGCCGCACGTCGAGCAGCGCTTGCTGCGCCGCATACGACTGGCGCTGCGCGTCGAGCAATTCCAGGCGGCTATCCTGGCCCGCGTCGTAGCGCAGCTGCGACAGGCGCTGGCGCTGCTGCGCCGCCGTCACCACGCGTTCTTGCGCAGCGATCTGCTGGCCGTACGTGGCGCTGCCCGCCAGGCCGTCGCGCACTTCGCGGAAGGCCGTCTGGATGGCCTGCTCGTACTGCAGCACGGCCACGTCCTTGCGCAGGCGCGACAGCTGCAGCTCCGCGCGCAGCTGGCCGCCCTGGAACAGCGGCTGCGTCACTTGCGGCGCGAACGACCAGCTGCGCGCGCCGCCGCGGAACAAATCACCGAGCTCCGGGCTGGCAAAACCCAGCGACGCCGTCAAGGACAGGCGCGGAAAGAAAGCAGCGCGCGCGGCGCCGATTTCCGCATTCGCTGCCACCAGCGCATGTTCCGCCTGCAGGATGTCGGGCCGGCGCGCCAGCAAGTCCGACGGCAGGCCGGCCGGCAGCCGGGTCAGCACGGGCTGGCCATCGAGCGCGCGTCCAGCGGGCAAATCGGCGGGCGGCGGCGCGCCGAGCAGCAACTCCAGGTTGTTGCGCGAAAGTAGACTGGCCCGCTCCCGGGCCTGCACGTCCGCTTCCGCCGTGGCGGCCTGCCCTTGCGCTTGCGCCACGTCCAGGCCGCTGCCCTGCTGCGCGCCGTGCAAACGCTGCGTCAAGACCAGTGCCTGGCGCCAGTCAAGCAGCGTCTGCCGCGCCAGCGCCAGCTGTTCCTCGGCCAGGCGCTGCTCCAGGTAGGCGTCGGCCACGGCGCCGATCAGGGCCATGTGCGCGGCGCGCTGGCCCTGCTGCGTGGCCAGGTAACGGGCAAACGCCGCGTCAGACAGCGAGCGCAGGCGGCCGAACAGGTCGATCTCGAATGCGCTCATGGCGATGCCGGCACTGAACTGGTTCTGCGTCAGCGCATCGGCGCCCCGCTGGCGCACGCCGCCCGCATTGGCGCCGATGGCCGGAAAGCGGCCCGCATCCTGGATCTGGTACTGTGCCCGCACGGCTTCCACGTTGAGGGACGCCACGCGCAAGTCGCGGTTGTTTTCCAGCGCGATATCGACCAGGCGCTGCAGGCGCGCATCGAGCAGCATCTGGCGCCAGCCCAGGTCGGCCGCAGTGCCGCCCATGCCTGGCGCGGAAACCTCCGCATACGCGGCAGGAATAGGCGCCGCCGGCTTGACCAGCGGCGGTGTCAATGAACACGCCGACAAGGCCAGCGCGGCCAGGGGCGCGATAAAGAATAAACGCATTACAACTCTCCTTCCACCGCTTTCACCGCGGCGGCTTGACTGCTTTTCTTGAAATAGCTGCTTGCCTTGTCGACGGCGCCCAGCACCACGACAAAGAACACGGGCACGAAAAACACGGCCAGCACGGTGGCGGTGATCATGCCGCCAAACACGCCCGTGCCGATCGCGTGCTGCGTCTCGGCGCTGGCGCCGGTGGCCAGCATCAGCGGCACCACGCCCAGCGCAAACGCCAGCGACGTCATCAGGATCGGGCGCAAGCGCAAGCGGGCCGCCTCCACCGTCGCCTCGACCAAGCCCTTGCCTTGCGCTTGCAGCTGGCGCGCATACTCGACGATCAAAATGGCATTCTTCGCCGACAGGCCAATGATGGTGATCATGCCCACCTTGAAGAACACATCGTTCGGCATGCCGCGCAACATCACGGCCAGTACGGCGCCCAGCAAGCCCAAAGGCACGACCAGCATCACGGACACGGGAATCGACCAGCTTTCATACAGGGCCGCCAGCACGAGGAAGACCACCAGCATCGACAGCGCCATCAGCATGGGCGCTTGCGAAGCCGATTCCTTCTCCTGCAGCGACTGGCCCGTCCACGCCAGCGCGAAACCCGGTGGCAGCTGCTTCACCAGGCGCTCCATTTCCAGCATGGCGTCGCCACTGGAAACGCCCGGTGCCGCGCTGCCCGAAATGCGCGCCGCCGGATAGCCCTGGTAGCGCACCAGCTGCAGCGGCGATTCGCTCCACACGGGACGCACCAGTTCACCCAGCGCCACCATGCCGCCCGCGCTGTTGCGGATGCGCAGTGCCAGCACGTCGTTCAACTGCATGCGCGACGGCGCATCGGCCTGGATGATCACCTGCTGCATGCGGCCGGCATTCGGGAAATCGTTGACATAGGTCGAACCCATGGCCGCCGTCAGCATGTCGGCAATGGCCGTAAACGACACGCCCAGCGCTTCGGCCTTGGTGCGGTCGATGTCGAGGCGCACGCTGGCGCCGGGTGGCAAGCCGTCCGGATACACACCGGCCACTTTGCTGCTTTGCGCGGCCAGGCCCAGCAGCTGGTTCTGCGCCGCCTGCAAGGCAGCGATGCCCTGGTTGGCGCGGTCTTGCAGGCGCATGGAAAAGCCGGACGAGTTGCCCAGTTCATCGATGGCGGGCGGCATCAAACTCATGATCACGCCCTCCTTCGCCTGCGACATGGCTTCCTGCGCCAGCGCCACTTCTTCCTGCGCCGTGGCGCCGTTGCGCTCTTTCCAGTCCTTCAGCATGGTGAAGGCCAGGCCAGCGTTCGGTCCCGCGCCGGAAAAGCTGAAACCAAGAATAGACTGGTTCACTTCGATGCCGGGGCGCGTGGCCACGTGCTGCTCGTACAGCTTGACGACATCGAGCGTGCGCTCCATGGTGGCGTCGGACGGCAGCTGGATCGAGGTGATGAAATATCCCTGGTCTTCTTCCGGCAAAAAGGCCGATGGCAGCTGCATGAAAGCGACGCCCAGCGCGGCCACGATGGCGCCATACAGCACCATCGAGCGGCCCGCGCGTTTGACCATCGCCACCACGCCTTTTTCGTAGCGCGCCGTCATGCGCTCAAACTGACGGTCGAACCACAGGAAGAATCCCTTCTTGTCATGGTCGTGCGGACCGATCGGTTTCAACATGGTGGCGCACAGGGCCGGCGTCAGGCTCAAGGCCAAAAACGCCGAGAACAGGATCGACACGGCCATGGCCAGGGTGAACTGGCGGTAGATGGCGCCCACGGAACCGCTGGCCAGCGCCATCGGAATGAACACGGCCGTCAGCACCAGGGTGATGCCCACTACCGCTCCCGTGATTTCGCGCATGGCTTTTGACGTCGCTTCCTTCGGCGACAGGCCTTCGGTGGCCATCAGGCGTTCCACCGCCTCCACCACGACGATGGCGTCATCGACAATGATGCCGATGGCCAGCACCATGCCGAACATGGTCAGCACGTTGACGGAATAGCCGGCCAGCAGCATCACGGTAAATGTACCCATCAGGGCGATCGGCGCGACGATGGCGGGTATCAGGGTGTAGCGTATCTTTTGCAGGAACAGATACATGACGAGGAACACCAGCACCATCGCTTCGAGCAAGGTGACGATCACCTTTTCGATCGAGATCTTGACGAACGGCGCCGTATCGAACGGCACCGAATACTTGATCCCGGCCGGCATGGTGTGCGCCAGTTCGGCCATGCGCGCGCGCACGGCGCTGGCCGTCTGCACGGCGTTGGCGCCGGGCGACAGCATGATGGCGGCGCCCGACGCGGCCTGGCCGTTTTCGCGGATGCTGAAATTGAAGCTTTGCGCGCCCAGCGACACCTTCGCCACGTCGCCGATGGTCACTTTCGAGCCGTCCGCATTCGCGCGCAGCACGATGGCGGCAAATTCGGCCGGCGTTTGCAGCTGGCCCTGCACCGTCAGCGGGATGGTCACGCGCTGGCCTTCCACGGCCGGCGAGTCGCCCAGGCGGCCGGGCGCGATCTGCGCATTTTGCTGCGCCACGGCCGCCGTCAGTTCGCCCATGGCGATGTTGTACGACACCAGCTTGGCCGGATCGACCCAGATGCGCATGGCCCGTTCGGAACCGAACAGCTGCACCTTGCCCACGCCGGGAATGCGGCGCAGCTCTTCCGTCACGTTGCGCGCCAGGTAATCGCCCAGCGCCACTTCATCGTGCTGGCCGGTGTCGGAAATCAGGCTGACGATCATCAGGAAGCCGGACGACGCCGACTCCACCGTCAAGCCGTTTTGCCGCACGGCCTGCGGCAGGCGCGGCTCGATGGCTTTCAAACGGTTCTGCACGTCCACCTGCGCCATTTCCGGGTTGGTGCCCGGCTGGAAGGTGACGGTGATCGAGGCCGAACCCGAGGTATCGGTCGACGACTCGAAGTACAGCAGGTGCTTGACGCCGGACAGTTCGCGCTCGATCAGGCCGACCACGGAATCGTTCATGGTTTGCGGCGTGGCGCCGGGATAATTGGCGCTGATGCTGACGCTGGGCGGCGCCACTGAAGGGAAGCGCGCGATCGGCAATTGCGGTATGGCGATCAGTCCGAAGAGGACGATGAAGACCGCCACCACCCACGCAAAGACGGGGCGGTTGATGAAAAATTGAGGCATGTCGTTAAACTTTCAAGGTATTCAAGGTGGGCATCAACGGGCCTTGGCGGCAGCCGCCGTTGCCACGACGGCCGGCTTCCACGGCTGCGGCGCGGCGCTGGCGCCCGGCTGCAGACGTTCCTGGCCTTCGATGACGACGGTGTCGCCCGCCTGCAAGCCGCCGCTGACCACGTACTGGTGGTTGACGACATCGCCCACGCTGATCGGTTTCAGGCTGGCCTTGTGCCGGGCATCGAGCACCCAGGCCTGCGCCTGGCCATCGCTGCCGCGCAAGACGGCTTGCTGCGGCAGCAGCACGCCGTTTTCCTGCACGGCGCGGGCGATGCGGGCGCGCACGAACATGCCAGGCAAGAGCTGGCGCTGCGGGTTGTCGACCAGTACGCGGATGGTGGCGTCGCCCGTGCCGGCATCGATGCTGATGCCGGAGAACAGGATGCGCCCCGTGACGGGGTGCGGCTGGCCATCGGCGCCCAGGATGGTGACGGGCAGCTTGTCGGCGCCGCCGGTCCCCGAGGCTTGCAGCGCGGCCAATGCGGCGGCCGGCTGGCGCACGTCGACATACACTTTGTCGATCTGCTGGATGCGCGCCATCGGCGCCGCATCCGTCATGCCCACGAGCGCGCCTTCCGTCACCAGCTCGGAGCCGATGCGCCCGGCAATCGGCGCCTCGACGCTGGCAAAGGCCAGGTCCAGGCGGCGCCGCGCCAGGGTCGCGCGCGCCTGCGCCACGGTGGCCACGGCTTGCTCGCGCTGTGCCACGGCATCGTCATACGCCTGGCGGCTGATGGCGTCCGCCTCGACCAGCGGCTTTAACCTGTCGGCCTGGCTGCTGGCGCGCTTCGCCGTGGCCACCGCATGCTGCAGGGCGGCGGCGGCCGAATCGACTTCCGCCTGGAATGGCGCGGGGTTCAGCTGGAACAGCTTCTGCCCCGCTTTGACGTCGGCGCCCTGCTCGAACTGGCGGCGCAGCACGATACCGCCCACTTGCGGGCGGATGTCGGCCGTGCGGAAGGCGGCCACCCGGCCCGGCAACTCGTCGCTGAGCACGACGGGCGCCGCTTGCAGCTTGAGCACGGTGACGGCGGCGGGCGGCGTGGCCGCCTCTTCCGGTGAGGGTTGGGAACAGGCGGCAAGGCTGAGCAGCGCCGCGGCGATCAAACTATTTTTTTGGGTGAAGAAGCTCGGATGCATGGTCTTTCTCTATGGCAGATCCCAACCGGCGGTCCGGTCGACAGATAAGCGCAGCATAAAAGCCTTGCGTGGATGTTCCGTCAAAGAAATGTGGAGATTCGATGGAGACAGCGAAGAATGCTAGACTCCGCGCATGAACTATCTCCACAGCGCCAGCCAACCGTCGTTCCTCGCCACCACCCCGCCCGCCGCCCTCGTGCTGATCGCCGAAGATGAACCGCAGATCGCGCGCATCCTGGCCGGCTACCTGGAGCGCGACGGCTACCGCACGGCCTTCGCGATGGATGGCCAGGAGGCGCTGCAGCAGCACCTGGCGCTGGCGCCCGACCTGCTGCTGCTCGACGTGCAGATGCCCAGGATCGACGGCTGGGGCGTGCTGACGGAAGTGCGGCGGCGCGGCGAAACGCCCGTCATCATGCTGACGGCGCGCGACCAGGATGCCGACAAGCTGGCCGCCCTGCGCGTGGGCGCGGACGACTACATCATCAAACCCTTCAATCCGGCCGAAGTGGTGGCCCGCGTGGCCGCCGTGCTGCGCCGCTCGCGCGTGCGCCACCACCCGGTGGGCGGCCAGCGCCTGCGCTGCGGCCCCATCGAGATCGACCAGGAAACCTATGTGGCCAGCGTGCTGCGCGATGGCATGGCCCAGCCTCTCATGCTCAGCCTGACGTTGACTGAATTTCGCCTGCTGGCGCACCTGGCGCGCACGCCGCGCCGCGTCTGCACGCGCCTGGAACTGCTGGAATCGTGCATGCCCGAGAGCAATTCAATGGAGCGCACGGTGGACAGCCACGTCAGCAAGCTGCGCAAGAAGCTGGAGGAAGCGGGCGTGATGAACATGCCGGCCAGCCTGCGCGGCGTCGGCTACCGCCTGGAAAGCGACTGATGCGTTTCACGGGCCTGAACCGGCAGATCATCCTGTCGATGTCCGTGCTGATGGTCAGCAGCATCCTGATCATCTGGATCGGATCCTGGATGTTTTTTGCCATCGCCTTCAAGATCGACCCCGGCATGCTGTCCGAGCCGGACGACTGGTCGCCCAGCACCGTCGAGTGGCTGTGGATCTTCGCCATCACCATCTTCGGCCTGCTGCTGGCCGCGTTCTTCGCCATCAAGCTGGCCTCGCGCATCCTGAAACCGATCAATTCCGTGATGGACAGCGTGCGCCGCGTGGCCCACGGCGACCTGTCCGCGCGCGCCTTCGCCGGCGACCGCAGCCTGGGCGAGACGGCCATGCTGGTCGACGATTTCAACAGCATGGCCGAACGCCTGCAGCGCGCGGCCAAGGAAAGCGAGACGTGGAACGCGGCCATCGCGCACGAGCTGCGCACGCCCGTGACCATCCTGCGCGGCACCTTGCAAGGTGTCGTCGACGGCGTCTTCAAGCCCGAGGAAGTGCCGTTTTCCAGCCTGCTGTCGCAAGTGGAAGACCTGGGCCGCCTGATCGAGGACTTGCGCACCCTGAGCCTGGCCGACAGCGGCCACATGCAGCTGCGCATGGCGTGGACCGACCTGACACTGGAAATCGAGGAAGTGCGCCGCCTGCTGGCGCCGGAGATGACCGCGGCCGGCTTCACCCTGCAACTGCACCTGTCCGACCATCCCGTCTGCTGCGACGCGGCGCGCATCCGGCAAATCGTGCTGGCCCTGCTCGACAACGCACGCCGCTACGCCCATCCTGGCCTGCTGCGCGTGCGTACGCGCGTGCAGGCCGGCCAGTACTACCTGAGCGTCGAGGACGCAGGCCCCGGCATTGCGGAGGATTTGGCGCCGCATGTGTTCGAAGCGTTCCGCCGCGGCGACAGCGCACGCGACGACGTCAGCGCGGGCAGCGGCCTGGGGCTGGCCGTGGTCGAGGCCATCGCCCGCGCCCACGGCGGCGGCGCCGTCTGCACGCGCGCCAAGGCGGGCGGCAGCTTGTTTACCATCAAGTGGCCGGTGGAGCAAGACGCGCCGCAGCACAGCGCCTGACTACGCGGGCGTGCGCAGCAGGTCGACAAACGCGCGCAGCACGGCCGGCATCTGCCGCCGGCTCGGGTAATACAGGAAGTAGCGCGACGGCGGCGGCAGGCAATGCTGCAGCACGCACACCAGGCGCCCTGCCGCGATATCGGCGTGCGCATCGGCTGCGTACACATACGCGAGTCCCGCGCCATCGCGCGCCGCGCCCAGCATCAGCGCATCGTCGTCGAACACCAGCGGCCCGCCGACGGCGATGCTGACACTCTCGCCCGCCGCCCCGAACTCCCACGCATACTGGCGCCCGCTGGGAAAGCGCCGGCCTATGCAGGCGTGGCCCAGCAAGTCGCGCGGCGTGCCTGGTGCGCCATGCGCCTGCAAATAGGCGGGCGAGGCCACCACCACGAACGGTTGCGGCGCGCCCACGGGCACGGCGATCATGTCGGCCGCCACCTGTTCGCCGAAGCGGATGCCCGCGTCGAACCCGTCGCGCACGATATCGATCATGCCGTCATCCGTGACCACTTCCACCTGCACGCGCGGATAGCGGGTCACAAAACTGGCCAGCATGGGCGCCAGCAGCAGCCGCGCGGCGGGACGGGGCACGTTCAGGCGCAGCTTGCCAGCGGGCACATCCTGCAAGGCGCTCAAGTCGAGCAAGGCATCGTCGATTTCGCGCATGGCCGGCGCCAGCCGCGCCAGCAGCATCTGCCCCGCCTCCGTCGGCGTGACGCTGCGCGTGGTTCGGTTCAGCAGGCGCACGCCCAGGCGCTCTTCCAGCGCGCGCAGCGCATGGCTGAGGGCGGAGGCGGACACGCCACGCTCCAGCGCCGCCTGGCGAAAACTGCGCAGGCGGGCGACGGCGGCAAAGGCCGTCAATTCGTTCAGGTCAGCCATTATTCATGAGTTTCATTCAGCAATACATGCAGGATAAGCGATCTTATCGCATGCTGTGCGCCCGGCCATACTGTGTGTTCCAACTTTTACGAGGAATGCGATGGACAATCACAGAACACTGGGTAACGCGGGCTTGCGCGTGGCACCGATCGGCCTGGGCTGCATGGGCATGAGCTTTGCCTATGGCGGCGCTGACGAGGCCACCTCGCTGCGCGTGCTGCAGCGCGCCGTGGAACTGGGCGTGACCCTGATCGATACGGCGGAAGTCTACGGCCCCTACGCCAACGAGGACTTGGTCGGCCGCGCCCTGAAGGAACTGCGCGGCAAGGTCCAGATCGCCACCAAGTTCGGCTTCAGGATCCTGCCGCACGGCCAGGGCGTGCAACGCATGGCCGGTGTCGACAGTCGCCCGGAACACATCGTGCGGGCCGTGGAAGCATCGCTGTCGCGGCTCGGCATCGAGTGCATCGACCTGCTGTACCAGCACCGCGTGGACCCCGCCGTGCCCATCGAGGATGTCGTCGGCGCCATGGCGCAACTGGTGCGGGCCGGCAAGGTGCGCCACCTGGGGCTGTCGGAAGTGTCAGCCGCCACCCTGCGCCGCGCCCACGCCGT
Source organism: Janthinobacterium amylolyticum (assembly GCF_051380655.1). Lineage (NCBI taxonomy): Bacteria > Pseudomonadati > Pseudomonadota > Betaproteobacteria > Burkholderiales > Oxalobacteraceae > Janthinobacterium > Janthinobacterium amylolyticum. Next base: position 732,940 of record NZ_JBNYXL010000001.1, read on the forward strand.
GCATCCGATCGCCGCCGTGCAGTCCGAATACTCGCTGTGGAGCCGCGACGTGGAAACCGAGGTGCTGCCCGCCTGCCGCGCGCTCGGCATCGGCTTCGTACCCTACAGCCCGCTGGGCCGTGGCTTCCTGACGGGCCAGCTCGCGTCCAGCGCCACCCTGGCAGCGGACGACTACCGCCACAGCCTGCCCCGCTTCCAGCCGCCGGCGATGGCCGCCAACGCGCACCTCGTTGCCGAACTGCAGCGCCTGGCGGCCGCGCGCGGCGCCACGGCGGCGCAGCTGGCCCTGGCCTGGCTGCTGGCGCAAGGCGACAACATCGTGCCGATTCCCGGCGCCCGCAGCCTGGCCCACCTGGAAGAAAATACCGCCGCCGCCCAGCTCACCCTGAACGACAGCGAGCTGGCCGCCATCGGCGCGTCCATCGCCCCTGCCAGGGTGCAGGGCGCACGCTACCCGGACGCGGAGCTTGCCATGCTTGGCCTGTAGACAACGATGCTGGCGTACGCCAAGTTGAGTACGCACTACCGCTTCTTTTTTGGGCCGCGCACTTGAAATGGCGGAATCCGCTATCATTTCCAATCTGAACTATTCATTATGAAAGGGATTTACATGTCCGCACTGCTCGAAACACTGCAATGGCGCTACGCCACCAAGAAGATGGACCCCAGCAAAGTGGTGCCGCAAGATAAGGTCGAGCGCATCCTGGAAGCCGTGCGCCTGACGGCCAGCTCCAGCGGACTGCATCCTTACGAAGTCTTCGTCGTGACGAATCCGGCCCTGCGCGAGCAGATCAAGCCGCATGCGTGGAACCAGTCGCAAGTGACGGACGCCTCGCATTTGCTGGTGTTTGCCGCCTGGGACAACTACACGGTGGAACGCATCAACGCGATGTTTGACCTGGTCAACACCGTGCGCGGCTTCAAGAACGAAGGCTGGGAAGCCTACCGCCAGCAGATCCTGGCCACGTATCCACAACGCGATGCGGAAACCAACTACCAGCACGCGGCGCGCCAGGCCTACATCGGCGTGGGCACGGCCCTGATCGCGGCAGCGGAAGAAAAAGTCGATTCGGTGCCGATGGAAGGCTTTGATCCGGCCAAGGTCGACGAGATCCTGGGCTTGCGCGAAAAAGGCCTGCGCTCCGTCGTCATGTTGCCGCTGGGCTACCGCGCCGGTGAAGGCGACTGGCTGGTCGACCTGAAAAAAGTGCGTCCTGCGCGCGAGCAATTCATCACCGAGCTGGCATAAGCACCTCGCCTCTCAAAAAAAGCGGATGCCTTCAGCGGCATCCGCTTTTTTTCGTTCAAGCCGCTTGCGCAAAACGCACCGTCACCCGCAGTCCCCGCCCCGCCTCGCCATCGGCCAGCGCGATGTCGGCCTGGTGGTGTTCGGCGATATGGCGCACGATGGACAGGCCCAGACCGCAGCCCCAGGCGTCGTTGCCGTCTGGCCGGAAGAAGCGGTCGAACAGGCGCGCATGGTGCTGCCGCGGCACGCCGGGGCCGTTGTCGGACACGCGCAGCAGCGGGCGGCCCCCTTCCAGCGCCGCCTGCAGATCCACCCTGCCGCCCCGCTGCGTGTAGCGCAGGGCATTGTCGATCAGGTTATTCAGCAGCACTTGCAGGCCGTCGGGGTCGGCGTTCACCAGCACGGGCGCGGCGGCAGCGTGTGGTTCCAGCACGCCCAGGTCGATCTCGCGGCTGTCGGCCAGCGCGCTATGGTCGGCCACGGCCGCTTCCAGCAACTGCCCCAGGTCCACCGGGCGCAGCTGGCTGGGCGTCAGCGCCGTCTCGTGGCGCGCCAGGCTCAGCAACTGGCGCACCAGGTGCGTGCTGCGGTCCAGGCGGCCGTGCAGCTTGGCCAGCGCGGCGCGGCGCTCGTCTTCGCTGGTGGCCCGCTCGGCCACCTGCAGCTGCAATTTGAGCGCCGTCAGCGGCGAGCGCAATTCATGCGCCGCATCGGCGACAAAGGTGCGCTGCGCCGCCAGCGCCGCCTCGAATTGCCCCATCAGGCCATTCAGCGCCAGCACCACGGGGCGCAGTTCGGGCGGCATGTCATCAGCCGGCAGCGGCGTGAGCGCGTCCGGCGAACGGCCGGCCACGGATGCGGCCAACCGGTGCAGCGGCGCCAGCGCGCGCCGCACCACGGCGACGATCAGCAGCCCCAGGATCAGCGCGAACACCAGCAGCGGCGCGCCCGCGCGCATGGTCATCTGCCAGGCCAGCTGGTCGCGCACGGCTTGCGCCTGCGCCACTTGCACGTAGCGTCCGCGCCGCGTCTCGCCGTACAGGCGCCAGTCCTCGCCACGCAAGGTGACATCGGCAAAGCCGGCCAGCGCGTAGCGCGGCAATTGCGGCTGGCCCGGCAGGACGGACAAGGACTGGCCCGCTTCGTCCCACGCCTGCAGCACGAACGCTTCTTCCGGGTCGTGCGCGGCGGGCAAGCCCGTCTGCGGCGCGAATTCGTCGGGCAAGGCCACGGCCAGCTGGCGCAGCTGCAAGTCGGCCAGTTCATTGGTTTCTTCCAGCAGGGAACGGAACAGCGAAATGCCCGCGCCCAGCACGCACAGCAAGGTGGCGGCCAGCAAGCCCAGCAGCAGCTGGCGGCGGATGCTCAGCATGGCGCCACCGGCATCTTGTAGCCCACGCCGCGCACTGTCTGGATGCAGTCAGCGCCGAACTTCTTGCGCAGCTGATACACATACACGTCGACGGTATTGCTTTCCACTTCGTTATCCCAGCCATACAGCTTCTCGCCCAGCTGGCGCTTCGACACTACCTTGCCCGGATGGTCGAGCAAGGCGCGCAGCACGGAAAACTCGCGCGGCGGCAGCTTGATCAGCTCGCCCTCGAAGGTGACGTCGTGGCTGGCCAGGTCGAGGATCAGCGCGCCATGCTCGATGACGGAACGCGAACGGCTGACCCGGCGGCGCAGCAAGGCGCGTATGCGCGCCAGCAATTCATCGAGGTCGAACGGTTTCACCAGGTAGTCGTCGGCGCCGCTGTCGAGCCCTTCCACGCGGGCCGGCGTGCCATCGCGCGCCGTGATGATCAGCACGGGCAAGTCGCCGCCGCGCGCGCGCGTGGCGCGCAGCACGTCCATGCCCTGCTTGCCGGGCAAGCCCAGGTCCAGCAGCATCAGGTCGTAGGCAAAGCCGGCCAGCGCCAGCTCCGCATCCCTGCCATCGCGCACCCAGTCGACGGCATAGCACTCACCAAGCAGGCCCGCGACCATGCTTTCCCCGATCATCGGATCGTCTTCCACCAGCAATACGCGCACCCGGGTGTCCTCACAACGGCTGAAAATGCCGTATCTTACCGTGGATGGCGCCACGCCGCCGGCATGGCCGCTGGGCGCCGCTGCGCAGTTCAGGCCATCACAGGCGTATCCCCAGCACATTCACCAGCCGGTTCAAGTCGCCCTCCTCGCGGATGATTTCCGCGATCACCTCGGGCAGCGGCATGCGGCCCCAGTTGACGGCGCGGCGGATCAGAAACGGAGTCGGACTGTGCGGCTCGATGTGCGCCAGGTATTCGGCCAGCGCTTCGAGCGTGGCATAGGCTTCCGTGCGGTTGCGCCAGCGCGGGGACGCCGGCGCGGGACTGGCGGCCGCCGGCGCCAGCGGGAGCGCATCGCCCTCCTCCTCGCCGCCGGCCAGCCCGGCCGGCTCCGGCGCCTCGTCCTCCGGTGCTTCGTCGTGCGCCTGTGCATCCTGCAGCTGCAGCAGCACGCGCTGCACGGCTTCGAGCACGCCGCGCAGCTTGAGCAGCCGGGGCGCCTGCTCGCCCAGGCGGGTATCGAGCCAGGCGGCCAGCCCCTCCAGGGTATCGAGGCTGTGCACGACGGCGGCGCCGGCCCTGGCCAGCTCGCCGCCCATCTGCGCCGCCGCGAACACGATGTCGGCGCGCGTCAGCGGCGCCTCGTCGCCGCCCTGCGCCATCCCGCGCGCCGCGCCAAGGCCGGGCGTCACGTCCAGGGCCGTCATGCGCTCCCAGTCGGCCAGGGCCAGCGGCGGCAGCTTGCCGCCCAGGACCAGCAAGGGCGCATGCACGCGCACGCTGGCACTCAGCGATTCATTCAGCCATTCGAGCGGCGCCAGGCGCGCGTCGGCGTCGCCATCGTCCTCGATGACGGGATGCAGCTCCTGCCAGTAGGTGCGCAGCAGGGCATCGACCAGGCGCAAGCCGTGGAACAGGCCGACAAAGCCCCGCTGGCGCAGCCACGCCTCGAGCAGCCAGGCGGCGAGCTGCAAGTCCTTCGAGCGCGTCGCCAGGGTTTCGCCGCAGCGCTGCTCGATCAGCGGCCAGTCGGCGCGCTGCAGCGGGCGCTCCCACTGCCCCATCGGCAGGCTGGGGTCGTCTTCCTCGCGCAATAGGCGGATTTCCATGAAAACGGCGTCGTAGCGGGCCGCCTCGCCGCACGGCGCCGCGGGGGAAATCGGCGCCAGCAAGGCATCCAGGCGCTGCTGTTCGGCGGGACTGAGGAGGAAATCAGGAATGGCGTGCATGAGCGTGTCTAGTCCAGTAAGCGGGATTTGCGGGAAAGTAAAACGGGCGCCATCATCAGGCGGCCGCATGCTGCGCCTGCGGCGCCTCGATCAGCCTGGCCACGTGCTGCGCCAGGAGCTTGGCCGCCAGCGGCGACGTAATCTTGTGCAGGTCGACCACCGAGGCCGTGGGCGGAAAGTAAATTTTCTCGGACAGCGCCAGCAGCCGCCCCGTATCGAAGCCGTCGTCGACTTCATGCAGGGCGATGACGGCATGGTCGGCGCCGTCGTCGAGCAGGGCCTGGAACGGATTCGGCCCCGCATACGCCGAGGGCCAGCCGTCGTCCACGCACGGGTGCAGGTTGTAGAAACCATGGCAGGGAAAGCGGTGCAGGCGAGCGTCGAACTGCTGGCCGAAGGTGGCGGCGATGCACAGCTGGGGGCGCCATTCGCGCTCGTACAGGCGATAAAACTCCTCGCTCTTCACGCGCCCCCGATAGGCGGGCAAGCCGTGCGCCGCCGCCAGGCGCGCCACCATCGTTTCTTCCTCGGCGCTGTGCGGATACGCCCAGACGCGCCGTTCGCGGCTGACGAAGCTGGCCTGCGGGTCATCCGTGGCCACGCCGACCACCTCGATGCGCGCGGCCAGCGGCCCCTTGAGCAGTTCGCTGAGCACATGAAAGCCCCGGTAAAAACTGCCGAAGACGGCCACGCGCAGGGGCGCCGCGCCACCGTGGCAGGCCTGGACGCCATGACTGACATGGCCCGCACTCACCGCTCGCCCCTGTCCGCCTGCATGCTGAAGCGCTCCGCCGTGCCGCCGGCAGCGGGCAAGGCCGCTTCCTGCCAGGCCGGCGCCTGGGCCGGGAACACGGCGGGCCACGCCAGCGGCGCGCGCTTGCCCGGCGCGCTGACGGCCAGGCGCACGAAGACGCGGGCGCGGCTGTCGGCGGCGGGCAGTTTTCCCGTGGCGTCCGTATTTGCCAGCGGAAACTCGAAGCGCAGCAGCGGCGCGCGCCCTTCGCTGCCCGGCGCCTCGTCTTCGCGGAAGGCGCCGATGAAGGAGAACAGGGCCCACGGGTCGTCGAAGCGGTAGCTGACGGTGCGCTCGGCCACTGTCATGTGCGCCTGGCCAGGCTCGGCCTTCGGCGTGGCCGTGCCGTCGCGCGCCAGGCGCATGCTCAGCAGCACGGGCATGCCCGGCTCCCAGCGCAGCGCGCGCGCCGGCTCGTTCTGGCGCACGCTGGCGCCGCCGATCGCCAGGCTCCATTCGATGATCTTGTTGCCTTCCGCTTCGGCGCCCGGGTTGGCGCGGAACTGCGCCGTCACATCGAGCCCGCCCACCTGGCCTTCCTCGGCCGGATACAGGGGCGCCAGCACGTCGCGCACGCGGCGCAGCTGCACATTGGCCTTGCGCACGGCGGCGCTGACGGCGGGCCGGCCCGGTTCGCGCTCGGCCTGCGCGCTGGCGGCGCTGGCGCGCTCGTACAGCTTCATCACGGCGCCCACTTCCTCGCGGTCGGCCGGCACGGCGTCGCCGCTGCGCACGCGGCCCGCCGGCGCGCCGGACAGGGAAACGAACGGCAGGCGCCGGCCCAGGTCGCGGTTGTAGACTTCCGCGAAGCGCTCCCACTCGCCCTGGTAATGGCTGGCCGACAGTTCGCGGCAGCGCGCCAGCAAGCCGCTTTGCAAGCTGTGCAGGCGTTCGGCGAAGACGTCGCTGCCGCGCCGCTGCGCCATGCGCGCGCCCAGCTTGTCGGCGCAGTTGCCCAGGTCGATGTCGGCGCTGCCATTGAGGATGAACTGCTCCACCGCCAGCAGCGAACTGCCGGGGCTTTTCAGGCGGTAGCGGCGCAAGTCGGCCAGGATGGCTTGCCAGCGCGCCACCAGCGGCTGGCCCGCCGCCGGCCCGGACAGCTGCGTCAGCACGCCCTCGACCTGCTTGCCGAGGATCTCGATGAATTCCTGCTGCTGCGCCAGATACGCGTTCAGGCCGGCGCTGTCGCCGGCCGCGAAGGCTTCGATCAGGGCGCCCTTGTCTCCCTTCCAGCCCTGGAAGGCGCGGTCGCGCGGCAGGAACACCTCGGCCGCCGTGAATACCTCGTCCATGCGGCGCAGGCGCGACATGGCATCGCGCGCCAGCGCCGTATCGAGTTCGGCCACGGCCTGGCGCGCGCCCAGTTCCTCGAGCCGGGTGCGCAAGCGCAGCACCGCCGCATATTCGCCGTCGCTGGCGGCGCTGGGCAGTTCCGCCGCCGAAAAGCTCAGCGCCTGCGCCAGCGCGGCGTGCACGCTGCCGGCCAGCGCCTGGTCGACCAGGGTGCCGGCCGGCTGCTGCAAGCGGCCCGGCAGGCGCGTGTACGGCCCCGCCAGGAAAGCCTTGCGCGCCTCGGCCAGGCTGGCGGCCCGCTCCAGCTGTCCCTTGTCCCAGTGGATGGTGGCGCCGGACGGCACCTCGGGCAGGCGCACGGGCGTCTCGGCCCGCATATACGACGGTGCCAGCATGGCCGCCACGGCCTCGTGCAGCACCTTGCGTTCGGGCGTGAAAGCCCAGCTGGCGGCGCTGCCGGCACCGCTCCAGACCAGGCCCGCCCCGCCCGTATCGAGGGGATTGGGCGCGGCCAGGGTGGTGTCCCATGCCATGACGAAGCGGCCGAAACCCTGCGTGGCCAGCTGCCGGCTGTCGTCCTGGGCCGCCCTGCCCAGCAGCGAATTGGCGCCGATGCGCTCAAGCATGGCTTCGTGCCCCGCGCCCAGGTTCATGCTGCTCTGATGCATCCAGGCGCCCTTGCCTGCCATCAGCTGGCCCTGCTGTGCGTCGAGCGCCGTGCGCAAGGTCTGCCACAGGCGCAGCTGGCCGTCGAGGTCGCCGCCGCGCGGCCCGCCTTCGAGCAGCGCGCCCGTGCTGGCGGCCACCGCCTGTTCCGCGCGCAGCAAGCCATTGTCGTCGAACAGGCGGCGATACATGGCGCCGCTGGCCAGGTGCAGCGAGCAGCGCGCCGCTTCCTGCATCGGTTCGATGGCCAGCGAGGGCACGCTTTGCGCCACGGCGCGGAACAGCGCGGCCGTGCGGGCCGGCGTACCGTTCAGTTCCGTGCCCAGCAGCACGCGCACCACCAGCGCCAGGTCGTCGCCCGAGGCCGGCACCGAGCTTGGTCCCTTCAGGCGCAGCATGGCGCTGATGACGCGGTCCAGTTCATCCATGCGCGCCAGGTATTGCAGCATCGCCTGGTAGTGCGGCAGGTCTTCCAGGTTCAGCGCATTGGGCGCCGGCACGCCCGCCAGCTCATGCCAGCGCGCCGGCAGGGTGCACTGGGCGCCCGCGATCAGGCTGCCCGTGGCCGGATCGTGCGGCACGCCCGTCAGCCGGCCCAGCTGCGCAAAGGCCGAGCGGCGCAGCGCTTCGAAGGCGTTGTCGGCGAAGCCCTGCTCCAGGCGCTGCTGCACGCGGTCGTGCAAGTCGTCGAAGATGGCCCAGGAGCCGGGCATGAAGACGGAGCTGAAATGCGCCTCGCCCAGCTGTTCGATATTCAGCAGGGCATCGACGGCGCGCTGCTGGCTGCGCTGGCCATTGCCCGTGCCGGCGGCGCTTGCGGCCACCCAGCCGGCCGCCGCGCGGCCGCTTTGCAGGCTGGCACGCGCGTCGCCGTTCAGCGCTTCCAGGTACACCACCATTTCGCCTGCCAGGCGGTGCAGCTGGAAGCTCGACACCACCAGTCCCAGCGCCCACAGGACGGGCAGCAGCAGCGCCGACCAGTACGCGAGGCGGTTGACGGCCGGGCGCCGCATGCGCTGCGACGAGGCCTGCACCAGGCCCACTTCGGCAAAGATCTTGCGCTCGAAAATATCGCGCAGGAAGACGGGCATACCGTCCTGCGGCGCCAGGGCCGCCTCGTCCTGCGCGCCGGCGCTGGCCAGCGCCAGCTGCGTATGCTCCGTCTCGTTCGCCAGGGCCGGCTGCGGCGCCAGGCTGGCCGTGGCGGCCAGCAGCGCGGCCGCGTCGCTGCAGTCGCCCGTCAGATAGATGCCGCGCAGCAGGAAAGGCTCGTGGTAGGCGCTGGGGCGCATCAGCTCTTCGCAAAACACTTTCAGGCCCGCGCGCAGGCGTTCCACCTCGCTGGGCAGGAGGAAATACGCGCGGCTGTCGGCATCGGCCTGCTCCAGCGCGCACAGTTCGGCGCAGCTGTCGGCCACCGCGCCGGCGATCTGGTCCATTGCCGCGTCGACCCACTGCAGGCGGAACGGCGCCACCAGTTCATACGGCGACGCCCAGCCCAGGATGGAGCGGCGCATCGGCTCGGGCAAGGCCGTGCCGAAGGTGGAAAAGCCGGGCAGCACTTCGCATTCCGTCACCACCAGGTGGATGGGGAAACGCAGCGCCAGGCGGTTCTGCGCCAGCCACAGCCGGCGGTGGATGGCCTTGGCGCGCGCCACCAGTTCCAGCTGGCCTTGCGGATCGCTGGCCAGCAGCGCCGTGCATGGAATGGCCAGTACGATGCCGTCGAAGGGGCGCAGCGGCCGGTAGGCACGGCACAGGCCCAGGAAATCGTCCCAGATGCCGCTGCTGGCGGCGCTGTCGGGATCGGGCGATCCCAGATACTCGGACTGCAGCTGCACCACCACGCCCTTGTCGAAGAAGTTCCAGGTGATGCCTTGCGCGGCGGCCGTCAGGCTGCTGTCGGTGCTCAGCGCGCTGGGCAGGCCCGACTGCGCCAGCGACACGGCGCGGTTGCCGCTTTCATTGAGCAGCAAGGTCCACGACAGGTTGTAGCGCTCGGCGCGCTCGGCCAGGTTGGCCTCGATCAGTTCGATGGCGCTGCGAAACGAGCGGCGCAGCGATTCGGAGCCCAGCAGGCGCAGCTTGCTGCCGCCGTTGGCGTTCGCGCCTTGCCCGCCGCTGCGCAGTGCGGCGCTGATGACGACGGCCAGCAGCACCAGCACCAGCAAGGTCACCACCAGCAACACGGCGATGACGAGGTTGTCGGACAGGAAATTCAGCATGGCGCCACCTCGCCGCGTGCGGCATGCCCGGGAATGACGGGCAGGTGCAGCGCCAGCGGCGGCGCCACGCGGAAGTGCACGACGGCCGGCGCCACGGGCGCGCTCAGGGCCTTGCGCACGGACCACGACTGCCACAGCCACAGCACTTCCGACACGCCCAGCAGTATCAGCAGCACCAGCACCAGGATGGCGCCGCGCCGGCTCAGGCGCGAGAGGCGCCGCCCGCCGCCGTACGACAGGGTGCTCGCATACGGCTGCTCGGTAAGCACGGCGTCGCGCGCGCGCATGTCGGGCGCGCGCTGGTAGACGAACTGGAACAGCTCGCGCCGGTAGTCGGCGATCTGCGCCAGGCCCGCGCTGTCGCGGTAGCGGCCCTGGAAGCCCAGCGACAGCAGGTACAGATACAGGCGCGCGACGCCCCGGCGCGCCGGTTCGCGCTCGCGCAGCAGCTGGTCGATGTCGGCAAACACTTGCTGGCCGGCCTGGCCCGAATTGAACAGGGTCGCCTCCAGCAGCACGTGGCGCCAGTGCGTGCGCCCGGCCCAGTCCAGGTGCAGCAGCACTTCGTCGGCCAGGGCCGCCTTCAGGAAACGTCCCTGCAATTCCGCCTCGGCGCCCGCCTTGCCGCCCTGGCGCCCTGCCTCCAGGGTCTGCAGCTCGATCAGCTGGCTCAGCTTGCGGCTCAGCGCTTCCGCGCCCGCGCGGCCATCCGCCTCGCCCAGGGCCGCGCCATCGGCCACGGACTGGTTCAGCAACGCCACGAAGGCGCGGAACTGGATGCTGGCAAGGTCGTTGCCGTCGCCGCCGAGATGGCGGGCGGCGCCTGCCGCCGCACCGCTGGCGCCGTGCGCGCCATGGACTTTATCCTGGAGTGTCATGCTTCATCCCTTGATGAACAAAACGACTTCCTGCGGGCGCTGCGCCAGCAGGTGTTCGTTGATGTTACTAATGAGCAAATCCTGGCCGGCCACGATGAACTGGTCGCTGACCTCGATGGCATACAGGCTGCAGCCCTGGCTGCCGCGCAAACCCAGTTCCGGCGCGCCATCGATGGCATTGCGCGTGGCGCCCAGCACGCGGCGGTCGCCCAGCGACGCCGAGACGGTGCGCGAGCCGATCACGGCGCCCGCCATCCAGGCCGCCAGTTCGCGTTCGCCCTGGCCGCGCAGGCCCACCACCAGGCGCGCGCCCTGCCCGCCCAGCCATTCGGCCCGCAGCGGCAGCGAGAACACCTGGCCGTTGAGGTTGAAGGTGCAGGTCTTCCATTCCTGGCTCACTTCGCCCACCAGGTCCACCAGATTGTCGAGCACACTGTCGAACGCCGCCTGGCTGTCGCCATGCACATAGGCGGGCGGCGCCAGCGGCACGGCGCCGGGGCGCAAGGCGGACAAGGGCCCCAGCTGTGCGCACAGGGCCAGGTACAGGGGCTGCGGCTGCACCGGCCCCGCATTCAGCGCCGCTTCCAGCAGCGGCAGGTGCAGGGTCAGGCTGGACAGGCGGGCGCGCTGTTCCAGCATGGCCAGCCGGTCTTCCAGGCGCGACGAGCCGCCGGCCGTCTGGCGTCCCAGGAAAACGGCCTTGTTGCGCATCAGGGCGGCCAGCGCCTGCGCCCGCTGCAGCAGGGCCGAACCGGCCGGCACCTCGAGCTGGGCCGGCCAGAACGCGCAGCGGCGCACGCTCTCGTTTTCCTTGCGCAAGGTCATCAGATGCAAATGCACCCACGCCGGCCCCGGCACTTTGCCGGCCATCAGGCACAAGTTGGCCGCCATGCGCGGCACCTCGTCGGCCAGCGCTTCGGATACCTCATCCTCGACGAGCGGGCTGTCGACGCGGCGGAACATGGCCGGCTGCCCCGACAGGCGCAGCGAGCGCGCGGCGCCGACGGCCAGGTAGACGGGCAAGTCGCCCTGCTCCATCGCTTGCGCGTACGGCGCCAGGTCCAGTTCCAGCACGAAGTCCTGCGCCTGGCGGCCATCGTGCGCCACCGCCATGCCGTTGGGCAGGATGGCTTCGAGCGCCAGGATGCGCAGCTTGCCGCCGCTGAGCCGGGCCTCGTCGATGGCGAGCCGGCGCACGCCCCAGGCGGCCGGCTGGGCGGCCAGCGCCTGCCAGCCCACCAGGGCGTCCACGCGGGCGCTCTCCTGCTGGAAATGCTGCGGGGTCAGCAGCATGCCCTCATGCCACTGGATACGGTCATACAACATTGCTTCGGCCATGGCGGATAGATCCTCGGTTAGCGGGCGGCGCCCGTCTTCATGTCGCTGGCGGCAAAACCCTGCGCGTTCAGCTGCAGCACATACGCGCCGCTGCCAGGCAGCAGGCGCTCGCGGTGGTCGCCGGGATTGGCATAATTGGCAAAGGCAAAGGCGGCCCAGATGCGCTGGCCGGCGTAGCGTTGCGCATCGAGCTGCAGCGCCTGGCCCGGCGTGATTTCCACTGACAGCACCGTCAAGGCCTCGGGAAACGTGCGCTGCAAGTCGGCCTTGGCGGCAAAGTAGCGGGCGGCCGGCATGGCAGCCAGGGTGTCGAGCATGGCCTTGTCGCGCACCAGCACCACGTCCACCGCCAGTGCGCTGTTGCTGTTGGCGTCAGGCGCGGCCACCAGGGTCAGGCTTTGCCAGTCGGGCTTGACGGGCCGGGGATCGCCGCGCATCAGCGCCAGCGCGCCGCAGCCGGTCAGCAAGCTGGCCACCAGCAGGGCCAGTGCCGCCAGCAGCATCGCGCGGTGCGCGCCGGCCTGCGTCGATTCGGTCTTGAATGCCATGGAATATCCCTGTACGGTAAATAATGTGAACATCAGGACAGCACCAGCATCTTGCGCAGGCCCGCGCCGATGCCCGCGCCAAACACCAGCACCAGGGCGGCCGCCAGCAAGCCCGCACCCAGCCAGGCCTGGCGCCGCCCGATCACCAGCAGCAGCGGTGCGGCCGCGGCGCTGCCGGGCGCCACGGCATCGCGCGGCAGCGCCGCTTCGCAGCCCAGCGCGATCAGCACGGCCGCCGCCAGGTAGGACACCAGGTTGCGCGCGCCTTCGCACAGCACTTCGAGCAGCAGCAGGACGGGCAGCATGGCGTCGAGCGGCAAGCCGAGCGAGGCCTGCAGCACGCCGGCCCACAGCGCCGCCTTCACGCCGGGCACGCCGACGGACCAGAGCGCCGTCCAGCCGGCCAGCAAGCTGATCAAGAGCAGCTGCGCCACTCCGGGCGGCTGGCCGTACACATTGGCGACAAACACGGCCAGCACGGCGAAATACAGCGCCTCTCCCGTGCGGATGAAGACGGGGCAGATCGACGCCATCAGCTCGACCGTGCCGCGGCTGAAGCCGAGGCGCACGCTGAGCGCCTCGATGAATTCGGGCAGCGCCGCCGCGCCCACCGGCGCGAACAGGCAGACGGTGACGGGTTCGCGCAGCGCCGTCAGCACCTGCCACGGCTGCGCCTTCAGGCGCCAGGCCAGCAGCGCCACCACCAGCGCGCAGCACAGCAGCACGCTGCCGTACCAGGTGGCCAGGAAGCCCGTCAGCAGGCCGATGGACTCGCCCCCCGCCGCGCTGGTGGCGGCCGCCGCCAGGATGCAGGCCGTCAGCGGCAAGCCGGTATTCACGCAGCGGATGGACAGCTCCATGCCCCGGTACACGGCTTCGAGGATGGCGCTCAGCTGCTGGCTGGCCTCGGGCCGCTGCACCGCGACGGCGGCGCCAAACAGCAGCACGCCGATCAGCACCGAGGGCGCCGAGCCGAAGGCCATCACGGCATACAGGTTGTGCGGCACCAGCGGCGGCGCGGCTGGCGCGGCGGCCGGGGCCTCCAGGGCGTGCAGGCTGACGACGGCGGGGGCCTCGGCATGCATGGCCATGCGGCCCAGCGATGCCTGCTGGCCCGCGTCGAGGCCGGCGCCGGCCGCGGCCAGGCTGGCCAGCAAGGCGCCGCCCAGCGCGCACAGCAGCATGAGCAGCACGCCCAGCAGCGCCAGCACGCCCATGCGGCGCCACTGCTCGCCGGCCGCCGCCATGCGCTGCAGGCCGAAGTACACGGCCAGCACGAGAAACGGTAAGGCCGCCACCTGGATCAGCGACAGATAAATGGTCGCCAGGGCGCCGAACAGGGGCGCGCCCTGCGGCCACAGCATGCCCGCCCAGGCGCCAAGCAGCACCGCGCCGAGCAGCGCGGCGGGATGGTGGAGCATGTCGCGCAGCAGGTTCATGGCTGCAAGGTCACGGGCCGCGCGCAGATCAGCGAGACGGCCGCGCAGTTGGCGATGACGGTGAGCGCCGTGCGGGCCATGGCGCAGACGGGATCGACGGCGACGAACAGCACGAAGGCCGCCTCGAACGGCAGCGACAGGCTGGCGCACACCACGCCCATCAGCGATACCGTCACCACGCCGGCCATGCCGGACGAGGCAAAGCCCGTCAGCGCGGCCAGCCCCGCCAGCAGGGCCAGGTCGGCGGCCGACAGGCTGCGGCCGTACAGGGCGGCGATGAACATGCTGCCGCAGACAAAATACGCCACCGGTCCGGCGCGCAGCAGGGCCACGCTGAGCGGCACCAGCAATTCCACGCGCGAGCGCGAAAAACCCAGCCGCCCCACCAGCGCATTGACCATGGCCGGCATGCAGGCGGCGCTGTTGTTGGTGGCCACGCCCAGCGCGAACGGTTCGCGCATGGCCTTCATCACGTCCCGGGCGCCGACCCCGGCGCGGTGGCGCACGACGGCCATGGCCACGCCGATCAGCAGCGCGCTGACGGCCAGGAAGCCGCCGACGAAACCGGCCATGGCCGCCAGCGGCGCCAGGCCCGTGCGCGCCACCTGGCCGGCCGACATGCACACGAGAATCAGCGGCAGCGGCAGGTTGATCCAGCCCGTCAGGGTCTGGCAAGCCTTGTAGACGGTTTCCAGCGCATCCTGCAAGCCCGTCGAGATGCGGCTGGGCACCTGCCCCACGGCAAAGCCGAACAGCAGCGCGAAGACCAGCGCCTTGAGCGTTTCGCCGTTGGCCAGCGCGGCGAAGATGTTCGACGGGATCAAGGTGCGCAAAATCTCCTGCGCGCTGGCCGAGGCGGGCGCCGGTTCCGGCGTCAGCAGGGCCATGGCCGTGTTGCTGCCATCCGCATCGCCGCCGACGATATGCCCGAGCGCGGCGCGCGTGCCTTCGGACATGCCGCCGCCAGGATGCAGCAGCCAGGTGGCGAGGGTGGCCAGCACGGCCGCCGCCAGCGCCAGCAGCACGAACACCACCACCACGCGCTGCACGATCTTGCCCGCCCCGCCCTCGCGGTACAGGTTTTGCAGGCTCAGCACCACCGCCGACATCATGAACGGCAGCACCACCATCGTCAGCAAGTCCACGTAGACGACGCCGACCAGGCCCAGCGGACGCGCCACGCCGGGCGCGGCCCAGCCGATGGTCGCGCCCAGCAGCACGCAGGCCAGCACCATGAAGGGGTTGATGGCCAGCGCGCGGAAGCGGCGCAGGGTGGCGCCCCGCTCTGGCGCGGCCACGGGGGAGATGTTGCCGGTGTCGCTATTGAGAGGGGTATGCATGCTCTACCTCGCCAGTTTCAGGGCGCTGGCCACGCTGGGCTTGTCGGCGCGCGTGCCGATCACCTCGTTGACCAGGGACAATAAAGTGCTGTCGCCCACGCCCACCATCACGCTCAGCACGGACTGCGCGTCGCTGAAGGTGACGGTGCGCAGGGTCAATGCCAGGCGCGGGTCGCGCTCCAGCACGGCGCGCACTTCCAGCTCGTCGCGATACGCGCCTGCCACCTCGCCGCGGCTGACGGCGTCGACCAGCGCCGCCCAGCTGGGATACGGCTTCACGCTGGCCTGCGGAAAATGCCGGCGCGCGAACTCTTCCCACGAGGTGCGTTCCATGACGCCGATCTGCCCCTTGAAGTCGCGCATCACCTGTTTCAGGGGACGCTCGCCAGCCATTTCCGCGAAGCGCACGCGGTTCAGCAGCATGGCGTGGCCCAGCAGCATGTAGGGCGTGGAAAACTGCACCATCTGGCTGCGCTTGAGGGTGCGGCCCAGGCGGCCGATGGCGATATCGGCCTGGCCCAGGCCCACCAGTTCCACCACGCCGTCGATGGTGGCGCCGCTGCGGTCGAAGCGCACGGGCACGCCCAGCTCCTTGCCGATGCTGCGCGCCAGGTCGACGTCGATACCGCTCAGCACGCCTTTTTTCTCCGTGTAGAACGGCGGGCTGTCGCCCTTGAACATGGCCACCACCAGTTCGCCGCGCGCGACGATGCGGGCGATGTCGGGCGCCATCAGACGGCCATCGGCGCCGCGCACCATGCTTGTCGCGGCCGGCGGCAGGCTGTCGGCGGCCAGCGCGGGGCTGGCGACAGCCGCGCAGGCGCAGGCGACCAGCAGCACAAGTGCGCGCCAGCTGCGCTGCACGCGCATCATGGCGCCACCCCGGCTGGCGCGGCGGCCGACAACGGTGCGGCGGTGACCGCCGTGGCGGCCCCGCGCGCCGCTGGCGCCGTGGCATGCGCGCGCGAGACGCCGGGCGCCTCTTGCGCGGCCAGCCCCTGGCCCAGCTGGAAACCCAGCGCGAACAGCAGCACCAGCAAGGCCGCCACCGCGAAAAACCCGACTGCCACCAGGCGCGGGGTAAGACTCAAGCGATATTCCATGGTTCACTCGGCAAGGTTAAGGTGCATCGGTCATAGCGGGCATAGCGGGTACTCAAGGCACGGCCACGGTCATCTGCCCCGGCATGCAGATTTCAATCACGCCGCCAAACATGCACATCAGCTTGGAAGCGTTGTTCAGGGTGGGCATATTGCCCAGCAAAACCGTGGGCGAACCGGGCATCCACGGCGCGCTGGTCATGGGAATGCATGGCATGGGCACCAGCACGCCCAGCGCCGCCGCCGTGGCCGCCGCCACCTGCGGGTTGGCCATGGACATGCACATGCCAAACGGCAAGATGTTGACCATGGGTTTGTTGTCCATGATGTTGGCGTCGGGCATGATCGTCATGACCTTGTTCAGCGGCAGCACCATCAAGGTGCCGGGCGCCATGCCGAACGAGCATTTCAGCATCGCCCCGGCGCAGACTTGTTGTCCCATCAGTCCCCCCTCACGAGTTTTTTCAGGCGCGCGAGCAGGGCCGGCGCCGCCTCGGCGTTGCCCTGGCGCCGGCCCTGCGCATCGAAGCGGACGGGCGCCGCCAGCGGCACGCCATCGCGGTAAATCACTTCTTCCATCAGCGCGCCACCCGGCCAGTAGCGGCGCAGCGGCCCGTGCAGCAGGTTGGCGCGGTAGCTGCAGCGCTGCAGCACCTGGCCTTCGGCGTCGTAATCGGCGCTCTCGCCCTCCAGCAGGCCGGCGCGGTACCAGGCGCTGCGCACCTGCCGTCCCTCGTGGTAGAACAGGGCCTGGCCATCGAGCTGGCCGGCCACCAGCTGCAGCCGCGCCGTCATCTGGCCCGCCTCGTCGAACGACAGCGAAGGCCCGCTGGCCACGCCGCCCGACATGGTCTGCGCCGCGATGCGCCGGCCGTGGATGAAAGTTTCGATCAAGCCATGCGCCAGGCCGTGCTGGAAGGCGCTGCGCTGCACCACCACGCCGTCGTCGCCAAACAGGGCCACCGTGCCGTGCAGCTTGCCGTCGATAAAATGCGCCGTCATGGCCGGCTGGCCGTCCGGCCCATATTGCTCCAGCGGGCCATGCAGCACGCCGCCGGCCATGGTGCTGCGCAACAGCAGCACGCCAGCGTCATCGTGCTGCTCGACCACGCTGCTTTCGCGCGCGGCGGCTGGGCTGGCGTCAAAGTCGGTCGTCATCTAGTTCACCTTCGCCATGGCGCCCTTGAGCGTCAGCATGGCGCCCGCTTCCACCGTCTGCGTGGCGTCGGCCTTGCTGTTGATGACGGGCGCCTTATGGTCGATCTGCACGCCAGCCTTGGTGCTCAGCTTGGTTCCCGCCTCGCAGGCCAGCTCCGTGCCCGCCTTGTTGCTCAGCGCCGTACCGGCCTTGGCCGCCAGGGTGGTGCCCGCTTCCAGCGCCACGGCGCCGTCCGAGACGATCTTGATGGCGCCCTTCACCGTGATGCTCAGGGTGCCGTCGATGGTCAGCGCATAATCGCCCTTGACCGTGTGCTTGAACGCGGCTTCGTTGGCGTGCGTCTCGGCGCCCGTCACGGCCACGCCGCGCGTGCCGGCCACCTTGTGCGTTTCCTTGCCCTTCTTGACGTCCACCGTGCGGTCGCCCTCGTCCAGGGTATGCAGCTCGGCGCCCTTCTTGACGGTCGTCGTCAGCGCGTTCTCGATTTCCACCAGCATGTCCTTCTGCGCGTGCAGGTAGAGCTGTTCGGCGTCCTTCTTGTCCTCGAAGCGCAGCTCGTTGCCGGCACTGCCCTGCTTGGACGACAGGGTGCGCAGGATCGATTGCGTCTGGTTGGCCGGCAAGGTGGCCGGCGTGACATTCGTGCCGTTGTAGACGCTGCCCGTCACCAGCGGCCGGTCCGGATCGCCGTTCATGTAGCTGATCACCACTTCATGCCCCACGCGCGGCAGGAAAAAGGCGCCCACGCCCTTGCCCGCCGTCGCCTGCGCCACGCGTATCCATGGCGCGCGCTTGTCGTCGGCCGCGTCGCGGTCCCACGGAAAGCGCACCTTGATGCGGCCGTATTGGTCGGTCCAGATTTCCTCCCCGGCCGGCCCCACCACGCGCGCCGTCTCGCAGCCGGCCGCGCGCGGGCGCATGGTCACAACGGGCGCGCGGAACGGCACGCTGGCGGGAAACGCTTCAAAGGAATTGCTGTAGCCGTCACTATGCGCCGTGTGCTGCACGCGGCGCAGCACGAACGTGGCGTTCAGGGCCGCGACGAAATGGCCGGACAGCGCAAAGCGCGTGCCGGCCGCGAACGGATAGCAGTAGCTGTCGCCGCGCAGCACTTCGGCGCTGGCCTGGCCCGCTTCCACGCGCAGCTGCGCCAGGGCCTTGGCGGCGGCCACCGTCGGGTGGCCGCTGGCAAATTCATAGCTTTTTCCCTTGCCGCCCGTGGCCGCGTAACTGCCTTCGAGAGTGGTGTCCGGCGTGACGAAATCGTAGTCATTGACGGTCATCTGCTGCAGCGCGATGCGGTGCTCGCTGGCGAAGCGCGTCACCGTGTCGAGCGGGCGCTGCATGCCCGTGTCGGGCCAGAAGCGGGCCTTGGCAGCGCCTGGGCAATCGGCGAAATGGGCGGGCGCGTCGGCCAGCACCATGGTGTGGCCGCTGCTGCTGAAGGTGAAAAAGTAGCAGATGCCCGCCTGTTCCATCAGGCGCGAGATGAAATCGAAGGCCGTCTCGTCGTACTGCACGCAGTATTCGCGCACGGCATAGGTGCCCGCCAGCTTGGAATCGAATTTCACGCCAAAGCTGGTCAGCACGGCCTTGATGACGGCGTCCACGCCCTGGTTCGGGAAGATCTTGCGGTCGCGCGCGAGGGTCAGCAGCCACAGGGCCGGCGCCAGTTCCGCCTCGTAGGTGGCGAAATCGCGGTCCTGCCCGCTCTGGATAAAGCGCGTGACAATGCCGCTCACATAGCGCGATGGCCCGTCCGGCAGCGCGATGGTCACGGTCATGTCCTTGCCGACCACGGCGGCGGCGCTCAAACTGGTGCTGGGCGAGCGCATGTGCAGGCTGAAGCGGAACAGCTCGGACAAGCCCTCGCTGCCTGTCATGCTGTCGAGTAGCAGGTCGTCGGCACCCAGCGGAGAAGCCACGCGCAGCAGGCCTGTCTGCTTGAAACCGGCCTTCATGCGGCACCCCGCACGGGGCTGTCGCGGAAGCTGTAGGCGAACTGCTGGCCCGAGCCCATGGCCATGTGCACGGCAGAAAAAGCCGAGGCCGTGGCGATGCGTTCGAGTACCAGGCCGGACAATTGCGGCAGGACCGTCTGCGTGAGGATGTAATCGATGTTGCGCGCGCCGCTGTCGACTTCCGTGCAGCGCGCCGTGATGGCCGCCGTCACCGCGTCGTCCCAGCTGAAGCGGGCGTGGTGGTTGGCGGCAAAGCGCTCGGCCAGGCGCGCCAGCTTCATTTCGACGATGACGCTGATTTCCGCATCGCCCAGCGGGTAGTACGGCACCAGCACCACGCGGCCCAGGAAGGCCGGGCTGAACTGGCGCAGCAGGGCCGGACGCAATTGCGCCACCAGCGCCTCGGGATCGGGCAGGCGCTGGCCGCGCGCCTCATGGCAGGCGCGCGTGATGACATCCTGCGCCGCGTTCGACGTCAGCAGGATCAGGGTGTGCTTGAAGTCGATGCTGACACCCTCGCCGTCTTCCATCGTGCCCTTGTCGAAGACCTGGAAGAACAGTTCCAGCACGTCGGGATGGGCTTTTTCCATTTCATCGAGCAGCACCACGCTGTACGGACGGCGGCGCACGGCTTCCGTCAGCACGCCGCCCTTGCCATAGCCGACATAGCCGGGCGGCGCGCCCTTTAAGCTGGAGATCGTGTGCGCTTCCTGGAATTCCGACATGTTAATCGTGATCATGTTGCGCTCGCCGCCATACAGCATGTCGGCCAGCGCGCATGCCGTCTCCGTCTTGCCCACGCCGCTGGGACCGACGAGCATGAATACGCCCACCGGCTTGCCCGGGTCGTCCAGCTCGGCGCGGAAGGTGCGCACGCGGCGCGCGATGGCGTCGAGCGCCTGGTCCTGTCCCACCACGCGCTCGCACAGGCGCTCATGCAATTGCAGCACCGTGTGCACTTCGTCGGCCAGCATCTTGCCGACGGGGATACCGGTCCAGCCCGAGATCACGCCCGCCACCATGGCCGAATCGACGCAGACGGGCACCATGGCTTCGTCGTCCTGGATGGCTTCGAGGCCCTTTTGCAAACGCTGCAGCTGGGCCGCCTGCGCCTGTCCTTCGTCGGCATCGGCCTCGGCGCCACCGCTGCCGGCACCGGCCTGGCCCACGCGCGCGGCGATGGCGCGCCGCAGGGCCAGGATTTCCTGCACCGCGCGGCGCTCCTCGGCCAGCTTGGCCACCAGCCCCGCATGCTGTTCGCCCATGCGCGCCAGGCTGGCCGCCTGCCGCTCGCCCTCGGCCGCCTCGCCCTCGCCGCGTCCCAGCTGCTGGCGCACGATGCGCAAGCCTTCCGTCGCCTGCACCATGTCGTATTCCAGCGCCTCGAGCTGCGGCGGCGTGCCGGCCAGCGCGATGGCCACGCGCGCGCAGGCCGTATCGAGCACGCTGATGGCCTTGTCGGGCAGCTGGCGCCCCGTGATGTAACGCTGCGACAGGCGCACGGCGTCGCGCACGGCTTCGTCGAGAATCTCCACCTGGTGGTGGCGCTCAAGGGTGGCGACCATGCCGCGCAACATGCCGATGGCCGCCTCCGGCGTCGGTTCCTCCACCTTCACCACCTGGAAACGGCGCGCCAGGGCCGGGTCGCGTTCCACGTGTTTCTTGTATTCGGCCCAGGTGGTGGCGGCGATGGTGCGCAATTCGCCGCGCGCCAGCGCCGGTTTCAGCAAGTTGGCGGCGTCGCCCTGCCCTTCGCTGCCGCCCGCGCCGATCAATTGGTGCGCCTCGTCGATGAAGAGGATGACGGGCGTGGCTGCCGCGCGCACTTCGGCGATCACCGATTTCAGGCGCTGCTCGTACTCGCCGCGCACGCCGGCGCCCGCCTGCAGCAAGGCCAGGTCCAGCGAGCAGACGCGCACATTGGCCAACACGGCCGGCACGCTGCCCTCGGCCACGCGCAAGGCAAAGCCTTCCACCACGGCCGTCTTGCCCACGCCCGCCTCGCCCGTCAGGATGGGATTGTTCTGGCGGCGGCGCAGCAGGATGTCGATGATCTGGCGGATTTCCCCGTTGCGCCCGCGCACGGGATCGATGCGCCCGGCGCGCGCCTGCGCCGTCATGTCCACCGTGAACTGGTCCAGCGCCGGCGTGCCATTTTGGCCGCCATTTTGCGGGCCGCCGGCGCCGCCCGGCGCGGCGGGCATGGCCTGTGCCACGCCACCGGCGGGGCCGGCGTCCTCGCTGGAGCCGGCCAGCAGCGACGCCAGTTGCCCCTTCAAGGTGTCGCGCGGCAGCGTCAGCAGCGCTGGCGCCGACTCGATCAGCATGCCGCGCAGGCTGTCCAGTTCCAGCAGGGTCAGCAAAATGGTGCCGGAGCGGATCTGCCCGCTGCCCAGCAGCATGGAACTGGTCAGCCAGGCTTCGCGCAGCAGCGGCACGAAATGCGGCGACATGGCCGGCGTGCGGCTGTTGCCCCGCTTGAAGCCGTCGAGGCAAGCCTGCACCTGCGTGCGCACGGCATCCGCGTCCACGCCGTAGTGCCCCAGCAGCAAGGACCAGTCGGGCGCACCACCGTCGAGCAGCGCCAGCAGCAAATGCTCGACTTCCACGTTGAAATGCGTCTGCTTGACGCACAGTTCCGCCGCACTGCCCATGGCCCGCTTGCATTCGGGATTGAGGTGGGACAGCAAGGTGCGGATATCGATTTCCATGGGGCTCAGTTCCATTCGTCTGCGGGGAAGGTGGTGCTCGATTGGGCGCCGGCCGCGTTCAGCACGAAACGCACCGGCTGCACATGCTGGTGCGAGGCCTGGCTGGCGCGGCCGCACAGCCAGGCGCTGTGGCCCAGCCGGGGTGCCAGCACCTGGGTGGCGGGCCGTTCCAGCGTGCTGGCCGGCGGCGCGGCGAGGGTCAGTTCCAGGGTCACCGTCATGCCCCGCTGCAGGTGGCGCGCCACCAGCCAGGCCAGCAGCGCGCATTGCGCACCACCGGGCAGCAGCGCGGCAAACTGCGCTGGCGCCAGCGCCGGTGCCACGAGAGCGATGCCGGCCGACTGGTCCCACGCGCGCGCCCCCAGGCAGGCGCCTCCGCCCAGCGGCTGCGCCCCCATGCCGCGCCGCGCCTGGCGGCCTTGCAGGCTGGCGCGGTCGCTGGCCGCCAGTTCCTGCCAGGCGCCGATGAATTGCTGGCCGCGAAAGGCGATGCCCATGCGGTCGCGCAGCAAGGTCAGCAAGGTGGCCATGGAACGCGGCGCGGCCCCTTGCAAGCCCGCGTGGCGCAGCCAGGCCAGCTCGCCGCCGGGCGCCTGCGCGCCCTCGGCGCGGCCCAGGCCAGACAAGGCATCGAGGCTGCGCGGCAGCGGCGCCGTCGGGCGCTGGCCCGGCTGCGGCACGGGTGCCGCGCTGCCCGGCTGCAGCGCCAGATGGTGCTTGCCGCGCCCGCGATACCAGAAACCCAGCAGGCGCTGGTTGAAGATATCGAGAAAATCGAGGCCGGCGCCGTCGCGCTGGCGCCGGCCCGACAGCAGCAGTTCCGTGAACGGCGCGGCCAGCGGGCCTTGCGCGCCGGCCAGCGACAGCGCCGCCGTGCGCAGGGTCAGGGACGGCCCCGGGCGCGTGCTGTCATCCAGGCTGGCGATGTCGCTGGGCGCGAAGGCCATGTCCACGTGGGCGCCCAGGCGCAGCGCTTCGTCCAGGCCCTGGCCGTGGCCGACTGGCGTGCGCGCGGGAGCGCTGCGTTCGAGCAGGCTGATGGCCTGGAACAGGTTGAAGGTATGCGGCGCGCGGCGCAGCAGTGCGATCAGGTCAGGCATTGTCGTCCCGTCATGGCAGGCCATTGCATCCAGGGTTCGCCGTGGCGCACGACGGACAGGCGCACGAAGGAATTGGCCGTGGTGTACAGGGCGAAGAAGCGCGCCAGCACGCCCGCCAGCACCAGCGGCGAGGTGCCGGCGAAGGCGTCGGTGTCGAATTCGAGCACGATGTCGGTGCCGCGGCAGTGGCCGCGCCAGCCTTCGCTGCCCACGCGCGCCGTGCCGGCGCGGGCCGCCAGGCGCTTGATGCCGCGGATCTGCACCTGGTCGCGCGCGCTGCCGCCGGCAAACAGCAGCAGCATGTCGCGCAGGGTATCGGCGCCCGTGCTGCCGTCGACCAGCGAGCGGTGGTTCAGGCGCAGCAGCGACACCAGCGACCACAGGGCGTGGTTGGCCATGGTGGGCGGGCGCTGCACGCTGGGCTGGTACAGCGCGCGGATGGTGGTGGATGCGGCCACGCCGTCGCCGTAGAAGCGCGTGCCCGGCCCGATCTGTTCGGCCAGCAGGCGGTTGGTGCACAGCAGGCGCGCATAGGCGACCGGTTCGCTCAAGGCCGCCTGCACGTCGCCCCGGTCGACAAAGCCCAGGTACACATCGGTGCCGCTGATGCCCTTGCGCAGGCTGGTTTCGCGGCGCATGGTCCAGCTCAGGGCGACGCCGTCCTCGCCGCCCTCCTCGGCAAACGCGCTGGGAATGTCCACGCTGCGCTCGCCACGCGGGTCGGACACCGTCACGCCCAGGATGGAATGCACTTCCATGACGGCGTCGCGCCGGCGGTCGGGCACCAGCAGGTATTCATAGTGGCGCCGGTCGACGACGACAGGTTCGCTGGTGACGGGAAAGAGATTCAGGGCTGGCACGCAGCCGAGCAGCACGTTGCCCGCGTCGAGCAGCGCCAGCACGGGTGCGCTGTGGCCAAACACCAGGCGCAGCGCGAAGCCGCCACCGCTGCCCAGGCGCCCGCGCAGGCCGCTGACGTCAAAAAACTGGAACTTGCGGGGAAAGGCGAAGTATTCCTGCAGCAAGCCATACGCGGGATGGGCGTGGGCCGGGCCGCCCAGCATGGCCTCGTCCTCGGCAAAGCCCACTTCGGCCAGGTGGCGCGCGGCCAGGTGGTGCACGCCGCCGCTCGACACCACTTCCAGGTGATCGAGGCCGCTGATCAGCATTTCATGCAGCGGCATGGTGGTCAGCAAATCGCCCGACAGGTGCAGGCGCAGGGTGTCGAGTTCCAGCTCGGCCACGTCAACGCCCTCGTCGCAGCGCATGTCCAGGCGCAAGGTGCGCGGGTCTTCCTGCGCGATGGCATGCACGCGCAGCGGCCACAGGGTCGTCTCCCACGCCACCTGGAAGCGGCACTGCTCGCCCGTGGCGGCCGTGGCCGACAGCATGGTGCCGCGCGCCACCCGCGCGCCGACCGTGACCTTGCCTTCCATGGGGTCGAGCGCCATCTGCATCACCGTCATGGCCGGCACGGGCTGCGTCAGACTGGGGCACAGATTGTCCAGCATGGCGGCGGCCACGCTGGGGAAGTCGCGGTCGAGTTCCCGGTGCACGCGGGCGTTCAAAAAGGCCACCGACTGGATCAGGTGTTCCGTGTGCGGGTCGGCCGTCTCGGCCCCCGTCAGCACCAGACGCTGCGCCACCTTCGGATAACGCGCGGCGAAGTCGGCCGACTGCGTGCGCAGGTAGGCCAGTTCGCGCCGGTAGTATTCGAGCAGCTCGTCCTGGGTATTCATGCGCATCGCGCCCCCGTCTGGGCGGCGCGGTCGTCGAGCACCACGTCGAACCGCACCTGGCACAGCTGGCGCCCCAGCATGGCCGCCGCCGCGATGGCCACGCGCGCCGCCGCCGGCTTGTGTGCGTCGGGCGTGACCCGCACCGTCACGCCCGACAGGCGCGGTTCGTACAGGGCGATGGCGCGCGCCAGCACCTGCTGCCACAGGGCCAGGTCGGCGGCCGACTGCGGCGACAGCGCCAGGGTATCGGGCAAGCCGTAATCGAGCACCGTGGGCGCCTCGCCGAGGAACTGCGCGATGCTCAAGCCATTGCGCACATTGAATAGCCGCACCAGGTCCAGCTGCAGCGAATGGCGCAAGCCATCCACATCGAGCACGCGCCCATCGGCGGACGCGGCCAGCTCGCCGCCGAGGCGGTCGAACAGGGGAACTAGCGAACCGGCAGGCGTGGCATGCATGGGAAGCCCATTCAGGTGGTACGGGAAAGTCCAGCGCCCTGCCGTGGCAAGGCGCGCCTGGGGAAACGGAGAGTGCGGATTGATGGTAGGACCGGGGGATGGCGTAACACAAGTAACAGGTGGGTATCAGGGCGGTGGCGGAAGCGGCGACTGTGGGCAGGGCGGGTTCGGCAGCACTGCGCTGCCAGGCGCCGCCGAGGCTGGCGCAATCACGATGACGGGTGGATAAAAATACCGTCGGCGGAGCAGAGCTTGTCTGCATGGCGGACCTGCCCCTCACACCGCCCTGCACACCATCAGGCCAGTGTTACTTGTTTACCACCTGCGGCTTGGTTGCCACCTGCGGGACATAAAAATTCTGATATGGCATGACATAAAGATCTACAGAGGTAGCTGCATCATTTTCTAATGGCACGAAAATAAATGTGCCAGATTTATTATTCATGGAATTGCCACCATTTTCAAATGCCACGATGATCGTCTTGCCATGTTTCATAGCCATGCCAGAAAATGACTTTTGACAAGGACCGCAAGGGGCATGAGATTGCCGAATCAAAACAATCCAGCTCGCATCCAGATATTGGGTAAAAACATAACTCTCATGACATGCACCAGTATCAATTTTTTTTCCGCGACTATTTGTCATTACTGGCTTTACAATCTGGTATGGCTGGCTCCCCACGGAATAACCTGTATAAATAAACTCCATGCCATCCTTTGGAGAACTTGTAACCGTTCCTGCCAACTGGAAATCCGCACCATTATGCACAGCATCAACAAGAACAGGCCATGTCATGGTTTCTGGCAAGACATCGGCTGGCAGTTTACCAAGCTCGGTTATTTTGACTACTTTCATCTTTGCACCGACAGCCGCCAGCTCATCCCAGCTAGGAAGCGCTGCACCAGCAGCAGCTCTGGCGACTGTTTCAGGCTTATGTATGGAACACCGCTCCATCCCAGTGACCTTGTCATATACTGCCTTTTTTTCACAGCCTTTAATTTGACAATAACCATAAGGATTACATCCAGGTTGACTTGACATCCTTACCCCATTTCATTGTATTTTTTAAACGCAAACCTGCACCGGAAGCGGCTTACGGACATTTACAACGCCTAAAAAACCCCAACGATCGGGGAGGTGTTTGTTATGGTTGAGAAGCGCTACGATACGAAAGGACGGGGGGCGTCGAGCCATTGAGCATCGCACACCGCGAATGATGACGGACAGCAGGTTTTGATAGGCGTTCTTCGCCAAACACATGTCGGAATACTGGAAAGGTCCCTCCCTGCTGGCCGTCACTGCCACCTTCAACCCAGCCGCCTTAAACCCCAAGTCCCATATTGCGTAAATGCTGCCGATAAGCGGCAAGCCTCGTTGTCACATTCAGCAGCGAAGCGTAACCCGTTGCTATTAGTGTTGCCTTCGGATTATCCACCTGCGTTCCGCCAAAATCACCGGTGTGATCCGGCCAGTAAAATAAATTTCGCGGATCGTTTGCCAGATTGGCGATCAAATCATCCACTTCCTTGTCCAAATTCGCCTTGGAATAGAACGGCACGCCATTCTTAATTTTCATCTTTATATCTATCATGGGTATTGCGCCGACAGAGAAACTCCAGCCATTGGGGTCATGCAGGCCAAAATAACTGTCCCGGTATGTGAAGCTTTTAGGCAAATTGGGGTTGAGTCCATTCAGAAAATTGACGACAGCCTGCAAATTTCCCTGTTGTGCAAGCGCCCCCTCCACTGCCTTCGCCACGTTGGAGTAGGAAATTGAGTGATTGCAAACCGCACATCCCCTGGCTACCGCGTCGCCATGGCTGTTGTACCCACTCAAATATGCCGCCAGATCCTTTTGCACCACCGCGTGAGCATTACGCGCATGATGCATGCCGGTGACAATGTCGGTGCCGGGACGAACATCGTTGTCAAACGTAAGGTTGGTTTGACACTGTATTGTTCGCCCAGCCATTTTTGATGTTATTTTTTTCAGATTTTGACGGCTGGCCTTGATCTCCGTTTTACCATGTGCGGGCCTACTTGCCAATCCAGCATCGCCGAACCCCGCTCTGCCTTGAATTTGTAGCGCGGCCTGCAAGCCCATCCAGTCAGCCTCAGCTTCCAATAATTCATCTTGGACAAGGCTGATGCCGGTGGGGCATGTAGTCTTCACTCTGCCTGCGCATTGCTGCAGCACATGTGCGAGTTCGTGGCCAAGTAGCTGCTGTCCCGATGCGCTGTCAGGCTGGAATTGGCCTGGCGCAAAATAGATATCAAATCCTAGCGTAAATGCGTTTGCCCCCATTTTTTCCGCCTGAGGCCCCTGATGCACCCGAACCTCGGAAAAATCCACGCCGAAGAAGTGCTCCATACGAGTCTTCACGGGTTCGGGCAAAGGTTCGCCGATACCGCTTTCCAACCCCTGCAGCGTATTTTCAATTGAAATGAAAGTCTGTGCCATACTCGTCCCATCGTTCGAAATTGAATATTCATCATGCACATGGTCATCGGCATACAACGATACCTTGGCATTGCGCGCCCGGATATTACTTCAGGGAAAACAGCCAGGAATATGGGGACCACGCCATTTTTCCACGCTGCCAGTAATGCGCAGCATATGAAGCTACTTTTTTCACAAGCATGAACTCTTCAAAATGGACGGCGGGCCGGACATTCGAATATTTAGCCAAATGTATGTCGGAATAATGGATCTGCCGCCATCGCTTGCTGGCCGCCGCAATTAAATACATCCAGGCAGAAAATGCCCGAGGCTAAATTCGTGTCTGAATGGCAGACCTGGGCCAATCTGTAAGCCGTGTGACATCGATCCGCCATTCAGAAAAGTTGCTCAGTCTAAACGCCTATCAGTTTATCGACGCGACTTCACTATGCCGCCAGTACACTCTGCCAGAGGACATCTTTTTTTCAAATTTCCCGTGCGCTGGTATCAAAATACAATAGTTGCTAGCCTCGCCGCTACCTGGCGCTTAGACATGCGATTCAGTACCCGACGCTACCGTGACGAACTGATGTCCGATATCAATTTACCATCTATATGCGCGGCTAGCGAACAGGATCAATCCGCCTTCATCGTCTCCAGGTTCCAGTTCCACGTGCCCGTGCCCTTGGAGGTGGAATCCGTTTTCTGCTGCGTGAAGTCGGCCTTGATCTTGGTGAAGTTGATCGAGAACGAGTCGTTCGGGATACCGCCGCCGCCGCTGCAGCTCATTTGCGAAATCATGGCGTTGTCCATGACGTAGGTCATGAAGTTCATGTACACGCCGTTTTCCACGCGGCCGATGTTCAGCTTGGCGGGACCGATCTTGGTGCCCTGGGTGCAGGCCTTGAACAGTTCCGTGGTCGACAGGTCGGACGACTTGGAGAATGACATTTCCGACAGCACGGCGCGGCCCATGGTGCGTTCCGTGTTGCCCGCGTCGCTGCCCATCGGCAGGTAGGCATTGTGGGAGAACGAGCTGACGATGATCTTGTCGGGATAGCCGGTGATGGTGCAGTTGCCCTTGATGGTGGCGCCCAGATCGAGGATGAGTACGTCTGACATGAATAGCTCCGTAAGGTGAACGCGGCGGCGGCATCATGCCGCTGCCGTGCGTCGATGCGTTGGAAAAGTACGATCAAGCGGCCGAGGCCGGCAATTCCGCCACCAGGCGTATCGAGGTGGTCAGCTCCTCCATCTGGAAGTGCGGCTTGAGGAACACGGTGGCCGAGTAGGCACCCGGCTTGCCGGCCACTTCAGTCACGTCGACCCGCCCCTCGGACAGCGGGAAGCGCGCCTTCTCGCCCTGCGAGGCGTTGGAACTGAGCAGCACATAGTCGCTGAGCCAGTTGTTGAGGAAGTTTTCCACGCTCGAGCGCGTCTGGAAGCTGCCTACCTTGTCGCGCATGATCACCTTGATGTAATGGGCGAAGCGCGAGGCGGCCAGCACGTACGGCAGCCGCGAGGACAGCGCCGCATTGGCGTTGGCCGCGTCCAGGTTGTACAGTTTGGGCTTGTTGACGGACTGGCCGCCAAAGAAGGCCGCCATGTCCGAACCTTTGGAATTGACCACCGCGATGAAGCCGAGATCGTTGAGTTCCTTTTCGCGCCGGTCCGTGATCGCCACTTCGGTCGGGCATTTGAGTACCACGTCGCCCTCGTCCGTCTTGAACGAGTGCGCCGTCAGGCCCGTGATCTTGCCGCCGCCTTCGACGCCGCGGATGGCCGTCGTCCAGCTGTGCTTGGCGAAGGAATCCGTGATGCGCAGGCCCAGCTGATAGGCCGCATTGGCCCACAGGTATTTGCTGTGGTCCTTGCCGTCGACATCTTCCTCGTAGGCAAACGACTCGACCGGGTTGGTCTTGGCACCGTACGGCAGGCGCGCCGCGTAGCGCGGCAGCACCAGGGCCACGTAGCGCGAGTCTTCCGTTTCGCGGAAACCGCGCCAGGTGGTCAGCTCGGCGCTCTCGAAGATTTTCGACAGGTCGCGCGGCACGCCCAGTTCTGTAAACGAGTTCATGTCGAACAGCGATGGCGACGCGGCGGCGATGAATGGCGCATGGGCGGCGGCGGCCACCTTCGACAGGCGCTGCAGCAAGGCCATGTCGGCCGCATCGCGGCCAAAGTAATAGTCGCCGATGAACAGCGAGTAGGGATGGCCGCCAAAGGTGCCGTATTCCTCTTCATACACTTTCTTGAAGAGCACGCTCATGTCGTGGTCGACGGCACCTTCGAGGTCTTTCAGCAATTCCTTCTTCGACACGTTGAGCAGGCGCAGTTTCAGCTTGCTGCCCGTTTCCGTGCCCATCACCATGTCGTGCAAGCCGCGCCATGAGCCTTCCAGCGCCTGGAAATCCTTGTCGTGCACGATGGCATTGATCTGCTCGCTGAGGATCTTGTCGATCTGCGCCACGCGCTCGTTGATCATGGTGACGATGCCCTTGTCGGGCGCTTTTTTCATGCCTTCGTCGAGCACCTGGGTGGCGAACTGCCCCAGGAGCGTGCGCGCGTAGGCGTTTTGCGATGGCTCGACTGCCATTTTTCCTTCCTGGACGATGCGATCCAACAGGCTGATTTCCTGGTTGGTGGTGCTTGCACCGGCCTGTACCGCTTGCTTGCTGGCCATGATGGTTTCTTTCTCTGAATGTGGGAGAAAACAGCGCGTGGGCGCTATCAGGATGCGGCGGGCTCGGCGCTCTCGGCGGCCGCTTCCGGCGCCGGCGACGTGGCGGCCGGAGTGGCCGCGCCGCCCTCCGCTTGCAGGGTCTTGAGCTCTTCCGTGTTCTGCACGATGTTTTCCAGCAAGGAGTCGAGCTCGTCGTTGCCATCGAGCTTGCCCAGCAGATCGCGCAATTGCTGGCGCGCTTCCAGCAGCTTGGCCAGCCGCGGGATCTGCCTGGTGATGGCTTCAGGATGGAAATCGTCGAAGTGCTTGAAGTTCAGTTCGATCTTCAGGTTGCCGTCCTTTTTATACGTATCCGGCACGGACAGGTCGAGGCGCGGCGCGATCTTCGCCATGACTTCGTTGAAATTGTCGCGGTCGATATCGACCAGGCGGCGCGCCTTGAGTTTCGGCGGCGCCACCAGCGGCTGGCCGGACAGGTCGGCCAGCAGGCCCACCACCAGCGGCAATTCTTTCTTCTCGATGGCGCCACCTACTTCCACGTCGTAGGTAATCTGCACGCGCGGCGGACGGTTGCGTCCCACCCATTTTTGCAAGCTGTCTGACATCACACCCTCACTAGAAATTTTATGCAGCGGAGAGACGGCCTGGTGGGTGGGTGAAGCGCCGTACAGCTTGCGCAAGCCCGGGCCAACCGTTGAAGATACCGTCCACACATGGGGTAAATCGGGTAGTTCGGAAATGATGGTAGGACTGCGTTGCGGCGTAACACAAGTATCAACGCGGTATCACATGGCGCCGGCCACGCCGCTCCTTAACGGGAAAACAGCATGCGCGTGCGTGCGACGGCGCCCTGTTCAATCACATTGTCCGACTTGGAGCGGTTCCAGCGCCCGCTGACCACTTGCGCATTGCTGAATGCATCGATGCCGTTTCCCACCCCGGCCTTGGCAACTACATGGTCGACCTGCGGCGCAAACGCCGTGGAATTCAGGAAAAGCGCACCCCGTGGCACCTTCAGGCCCGGTGCCAGGTTGACGGCCCGCACCCACTCGCGCACGGCATATTCGTAGCGCCCCATGGTCGCGACCTCGCCGGAACGCGAGGCGTAATCCACCACTACTTGACGATAGACTTCGTCGTCCTCGTGGTCCGAGATAATCAGCTGGCGATTGCCATGCAGGATCAGGTTTGCGGCAAAGATCAATTCGCGCTGCCAGTCTGAAAAGCCCTTGGACTGGAAACACCGGCCCAGGGTTTTCCTTTCCAGCCGGGGATGGACGCCCTGCAGCTCCCCTCTCTCCAGCATGTAGTCCAGCACGGCATAAGGACGGCGGTGCGCGGGCGGCAGCTGGAAGGTGTGGCGCAACGCCTGCCCCGTATCTTCCAGCGTCCAGTTCGCATGCAACATGGCGCGGCGGGCGTCGAGCATGGGAACGCGCAAGGTTTCGGCCAGTTCGCACAGGCTGGCCAGCGTCAAGGTTCCCACCACCGATTCGTGTTCAGGCAGGATGGGACTTGGCAAGCCCGGGCTGAGATTGCGCGTCAGAATGTGGGCGTAGTTGAACGGGTTGAACAGCCGCCCTATGTTTTCCTGGTAGCCGCGCGGGATATCACCGAACAGGGCATTTGGACGGGCCAGAACGTTTTCCCAGCCAACCATCTCACGCAGCGCATCTTTTCTCCCGAAACTGTACAGGTTGACGGCGTAGCGCGACGGTATGCGCGGATCTTGCCCGGCGTATTCGCAGTCGATTTTCATGCCCAGCATGGTGCCGGGGTGCTGCAGGCCGAGCGCCTTCAGCGTCCCTTCCACCTCGTTCTTCCAGGTTTGCTGGTTGAACGCACGCGGCATGGGAACAAGGTTGCGTTCATTGTCTTCACCGCCGAACACATCGGCCAGCAGATGCCCGCGCTCCGTATGCGGCGGCATTTCGTCATAGTCGTCGCCGAGATGGAACGGTCCGCCACCGGCCACGCGCAAGGCCAGCGGATAGGAGATCAGGCTGCTGCGTTCCTGGCCATTCCCGGCGCTGGCGTCGAGCAAGGCGTACATCTGCGTGACGCGTTCGCGCAGCTGCGTGACGGAAGCGAGGCCAACGGGCATGTGCAGCGCAGGCTGATGCATGAAAGTCTGTATTTCCACACTCCAGGCTAAGATTTTTGGCATCGCTTCACGCTCCTGTTGACGCTTCCGTCGGCGAGAAAAGTCTAGTTGGCGGCGTCCGCGTAACACAAGTAACAACAGCCGGCTGCCTGCCGCGGAATTGCTGGCGATACGGGAAATAACCGTGATAAGATATAAAAATTGCATCTAAGTAACATATCGCCATGTTCCCGTTACGCACCTCTCCCCTGCCCCTTGCCGCCACATGAAAAGCCGCTTCCGCTTTGGTGCCTGGTTCGTCCATCCATCCACCAACAGCATCGATAATGGCGACGAGCGGCGCCAGATGGAACCGCGCACCATGGATGTGCTCCTGGCGCTGTGCATGGCCAAGGGCGACATCGTCAGCGCGGATGAGCTGCTGGCGCAATGCTGGGGCAGCACCCTGTACGGCGACAGCCCCGTGCACAAGAATATCGCGCAACTACGCCGCATCCTCGGCGATAACGCCACTTCTCCCGTCTACATTGAAACCATACGCAAGCGCGGCTACCGCGCCCTGGCGCCCCTGGAATTT
The DNA here is from genome assembly GCF_051380655.1 of Janthinobacterium amylolyticum. NCBI lineage: Bacteria > Pseudomonadati > Pseudomonadota > Betaproteobacteria > Burkholderiales > Oxalobacteraceae > Janthinobacterium > Janthinobacterium amylolyticum. The sequence continues at coordinate 766,004 of NZ_JBNYXL010000001.1, forward strand.
GATGTGCGGGACAGCGCGGCACGCAAGAACTGGCGGACAGGCTCGCCGTTTCGCGGCTTGCTGGCCTTCGATGAAAGCCATGCGGACGTGTTTTTCGGGCGCGATGAAAGCATCCGCCAGCTGTGCGACGCCGTGCAGGCGCAAGTCAACAGCGGCTTTGCGCTGATGCTGGTGCTGGGCCCCAGCGGCTCTGGCAAGACTTCGCTGATCCAGGCAGGCCTGCTGCCCGCCTTGTCGCGCGAACGCGCGGGCGCCGAAACGCGCTTGCTGGCCAGCACTACCTTCGACCTGATCGACCAGGGCGAACAGACCCTGTTTACGGCACTGGCGGGCACACTGCTGGACTTGCAATGGGAAGACCGCTGGGCGTTTCCCGGCGAGAACGCCGTCTCCCTCGGCACGCGCCTGGAACAGGGCTGCGCCAGCGTCATCGCCGAACTGGCCGCCGCGCTGGCCGAGCGCAAGCCGCCTGGCACGCGCTTTGGCATCTTCATCGACCGCTTCGAGGCGCTGTTCAACGTCACGCGCATCAGCGAGCCGCAGCGGCGCGCTTTCCTGCACACGCTGGAACAGCTGGCGCGCAGCAGCGTCGCCGTGCTGGTGCTTGCCTGCCGCAATGATTTCTATCCCAGCCTGGCCCGCTATGCCCTGCTGACCGAAGGCAAGCGTCACGGCGGCCACTTCGACCTGGGCCCGCCTGGCGTCAGCGACTTTGCGGAAATCATCCGCAAGCCGGCGGCGGCGGCCAGGCTGACGTTCGGCGTCGACCCCGTCTCGCTGGCGCGGCTCGATGATGTGCTGTGCAAATGCGCGGCCGACAGTCCCGACGCCCTGCCCCTGCTGCAATACTGCCTGCAGGAGCTGTACCGCATGCGCATGCCCGACGGTGAACTGAGCTTCGATGCCTTCCACCAGCTGGGTGATCTGGAAGGAGCCATCGGCCTGCGCGCCGAGCAGGTCGTGCTGGCCATGAGCGAGGCCCAGCAGGCATTCCTGCCGCACATCATGTCCCTCGTCAGCGTGCTGTCGATCGATGAGGAAAATGTCAGCAGCCAGCGCGCGCCGTGGTCGGCCCTGCGCGGCGAGGCGGCGCGCCAGGCGATGGATGCGCTGGTCGAATCGCGCCTGTTCGTCAGCGACCTGGTGGGCGGCGTGCCCGTGTTCGGCATCGCCCATGACGCCATCCTGCGGCGCTGGCCACGCATGACGGACTGGATCACGGCGCACCGCGGTGCCTTGCGCGCGCGCGGACGCCTGGCACAGCAGGCGGGACGCTGGCGCGACGAAGGCCGGCCCGTGGACTTTTTATTGCCACAAGGAAAGCCACTCGATGAAGCGAAGGAGCTGCGGCAGGCGGGCGTGCTGTCGCTGACGGAACTGGAAAGCGAATTCATCCGCAGTTCCGAGCGGCGCGCGCGCCAGCGCGACCGCGTGCGCGTGCTGGCCCTGGCGCTGATCGTGGTACTGGCGCTGCTGGCGTCGATCCTTGGCCTGAGTGCGCTGGCGGCCAAGCGCACGGCGGAATTGCGGCGCGGCGAAGCGGAAAGCCTGATGGACTACATGCTGGGCGACTTCGCCGACAAGCTGCGTCCGCTGGGACGCCTGGAATTCCTCGAATCGGTCAGCCTGAAGGCCCTGCATTACCTGAGCGGCTCGCAAGGCGATGACCTGAGCCCGAACGCGCTGACCTTGCGCGCCCGGGCCTTGCAAGTCATCGGCGAAGTAAGCCGTTCCCGAGGCGACTCGAAGCACGCCATCGATGCCTTGCAGCAAGCAAACGCCATCCTGATGCGCCAGCACCGCATGGCGCCGCAAGATACCCAGGTGCTGAAGAACCTGGGCGCGAACGCCTACTGGGTGGGGCAAATGCACAAGGACCAGAACAACTGGCAGGCGGCCGAAGATGCCTGGCGCGAGTACCAGAAGTTTGCCGACCTGCTGCACCGGCTGGAACCGGAAAATGTCGAGTGGTGGGTGGAGCAATCGTATGCCCACAACAACCTGGGCGCACTGGCGCAGACGCGCGGCATGCCGCAGCAGGCCGTGCCGCAGTTCGTGCAATCGATCGCCCTGAAACGGCGCGCGCTGGAACACGCGCCCAACTCGCACAGCGTGGCCGCCGAGCTGGCCGACAGCTATTCCTGGCTGGCCTCGGCCAAGGAGTCGCTGGGCGAACTGGACGAGGCACAGCAGCTGTATGCGCACGAAATGCAGCTGGCGCTGGGCCTGCGCGAACGCTTTCCCGGCGAATCGATGTGGATCTACCGCCTCGTGCGTGCCTTGCAGCACCGGGCCATGCTGGGCGTGGCGCGCGGCATGGATGCCGAAGCGCTGCGCGACTACGACGAAGCGAAGCAACTGTTTACCCAAATCGTGGGGCAGGACCGCAACAACCGGGCCTGGCAGGGAGAGTTGACGAACCTGGAACAGGAACGGCTGCGCGTGCTCGCCCGTGGCATGCCGGCGGAGAAGGCACTGCCGAGGCTGACGGCCGTGCATGCGCAGCTGCAAGCCATGCTGGCGCTCGATCCGAAGAATGCGTCCTGGGCGCGCCGCGAAGCGCTCGCCCGCGCCCGCATGGGGGGCGCGCTGCGGGCAACGGGCCAAGTGCAAGCGGCACAGAAAGAGATCGGCAAAGCAGGCGCGGCCCTGCAACAACTGTACGCTCGCAACCCCTCCAGCCTGAGCGGCCGGCTGGCGCTGATCGAAACCTTGCTGCTGCAGGCAACGTTGCAACACGAACAAAAAGATTTCATATCATTAATGATGACTTGTAAACAAGCGTATGGCATGATCAAGGAGGAAGGCGCTTCAACGATGAACCATCAAATCCTCGATCCCTGGGTGCGCGTGAATGCCTGCCTGCAGAACGATGAGGCAGTCCAGCTGGCGGCCAGCCGCCTGAAGCAGATCGGTTATCGCGAACAATCTTACGTCCACTTCATCTCCACCCGATAGGAAGGAAGCATATGAAATTTGCCACACCGCAGCGTACCATCACCATCAGCATCCTCGGCACCGACCACAACGCGCAAGCCCTGTACAGCTTCTGGTCGCCTCTTTCCGGCCTCAGCTATCAAAACAGCCCCAGCTGCGACATCAATTGCAACCAGCCCACCGATTGCCTGTTCATCCTCGACTTCGAAGCGACGCGCCATGGCTGGACGATCGTCAACACCACGCCAAAAGGCAGCTCGCCTGTGCTGGAACAAGTACCTGGCGCAAGACACCTGTCGGTGATGACCATCAATCCGTACACCTCGCTCGACACCTACAACTTCTATATCAACTACCGCAACACCATCACTGGCGCCGAGCTGGCGATCGATCCCCAGGAGGGCAATATCCCCCCGCTCCAACCAACCATGTAATGCTGGAGCTGGCCACAGATTGCACTGGCCAGCTCTTCCTGCAAATGCATGCCCAGTTCGCCCTCGCGATCGAACTGCGACAGCCACGCGATCTGCCCCGCATCGGCATCGACGAGGCGCATGCTGACGCGCACATGGCTGTGCTCGACGCGGATGCTGCCCTCCAGGCGGTGCGCCAACCCCAGCCTGGCAGCGCCAGCCGATACCGGACTCGCCTCGACCAAGCGGACGGCTGCGCCAAAAGTCTGATACAGCTTGTAGCCCAATTCTTCTTCCAGGCCGCTGACGAAGGCATTGCCACCGTTCTCGCAGGTCAGGTTGCGCAGTGGCGCCAGTTGCAACTGCTGTTGCGGCGGGGGCCGCGACGCTGGCTCGCATGGCGTCAACACGGGTATATATTTGCCTAGCGGAATACTGATCCGCACGCCGGGCGACGTTGCCAGGCAGGCGTAATACGCTGCCAGGCGCCCGCGCAAGCGGCCCATCTGTACCCGCACGACAGGATCGAGGCCCGTGTCATACAGGTGCGCGTCGCGGCGAAACACTTCCAGGCCGATCGCATATTCGCTGATCTGATGCTCGAGGCCGCCCAGCTTTTTTTCCACCAGGTAGGACAGCAGCCGGCACATGCGCGGCGCCTTGACAAACGTGGGACTGGCCAAAAGTTGCCGCACTGACAACCAAACCGCATCTTGCGAAACAGGGATATCATGGGCTTGCGCCGGCAGCTTGAGTCGAGCATTCATGAGAGATTCCGGTGAGTAGCATTTTCCAAAGGGAGTGTGTTGCGTGTTGGAAATTACTCTAACGGAAGCGTTGAATGCTTACCTTACGATCACCTTACGGTGCATTTTTCCTTGATTTGGCCCGTGCACGCGGGGCAAAGGGCCTCAGCGGCCACGCAAAAATTGCCGCAGGCGCGCAAGGGAAGAAAGCGGGGGTCGCCCTCCAGCTTAGCGTGCACGTCCGCCAGCAAGGGTGCCAAGGCGCGAGGCACCGGCGCAGCGACATAGGCTTGCGCCAGCCCGAAGGGATCGACCGGCATGGCCGCCTGTGCGGGTTTGGCAAACTTCCCCACCGCGTATCGCGCATGCAGCGGCGACCCGGGCGCGTCGTTAACATACCAGCAGCCATCATATTGCTGCACAAACACTTCGCCGAGAAAATAGGCGATGCGCGCCGTCAGCCAGGTCCGGTCCGCCTCATCGGCAACGGCCATGTCGCGCAGGGCCTGTTCGACCAGTGGCACGTACTGCGCCGCCTGCTTCAACACGGGTGCAGCGGGCTCGATGCCGATGCGGCCGATGAAATCGACCAGCACTTGCGCCAGTTCCTGATGGAAAACGGTGAAATTGGCCTGTCTTGCGGAGAGTTGCGCTGCGTTCTCGTTCGGCATGTTGCTCTATGATAGGCGTGATTAGTCAGCAAAGGATTATTCAGTAATGTGATGCCTGCCTAGCTGGAACGGGCATTCTTTACTCGGAACGGGCTGGTCCACGCTACCGCGCGGCAAACGCCACCGCGCGGCAAGGCCCGGCAGGGCCCGCGCGCGGTGGTGCGACGCGCTTACTGCGCCAGGTAGCGTTCCGAACGGGGACCGTACAGCAGGCCGTTGGGGACCCCGGCCGACAGCAGGCGCGCATTCGCCGTGCCGGCGATAGGATGGCTGGCATCGGTCGTGGTGTTGATGATCTGCTTGACCGCCGCCGTCACCAGCGCGCCGATCAGGCCGCCACCACCGTTATTGTTGCCTTCATTGCTAGATGCGCTGGCCGCGCCCTGCCACAGCAAGACGCCCGTCTTCAGGTCGACCAGCTTGGCATCAACCGACACCACCGTCACGCTGTCGATCACGGCGTACGTCGTGCCGTACTTGGAAATCGTCACGTACAGGCCCGCATCGGCGCCAAAGATCTCGTTGAGCTTCTTGGCATCGACGCCGTGGATATCGGCGGCGTTCGTCAAGCCGTTCTGCTTGAAGGTCTCGCCCACCACGGCCACCGGCAGCACATAATATCCCGCTTCGGCCAGCGGATATGTCACTTGCGCGTAGACGCTGTTGCCGGCATTGACTTCCGGTGAATTGTTCAACGGCGGCAAGACCACGATCGAGCGGGGCTTGGCCGCCTTGAAGGCCGTATAGTCATAGGCCGCCTGTTTGGTGGCGCAACCGACCATGAAGATGGCGGGACCCAGGCACAGGGCCATTTTCAACATGCGCGACATCATAATTTTTCGCCTTTTTTCATTTTACCCAACAGGAAGTCCATGTACGGCGCCGATTCCGGGAACAGCTTCTTCTCGTCTTCGAACTGCGCGGCGACCTGTTCCGGCTTGCCGGCGATCGAGTACAGCATGCCCAGGTGGGCGTGGAAACCCGGCGGCGCGTGGTTGCCCTTCGCGGCTATCACTTGCAAGTCTTTTTCCATGGCGGCAATCTGCTGCTCCGGGCTTTCACCCTTCAGGTATTCATACACTTGCGGCTGGTAGCCTTCCCATTGATACAGGGTCTTCGATTGCGTGGCGCAACCGGTCAGTGCGGCGCAGGCGAGCAGCGCCAGCAGGGCAGCGCCCTTGTTCATCATTGTCTGTTTCATGGGATACCTTATTGTTTGCGCAGTGCGCCCGCTTCGACACCGGCAACCAGGCGCTCGACGGCTTCGCGCATGGCCAGATCCAATACCTTGCCGTTGAGGGTGGCGTCATAGCTGGCGGTGCCGCCAAAGCCCAGCACTTCGCGGTTCGACAGGCTGTATTCACCGGCGCCGCCGGCCGAAAACACGACTTCGGACGTAGCGATGTTGACGACGTTCAAGGTGACCTTGGCGTACGCCACTTGCGTCTTGCCGCGGCCCATGATACCGAACAACTGCTTGTCGCCCACTTCCTTGCGGCCGAATTCGGTAACGTCGCCCGTGACGACGAAGTCCGCGCCCTTGATGTTCTGGCCCTGCTTCTTGAAGTCCGCTTCCTGCTTGAGTTCGGCCATGTTGTCACGGTCGAGCACGTTGAAACGGTTGGACGTCTGCAGGTGCGCAATCAAAATCGTCTTCGACTGGCTGCCCAGGCGGTCGACGCCGTCGGAAAAGATGCCGCGCATGAAATTGGAGCGGTTGTCGAATTTTCCGACCGCGATCAGGGTGCGTGGACCAACGTAGGGACGGGCGGCGCTGGCGACCGTGGGAACAGCCAGGGCTTGCGACGATTCGGAAGCGCAGCCAGCTAATGCCGCGCCAATCAGCGCTGCGATCAACAACGCGCCAGGTTTATTCTTATTCATAGTGCCCTTATGAGATATAGGATCAGGAGTAACTCGCGAAATTGAATTTAGGCAAGTTAATTTCCTAAATGCAATTATATGAGATTGCATGTCTCACAATTCTCTCCAAAAGTCACAATGATAATAATTGCATTATTGCCAGCAACAATTCCTGTTCTCTACGTCGCCAGCGATTGCTTGACTTGTAAACTGATATTCATTAACTTACTAGTAAATTATTGCTAAACAAGAATGTGCGGCACGCTGCGTAGCGCGCCGCCGCCAACAGACCCTGCCAGCCGGCAAACCGCAGTGCGGCGGCCGGCTTCACCGCACGCTGCCACCTACACGGGTCTCCATGCCGTCACACGACCACTCTCCTGCCCATCCGCTGGCCACCGCCCTGGCGCTCTCGCTGGGCGCCGCCATCGCCCTCGGCCTGTCGCGCTTTTCGTATGGCTTGCTGCTGCCGCCCATGCGCGACGACCTGGGCTGGTCCTACCTGCTGGCGGGGGCCATGAATACTTTCAATGCGCTCGGCTACTTTCTCGGCGCCCTGGCCACGCCGCCCCTGATGCGCCGCCTGGGCGTGTGGCGCCTGCTGATGGCCGGCTGCGTGCTGGCGAGCATCTTCATGCTGATCTCGGGCCTGGTCAGCGACACGGCCGCCCTGTTCCTGCAGCGCGTGTGCGCGGGCGTGGCCAGCGCCTTCATTTTCATCGCCGGCGGCGTGCTGGCGGCGCGGCTCGGCTCCATGCACAGCCAGCGCGCCGGCTTCTATATCGGCCTGTACTACGGCGGCACGGGTTTCGGCATCGCGCTGTCGGCCCTGCTGGTGCCGGTCGCCTTGGGTGCAGCGCATGACCACGGTGCCGCGCACGCCTGGCAATGGCCATGGCTGGCACTGGGCGTCGCCTGCCTGCTGGCCACCGCCATCATGGCGGCACCGGCCAGGGCCATCGGCGAAGCGCCGCGCGCTCCCGACAAAGGACGGCGCTTCGCCTGGCGCGACTTTGCCCCCAGTCTGGCCGGCTACTTCATGTTTGGCGTCGGCTACATCGGCTATATGACCTTTGTCATCGCCCTGCTCAGGCAGCAAGGCATGACGCCCACCCTCGTCACCATCTTCTACACCTTGCTGGGGCTGGCGGTGGTGGCGTCGTCGCGCATCTGGGCGCGCATGCTGGACCGCTACAAGGGCGGCGAATCGCTGGCCATTTTGAATTGCCTGCTGGGCGTGGTAACCGTGCTGCCGGCGCTGACCAGCTTTGCCCCCGTGGTTTTCCTCTCGGGCCTGGTCTTCGGCGGCGTATTCCTGTCCGTCGTCGCCTCGACCACGGCGCTGGTGCGGCATAACCTGCCGCAGGCATCGTGGACGGCCGGCATCAGCGCCTATACGACGGTGTTCGCGCTGGGGCAGATCGCCGGCCCCATCGTCGTCGGCTGGATCGCCGATGGCCCGGCGGGCCTGGAACGGGGCTTGATCGCCTCGGCCATCGCCTTGTTCATCGGCGCTGTGCTGGCCGCGCGGCAAAAAGCGCTGGCGCCGCCGGTGGCCGGGGTGCATGGCTAACGGCAAGCGGGCGCGGTAAATCCAGGCACGATGCGACAATGTCCACGGCAAGGGGCCTGGCCCTGTTCGACAAGCGAGATTGAGGAGATACGCATGAAACTAGTATTGACGGCAGTGCTGCTATGCGGCGCGCCTTTGGCGCAGGCGCAAACGGTGGAATTGTTCTTTGCCGGGCCGAATGGCGCCGAACAGGCGGCAGGCACCATCAGCATCACGCAGACGCCCTACGGCGCCCTGCTCACGCCGGACCTGAAGGGCTTGCCCGCAGGCACGCACGGCTTCCACCTGCACGAAAAACCGTCGTGCGACGCCACCGTCACCGACGGCAAGCCGACGCCAGCCGGCGCAGCGGGCGGCCACTGGGATCCGGCCAAGACGGCGGCGCACAAGGGACCGTACGACGCGACCGGCCACCAGGGCGACTTGCCCGCCATCTACGTCGCAGCCGATGGCACGGCTACCTACCCGGTGCTGGCACCGCGCCTGAAGGCCGATGCATTCAAGGGCCACGCCCTGATGGTGCACGTGGGCGGCGACAACCACAGCGACCACCCGGAAAAACTCGGCGGCGGCGGCGCGCGCATGGCCTGCGGCGTGGTGAAGTAAGACAGGCGGGGCGCAGGCATAGTAAGCTGGGCGCCCCGACCACTTTTGCGGAAAGAACCCCATGAACGCCGAAACACCGACAACCCCGCCGACGATGGATGCCGAGACGCTGGCCTTCATCCAGGGCCTGTTCGCCCTGGTGCGCGAAGGCGACACGCAGCAGCTGGGCGCCATGCTGGCGTACGGCGTGCCCGTCAACTTCCGCAATGAAAAAGGCGACAGCCTGATCATGCTGGCCGCTTACCACGGCCACCTGGAAACCTCGCGTCTGCTGCTCGAAGCGGGTGCCGACGCCAACGTGCCCAACGACCAGGGCCAGACGCCGCTGGCCGGCGTGGCCTACAAGGGCTACCTGGAGATCGCCGAGCTGCTGCTGCGGCATGGCGCCAGCGTGGAAGGCGCCAGCCCGGACGGCAAGACGCCGTTGATGATGGCCGCCATGTTCAACCGCCTGGCCATCCTGGAACTGCTGCTGCGACACGGCGCCCGCATCGACGCCGCCGACAGCCGAGGCATGCGCGCCGTCACCCTGGCCAAGTCCATGAATGCGCAAGATACCCTGGGCAAGCTGGTCAGCCTGGGGCAGACGGCTTAGGCTACGCGCCCAGTCCGGCAGTCCGGCAGTATTGCCGTTGCATGGCCGTGATCGGCCTTGCAGCGCAAGGTACATGCCCCTGCAGTGCGATGCAGGAGGCAGCATGCCGTGCGCCTCTATAATCCGCTCATACCTGCAACTTTTTCATGCGCGCAATGACCCACCCATGAACATATTATCCTCATACCCCAATCGCATGGAGAACTTTCCGGTAGCAACCGTCACCGTAAAATCGCAGCGCGTCCACGCGGGTTGATTCTGGCTGACCATCAATCGTTGATGCGAGCTCAACAATTCATGCATCTTCATCATGTCCTCATCATTGGTGAAAAATTGCTCTTCCTTGACGCCGTCGTTTGAATACGTTTCCTGCTGACCGACATCGCCTTCCGGCGACAGCGCCGCGATCAGCAAGATGGTCTTGGCCTGGCCTGGTGCGATATTGTACAAATACAGGGCAAGTTCCTTGCATATTTCAATGTCCTTCGATTCCACGCTTCCTCCTCCGGTTCGTCGTTCAATCCGGCCACAATGCGCCAATATGTATTTCAAAAGCGATGCGTCCACTCCCTCGCTCTGTTTAAAATTTTGCCTGGCATAAAAAAGTGCCGACAAGGCGCGCAGGCGGGCGGCCATCACCTGCACGTCGCGCAGCGCCATCCTCCCATAGGCGGTGGTCGATCGTCTTGAGCATGGAGACCCCAGCAGCAGCGCGAAAGCCCGCGCGGCCCCTCATCAAAGAATCGGCGATTTTGATCTGGCAGCGGCGGCTATGCTGCATGCTCATGGACGCCGCATGGCCTGGTCCTGCCCCCGCCTGATGCCCGCGCCTTGCGCACCGCGTGCCCGGCCATGAAAAACCTGAAATTCAAGCATCAGGATGAGGCATTACATACTTATAAAATCCGGTACAGCGCCACCGGCCCGTCCTGGTACACCAGCGCAAACGACTGCTCGAAGCCCGCCTGGGTGGTAATGCCCGGCCAGCGCGTGACATGCACCAGCATGCTGTCGTTGCCGCGCTCGCGCAAGGCTGCCGCCAAGGCCGCCGGCGCCAGCGTGGCGAAATCGCGGTAGCGGCCCGGCCCGAAATGGTCACCCGAGGTCCGCAGTGGCGCGTAGTACAGCGCATCTTCCAGGCCGAACTGATAAGTTTGCCCCATCGGATGCTGGCGCAAATACGCCAGCACAGGATAGCCGGTGATCTTGCGTTCCAGGATCGCCTCGCGCGCCGCCGGGGCCGCTGCGATCATGGCCCAGTTGCCCGCCCATTTGTTGGCGACATTAGGCAGTAGGGCCAGCAGCGTCAACACCGCCAGGGTCGCAGCCGCACGACGCTGTATATTGGCGATGCGCGCCGGCGCCGGCGATCTTGCCAGCGCGCCGATCTTCTCGATTCCTGCCATGAACACCCAGCGCCATACAGCCGCCGCGAGCAATGCAAGGATGGGGAAATACGGCATCAGGTAGCGCGCATAATGCGACGTCAGATACCAGACCATCAGTGCATACGCGCTCAACATCATTGCCGCGCGCGCCGCAGGCGATTGCCGCAGGGCGGGAACCAGGGGCGCGAGCAGGGCCGGCCAGAGCACGAAGTGCGGCCAGTCCGCATTCATCTTGAGGTCGATGAATTGTCCGGCATAATCCCCCGGGTTCCAGTCCGTGAAGCCGAACAGTTTGCCGCCAACAGGCGCGAATGGATCACCTGTCATCAGATAATTACGGACGTACCAGTAAATGCAGGGTAACAGCAGGCTGATGCTGGCAACCAGCCACGCACCGGGCTTGCGGGTCCGCAGCAACATGGCAACGGCCAGCGGCAGCAGCACCGTCAGGGACTGGTATTTGGCGCCCACAGCGACGCCGAACAGAAATGCCGCGCTGGCCAGCCAGCCAAGTTGCTGCGGCTGTTCCATCCAGCGCAGAAAGCCCAGGCAGCCGGCAAACATGAAAGCTGTCACGCCAAGGTCGATCATGGCGCTGTCATAGTCCCAGCGCGTCAGCACCAGGAAAATGATGGTTGCCAGGCATGCCAGTCCGGCACCGCCATGACGCTTGCCGGTCTGGTACACCAGGACGGTTGCCAGCCAGCCCATCAGCGCGTTGAGCATGTGGGGCATCACATCGTCCTGCATCAGCATGCCGCCGGCAAACAGCACATCGATATTGTAGGGAAACCATGGATAGCGCAGCCAGGCGTTGACCGTGAGTTTGCCGTTGAGTACCCACTGCTGGGCATGCGGCAAGTGATACATTACTTCGTCCCATGCCAGCGGCGGGCACAGCGGCGCAATCAGCGTAGGCAACAGCAGCAATGCGATGATCAGGCCGGCGCCACGCAAGGGCCAGCTGGCGGCGCGCCAGGGCTGGCCCCATGACGGCCAGGCCAGTGGGCGTAGCGCGCGTAGCTGCACGGCGCCCATCAGCGTGCCCGCCAGTACGATGCCGAGAACTGGCGCGTGGCGAAATTGACCGGCAATTGCCAGCCATTGCAGGAAGCAGATCGAGATGCCGATGCCAACCACGGCGCTGTACGCATGCAGGAAGGGGCCATCAGAAACAGTCGCTTCAGACGCCAGTGTCGATGGCGACGACAGTCGCGTAAAACGCCGCACCAGGAAATGGCCATAACCCCAGCTTGAGAACAGGAAGGCAAGCAGCGTCAGGTAATGCAGGGCGGCATAGCCGATTTTGTCCATCATGAATATGCCACAACAAGATGGGTCATCGTATGCTCACCAGTACACTAAAATTATCAACTATAATTATTGATGATGCATATCATCGCGTCAAGTGCGCTGCACGATACACCCCGCGCACTGGCCGGCCTTGCTCGGTACGCTTTCGCCCCATGGCTATCCCCCCACAGGAACAACTTAATGATCCACCAGCAGCAAATCGCCGTACTCATTCCTTGTTACAACGAAGAAGTCGCCATCGGCGCCGTGGTCCGTGATTTCGTGGCGGCCCTCCCCGGCGCCACCGTGTATGTGTTCGACAACAACTCCAGCGACCGCACCAGCGAAATTGCCAGGGAAAATGGTGCGGTCGTGTATAGCGTGCCCCTGCAAGGCAAGGGCAACGTGGTACGCCGCATGTTTGCCGACATCGAAGCGGACGCCTACGTGCTGGTTGACGGCGACGACACCTACGCTGCCGCGAGCGCACCGGCAATGCTGCACAGCCTGTTCGCCAATCAGCTCGACATGGTGGTGGCGCGCCGCATCACCGAAGAGGTCGCGGCCTACCGTGCCGGACACCGGCTCGGCAACTGGCTATTGACCGAGTGCGTGGCGCGCCTGTTCGGCCGCTCCTTCAGCGATATCCTGTCCGGCTACCGCGTGTTTTCACGGCGCTATGTGAAGTCCTTCCCTGCCCTTGCCAACGGTTTTGAAATCGAGACCGAGCTGACGGTACACGCGCTGGAACTGCGCATGTCGGTAGATGAAATCGCCTCCGCGTACAAATCGCGTCCCGTCGGCTCGCACAGCAAATTGAACACCTATCGCGACGGCGTGCGCATCCTGTTTATGATCATCAAGTTGTTCCGCATGGAGCGTCCATTGGCATTCTTTGGCGGCATCGCCGGGCTGTTGGCAGCACTGGCGACCTTGCTGGCCATCCCCTTGTTCATCACCTACGCGGAAACGGGCCTGGTGCCGCGCTTCCCGACCGCCGTGCTGGTAACGGGCATGGGTATCACGGCAGCACTGTCGGCCGCCTGTGGACTCATACTCGACACCGTCACCCGTGGCCGCCAAGAAATCAAACGTCTGATCTACCTGCAAATCGCCCCACCGCAACGCCCGCGATGAACCAATTCGTCCGCTTTTGCCTGATCGGTGCGCTGGGCTTCGTCATCGATGCGGGCGTGCTGCAATTATTGCTGCAGACGGTAGCCACAAACCCGTACAAGGCGCGCATTTTCTCGTTCCTCGCGGCCGCCAGTTTCACCTGGATTTGCAATCGGCACTACACCTTCCGCACCACCAACCGTGCCAGCCGCGCGGAATGGCTGCGTTACATTGGCCTGATGACGATGGGCGCCCTGGTCAACTACGCGGTATATGCGCTGTGCATCGCCAGCGTGGCGTATGCGCAGGCGCAGCCATGGACTGCGGTGGCGGCAGGTTCCGTGGCCGCCCTGGGAGTTAATTTCACCCTGTCGCGTTTGCTGTTCCGGCCTGAATCGTCCGGTAACTGATGCAGAAGGGACGAGATTGCCTTTAGCGGCACCCAGCCATCCACTTTGCCGCAGGACATGCTGGAGAAAAAGAGCCCCTGATAAATCAAAGGCTTAAGCTGTTTCATTGACCCGGCGTTACCTTAATCTACCGGAAGGGCGATCCCACTCAATTGTCAACGAGCTGGCTAAGCGCTTGATTTTCAGTATTTTCCAAACCATTTAGTTACCGATCCCCTTATAAATACCCTTGCCAGAAAAATCCGTCATTGCCGGTTTAGCATGCGACTGGCTTTTGAGCCAGTTCGGCGACACGCACGACGAGGCAATCGCCAACTACTCTCGGTTTGTCGCGGCCGGGATAAACGAGGCGAGTCCGCTCGCTCGCACCTGCCACCAGATTCTACTAGGCGATGAGGCCTTCATTTCAGCACATCAGCAATCGCAGCGCACCGAGACGCCCGGAGATACGCCAAGGTCGCAGCGCCGCGCTGTCACGCTGTCATTAGAGCAGTTTCGGGCGCGCTATAGCGACAGAGACGAGGCGATGGCACGCGCTTATCTGTCGACCGCTTTTACCATGACCCATATCGCCTCCGTATTTCTCGTCTCGAGCAGGACAGTCAGTCGAGCCGTATCGGCATTTAAGAAAGCGCAACTTGCTGCAGATCGAGACGACCAAGGCTGAGATCGTGTACGAATGCCGGACCTGACCCCGGCTCCCGTGCGAATGCCAGACCTGACCCCGGCTCCCGTGACCCCGGCTCCCGCACACCTCTCGAGCAGAACAGTCCGTCGAGCTGTATCGGCATTTGGTAAAGCTCAACTTGTCGCAAATCCAGACGGCAATGGCTGAGATCGCTTACGAATAGCGGACCTGACCCCGCCGGTGCCCCGCAGATCAAGATAGCCAAAGCTGAGATCGCGTAAGGATGCCGGATCTGACCCCGGCCTACAACCAGCGCCTGAGCACCCGATTTGGTTTCCAATCGTCACTGGTCATTTATACCGCGCACATAATCCGATTAAACAATCCGAACACCGCTGTTCATTAACCCAGCGTTGCAGTTCGCTCTTGAAACCGCCGGAAAACTTCCAGTCAAAATAGATTTATGCAACAACGCCACGAAACGGCATAGACCCCTCAAACATTACGAAAAGCAAGATCACCTAGCAATTGAGTTCGAATTTGATTCTTTCTTATCAAATTCAACCCTCCTGGAATACCTTTTTCTGCCAGCGAGGTCTCCACAATCAAATCAGCGCCACTGTCGTTAACCATCCACAATCCGCGTTCATTTTTGAATGATCTTATATTTTCTCGATCAACCGAAAGGGATATGATCTTCATTCCAGAAATTTTTGTTCCAATAAAATCCGCCCAATACGACTCACTATATGTCTCATCCGAACATTCGATATATTTCTGGCCACTGATATTATTGACTTCAGAATCTGGAAAAACCTTCAATCTTGTCAATTCATCAAATTGCCACATGACAATTGAAAGTTCTCGCTCGCACTCAGCAAACGCCACCCATCCCAAGACTTCAAATTTAATGAATAACGAATAGCCGCTAAAAGCAAAAATTTCTCGCTCCTGAACTCTTGGGAAGTTTTTCATAAACAGATCCACATCACCATAAAATGGCCTAATCATTCTAATAATATTTAGACCTTTGATTCGCTCTAATAGCTCAATTGATTCACTAAGATATTTTTTCATCTCTAGTTCCGTTATTTTTTTGCTTTTGCGATTAAGATCAAGCGATCTATCAACTGCAAATTGGACGGCTTGACCGAGTTAGTCACTGACATTGGATCATTTACAACAACTCTCCCATCCTTCCCAATCAGGAACTGCAGGTCATTAACTCCAATGTCCTTATCTATTAGCAATGACCGGATATTTTGCAAATCCATCACACTTTTTGAACTAAGGAGAGAAGTAGCACCTTTATTTCCGGTCACGTATCCATCACTAGGCACGCCAGTAATACCTTCAATATAAATATCCCTTGATGACATACCGGGTATATTTTCAAGCACGATCGCAGGCTTACCATCCACCATTACTGATCCATAGTTTTTGACAACTGGCATCCCATGATCGCTAAGGTGATTCAATGCATTAATCTCTTGATCGATCAACGATTGACTGCCAGAATTCTGAACAGCAACAACTAAATTCCTGTTTCCAGTCAACGAATAAACGGTTTTCTCGGCTCCACTTCCAAGTTCAACACCAAGATCCGAGTGTGAGATCACTTTCGGAAGATTAAACGTTCCAGCACTGCTATTTGCCCCGCCACCCAATAGAAGAACACCTGGTTTTGCGGTGCTCGCCACTGGCGAATTTCCTACGCCAGGCCCTTGTGGTAACGCAGGAACCTGGGCACCAGTGGTCTGCTGCGCCACTGCCTCATACCCGCCTGTCTTGGTATTTTGGATTGCGACAACAACACCATTGCGATCCAATATTTCAGCATTCCGGATGATGGTCGTGGTGCCGCCAAGCATATCGGCGCCGGCCTTCGATACATTCACAGCAATGCGTACACCACCGGCAAGCGCCGCACCGCCAAGTTCCGCTGTGAGTACGTTGACAGGTGCAGTCCGGACCAGATCCTCCATCTTCCGACCAGCAATGTAACCCATTTCAGACTGCCGTCCCTGAATTGCCAGCAGCGTACTGTACGCAGCATTTTCGCGCATTTCATCGAACATTCCTACCTTGTCACTCGTCGCCGATTGAATCAAGTACTTGGGAATCGATACAATACCGCCGATGAAATTGCCGACGTCACCGAGGATCGTTGAATCTCTGCGCGCGTCCTTTTGCCCCTTCGCAAAGCCAGCGTCGTACCGAAGCTGCGAGCTGGCATCCCGGCGGGTATTGATCTGGTTATTCAGGAACGCGGTGACGTTGGCATTGGCGCCGCCGATGTCTATCATTGTCCTGAGGTTAATTCGTTCGTCACGATATTCGTTCAGCGATTTCACCACGAAGCCAGCGTGCCGGCCGGCATCATCGGCGTAGCTCAATTTGGCCGAAGCGGCTTCCTTTTTGATGAATGCCTCGGTGCCTGCATCGCGACCGTTGAGTGCCGCCCAATGCTCGTCAACCATCGCGGCGCCGAAACGGTCGAGTGCCTGACTGGCCTGTGCTTCCGTCAACTTCTGGCCTTTTCCCTCCATATAGGCGATATACCGCCCGATACGCGATTTGTCGTGCAGGAAATCTATTTCGCTCAAGTGCAGCTGACGGTTATTGAGGTCCACCGTCTGCGCCGTGCCTGCGCCCTGCGCCACGCCGGTCAGCGTGCTAGCGCCACCCTGGCCACCTGCGGCCGAAGCCACAAGTCCTCCCAGCGCTCCACCCAGCGTGGCGAAAGTTTCCTGATAGGTGTTGACGAGCGTTGTTCTGGCCTCGTCCGTCAAGTCCAGTTTGGCGGCCGCAGCTTCGCCTAGTGACTTACCCAGTTGCTGGCCCTGATTGCCCGCCACGACGCCACCAGCGGCGCCTAACGCGCCCCCACTACCGTTCGCAGCGCCACCAATCAAACTTTGGGCAGCCACGTGCAAGCCGATCCGGTAGACGCCGTTGTCGCCCCAGTTGTCGGCTGTCCGCTTTGCTTCCGCAGCTTTAGCGGTGTAATCGTTCGCCTGCTCGATATCGCCATTCGCCTTCGCTTGCTCGCTCAGTTCGTCATACCTCAGGACGTCGCGCAGCGCAGCATCTTGTTTCTCCTTGCCAATTTCGCCCACCAGGTTCGCCGCCAGCGGCGCCGCTGCCTTGACGAATTCCTTGGTCACGTCCATCGTCGCCTGCAGCTTGGCCTTATCGAAGTTGTTGCCAATCTTGCCGCTGCTATCCACTCCGGTCGTCACATCGCGGTTCACACCCGCGATGGCTTCTTCCACCCCCTTGCCCGTCGCCGAGCGCTGGACCGCGTCATCGGTGATGACAAGTGTGCCGCCGCTGATGCCGCTGCGCGTGGTGCTGCTGGAATTTTCGCTAGTCCCTACGATAATTGGCAAACCTGCGGTTTTGGCATCCTTCTCGCCGCCGACATTGGTGAGGTTATCGTTTTTAGGCCCCGTACCTGCGAACGACATTCCACCCGACATCCCCACACTGCTGCCCTTCGAAATCGCATGATTGGCAATATCGCTATGCGTCAAGGTCGAGGTGATCAAGCTGCTGTCCAGCTTGCCCGCCTCCGTCGCGCTGATGACGGCGCCCTTCAGGTCCGTATTGCCGCCCACCTTGATCTGAAAGCCGCCGTCGCCCGCCTTGATGCCGCTTTGTTCCTGCACGCTGGCATAGTCGTTGTGCATCTTGCTCTGGCTATAGCTGCCGCTAAAGCTTGCGCCAAAGCCGACGGTACCGCTGGCGGAGAAACTCTGGCTCTTGCTGTCGAACTTGGCCGTGTCCTGCAGGCTTTCCAGGTTCAGGTTGCCCTTGATGTCGGCAATGACCTGATTGGCGCTGGCGACGGCGCCCTTGATGTTGGTGTCGCCACCGCTTGTGATGACCAGCTTGTCGCCCGCATTCACATGCGTATTGAGCTGCGTCGTGCCATCGCCGTCCTCATGCCCCTTGCTGCCGCTGACGCTGGCCGTGAAGCCGAAGGACATGCCCTTGCTGCTGACGCTGGCCGCCACGCCAGCCGACGCGCTCATGCTGGAACTCTTGCTGTGCTGGCTTTCCGTATCCTGTGCCGCCAGCAGGTTGACATTGTTATCGGCATGCAGGCGAATATCATTTTTCGCGTTCAGGTCGCTGCCCAGGATATTGATGTTGCTATCCTTGCCACCGGCCATGGCCGTGATGTTGATATTATTACCCGTCAAAACGCTGCCGCTATGCGTGGTGCTAGCCGTGTTTTGCGTCTGGATGCTTTCCGAATGGCCCGCCGTCAGGCTGATGCTGATGCTTGGACCGCCTTCCTTCATCATGTCCTTGGCAGCGTCCTTGGCGGCCATGGCCGCCGTGGCCGCCGCCATGGCCGTAACGCGGCCATCCTTGGCCGTGCTGGCCGCCGAACTCATGGTTTGCAAGGTCTGGATGGCGCTGATCACGCTGCCACCCAGGGCCAAGGTCAAGCCATCCTGCGTCGTCTTGACTTCGAATTTGCCCTTCTCATTGTCTTGCCCCGGCTTGATGGTGACGCTCTTGCCGATGATGTCGAGATCGGTGGCGGCAAGAATATCGCTGCCGCCTATCGTCACGTTATTGCCGGCGACCATCGTCAGCGCGCCGCCCGTGGCGCCGATCGAACTGCGCGCCTCGCCGCTTTGCAAGGTGGCGTCCCGTTCCTGGTCTACGGTCGTGGTCTTGGTGCCATAGCTGAAGCCGATGCCGCCACTGCTCATGAAACCGCTTTTCTTGGTGCTGGAATGGTGCAGCTCGTACACGGTATTGGTGGCCGCATCGATAGTGATGTTGTTACCCGCAAGTAATTTCGTCGCATCGTCGCTCAAGATGCTCGAACCCGTAACTTGCAAATCATGCCCGGCCTGCACCGTCACGCTGCCGCCGCCAAGCGAGGTGCCGATGACCGTGGTGGTATCGACCACATCGTGCTTGGTGGTGGTAGTCTTGTTCCAGAAACCCTTCTTCGTCGATTTGCTGGCAACATCGGTCACTTCGTTCTGGAAGCCATTGACCAGGCTGATGTCATTGCCCGCCACCAGGCCCAACGTTCCCTGTGCCTGCACATCCGCCGCGCGTGCCGTCAGATCATGGCCCGCCTGCAAATTGACGTTGCCGGCGCCCATGATCTGGCTGCCTACTTCGCTGGTCTTGCTCTGTTTGCTGTAATTGTCAGCGTTGCGCACGTTATCGTGCGTCGAGGCGACGGCGACGGTGTTGAGGGTCAGGTTATTGCCAGCAACCATGCTGGTCAGGCCATTCACGCCCGCGTTGGCGATGACACCGCCCGTCACCGTGACATCGCGCCCTGCCTGGGCGATCAGGGCATTGCCTTCGCCCGTGCCCGTCACGTACATGCCGGCGACTTTATCAACGACTGTGCTGGTATCTGTAACAATACTGCTGTCGGTACGTCGCTCTCTGCCGGTGCTGACTGTGGTCGTAACAATGTTGATATCACGTCCGGCACTGGCCAGCAATTGCGTTTCGGCCACGATGCTACTACCGCGGTTATTGATATCATTGCCTGCAATCAATGTCACTTTATCGCTTTGCACCTCGCTCGCCATATCCTTGACGCGCGCCGCTGAAAGGCCTTCACTGGCAGACGCAACGACTGTGGTCACGCTCAGGTCACGCCCAGCAGAGATGGTGGTTGCACCGCCTTTGCCGGTATTGCTGACGATGGCGCCGGCGATACTGACGTCCCGCCCGGCCGATAGCATCATGTTGCCACCGCCTGATTCGCCTCCGCTGACATACAGGCCCGCCACGCGGTCAAAATCGCGTCCTTGACCAAACGTCGCTGTGGCGATATTGATATCGCGTCCGGCGCTTGCCTGCAAGGTGCTGTTGGCCGAGATGGTACCGCTGATGTTATTCAAATCATTACGCGCTGCAATGCCAACGGCATCGCCGTCAATGCGGCCGCCCAGATTATTCACATTCTCAGCATTCAGCAATACCACATTGCGTCCGGCGATGGTGCCACTATTGGTCAGATCTCCCTTGATATTGATGTTGACGTCCTTGCCTGCCAATAGCGCGCCCGTGCCATCGATATCATCGGCGCGCAAGCGCACATACACTTGCGGCACAAGCGCCTTCTGCGTGCTGCCATCGGCCAGCGTCACTTCGCGTTCAACCAGCCAGACAATGTCACTGGTCAGTGCCGCCATCTGTTCCGCCGTCAACGCCACGCCGGGACGGAGACCCCATTGCTGGGCATAACCGACGCCGGCGTCCATCAGACCACGGTATTGCTCCTCGTCGTTCGTATAGTCGCCAGTGAAACGGTGGCCGGTCAGGTCGGCCAACTGCTCCCTGACCAACTGTTGTTCATAGAAGCCATCGCCCAGGCGCTTCTGTGTGACAGCCGGGTCAAGCTGTACCTTGCTGCTCATGTAGTCGGACCCCGTCCAGGTACGGTAGCTGGCGAAACGTGGATCGGTCTCGACCAGATAATGCGCCGAGGCCGACGGGCTGATCTTGAACAGGCTGGCGTTCGGCAACTGCACGGGCTTGGCGCCCGTCCTGACCACCTCGGCCTTGCCATGCGGATTCGTCAGCGCCACCTGCTGTATCTGCGCGGATCGTGCCTGGCCTACCGTGGCGCCGGGAGCAGCCTTCGCCGCCGCTCCCATGGCCGCACCAATGCTGGCGGTTTCGCCACCCTTGATATCAGTCTGGGCGACAGCGGCCACCCCATCCGCCTTCAATACCGCTTGGACGGCGACCGCGGCGATACTGTTTGACTTGCCGGCATTGCCTGCCCGATCGCTGCCAACCGGCCCGGCGCCATTTGCGATCCCTGCGGCGCTTCCCACTGCCGCCACTGCCAACTTGCCGGCATTGGCAACACCACCAGCGCCACTCACCGCCTGCACACCGTTGTTGGCAACTTCGCCGATATTGGCGACCAAGCCCGCATTATCCGTTCGGTCGCTACCGTGTATGCCTGCAGCGGCATGCACGCTTTGTGGGCCGCTCTGAGTACCGGCCTCCAGCTTGCTGGGATCCGCAATACCGGCAACAGGCACTGTTCCCGAGGCCGCTCCGGCCGACGCACCCGACACCCTGTCAATACTGCCCTGTTGCCCGGCCGTACCGGCACGGCCGGTAGCATCAGGGGCCTGGACGGCTTTTGCCTGATCAGCGCGGATTGCGGCGCCGTTCGTCTCCAAGGACGTCTGATCGATAGTCGAGACATGACCGGCTCCACCTGCACCAGAGACCCGATCAACGACGCGGCCGCCTACCGTCCCCATTGCCCCGGCTTTGCCCGCCTCACCCAGGGCATTGCTACCAGACGAACCGCCAGAGCCGGTTACAGCACTGGCGGATTCTCCACTAGTAGGGTTAACGCCTGCCATCGTCAAGGTGGCGCTGCTGACGTTGTTCAATGAAACCTGCACATTGGTAGCGCCAGCCGCATTGGGAGCATCGCTGGAAGTCACTCCCTGCCGGCTTGCTACGCCATTGACAGGTGCAGGTACCGGATTGACGCCGGAAACAGGGGCACCATTAATGACTTCTACCTCGTAGACTTTTTCAGTACGGAAATCGTTACTTGGTCCAATGTTCGATCCCAAATCTTCGACGACATCCAAATGCTCATACTCATAGTAGGTGTCTGAACCTACTTTGGTGATCAACGTCTGGTTCCCTGTGTAACGATTCTCTATCTTGTTTTCAACGTTCAACGTCTTGCCAGCGATAAAACGGCTATTTTCGTTAACGCCCGTATTCGCGATCACCGTCAGATTTCCACCTGCCGTTATTAACGCTGGATCTGACTCGGTCACTGTGCTGGTAGTGATCGTACGACTATACGTTCGCCAGATAAATTTGCTGAACATGTTTCCAGGCACATAGAGTTCGAGTTCACGGCTGGAATTGATCTTGGTATAGACTCCAGGATCTCCTTCTGTATAGGTGTTACCGTCATAGGGCATGAACTCTGAGAAACGCTCTTTCTTGCCTTGCGTCGTGAATTCAACCTTGAAGTGATTGTTCAGCAAATAGACTTCATTGGACCATAAGGTTAGATCGCCAAGCGCCTGAATCGTCGCACTGGCATTAGTCAAGCTCTCAGCCCGGCCGCTGGCCCGCCGATTGGCATCCAGGCTACCGCCGATGGCCATATCGCCTGAGCTGAAGATCAGCGCATGCTCGCGGTTGCTGATTGTCGTGGCACCGATATCCAGGCTACCACGCGAAGCGATGGTCGCGGCGAGGCCGCCTTCAACATCGTTATTCAACGTGCCTGCGGCGATGCTCAGCTCACTACCGTAGATGCGTCCGCTACCGATATTATTCACGGTGCCCGCGTCGATCTGCGTGTACACGCCATCGATCACCCCGCGGTTAATCAGCGTGCCGCCTACCCTCACCTGGCTGAGATTGGCATTGATGTCGCCGCTCGCGGTGTTATCGAGATTGCCGGCATTGATTGCCAGCGTGTTGCCTGCCTGTACTTTGCCTGCATTGACGAGATTGCCCGAAACCGCCAGCGTAGCGTTACGATTGGCAATTACCTGCGCCCCGGCATCGACCGTGTAGTTGCCAGCCAGGTCGAGATTCAAGTCGCCTTTCGACATCACGTTGCCGGCGCCGCTCAAGGTCGCCGCCCGGATGGCGGCCAGTTGGCCGCCAATCAAGGTACCGCCGGCATTCGCTATCGCCAGGGTACGGTTGCTGCCATCGTCCCGCACACCGACGGTATTGTTTGCGCTGATGAGACCAGCAGTGTTGTTCACGCTGCCGCTGCTGCGGATAGTCAAATTATTATCAGCACGCAAGCCACCCTGGCTATTGTTCACGCTTGCCGCATACAGATTGACGTCCCGCCCCTCTATTCCCTGGCTGGCACCCTGTGTGGATTGATTGACAATCGCGCCTGCGCCGAGGGTTACCGTGGCGCCGCTGCGGATCAGGCCGGAGGTATTGTCGATCGTGCCGCTCCCTGCCTGCAAGCCCAGGTTACCCACGACTTGTACTTGTCCACCCTGATTTCCCAATCCTCCAATAGCAAGATCGAGGCCAGCAGTCGAGACTATTTTGCCGTTGCGGTTATCGATATAGCCGCTGCTGCCGCTGACCTGGCCGGCAGAGCCGAAGTACCCGCCAACGTTGTTCCAGCCGCCCGTCGCCAAGGTCACGCCAGCGCCGCTGCTGATGCCGCCCGCCGCACCCGGATGACGTACCGCATAGGCCGACGCATTGCTGTTATTCAAGGTCTGACCTTGCGTGTTGAGCACCAGCGGACCTCCTGCCTGGAGCAGGCCGCCTTCATTGTTCAGCGCCCCCGTCTGCAAATTCAGTGTTTGCGTAGCGGCAATAGTCCCCAGGGAATTTCCCAGCGTCTGGCCGTTTGTATCAATACTGACATTGCGGCCCGTGATGCTACCCGCCTCCGCATGGCCTGCCGCCAGAGAATTGCTGAGGCTCGCGCTATGCACGGTGATGTCGCCACCTGCCTGTATTTTCCCGCTATCGTTGAGCAACTGGCCCGTACTGGCGATCAGATTGCCCGTGATACTGGCCAGTTTGCCGCCCGTATTGTCGAGACTGGACGCGTTCAGGTCCAGATTGCCATTGGCCGCCAACAGGCCAGCCGAATTGTCGAGCGCCTGTGCAGCCGTTACCGTCATGGCACCGCTGGCGGTCAGGGAGCCACTTTGATTGAGCAGACGTCCCACCTGCAGCGTGGCACTGCCGCCGGCTGCGATCGTGCCGCTGGTATTGTCGAGGCTCGCGCCAGCAGTCAGATGCAGCGTGGATATGCCTGCAGCCTGCAAGGTGCCGCCCTGGTTATTCAGCGTCTGTGCGCTCACCATGGCATTGCCATTGCTGGCGATCTTGCCACCTTGATTATTCAGTGTCTGCGAGACAGCGATGCTACTCGCATCCTGCCCCAGCTGAATCAGCTCGCCTTGATTGTTATCCAGGTTGCCTGTCTTGATCGTCAGTTGTCCAGCTTGCGTGCTGGCATTGCGATGATCGATGCTCGTTGCGGTAATATCCAGTTTCCCGTTGGCCGTGATCTGGCCCCGTTGCCCATTGAAGGCCCCCACATCGATGGCCAACAAGCCGTTGCTGGCGTGCTCAATTTTTCCGCCCACATTGGCCAGGGTGCCCGCCCCCAGTGTCAAGTTGGTACTGTTGACGGCAATACGGCCATCGGTATTGTCAAGAATGCCGCCCGGTGCCCGCATCACGATGGAGGTATCGCCACTACCGCTTTGCACGATACTGCCCTTGTTGTTGCTCAAGTTCGCTGTTTGCACCTGCAACTGCCCGGCAACAATCTCGCCCGAGCTGTTATTCCAGCGCTGCCCACTATTGGACTGTGCGTCAACACTCAAAGTGCCGATGGTATTGACGATGGCGCCACTGGTACTGATGTTGCCGCCGGTAGCTGTCAGTGCGATATTGGCACCGTTGCTGAGACTACCGTCCAAGTCAAGCGCACTCCCCTTGAGAACGATATTTCCCGCCGCTAAATTCTGTCCTGCAGCGCGCAAATCCTGTCCTGTCGTGATCGCAAGATTGCCCGTCGCGGCCAGTTTCCCATCCGCCTGCATGCCTGCAGCAATCAAGCCACCCTTGCTGCTGTCCAGGCTGGCTGCGGAAATGCTGGTGTCGCCCAACGCAGCAACCACACCGCTGTTGCTGAGCTTGCCAATAGCGGTCAGTGTCTGAGTACCGCCCGCGTACAGGCTGCCCGTGCTGATGACATTGGCTGCTTGTGTCAACAAATTAGCGCCGGCAAATACACTGCCGCCAATATTGCTGAAATCCTTCACATGCAAGCTGGCATTGCCAGTCAACGCCTGCAAGCTGCCGCGCGCATTATTGACATCGCCCGCCGTCAGCGACAGGCCCTTGCTGCCGGCTACGGTACCATCGCTGTTATCCAGTCCACCGCTTGCACCCACCTCCAGCGAGCCGCCGGACACGATGCGCCCGAATTGGTTCAACAACAGGCCCGTGTCCAGCACAGCGCTGCCGTTGCTTTCAATCTTGCCGTTTCCGTTATCCAGGCTGATGCTGGCCGTAATCGATGCCTTGCCGGTTCCCAATTGCAACAGTTCGCCGTGGCGGTTGTCCAGCGTCCCGGTCGCAAAATTTACTTGCTGTGCAATTGCACTGCCGTTGCGGTGATCCACATAATCAGCCCGCACGTCCAGTGCGCCGTTGCCCGTAATCTGGCTCCGCTGCGCATACAAGTTCGCCGCGCTGATCGTCAGTGTGCCGCTACCGGCGTGCTCGATCTTGCCATCCGTATTCGTCAACTTCGCTGCTTTTAATTGCAAGTTCTGGCTGTTGGCGGCAATGCGTCCGCCTGTATTGTCCAGGCTACCGTCAGTTCCTGTCAGTACAATGGCGCTATCGCCGCTCCCTGTCTGAATAATGCTGCCGCCGGCATTGTTTACATTGGCTAAGCGGAAGTCGAGCTGTCCGGCGTTCAAGCTACCTTGCTGGTTGAGCAAGGTTTGACCGTTCTGCACACTGGCCATGATGCTCAGCAGGCCCGGCGTGCTGACCGTCGCGCGCGCGGTGTTGATGTCACCGCTACCGGCGGCCAAGGCGATACTGACACCGCTGGTCTGGCTGCCCGAAAGATCAAGCGCCGCACCGTCCAATACGATGTTGCCGGCAGCAAGATTTTTCCCGCCTAGCTGCAGGACACCGCCAGCGCGGACACTCAAGTCCCCCGTTTGCGCCAACGTCCCGTCCGTCTTCAATCCCGCAGCAAGCAACCCGTTGCCCGTCATGCTGCCCACTGCCACAGTGGTGCTGCCCAGCGCCGCAATGGAGCCCGTATTGACGAGCGCACCCGACACCTTCAGCGACTGTTCGCCCCCGGCATACAACAGGCCGGCATTATTCATGTCGCCGTGTACCGTCGCCGTCAGATCTGTCCCGGCGCTGATTTCACCGCCAATATTAAGGAGGCTGCCGGCATCGATCCCCAATTTTCCTTTCCCCGCCTGCAGCACGCCATGCGTATTGTCGATGGCTTGCGCTGTCAGCTGCGAGGTTTCCCCGCCAGCAATCACGCCCCCCGTATTGTTGAGCGCACCGAGCACCAGGATACTGGCATCGGCGGCAGCATTGATGCTGCCCTTGGCATTATCGAGTCTGGCGGCCGTGACTTGCAACAGACCATTTGCCGCAATGATGCCGCCACCGTTTTCCAGACCTTGCTGCACGTGCACTTCGGCCTTGCCGGTCGTCTGCAACTTTCCGCCCTGGTTATTCATCGCCTCGGCGTGAACAAGCAGCTGGTTTGCCGATGTAATTGCCTTACTGTGATTAAATTCCCCAGCAGCGATATCAACAAGACCATTACCGATAATCGTGCCCCCCCTACCATCGAGTGTTGGCGTCTTGATAGCCAGGCTTCCCGTACCCGCATGTTCAATCTTGCCGTCCTTGTTGGTGACGGTGACGGCATCGATTTTCAAGTCTTTGCTGTTGACGGCAATGCGGCCCGCTGTATTGTCCAGATTGCCGGTGGCGATGTTCGTGTCACCCGTGCCTGTCTGCAAGATGGTGCCCTTGGCGTTATCCAGATTGCCCACGTGCAGGTCGAGCTGGCCCGCCTGCAACGTGCCTTCCGTGTTGTGCAAGGTGGCATTGCTCGTGATGCTCAATGTGCCTGACGTCGTCACCAGCGCCTTGTTGGTATTGACATCGACCTGGGTCGCGGTCAGGCCGATGTTCGCGGCGCTGGTCTGACTGCCTGCCAAGTCTACGCTGGCGCCTGTCAGGGTTGCCTTGCCTCCCGCCAGGTTCTGGCCATGCGCGGCCAGCGCCTGTGTTGTGCTGATCGTCAGGTCGCCACTTGTGCCCAGCTTGCCATCAGCCTGCATGCCCGCGCCAATCAAGCTGCTTGCGCTGCTGTCGAAGGTCTTTGCCGTGATATTGCTGTTGTCCTGTGCGGCGATCACGCCCGTGTTGACGATGGCGCCACTGGCGTTCAAGGTCTGGTTGCCGGCTGCGTACAGGCTGCCCGTGTTGTTCAGGCTGGCCAGCGTCACGTTCAGGTTGGCGCCGGCAAATACATTGCCTGCGGTATTGTTCAAGTTCGCCACATTCAAGATGGCGTTACCCGCCACTGCCTGCAGCTGGCCCTTGGTATTGTCGATGTCGCCACCGGAAAGGTTCAGGTGACGGCCCGCCGCCACCGTACCTTGCGTATTATCCAGGCTGCCCACGTTCAATACGGCATCCTGCGCCGCCACAATGCGGCCCGTGCTGTTCAGCAAGGTGGAGGCCCTTACCAGCGCATCGCCATTGCCCTCGATCTTACCGTCCGTGTTGTCCAGCTGGCCGGTAACCGCCACCGTCATCAGTCCGGTACCCGTCTGTGCCAGGCTACCGGCACGGTTGTCCAAACTGCCGGCGTTGATGGTCAGCTGATTGGCCACCGTCATCGCATTGCGGTGATCCAGCGTTGCAGCAGTGATGTCGACCTTGCCATTGCCCGTGATCTTGCCGAACTGGTTGTGGAACTGGCCCGCGTTGATGGCCAGCACACCAGCGCCAGCATGCTCCAACTTGCCATTGATGTTCGCCAACACCGTCGCGTTCAGGGCAAGATTATTGCTGTTGACGGCGATGCGGCCGGCCGTGTTGTCCAATTTTCCAGTGGTGATAACGGTGTCGCTCGTGCCCGTCTGCACAATGTCGCCGCTGGCGTTGTTCAGATTGGCCACGTTCAGCTGCAACTGTCCTGCCACCAACTGGCCCTGGTTGTTCACCAGTGACTGGGCGTTGTTTGCATTGGCCGTGATGGCCAGCACATTGCTGGCCGAGATGACGGCTTTGTTCGTCAGTACATTGCCGCTGCGTGCGGTGATGACGATATTTCCTGCGCCCGTCTGGCTGCCCGACAGGTCCACATTCGCGCCCGTCAGCACGGCATTGCCCGCCGCCAGGTTCTGGCCGCTCGCCTGCAGCACGCCATCGGCATTAACCGTGAGATCACCAGCCGAGCCCAGGCTGCCATCGGCTTTGACACCCGCGCCCAGCAGGCCGCTGCTGGTGACTTTTCCAGCCGTAACATGGGTGTTGTTGACGGAAGCAATCGATCCCGTGTTATTCAACAGGCCGCCCACCGTCAGTTGCTGGTTGCGGCCCGCATACAGCAGACCCGCGTTGTTCAGGTCAGCGGTCACTTTCGCCGTCAGGTCCGTGCCGGCACTCACCGTACCCTGCTGGTTCAGCAAGGTGCTGGCATCCAGACGTAAATTGTCCGCCTGCAAGACGCCGCGCGTGTTGTCGATATTCACGCCGCCAACATGCAAGTCGGCAGTCGCTGCCATCACGCCATCGGTATTGTTCAGCACACCTTTGCTGACGACAGAAGCTGCTGCCGCCGACGTGATGCGGCCTTTGCTGTTGTCCAGCATACCCGCCTGCACATTCAGCGTCCCCGTGCCCGCATGCTCGATCTTGCCATCCTGGTTCGTAACCTTGACGGCATCGATATTCAAGTTCGTGCTGTTGACGGCGATGCGGCCGGCCGTGTTGTCAAGATTGCCCGTCTGGATGCCGGTATCACCCGTGCCCGTTTGCAAGACGGTGCCCTTGGTGTTGTCTAGATTGCCCACATGCAGATCCAGTTGGCCCGCCTGCAAGGTACCGTCAGTGTTGTGCAACGCGGCGCTGGTCGTCACATTCAACGTGCCTGGCGTCATCACCACCGCCTTGTTCGTGCCGACATCGCCCTGAGTGGCCGTCAGGCCGATGTTCTCCGCGCTGGTCTGGCTACCAGCCAGATCCACGCTGCCACCTGTCAGATTGGCGCTGCCCGCCGCCATGTTCTGGCCATGCGCGGCCAGCGTTTGCGTTGTGCTGATTGTCAGGTCGCCGGTTGTGCCCAGCTTGCCATCGGCCTGCATGCCCGCGCCGATCAAGCTGCTTGCGCTGCTGTCGAGGGTCTTTGCCGTGATACTGTTGTTGCCCTGCGCCGCGATCACGCCCGTGTTCAAGATAGCGCCACTGGCGTTCAAGGTCTGATTGCCAGCCGCATACAGGCTGCCGGTGTTGTTCAGGCTAGCCAAGGTGGCGTTCAGGTTGGCGCCGGCAAACACGTTGCCTGCGGTATTATTCAAGTTCGCCACGTTCAAGGTGGCGTTGCCCGCCACGGCCTGCAATTGACCTTTTGTATTGTCGACATCATCGCCTGACAGTGCCAGATGACGCCCAGCCGCCACCGTGCCATCCGTGTTGTCCAGGCTGCCGAAGTTCAACGCAGCATCCTGCGCCGCCACGATGCGGCCATTGTTGTTCCGCAACGTATCCGCTTTCACCAGCGTATCGCCATTGCCTTCAATCTTGCCGCCAGTGTTATCCAGCAAGCCGGTCGCATTGATACTCATCAAGCCGCTACCCGTTTGGGCCAGGTTGCCGGCGCGGTTGTCCAGGCTGCCCGCGTTAACCGTCAGCTGATTGGCGATGGTGGTGGCATTGCGGTGGTCCAAGGCCGACGCCGTGATATCAAGCTTGCCATTACCCGTAATCTTGCCGGACTGGTTGTTGAACTGGCCTGCGTTGATAGCCAGGATGCCGGCGCCCGCGTGTTCCAGCTTGCCATGGATGTTCGTCAATACCGCGGCGTTCAAAGCCAGGTTCGCGCTGTTGACGGCGATGCGGCCGGCCGTGTTGTCCAGTTTTCCAGTGGTGATGACAGTGTCGCTCGTGCCCGTCTGCACAATGTCGCCGTTGGCGTTGTTCAGGTTGGCCACATTCAGCTGCAACTGACCGGCTACCAGCTGGCCCTGGCTGTTCACCAGCGACTGCGCGTTGGCCGCGTTGGCCGTGATGGCCAGCACGTTGCTGGCGGAAATCACGGCCTTGTTCGTCACGACATCGCCAGTATTTGCCGTGATGGCGATGTTTGCTGCGCCCGCCTGGCTACCCGAAAGATCCACACTGGAACCCGTCAGCGTCGCACTGCCTGCCGCCAGGTTCTGCCCGCTCGCCTGCAACACGCCATCCGCATTGATGGTCAAGTCGCCTGTCGTACCCAGGCTACCGTCCGCTTTCACGCCAGCGCCCAGCAAGCCGCTGCTGGTGACTTTGCTCGCCGTAATATGGCTGTTGTTGACGGAAGCAATCGATCCCGTGTTGTTCAGCAAGCCACCCACCGTCAGTTGCTGGTTGCGGCCCGCGTACAGCAGGCCCGCGTTGTTCAGGTCACCGCTCACTTTCGCCGTCAAGTCCGTGCCGGCGCTGATCGTGCCTTGCTGGTTCAGCAAGGTCACAGCATCCAGACGCAAATTGTCTGCCTGTAACACGCCGCGCGTGTTGTCGATATTCACGCCACCCACATGCAAATCGGCAGTCGCTGCCATCACCCCATCGGTATTATTCAGGACGCCCTTGCTGACGATGTCGGCCGATGCAGCCGAGGTGATGCGGCCCTTGCTGTTGTCCAGCACGCCAGCCGGCACGGACAAAATGCCCGTGCCGGCATGCTCGATCTTGCCTTCGCGGTTCGTCAGCATGGCCGCATCGATGTTCAAGTCTTTGCTGTTGACGGCAATGCGGCCTGCTGTATTGTCCAGCCTACCGGTGACGATGCTCGTGTCACCCGTGCCTGTCTGCAAGATGGTGCCCTTGGCGTTGTCCAGATTGCCCACGTGCAGATCCAACTGCCCCGCCTGCAAAGTACCTTCCGTGTTGTGCAGGGAGGCGCTCGTCGTCACATTCAGCGTGCCCGCCGTTGTCATGACCGCCTTATTCGTGTTGACGTCACCCGTTGTTGCCGTCAGGCCGATGTTCGCGGCGCTGGTCTGACTGCCTGCCAAGTCTACGCTGGCGCCTGTCAGGGTTGCCTTGCCTCCCGCTAGGTTCTGGCCATGCGCGGCCAGCGCCTGTGTTGTGCTGATCGTCAGGTCGCCACTTGTGTCCAGCTTGCCATCAGCCTGCATGCCCGCGCCAATCAAGCTGCTTGCGCTGCTGTCGAAGGTCTTTGCCGTGATACTGCTGTTGCCCTGTGCGGCGATCACGCCCGTGTTGACGATGGCGCCACTGGCGTTCAAGGTCTGGTTGCCGGCTGCGTACAGGCTGCCCGTGTTGTTCAGGCTGGCCAGTGTCACGTTCAGGTTGGCGCCGGCAAATACATTGCCTGCAGTATTGTTCAAGTTCGCCACATTCAAGATGGCGTTACCCGCCACGGCCTGCAGCTGGCCCTTGGTATTGTCGATATCGCCACCGGAAAGGTTCAGGTGACGGCCCGCCGCCACCGTACCTTGCGTATTATCCAGGCTGCCCACGTTCAATACGGCATCCTGCGCCGCCACGATGCGGCCCTTGCTGTTCAGTAATACCTGAGCGTTGACCAGCGCATCGCCATTGCCCTCGATCTTGCCGCCCGTGTTGTCCAGCTGGCCGGTAGCGCTCACCGTCATCCGTCCGGCGCCCGTCTGTGCCAGGCTGCCGCTGCGATTGTCCAGGCTGCCAGCGTTGATGGTCAGCTGGTTCGCCACCGTCGTCGCATTGCGGTGATCCAGGGTCACTGCCGTGATATCCAGCTTGCCATTGCCCGTGATCTTGCCGGACTGGTTGTTGAATTGCCCTGCGTTAATCGCCAGGATGCCCGCGCCGGCATGCTCCAGCTTGCCATTGATGTTCGTCAAGACTGTCGCATTCAGGGCCAGGTTCGCGCTGTTGGCGGCGATGCGGCCCGCCGTGTTGTCGAGTTTGCCGGTGGTGATGACGGTATCGCCCGTGCCCGTCTGCACGATCTCGCCGCTGGCGTTGTTCAGATTGGCCACGTTCAGCTGCAACTGTCCGCCCACCAGCTGGCCCTGGCTGTTCATCATTGACTGGGCGTTATTTGCGTTGGCGGTGATGGCCAGCAGATTGCTGGCCGAGATGACGGCTTTATTCGTCACGACATCGCCAGTAGTTGCCGTGATGGCGATGTTTGCCGCACCCGTCTGGCTGTTCGACAGATCCACACTGGACCCCCTCAGCGTCGCACTGCCCGCAGCCAGGTTCTGTCCGCTCGCCTGCAGCACGCCATCGGCGTTGATGGTCAAGTCGCCTGCCGTACCCAGGCTGCCGTCCGCTTTGACGCCGGCGCCCAGCAAGCCGCTGCTGGTGACTTTGCCAGCGGTAATATGGGTGTTGTTGACGGTAGCAATCGATCCCGTGTTGCTCAGCAAGCCACCGGCCGTCAGTTGCTGGTTACGGCCCGCGTACAGCAGGCCAGCGTTGTTCAGGTCACCGCTCACTTTCGCTGTCAGGTCCGTACCGGCGCTCACTGTTCCCTGCTGGTTCAGCAAGGTCACAGCGTCCAGACGTAAATTGTCCGCCTGCAATACGCCGCGCGTGTTGTCCAGCGCAGTACCGCTCACTTGCAGGCCAGTGGTTGCGGCAATAACGCCATCGGTATTATTCAGCGCATCTTTGCTGACGACAGAAGCGGCCGCCGCCGAGGTGACACGGCCCTTGCTGTTTTCCAGCACGCCAGCCTGCACCTGCACGCTGCCATTGCCCGCAATGCTGCCGCGCGTATTGTCCAGCGCCTGCGCCACGTCCACGCGCATCTGTCCGGCGCCCGTCTGCTGCACGGTGCCGTCGCGGTTGTCCAGCTGACCGGCTTGCACTGTGACCTGCTGCCCGGACGTGACGGCATGACGGTGGTCGATCATACCCGCATGAATGTCGACCAGGCCATTGCCTGTCACCTTGCCGCGCTCATCATCGAAGCGCGCTGTCTCAATGTGCAAGTTGCCCGTGCCCGCGTGTTCGATGCTGCCGTCGCGGTTAGTCAGCTGTTCCGCCGTCAACGCCAGGTTGGCGCTGTTGACGGCAATGCGGCCGCCCGTGTTGTCCAGGGTGCTGCCTGTGAATTTCGTATCGCCAGTGCCCGTCTGGATCAACGTGCCGCCGCGGTTGTCCAGCGATCCCGTTTTCACTTCCAGCTGGCCCGCGCTCAAGGTGCCGCGCACGTTCGACAGCGCCTGGCTGCTGCCGGCCGCCGTCACGGACAGCAAACCCGTGGTCGTCACCAGTGCGCCATCGGTGACAACATGGCCGGTACCGGCGTGCAACTCGATGGCCGCGCCACCCGTCTGGCTGCCGCTCAGGTCAATAACGGTGGCGTGCATGCTGGTCTTGCCGGCCGCCAAATTCTGGCCATGGGCGCTGATCGCTTGCGTGGCCGTCAGTTGCAACTGACCACTGCCGGCCAGGCTGCCGTCGGCGCGGATGCCGGCTCCCAGCAGGCTGCCGGTCGCGCTGTCGATGCGGCTGGCGTCAATGCGGTTATCGCCCTGCGCCGCGATCACGCCGCTGTTGCTGATCGCGCCGCTCACCTGCAGCGCGTGGCTGCCGGCCGCATACACGTTGCCGCTGTTGAGCACTTCGCTGGCTTGGGTAGTAAGATTGCCACCAGCAAACACGCTGCCAGCCGTATTGTTCAACTTTGCGACCGTCAAGGCCGCATCGTCCGCCAACGCCTGGATCTGGCCGCGCGTGTTGTCGACGTCGCCACTGTCCAGGCGCAGCTTGCCGCCGGCCGCCAGGGTCGCTTCGGTGTTGTCCAGCACGCCCGTCGACAGCACTACATCCGTGGCCGAGACGATGCGGCCCTTCTGGTTTTGTACGCTGCCCGCCTGCACCGTCAACGCGCCATTGCTCTCCAGCGCGCCACCGCGATTGTCCAGCCCGCCGCGCACCTGCACGCCGGTCGCCCCCTGGCCGCTCTGCGCCAGGCTGCCGCCCCGGTTGTCCAAGGTACCGGCATTGATGCTGAGCTGCCCCGCCACCGTGCGCGCATCGCGGTGGTCGACCTTCTCTCCCGTCAGCGCCATGGCGCCGTTGCTGATGATGCTGGCGCGCTGCAAGTTGATTTGGCCCGCGCCGATCTCCAGCGCACCCGTGCCCGCATGCTGGATCTGGCCATCCTGATTGCTCAGGCTGGCGGCGTGCAGGCGCAAGGCCTGGCTATTCGTGGCGATGACGCCGCGCGTGTTGTCCAGGGTGCCCGGCAATTGAATCGCCAAATCGCTGCCACCCAGTTGCGTGATCTGGCCACCCACGTTCGACAGGTCGTGCGCATTCAGCCCCAGCTGTTGGCCCGTCAATTGTCCACCATCGTTGCGCACGGTACTTGCCGCGTCCAGCTGCAGGCGTTCGCGCGCGCTGACCTGCGCGCGGCTGGCGTCGAGGTCCCCAGCGCTGGCGCGCAGGCTGATATTCGCTCCCGACACTTGCGCATCGGCGAGATCAAGTCGGCGCGCCGCCAGGCTGCCATCACCACCGGCCACGGCCGTGCCGTGCGCGGCAATGCTGTCGCCGGCAGAAACATTGAGCTTGCCGCTGGCGGTCAAGGTATTGTCCAGATTCAGGCCCGCCGCCAGCACCGAGCCAGCCGTGGCATCGATACGCGAAGCCGCGCCTGTGGCGTGCACCTCGACATGATTCTGCGCGCCAATCACGCCGCTGTTGGCAATATTGCCCTGCGCCTGTACCTGGCTGTCGCCGCCCGCATACACTGTGCCGCTGTTGGCCACGTCGCCCGTCACGGCAATGCTGGTCTGGCTGCCCGCGCCGGCCGACTGGATATTGCCGCTGTTGCTCAACCAGCCATTCGATTGCAGCACCAGGTTGCCGGCCGTGGCCGCCATCACGCCCGCATTGCGCACGCCCAGGCCCGCTTCCGTGCCGATCAAGGTAATCTTGCCAGCATACATGCCGCCCAGCTGCGCCACGTCCAGCGCGTAGGCTGGAGTGGAACCCGTAGCGGCAATGCCACCGGCCACGCCATGTGCCGCATCGAGCTGATTGCTACCCGTCACCAATTTCAATTCCTGCGCCCAGATGCCGCCGTTGATCTGCGCGGCGCGTGCCAGGATGGCCGTGTAATCGCTCAGCGACGTGTCGAGGCCGCGCCCGTTGATGCTGACCACGCCGCGCTGCACCATGTAACCGTCCAGGCTGCCGCCATTGAGAATTGGCGTACCCGTCGTCAGCACGACCCGGCTGGCATTGATGAAGCCTCCGCCATCGATGGCCACGCCGGACGGATTGGCGATGACCACTTCCGCGCGCTGGCCCGCCACCTCCACATAGCCGCGCAGCTGGCTGGGGTTGGCCGAATTGACTTCATTGAGGATGACGCGCGCGCTGCCGCCGGCCAGCCATGGGTTGCCTTGTACCCAGCCGCCCGTCTGCGTCTGCACGTTGCCGCGGCTGTTATTCAGAATCGCGCCATTCGCCGTCACGTCGAACTGGCTGTAGGTATTGCGCGAGACGCCCGCCGCGCTTGGCGTCTGGATATTCACCTGCGTGACGCCATTCGCGCTTTGCACCACCGTCGGACGCTGCCTGCCCGGCGCGTTCGGGTCGGCAACGATCTGCCCCATGGCCGGGCCGGACACAAAAGCCACCATGCCCAGCGCGCCAAATATGGCCAAGGCCAGCGGCCGCAACTTGCCATTGATCCCGCCACCGCCATCGCCCTGAAATACGCCGCTGTCCAGGCTGCCCTCCCCCTTGGCCGCTTTGCCTTGCGAAGAAGCATTCTCGGCGACGACCATCAGCTGGCCACGGCGTTTGTTGAAGATGATGCGGTACAGGTTCTTGTTCATGACATGTCCTACTGACTAGCAAATAATGCAATAAATGGAAGAACGGCTGGCGGATGGCGGCGTCTTAGATTGTTATTTCTTAATAACTGGCGTTCAGGCTGAAGCCGGCCGTGTGGCTGGCCGTGCGGAACAGCTCGGGTTTGCGCACGGGCCAGCCGACAAAGGCGTCGTACTGCACTCCCAGCCACTGGCCGCGCAAGCCGACGAAGCCGCCGGTCAGGCGGCGGGCGATCAGCCAGGCGGCGGACGGTCCCGACACTTCGCCGTAGTCCAGGCCGGCATACGCTTCCTGGCCGCTGCTGCCCAGCGGCACGCCCAGCTCGTTGCGCAGCAGCCAGCCCCGCTCGGCAGACAGGCTGCTTTCGCCGTCGTAGCCGCGCACCGTGTAGCGTCCACCGATGGCGAAGCGGTCCTGCGGCACCAGCGGCGTGCGGTTGTGCTGAATGCGCCAGCTGCCCGAGTAGCGCAGCGGCTGGCCGGCCAGCTTGAACGGCGCCGAGAGGGCCGCATCGGCCAGGATCAGTTTGAAACGCGACGTCCCCTCGCCAAACGCTTCCTCGGGCGCCGCCATCGCGTCCATCGCGCCCGTGCCGCGCCGGTATTGCAGGTTCAGGTCCAGCGTCGCCTGGCCCAGGAATTCGCGATGGCCGATACCCAGTTCCCAGCCCGCCATGCGGCGGCGCTGCACTTCCACTTCCGTATCGTCGATGAAATTTTGCGCGGAACGCTGCCAGCCGCGCAGGGACAGCGTCGTCTTGCGGGAGGCATCGCGGTACACCAGACGCGACAATTTGACTTCCTTGTTCTGGCTGGCGCCGCTGTAGTTATAGTCTTGGCTGATGCCGGCCACGGACTGGTGGTAATGGCTGTCGCTCACCGTGAAGGCCAGCAGCCAGTAGGCGTAGGGAATCGAATAGTGGGCCACCATGCCGGCCGTGCCGCGCGGACCGTTGCGGTCGCCGTCGACGTTCTGATTCAGGCTCAGGTAAAACAGGTCGTTCAGGGTCAGCCAGTGGTCGTACGACAGGGTCAGGCTGCCCTGCAGCTTGCCTGTCGAGCGCGAGCCACCATCGTCGAGGCCCAGCGCCAGGCGAAATGGCAAGCCCTGCTTCCATTGAATTTGCAGGTCGCTCTCGCCCGGCCTGGCATTGCCGCCGTCGGCCGGCATGATCTGGATATCGGCTTCGGCCGTCGGC
Source organism: Janthinobacterium amylolyticum (assembly GCF_051380655.1). NCBI lineage: Bacteria > Pseudomonadati > Pseudomonadota > Betaproteobacteria > Burkholderiales > Oxalobacteraceae > Janthinobacterium > Janthinobacterium amylolyticum. The sequence continues at coordinate 803,068 of NZ_JBNYXL010000001.1, forward strand.
ACGCGCTTGAAGTTCTCCAGCGCCTGTTCCGTGTCGCGCACATTGAGCAAGTCGCCCGGCCGCGCCGGGACGGCGTTCCACCATGTGGCGCGGGGATGCGTGCCGGGCGCAAAACCGATCTGACGAATGCGTCCCGGTATCACGCTCAGGGCCAGGGTGCCACGGCTCAGGTCTTGCGGCTCGGCCAGCACGCGCGTGGTGACGTAGCCGCGCGCGATGATGGCGTTCTGCAGCCGCCCCATCAGCGCATTGATGGCCTGCGTGCCCAGGCAGCGTCCCAGCGGAGAATCCGGCGCGCCCAGATCGTCGCGCCCGGCGGCGGCCAGCGCCCATTGGAACTGCGCAGCGCCCTCGCCCCGCAGTTCCAGATGATCGATGGTAAAACACGGCGATTCGCCATCGGGCAGGCGATTGGCGGACGCGGCAGCGGGCGCGTCGAGCAGGCGCACGTCGGGCGTGCGTTCCTGCTGCTGGCGCAGGAGGCGTTCACGTTCTTGCTGGCGTATCAATTCTTGGCTGGCATCGTCGCGCTGGCTGAGGCCAGGCGTGGCAGGAAGGGGCGGCGCGATTTCAGGACGGGTCTGCGCGGACACGGCGGCACACAAGGTACCGCTAAACAAAAATACACCGCACCATGGCGTCAAGCGCAGGTGCATATGTTGCCTTACGTAATTATTTTCTTAAGTAGATTATAAAATAATTATTTCCGCATGGCAATTTTATTTATTTCTTGAGAACTTTATGCACTAGGTAACTGTTTTTTAACTATCACATTACCACCAGTAAACGGCGCCATTGATCTATCCGCTGCCACAGGTCAACGAAGCGCTGATGGATCTGCACGCTGTGCGCTTTGATGCCGCAACCTTGCTGCGGCCCGGTATCAGGCTCTAAGCCATATTCGCCGGCTTGGCTGCTGCCATTGATCCAGGGCCACCGGAAGGAATACGAGAAAAGGGATGACGCGCTGTCGCTCCCAGGCGGTAGAATCATTGCCGTTGACCAGATTGTGGCTGGCAAAGCGCTCTCGTTCCTTCATGATGGCGGCGACATGTGCGTCACAGCCGGTCACTCACGAGCGATGTATATTGAAAGGCACTATGTATGTCTGGTAACACCCATATTTCTGAGCGACTCAAAAGCTGCCGTGAGGATCTTCACATGTCACAAGTGCTACTTGCCGAACTGGCGGGCATCAATCCCACGCAACTGTATTGCTATGAATCAGGCAAAGCCAAACTTCTTATGGAAGCGGCAGAGAAAATTGCCGCTGCCCTTGGCGTCAGCACCGCCTGGCTTATGCATGGGACGTCGCCCATCGCCCGAGGGACGCAAATCGACCCGCCAGTGCCGGCCTGACCTCGCTCCCGGTCGCCGTTATGGCTGTGGACGTATACGAAAGACAGACCTGGCCCCTGCCCTACCAGCCCTACGTGTTACCCAGTCCTAAGCTGCCTCTCTCTATCAGCCTCCGCTCGATCTCAATTTTCGACGCGATAAATCGCTTCCCATTAGCAACATTGCTTATATAAAAACCATTGCAAACCGGACATAGTTGAGTGACATATCGAAGTGAATGGATCTCGCAGTATCGTGGGCAATCTGAGGGACGATAAGAAGACTGGGTAATAATAAAAGTGTGTTTCTGCACAAAATCCGGAAGCTTCAACAGCAAACCAGGAATATCATCCAAGCCACACCTCATGAAAATTTGTATACAGCCATCTATTTTCATAGAATTACGAACAATTTTGAATGATTCGATTATATGTAGAGAATTAAAATTTGCAGTCCAGGTCGCCGCAAGCTTTTGACTACCATCCTCTATGCTGCACCAAACATCAAAATCAACAGGACTATCCATAATTAAAACGTCCATAAAAAATTACCTCCTCCGCACGGTGACACATACGATAAAGCATCTAGCGTTTATACCCAGCATTTCAATCGACGCCACAGGCTTGTCGGGCACGTCTTGCAAAACCGTTACAAAGCCATCTTGGTACAGAAAGAAAATTATCTGCTGGAATTGGCCAGCCGCATCATCTTGAATCAAGTCCGTGCGCACATGGCGGCATCACCCGACGACTGGCACTGGAGCAGCGATCACTACGTTTTGGACAATGCACCGCCTCCATGCTGGTAGACACGTGACTGGACCTTGAGCCAGTCTGGCACCACGCGCGACCAGGCGGTCGCCAACTATTCTTGGTTCGTCCCTGCCGGGATGAGCGAAACTAGTCCGCTCGCCCGTACCTGCCACCAGATGCTTCTGGGCGATGACGACTTCGTTTCGGCACATCAGCAATCGCAGCGTTCCGATGCATTCAAAGATACGCCAAGGCAGCAGCGCCGCTCGGTCACACTGTCACTCGCGCAATATCACGCCTGCTATAGCGACAGAAACGAGGCAATGGTACGCGCTTATCTGTCACAGGAGAAGCATTTCAACCTTAACAACAACTGCATCAGAGTAATTGCAGTCATTCTTAAGAGGTAAATATTCAGGAAAATCAAAAGCATAAAGAATTCTTATTCTACACCCTTCTTTATAAAGAAAAAATCTTCTTTTTCATTGCAATATACCCCCTCCTTTACCACACAGCCATTATCCATAAAAAAATTAAAGGCATTGACCTCGCCATCAAGACGATCATCTTGTCCAGAAAAAAAAGTACGTCCAATAACACCAGAGACAAGCACCGTTGGAATTTCCCCCACCCTTAAATATTCCTTCCAACGCGCAGAACCAAATACACCAAAAGTTTTAAAATTATCATCCCCCTCATCCTCAAACAAATCCTCACGCCCACCATTCTTCTTCTCCCTCTCAAGAAAATTAAACAAAGAATATACGACCTTAAAACAATGACCCTCATTCAAGCCATCACTGTAAATCGTCATTTCCTCGATTCCCCTTCCCCAACCTTCTCAATCATAAGTATATTATCATTGAATATTTTCAATCCAGGGCCAATCCCAATCTGCGCATTCATAACACCATAATTAATTTTCATTTCTTTAAAGGATAATCTTTCTTAGTAACTGTTCGATTTCGCTCAGGTTGCCAGTCGGCGGCCGGCCCGGCAAACGCAAGGCTTCCTCCAAGGATTGCTCATCGAGCTTCTTCGCCCATCTATAGAGCTGGTTGCGACATAGCCCTAGCTCTACCGCCAAATCAGTGGCGCGTTGATTGCCTGCGCGCAGCCGTGATACCGCATCGCGCTTGAATGCATCTGTGAATGTGGCGCGCCACTTCGGTGTTGATTCCGGTGAAGTGGGAATGATCTCCCGCTTCGAAGGCAGTTGTTTCTTCTTCATGAGTATCCTGCAGGGCACATTGTCCCCTATTAGAATGTCCATGAAAACCGGACTAGCTCAGGCGCTGGACTGAGTATTCAGCCTTGTTGTACACAGCTCTCACTCCCTTCTGCTCGTGTGCGAGACATTTTTCGATCCAATCGGTGTTGTAACCGGCTTCATGCAGCAGGGTCAATGCCGTTCGCCGCAAATCATGCGGCGAAAAGTCGGCCAGCGGCTTCCCGCAGTGTCGCGCCATGGCGCAGACAGACACCAGAATACGATTGAGCGAAGCGCCATTCATCGGCACATCTGGGTCATAGCGCGACGGCAAAATGTAAGGGGACGTACCATCACGATCCGGCACCTTGTAGGCTTTTTCTGCAGGTTTCAGATTTTTCAATTTCGTATCGGTCAACATGGGCACCTCCCATTCATTCACAAGTCTGTACCGGCACCGGACGAATTTCAAACAATCAATCACTGAGTACGAAAAAGTCACCTTGACCACCATCGACGAGGCCCAGATACCCTCACACCGCCGAGGTTTCCAGGCACCTAAAATTAACTTTAAAATCAACTACTTAACACAAAAAATACCCTTATTTATACCCTCACCGTGGAAATGGACAGTAAGAACCAAATGTTAAATATTCCTTACGGCAATTTGAGTGTAAGCGTCTTCCCAGCGCCGTCTGGACTCCCTGACCACCGTCATTCATGATCGAATTTTGGCACAGCATTTGTGCCCACAAATTCTGATTATGGACACAAATTTTCAACCAATCACTTCGACGAATGCGCGCGGCCATTATCGGCAGCATTCTTTAGAGTTCAAGCGCGCATTGGTGGCGTTGTCGCTGGAACCGGGCGTCTCGGTGGCTCGCATTGCACGCGAACACGGCGTCAACGCCAACCAGGTGTTTAGCTGGCGCCGCCTCTATCAACAAGGACGCCTCGGCGTGCCTGCGTTGATTCGCGACGATGGCCTATTGCCAGTGGTGCTGGCGCCAACGGCGCCTGCTCCGGGCAACTCCACCGCCGACGCCGACGCCGACGGCACGATCATGCTGGAGCTGGGCGAAGTGCGCGTGCGAATCGAAGGCCAGCCCAACGCGGCCGCGCTGGCGCAGGTGCTCGATCGGGTTCTACGATGATCGGCCTGCCCGCCGGCACCAAGGTATGGCTTGCCGCCGGCACCACCGACATGCGCTCCGGCTTCAACGGCCTGGCTGCCAAAGTGCAGACGGCGCTGGAGGAAGATCTGTTCAGCGGCCACGTATTCGTGTTCCGGGGCCGGCGCGGCGACCTCATCAAACTCCTGTGGTGGAGCGGCGATGGCCTGTGCCTGCTGGCCAAGCGGCTTGAGCGTGGTCGCTTCATCTGGCCGCAGGCTACCAACGGTTCGGTGGCGTTGACGCAGGCGCAACTGTCGATGCTGCTTGAAGGCATCGACTGGCGGCGGCCGGAACGGACCTGGAGACCAACGTCGGCCTTGTAAACGACACAAGGCTCGCGTAAACTTGGCACATGCTCAGCCCAGCCGACCTGCCCAACGACATCGCCGCCTTGAAGGTGCTGCTGCTCGCTCAAAACGAGGTGGTTGAAGGGCTGCGCGAACAGCTGAACACGCGCGCCGTCGAGATCGAGCACCTCAAGCTGCAGATCGCCAAATTGCGGCGCATGCAATTCGGCCGCAAATCGGAAAAGCTGGATCATCAAATCGAGCAGCTGGAGCTGCAACTGGAAGACCTGCAAGCCGACGAGGCCGAGGCGGCGCGCGAGATGCCGGCGGCCGACCAGGCGCCGCGAAAGAAGTCTGTGCGCCGGCCGTTGCCCGATCATTTGCCGCGAGACGAAAAGGTGTATGCGCCGCCGGCCGATGCTTGCCCGGCTTGTGGCGGCGGCCTGCGGCCGCTGGGCGAGGACGTGGCCGAGCAACTGGAGTTCGTGCCGGCCAGCTTCCGCGTGATCCGCCATGTTCGTCCGAAACTGGCGTGCTCCTGCTGCGACGCCATCGTCCAGGCGCCGGCGCCAAGCCGGCCGATTGAGCGCGGCATCGCCGGCCCCGGCCTGCTGGCGCATGTGCTGGTTGCGAAGTTCGCCGATCATCTGCCGCTGTACCGCCAGGCCGTCATTTACGCCCGCGAAGGCGTCGACCTCGATCGTGCGCTGCTGGCGGACTGGGTCGGCGCCGCTAGCGCATTGCTGCGTCCGTTGGTCGATGCCATTCGCCGCCACGTGCTGACGGCGTCGAAGCTGCATGCCGACGACACGCCGATCCCGGTGCTGGCGCCCGGCAATGGCAAAACCAAGACGGCCCGTCTGTGGACTTACGTGCGCGATGACCGGCCCGCCGGCGACACCACGCCAGCGGCGGTTTGGTTTGGCTACACGCCCGACCGCAAGGGCATCCATCCGCAAACCCACTTGGCCAAGTTCGAGGGCGTGCTGCAAGCCGATGCCTACGCTGGCTTCAACGCTTTGTTCGAAGACGGCACGATCCAGGAAGCGGCTTGCTGGGCGCACGCGCGGCGCAAATTCCACGACCTGCACGCGGCGCGCGCGACGCCGCTGACCACCGAGGCGCTGCGCCGGATCGCCGAGCTCTATGTGATCGAGGCCGAGATCCGGGGCAAGCCGCCCGACGAACGACGACAAGTTCGGCAAGCCCGCTCGCGCCCGCTGCTCGAGGACTTGGAGCACTGGCTGCGCTCCACGCTCGATACGCTGTCGCGCAAGTCCGACACGGCGGCGGCGATCCTGTACGCGCTCAAGCTCTGGCCGGCGCTGCTGCGCTACTGCGACGACGGCGCCATCGAGATTGACAACTCGGCGGCCGAACGCGCCTTGCGTGGTGTCGCCATTGGTCGGCGCAACTATCTGTTCGCCGGCGCCGACAGCGGCGGCGAACGGGCCGCCGCGATCTACTCGTTGATCGGCACGGCCAAGCTGAACGGTGTCGCACCCGAAGCCTGGTTGCGTCACGTGCTGACGCATATCACCGATCATCCCGTCAACCGGATTGATGACTTCTTGCCTTGGAACTGCAAGCTGCCAGCAGCCCTTTGAGATCACGCCGCTTCCCAGCGGTGTTGTGACTTTCTGAAATAGACGCGACGAAAGGTATTGCGGCACAGGGCTAGGCCAACTTGATTTTGCTAAAAGCTGCGACGATTTTTCGCTGAATAGCTGCGACTAATCCAAAGGGATAACGAAATGGCTGCGAACGACGTCGTCCCTGAACTGACAACTTCCGTAACGCCACCAGCAGAGGCAGGGAGCGGCTGGTTCCGCCCCAGGCTGGGTGAAAACTCCAAATCTCAAAATATTCGTGGGTAGGGTTACCATTCCCGCCACCGAGAAAACGGGGTAGCGCGCGTTTTGAGAGGCCGATTTTTGAAGAACCAGAATTTTTCTGCGTTTCCACACAGCCTGGCCTCAAAGCAGAAGTTCAGCTTGGCGGCAGAGGTCTCCCTAAGCGCACCCTCCCCACACTGTCATTTTCGAAATGTTGAGTGATGAGGAATCCATATATACCTAGAGATCGGAGAATGTAGTGTAGGACGGGAGCGATTCGCATAGCAAAACTAATATGCGGTTTACTTGCACACAGGACACAGATATAGTCTAGGCAACAAATTAGTGCGGACCTGATTGGAGCATTTAGGCATGAACTCATCTTATACCCGTCCCATCAGGCCTGTAATCCTTGTCGTGGACGACACGCCGGATAATCTTCTGTTGATGGCCAACTTGCTCAAGGATAGTTATACGGTCAAAGCAGCGAATAACGGCGAGAAAGCACTGCGCATCGCGCGCGATGCACCGCCGCCCGACCTCATCCTGCTTGACATCATGATGCCTGGGATGACCGGCCACGAAGTGGCGCAGGCACTGCAGGGCGACCCGGCCACGCGCGACATACCCATCATCTTCTTGACCGCTATGGCCTCCAGCGAGGACGAGACGCACGGTCTGGAGCTGGGCGCGGCCGATTACATCACCAAACCGATCAGCCCGCCCGTGGTGCTGGCGCGCGTACGCACCCAACTCAAGGTCAAAGACGCGGCCGACTTCCTGCGCGACAAGAACGAGTACCTGGAACAGGAAGTCCAGCGCCGCACGCGCGAGCTGGGCGCGATCCAGGATGTCACGATCCACGCCATGGCCTCGCTGGCCGAGACGCGTGACAACGAGACCGGCAACCACATCCGCCGCACCCAGCACTACGTCAAGGTGCTGGCCGAACATCTGAGCGAGCATCCGCGCTTCCGCGCTTTCCTCGACCCCGACACCATCAAGCTCTTGTTCAAGTCGGCGCCGTTGCACGACATCGGCAAGATCGGCATCCCCGACCGCATCTTGCTCAAGCCTGGCCGCTTCGAACCCGAGGAATTCGAGATCATGAAGACCCACACCACGCTCGGGCGCGACGCCATCGCCCACGCCGAACAACAACTGGGCATGGACGTCGACTTCCTGCGCCTGGCCAAGGAGATCGCCTACTCACACCAGGAAAAATGGGACGGCAGCGGCTACCCCGAAGGCCTGGCCGGCGACGCCATCCCGATTTCGGCGCGGCTGATGGCGGTGGCCGACGTCTACGACGCCCTGATCAGTCGTCGCGTCTACAAGGAAGGCATGCCGCATGAAAAGGCAGTGCAGATCATCGCCGAGGGGCGCGGCTCGCACTTCGATCCCGACGTCTGCGACGCCTTCCTGGCCAACCTGCCCGCCTTCCAGCAGATCGCCGCGCGCTACGCCGACAGCGACCAGGACATGGCCAAGCAGGCTGCCGCCATCGCACACACCCTGCCTGCACAGTGAGCGCCGGCATGCGTTCGCCCCTGGCTTATCTTGAACGGCTGCGCCTGCGCCAGAAGCTTGCGGCCGGCTTTTGCGCAGTGCTGCTGCTGGCCCTGGCGCTGGGGTTGCAAAGCCTGCGCACCCAAGACCAGTTGAGTAGCGACATGCAGCGCCTGCTCAGCGAGGGCATGATCGGCATCGTACAGGTCAAGGAGGCCCGCATCCAGCTCAACCGCTTCGAGCTAATGCTGCACAAGGTGGCCAACGCCCCGGACCCTGTTGCCGTCGACAAGGCGCTCGAACAGCTAGACAAGACGCGCGAGCAGCTACACTTTGCCGTCGACGAGGCCCGCGCCACCCTGCTGCGCATCGACAACCAGCAACGCCATAACGTCTTTGAAAGCATGCTGGCGCGCGCCGAGCGCATCGCCGACGAGGCAATCGAACTGGCGCGGCTGCACCGCAACGCCGAAGCCAACGCCCTGCTCAACAGCGAGCGCTTCCAGCATGCGATGCGCACCGCCGACCGGCAGATGGCCGAGATCGCCGCCGTCAAGGATTCCAACGCCCGCAGCACCATCTACCAGATTCGCCAATTCGCCCTCACCAGCAGCACCCTCACCTACGCCCTGCTGATCGGTGGCCTGGCGGTGGCGCTGCTATGCGCCTGGTGGATCAGCATCTCGATCCGGCGCCCGGTCAACCGCCTGCGCGAGGCGGTCGATGCGCTGGCCGCCGGCCAGCTAGACAGCGTGATTCCGCATACTGACTACCAGAACGAAACGGGCGACCTGGCCCGCGCCATCGCCAAGTTGCAGGTCGAATCGCGCCAGCTCGACATGCAGCGCTGGATCAAGTCGCAGGAAGCCTCGATCCAGGCCGAACTGCAGCAAGCGGCCAGCCTTGACCAGGCCGCGCAGCGCCTGTTGACGCTACTCGCGCCGCTGGTGCAGGCTGGCCAGGGCGCGCTCTACTTGCTTGACGAAAACGCCGCCGCATTGCGCCTTGCCGCCAGCTACGCCGCCGATCCGGACCATCCGCCGGCGCCGCAACTGGCGTTGGGCAGTGGCCTGCTGGGTCAGTGCGCGCAGGACCGCCAGCCGCTCCGGCTCGACGCCCTGCCGGACGACTACGTGCAGATTCACTCGCAACTGGGGCGGTCGCGCCCACGCCACCTGCAGGTGCTGCCACTGCTGCACGGCGAGCGCCTGATGGGCGTGCTGGAGCTGGCCGGCTTCGACGCTCCCAGCGAATCGGGCCGGGTGCTGATGGACGAGCTGCTGCCCAAACTGGCGATGTCGCTGGAAATCAAGGCACGCAGCCACGCGGTGCAGGCCATGGCGATCGAACTCGAAGCGCAGCAGGTGGTGCTGAAAGCCACCGAGGCCTGGTATCGCGGCATCATCGAGGCTGCGCCGGACGGCATGCTGGTAATCGATGTGCACGGCCTGATCATGATGACCAACCCGCAGCTCGACCAGCTGTTCGGCTACGAGGCCGGCGAATTGGCCGGCTTGCCGATCGAAACGCTGGTGCCGCCGGAGGCGCACGGGCGCCACGTCGGCTCGCGCAATGGTTTCATCGAGCAAGGCACGGCACGCCAGATGGGCATGACAGGCGCCGACCTGCACGGTATGCGCAAGGATGGCAGCCGCTTCTCGGTCGAGATCGGCCTGTCGCGGCTGCCGGCTATCGCCGAGCGCGGCGTTTGCGTGTGCGCCTCGGTGCGCGACATCAGCGACCGCAAGCTGGCGGAGGCCGAGGTTCTGCGCGCCAAGGAGATCGCCGAGGACGCTACGCGCGCCAAGAGCGATTTCCTGGCCAACATGAGCCACGAGATCCGTACGCCGATGAACGCAATTATCGGCATGAGCCATCTGGCGCTACGCACCGATCTCGACAAAAAACAGCGCAACTACATCGAGAAGGTGCACCGCTCGGCCGAGAACCTGCTGGGCATCATCAACGACATTCTTGACTTCTCCAAGATCGAAGCGGGCAAGATGAACATAGAGCAGGCCCCGTTCCGGCTGGAGGACGTGCTGGAGAATTTCGCCAGCATGATCGGCCTGAAGGCCGAGGAAAAAGGCCTGGAACTGCTGTTCGCCACTTCGGCCGACCTGCCGACCGCATTGGTAGGCGATTCGCTGAGGCTGGGTCAGGTATTGGTCAACCTCGGCAACAACGCCGCCAAGTTCACCGAACGCGGTGAGATCGTGGTCGGGATCGAGATGGCTGCCGACGCCGGGGATCAAGTCGAGCTTCACTTCTGGGTGCGCGACAGCGGTATCGGCATGACGGCCGAGCAGTGCGAACGCATGTTCCACTCGTTCAGCCAGGCAGACAGCTCGACCACGCGCAAATACGGAGGCACCGGGCTAGGTCTGGCCATCTCCAAGAAGCTGGTGGAGCTGATGGATGGCCGGATCTGGGTCGAGAGCATGCCGGGCGAGGGCTCGACCTTCCACTTCAGCGCCCGTTTCGGACGCCAGACCGAGGTGCAGCCGCGCCGCATGTTCCACGCCGACGAGCTGCTCGGCCTGCGCGTGCTGGTGGTCGACGACAACGCCAGCGCGCGCGAAATCTTGTCGACCATGGCGCGCAGTTTCGGCTTGGAGGTGGACCTCGCCGACAGCGGCCACAGCGCGCTGCGCACCATGGTCGAGGCTGAGCGCAAAAGCCTGCCCTACGACTTGGTGCTACTGGACTGGCGCATGCCGGGCATGGACGGCGTCGAAACGCTGCAGCGCATGCAGAGTGGCGCCGTGACTCACATCCCTTCTGTCATCATGGTGACTGCCTTCGGCCGGGACGACGCTCAGGAAGCGGCGGCGCTCCAGCAGGTGGCGCTGCCAGCCGTGCTGACCAAGCCAGTCACCCCGTCGACGCTGCTCGAAGCAATCGGCGAGGTACTGGGCAAGGGCGTGGTGGCCGAAACGCGCCAGGCAGAGCGACAGGACCGCAGCGCGGCCGACCAGGCCCGCATGGCCGGCGCCCGCCTGCTGCTGGCCGAGGACAACGATATGAACCAGGAGCTAGCGCGCGAGCTGCTTGAAAGCGCTGGCATCGTGCTCACCATCGTAGGCGATGGGCAACAGGCGCTGGACCTACTGGCTCAAGCCGGGACCGTCGCCTTCGACGGCGTGCTGATGGACTGCCAGATGCCAGTGATGGATGGCTACGAAGCCACCCGCCGCCTGCGCGCCCAACCCCGCTACGCTCAGCTGCCGATCATCGCCATGACCGCCAACGCCATGGCCGGCGACCGCGAAATGGCGTTGACTGCCGGCATGAATGACCACATCTCCAAGCCGCTGAACGTCACCGCCATGTTCGCCACCATGAGCAAGTGGATCCGCCCGGCGCAGTCGGCATTAGCAGCGCCCCCAGCGGGGCAGCCAGATTCCGCAGGCAAAGTGGTTGCGGCCCTACCTGCCGAACTCCCCGGTATCGACCAGCGCGCCGGCCTGGCGACCAGCATGGGCCGGCAGGACCTTTACCTGCGCATGCTGGTGCGCTTCCGCGACGGCCACGCTAGACTGCGGGGGGAATTTGAGGCTGCGCGGCAAAGCGATGACCCCACAGCGGCGGCGCGGGTAGCCCACACCTTGCGCGGCACCGCCGGCAACGTCGGTGCCAAAGGCGTGGCGGCGACAGCTAGCGCACTGGAACTGGCATGCAAAGCTGGTGTAGCCGAAGCCGAACTGGCTGTGCTGCTGACGGCGGTCGAAAACGAACTGGCGCCGGTGCTGCTCGGCCTGGCGGCACTGGGCAACTATACTGCAGCGGCAGAGAACACCCGGGCCGGGGCCATCGCAGCGGCTCCCGCCCTGCCGCCGGACGCGGCCGCCACACTTGCCCAGCTGCGCAAGCTGCTGGCCGACAGCGACACCGCCGCGCTGGATGTGCTGGAGACATTGGAATCGCAAGCCGCCGGCCACCCGCTGGCGCGACAGCTGCGCAAAGTCAGCCAGGCAATTGAACGCTTCGACTTCGACGCTGCGCTGGAAGCGCTTGATGCCGTGGTGCAGCCAGCCTGACAAGCAAGGCCGCCGCGCGATTCGCCTTAGGCCGGGGGCGGCACCGACGGCAGGCTGACAATCAGGGTGGTGGTCTGGAGCTCGTCATCGACGGCGAAGGCCACCTCGCCGTATTGCGCGCGCGCCAGTAGGCGTGCCGAATAAGTGCCCAGGCCGGTGCCGCCGGACTTACCGTCGGTGACGAACTTGTCAAAGAAGCGTTCGCGTATCGGTTCCGGGATCACACCCTTGTTGACTATCTCGATGCGCAACGGGCTTCCGGTGTACAGCGTGGCAATGACACGGGTGCGCTCTGGCGCTGCCTCGCAGGCGTTCTTGATCAGATTATTCAGCAGCGAATAGGTCAGCATGGCATCGCCCAGCGCTAGCGGAGCGTCGATGCCGACATCGAAATCGGTGTCGACCGCCAACACCAGCTGCTTACCCGCGTAAGTGGCGCGTGCCGTCTCAACCACCCGCCGCAACATGTCGCTGATGGGCAGCGGCGCTGCATGGAGCACGTATTTTCCCGTCTCGATCTTGTACAGCTCGGTGGACAGGTTGACCATGTCGGTCACCTGCAGCATGGCCTGCTCGGCCAGCCGCAAATTCTCAAGCTGTCGGCGGTCCATGTCGGCGGCGTCGATCAGCGACTGCACTATGCCGATGGCGCCGGCCAGCGGTCCCTTGAGGTCGTGCCGCGTCATGGCCTCGACGTCATCGCGCAGGCGGGCGATGGCGAGCATGTTGTCGTAATCGGCTTGCAGGTGGCGGCGCAGCTCGACGTAGCGCATGAAGTTGTCGACCCGCAGCTTCAGCTGGGCCGGGTCGATTGGCTTGGTAATGAAGTCCACCGCGCCCAACTCCATGCCTTGCAGGCGCGCGGCGTCGTCGGTAAGGGCGGTGACGAAGATGATGGGTACATTTTCTGCGCTGGGATGCTCGCGCATGCGGCGCGCCACTTCAAAACCGTCCATGCCGGGCATCATCACGTCCAGCAGCACTAGGTGTGAAGTTGCAAGAGGTTATTCTGGCCGGATCTGAGCCGTGACATTGGGGCTTTGCCAGCAATGCCCTGATGCGGCCGGTGCCAGTTGTAGTGATGGTTCCATTCTTTGAGCATGT
>NZ_JBNYXL010000020.1:0-21690 GCF_051380655.1 Janthinobacterium amylolyticum
CATTACCTGATGCACCGGTATAACTGGATACGGCCGCATCAGTTCAACCAGGGACTGGCACCGGCCGTCGTCGAAGAAAAACTTAATATAGTGTCCGGGATGGGTTGACCACTACAGAGCTTTGGACAAAACACAGTCTCTACAAGTGGACTATCAAGGGTCGGGATTACTTGGTCCCAGCTTTAGCTTTGATGCGCGCCTTCTTCGGCCCATCCCGACACTTACTAGCTGAAATGTTTCGCCCTCAGGCGCTTGAGCGAATATGCTACCTAGATTTTGACAGCACACCTCCCGCATTGTGCTTGGCCATTCACCGAGTACAGCCGGTAGATACACGCGCTAGACAGGCTGTTGACCAACGACTCTCATGGATGCTGGCCTACCCTTCAGCGCACCAAATGGCGGGGAGCATTCACCGATTTGGCTTGCAAGGTCGCTTGGACATTACGCTACCCAAGGCCACCGCATACGTTGAAGTCACGGGTATGCCACTCGGCACCAGCTTTTTCGTAACAAGATGTCGGTTAATGAGCCTCGCTCCCCAAGAGACGCCTATCATTGGCGTTCCCGCTACAGCAAGGTTCGTTATGCAGAAGTTTCGAGGCCATGGATGCGATGTCGCGCGGCATGGTAACGGCAGCACAAAATTGACCGATGCGGAATGGGAACACATCTTCAAGCTTCCCAGCGGAGGCAGAACACTTTTAGCCAGTCCAGCATCGCGCGCTCGTCTGGACTTGATACTGGAAAAACTTGCCGAGGAAACTGCTTGGAAAAATGTGGCGAACGGCGCCGTCTCGATAGACATGGTCATAGCTCTTCACCGAGCCTTAATGAAAGATGGTGCCCTTGAAAAAATCCTGCTTTGCATCGAAGAAAGCAGAGGGTCAACTGCGACGAAAGTTGCTGATGAGGACTCGAATCTCAGCGTGTGAAGCTGCGGAGACCGTAAATTACGATATACGTCGATACTCCGTCCTAGCGTGCCGTTCGGGTTCGCGCCCTCTAGCTCTAGCGCGTTGCCCTCCGCGCGGCAATATCGTTGAGCATGGCATAGTCACCCTCGTCGCCATATCTTTCGCGTACAAATACGAGCATGCCGGCTACTCGCAGAATCAAGTGCTCTTTGACGAGCGCCGTTCCTGCTGCTGAAACGTGATGCTCAAGTTGCGCTGCGTCGCCTATTCAGACAAAACGTTGAAGCCGTTCCGTCAAGGTATCGCCCTGATGAGATATTCGTCAACCCAATCTGTGGACAAGGCAGCGTCTGCAAAAGCATCTTTCGTTGTCGGCTGACGTGCCAGCGCCAGTGTTTTCTCCTCAGGAGCATGCGATTCTGCCCTTGCCCTACCGAGACTCTTAAGCCAATTGAACATGTCCCCCGAAGTATCAACCGAATGCTACAAGATATAGCGCCTGCGGTGTCCTTCCTCTATGCCATAAGCTATACGGGTCGTATTCCATAGGAAGTGTGGGCAAGTCCTGCGTGGGGACAAGGCGAGCGTTGAAATAGATTTTAAAGTCGGGAGTGCCCAGTTACCGACTCAAATGTAAAACACTGCTATGACAAGACATCGCCATTTACCGACTTAAATGTAAAGTGAGAAGCGTGAAAATGCCTTGCTCATAGGAGAATCGAGTTACCGACTTAAATGTCACTACCCATGGGCAATGGCCCGCTGGTCGCCCACCACCAGCGCGACGATCACGCCAGCGTATTGCCGGCCTTCCAGGCTGCGCGCGATGCGCGTGCGCAGCGCCGCGCGGCTCGCTTCCACCACATTGCCAAAACCGGGCACGAAGGCGGCCAGGCGCACGTTCGGCGTATCGGCGCGCGGCTGCGGCCGCACATAGCCGGTGGCGCGCACGCCCTGCTCCAGCAGCCAGGCCTCGTAGTCAAAGCCCATGGGATTGGCGTTGCCGTGCGGACGCTGCAGGCGCACGGTCAGCCGCCAGCGCTCGCCCGGCTGCACATCGCCCACGGCGTTCGCCACTTCATCGCGAAAACCCGCATACCAGGACAGGGCGATCAACGGTGGCACTGTTGCACCCACGGCCTTTTCCACGGCAAAATTGAAGCGCACGCCCTGCTCGAAACGGTAAGGCAGGCTGGCCACCGTGCCCGTGACGGTGATGTCCTGGCCTTCATCCGCCAGCGCCAGTTGCGGCGCCATGGCGGCCTGGGCCAGCCAGGCCGCCCAGTAAAAGCCCAGTCCCACGCCACTAGCGAGCGCAACAGCGGCGCGCCAGTGCGCGTGACGGCGCAGCAGCAGGGCCGCCGCCATCGCTGACCCGGCAACAGCCAGCAGCGCCGCGCCCGCATGCGGCGGCAGGCTGGCCTGCGTCTGCAGCCACGCGGCGCCGGCGGCAAAACCGAGGATCAGGGTGCGCATGGAAGCGTGATGGTCGCCAGGTGCGAAGATAGGCATCAGACTATAGAGCCGGCGCCGGCGCTCAGGCGGCTTTCCGGCCCTTCATCTGATCCAGCGCAACAGGGGCTGGGCTGGCGCCTGGAATATCAGCGCCCGGCGCCCTGGCGTATTGCATGCCTGGCGCATCGTCCGGGCGCCTGGCAAAGCCGTTTTTCAGATAGAAGCCGGCTTTTCCCGTCGCGCAAAAGAGGTCGGTATCCTTGATACCCGATAAATGGCACTGTTCAACAAGCAGCGTCAATAGCTGTTCTCCGAGGCGGCGCTGCTGGTATTCGGATCCACGATCATTTCTGTAATGAATGCATGTAGTTTCCCATCTGAAATTGCGCGCGCAAACGCCACAAGCCTGTCGCCATCATGGGCCGACACCGAGGCCCACGAACCGCGTAGCGCATCGGCGTAAAACCCCACATCGCGTTCAATCGGGCCCCAATTCGTCGTGTCGTAAAGGTTCTTGAACGATAGGGCGGCAGGTGCTTCCAAAGAGAAAATAATTTTCATATGGCAAGATTCGACGGGCAAATGGAAAACCCCATGTTGAACGTTCTTTGCGCCTCGGGGAAAATTTACTTGCTACATGATCAATTTTAGCGCGTAACGCGGCGCCGGCATGGCAGCGGCTGGGGCCTGCGCCTGGTGCGCGCGCGGGCCGGCCAGGCAATGGTTTGCCGAACACCGCCCGCCCCCATCGACGGTATAATCGGCCTCGCTTACTTCAACACCCAGGCACGACATGACTTCCTCCGCACTTCCTCCCGACGCTTCCAGCGATTTTTCCGACGCCACCGAAGACAATAACGACGCCACCCTGGTCGCGGAACTGGGGGAACTGGCCGAACATGTCCGCCTGGTGAAGATGGAAGGCCGCGTCTTCGTGCGCTTTTCCGGCGTGGTCAAGGCCGGCCACCTGGTGGTGCCGTATGCGCTGGTGCCCGCGCAGGGCGTGCTGGCGCGGCCGGCCAAGTGGCGCAAGATGGACCGCGAAACCAAGCTGGCCCTGATACGCGAGCGGGCCAGCGTGGCCGTCTTCGACGAACTGCGCCAGCACGTGATGGATTTCGTCGCCGATATTGCCGGCCTGAGCGAGGACGTGGACACGGACCCGATGGTCTTCCTGCACACCCTGGGCGACATGCAGACGTCCGAGCCTGCCGGCATGGTATTTGACCGCATCCGCCAGCGCTTCAACCACGCCATCGAACGCCAGCAGGAAGAGCAGCATGCGGCGCGCACGCGCCAGAGCATCAACCTGGCCGAGTATCCGGCCTCGTTCGAGATGGCGCGCCGCCTGCCGCGCCGCTTCATCGCCCTGCTGGGCCCTACCAATTCGGGCAAGACGCACCGCGCCATGGAAGCGCTGGTCAAGGCAAAAAGCGGCATCTACCTGGCGCCCCTGCGCCTGCTGGCCCTGGAAAACTACGAGCGCCTGCAGGAAGCTGCGCCGCACGGCAAGCCGCTGGCCGTCAGCCTGATCACGGGCGAGGAGCGCCGCGTCGTCGATGGCGCCACGCATATCGCCAGCACGGTGGAAATGCTGGACACGAAAACCGTCGTCGAAGTGGCCGTCATCGATGAAATCCAGATGCTGGCCGACCCGGACCGGGGCGCCGCGTGGACGGCCGCCGTCTGCGGCGCGCCGGCCCACACGGTGTACCTGGTGGGGGCGCCGGAAGCACGGCGCGCCATCGAGGCGCTGGCCGATCGCCTGGAATGCCCGCTGGAAGTGCATGTCCTGAAGCGCATGGCGCCGCTGTCGATGGAGCCGACGGCCGTGCGCAAGGTGCGCAACCTGCGCCGCGGCGACGCCGTCATCGCCTTTTCGCGCCGCGAAGTGCTGATGTGGCGCGACATGATCACGGAAACGGGGCTGTCGGTGGCGACCGTGTACGGCAACCTGTCGCCTGAAGTGCGGCGCGCGCAGGCGCAGCGCTTCCGCGACGGCACGGCCGATATCGTCGTCGGCACCGATGCCCTGGCGATGGGACTGAACATGCCGATCGCGCGCATCGTCATGACCACCAGCGTCAAATACAATGGCCGCGAAGAGGAAGAGATTTCCGCCGCGCTGGCACGCCAGATCGCCGGACGCGCGGGCCGCTACGGCGTGCATGAAGAGGGTCTGGTGGCCGGCTACGACAACGAGACGCATGAAGTGATGCGCGCGCTGCTGAAGGAAAAGCTGCATCCGCTCAATACCAGCGGCTTTGCCGTGGCGCCCTCGCTGGAGCATTTGCACCGCATTTCCGCCGTCACGGGCGAGCTGTCGCTATCAAAACTGCTGCGCCGCTTCATCCACAATATCGACGTGCCCGATGGTTTCTTCTTCCCGCGCATCACGGAAGACCAGAAAGAGCGCGCACTGTGGCTCGATACCCTGCCCTTGTCCGTGGCCGATAAATTTACCCTGTCGCTGGTGCCGATCTCCAGCAAAGTGCCTTCCCTGCAGACGGCGTGGGAGCACTGGTCGAAGAACCTGTCGCAGGGAAAAGTGAGCACGCTGCGCCAGCACGCGTATGGCGGCGGCACGCAGAATCTGCAGCAGGTGGAAGACACGTGCCGCTACTATTCGGCGTATGCGTGGCTCAGCTACCGCCTGCCCGAGTTCTTCCCCGATATCGACGTGGCGCAAAACCTGTCGCGCGATGCGTCGGAACGGGTCGATTCCATCCTGCGCGCGCACAATGCGGCGTCGCGCGGGCGTTCAGGGAAAAAATTTAAATAGCCTGGATCTTCACGACACCTGATGAAACCGCAGCGAGCGGCAGTGATTTGTGGCCAAGAAGCGCAAGGCGCAGCAGGTTTGATCAGGTGTACTAGCGCAATTCCCAGAACCAGACCTCCGCGCACGTCCAGTAGCACTCGGAGCCGCAGACCTTTACCCCGGCCGACGGCAGCAGGATGTCGATATGCCCGCCAGCGCCGCCCAGGTAGCCCGGGATGCGGAAGAATGCCACGAGGCCCTTGCGCTGGCCGATGCCGTCTATCGCCGCATCGCGTGCGAATTTCTCGGGCGGGCCGAACATCGACGGGCTGGCCAGCATGTGCGCCAGCTTGGCCTGACCCGGCTCGATCAGCGCGCCCTTGAACGGTCCCTTGCGGATCGCCATGCGCCCTTTCAGCCTGATGCCGGCCTTGATCAGCGCCAGGCTGACGCGGATGGCGCAGGTGTTGGCAAAGCTGTCCTTGCCGATCAAGTCTTCCCAGCCGATTTCGCCGAACAGGGCAGCCTGGTCAACGGCGGCCACGCTGGCATAATTTTCACGCAGCTTGATGAATGCAGGTTTCACGTCAGCCTCCCATCGGTGGTGGAGTGGTACAGGGAAAACGCCCCGCCAGGATGGCAACGATCAGGGTGGACGCATCGCGCTGGCGCGCTCCCGGCGGCAGTTTTTTCAGTTCAGCGACAATGTGCGCATCGATTTCCAGTGTTTTCAGGCGGCCCGTATCGCACCACAGCCGGCCCTGCGCCGCATCGGCTACGCCAGCCAGGTAGCCTTTGGCGTAGCGCTGGCCGAGCAGGAAAGCAGGATCGGCCATGTCTCCCCTGGACGGCCCTTCCTGGTAATAGGCAATCAGCTGCTCCGCGTTCAGGCGCGGCGCGGGCGGGTAGGCGGCACCCTGCCCGCGCGCGCTCGGCAGGCACAGGCTCAATAGAATCAGAAGGAAGGCGACATGCATGGCCAGCCATGGTCAGTGGGAAGGTCTGGCCGATTGTAGAACGATGCGCCAGCCCCGCACTGAGCGAGGTCAAGCGTAGGTCGGATACGTCGGGTAGGTCGGATTAGCGCGTCCGAAGGGCGCGCGTCATCCGACGATATTGTTGGTGCAACGGCTGTCGGGTTACGGCCTTTGGCCTAACCCGACCTACGGCACTGAACGAGGTCAGGCATCATCCGACGACTTTTTTGGCGCCACGGTGTTGTCGGGTTACGGCCTTTGGCCTAAGCCGACCTACGACGCTGAACGATATCTAGCGTGGGTTGGGTGCGTCGGGTAGGTCGGATTAGCGCGTCCGAAGGAGGCGCGTAATCCGACGACATTGTTGGCGCCACCGGTGTTGGCGGGTTACGGCTTTTGGCCTGAGCCGGCCTACTGCTGAAAATGCAGCTTGAGCACCAGCCCATTATGGTCGTCGGCCAGGTAGATGTCGCCATCCTGGCCCAGTTTCACGTCGACGGGGGCGCCGCGCCCCTGCTTGCCCTTGCGCTCCCAGTTGCTGATCAGCTCGACGGACTTGCCCAGCGGGGCGCCGGCCTTGTCGGGCAGCAGCGCCACCAGGCGGTGGCCGTTGCCGCGGTAGCCGTGGTAGCCGATGATGAGGCTATTCCTGTACTGTTCCGGGAAGCGGCTGGCCGTGTAGAAGGTCATGCCCAGCGGCGCGGCGTGGCCGGGCAGCAGGCGCTGCGGCGCCACGTACTTGGCGGCGCAAGCCGTCTTCGGATATTCGGGACTGGCGACATTGTCGTCGTAGCAGTACGGCCAGCCGTAGTGCTGGTCGGCCTTGATCAGATTAAGTTCTTCGTGCGGCAGGTTTTCATCGCTTTTGAGCTGCGGCATGGCCGCCTGGATGGCGTCGCGCGCGTTTTCCGCCTGCCATAACTGGCCCGTCGAAGGATGGAAGGCCAGCGCCATCGAATTGCGCAAGCCGCGCGCGTGCGTGCGCCAGCTCGTCACCGTGCCGGCCGGCCAGGCCATCTTGTATTCGCGGATGGCGCCCAGCGCTTCCGGGCCTTCCGCCGAGGCGCACGGCTTGGCGGGATCCGGGGCCTTGCCATCGCTCTCGCAATGGTCGGTGCTGGATCCCACGTTCACATACAGATCGCCCTTGGGACTGAAACGCATGTTGGTCAGCAAGTGCAGGCCCAGTCCTGGCAAGGGCGGCGTCTTGGCCGTGCCGCCGATGATGTCGGTGGTGGCGCGGGCAGGGTCGCGCAAGTCGAAGCGGAAGATGCGCCCCACTTCGCCCACATAGACCATGCCGTCCGGCCCCTGCACGATGCCATTCGGGCGATCGAGCTTGTCGAGCAGCAGCTTGCGCTCATAGCCGGTGCCGGCCGCCTTGCGCTGCAACAGCCATAATTTGCCCTGTTTCGGCGCCCAGCCAGCCATGTCCGTGACGAGGATGTCGCCATTCGTCAGCGGCAGCACGCCACGCGGGAACTTCAGGCCATCGGCCAGCACGGCCACGCAAAAGCCGGGCGGCGTGGCAACGTCGAGGCGCGGCATGCCGTCGCACTGGGCGCTTTGCGTCGCCATGGCGGGAGCAAACGCGCCGGACAGGCAGGCGGCCAGCGCGCCGGTGATCATCTTGTTGTTCATCGTGGTCTCATTCCATCAAAGGTAAGCGGGGCAGCACGGCGCGCGCGTTGGCGCTGGTGGCGGCCGCCACATCGGCCAGTGCCAGGCCGCGCAAGTCGGCCAGCACGGCGCCGATGCGCGGCAATTCTTCGGGGCTGTTGCGGCCAGGGTGTATCCAGGCGGGAGAAATATCGGGCGCATCCGTCTCGAGCACGATGGCGGCCAAAGGCAGGTCGCTGGCCATGCGGCGTATTTGCAAGGCGCGCGTAAACGTCATGGCGCCGCCAAAACCCAGCTTGAAACCCAGTTCGATATAGCCCTGTGCCTGCTGGAAGCTGCCATTAAAAGCATGCGCGATGCCGCCGTTCGGGCGGATCTGGCGCGCGTGCTTGAGGACGATATCCTGCGAGCGGCGCACGTGCGTCAGCACGGGCAGGTCGAAGTCGCGCGCCATCTTCAGCTGCTCGCGCAAAAAATGCTCCTGCTTGGCGCGCATGGCCGGTTCGCACAGCATGGGAATGAAGAAATCGAGGCCGATCTCGCCGATGGCGACAAAGCGCGGGTCGGCCATGGCCAGCGCCACGGCCTCGCGCAGCGCCAATAAATCGTCTTCCGTTGCCTGCGGCACGTAGATCGGGTGGATGCCCAGCGCATAGCAGGCGTTGGGCGCCGCTGCCGCCAGATCGCGCACGATAGTGAAACTGGCCCGTTCGACGGCGGGGATGACGATCATGCCCACGCCCTGCGCGCCGGCGCGCGCCGCCACCTGCAGCGATTCGCTGCCGAATTCATGCGCGTCGAGGTGACAATGCGTATCGATCCACAGCATGGCGGCTCCTTAGTATTGCTCAGTATTGATAAGGCTGCAGCCCTTCATCCGTCAGGCGCAGCACGCGGTCGCAGCGCTTGGCCAGTTCGATATCGTGCGTGACAATGACGAAGGCCGTGCCCAGGGTGCGCGACAGTTCCAGCATCAGGTCGAAAATCTGTTCGGCCGTGGCGTGATCGAGGTTGCCCGTCGGTTCATCGGCCAGCACGCAGGCCGGCTGCGTGACGAGGGCGCGGGCCAGGGCCACGCGCTGGCGCTCGCCGCCCGACAGTTCGCCCGGCGTGTGCGACACGCGCTTGGCCAGGTTCACGCGCGTGAGGATCTGCTGCGCCAGGTCAGTGGCCGGCGCGCGCTTCATGCGGCGTATCATCAACGGCATGGCGACGTTGTCCAGCGCGGAGAACTCGGGCAGCAGGTGGTGGAACTGGTAGACGAAACCCAGCGAAGCGTTGCGCAGGTCGCCGCGCGCCTTTTCACTGAGGGTGGCGAAATCCTTGCCCAGCAAGCTCACCTTGCCGCTGGTGGGCGTATCGAGGCCGCCCAGCAGATGCAGCAGGGTCGATTTGCCCGAGCCGGAAGCGCCGACGATGGCGACGCGCTCGCCGCGGTGGATGTCAATATCGATGCCGGCCAGCACCTGCACCTTGTAGCTGCCCTGCGTGAAAGTCTTGCCCAGGCCACGGCAGGAAAGGACGGCGGAATCAGCGGAGGCGCCGTTGACGGCGGGTTTGTTCAGATCGGTCATGGTCGTATTCAGTGGATTATTCATAGCGCAGGGCTTCCGCGGGTTTCACGCGCGCGGCCCACCAGCTTGGGTACAGGGTCGCCAGAAAGGCGAGGATCACGGCCAGCACGCCGATCTTGGTGACGTCGGGCCAGCGCAGGTCGGACGGCACGGTGCTGATGAAATAAATGTCCTTGGAGAGGAACTGCACGCCCAGCAGGTGCTCGATGAAGGGCACGATGACGTCGATGTTCATGGCCACCAGCACGCCGCCGCCCACGCCCAGGATGGTGCCCAGGATGCCCACCAGCGCGCCCTGGATCATGAAAATCTTCATGATGGAGCCAGGCGAGGCGCCCAGGGTGCGCAAAATTGCGATATCGGCCTGCTTGTCCGTGACCGTCATCACCAGGGTGGAAACCAGGTTGAACGCGGCGACGGCGATGATCAGGGTCAGGATGATGAACATCATGCGCTTTTCCGTCTGCACGGCGGCGAACCAGTTGGCGTTCAGCTTGGACCAGTCGCGCAGCCACAGGTCGCCCGGCAAGGTTTTTTTCAGTTCCGCCGCCACTTGCGGCGCCTGGTTCATGTCAGCCAGGCGCAAACGCAGGCCGGAAGGGCCATCGATGCGCAGCAGGCGCTGGCCGTCTTCGATATTGATGAAGGCCAGGCCCGCGTCGAATTCATTGTGGCCGGCCTGGAAGATGCCGCTGACGGTAAAGCTGCGCATGCGCGGCAGCACGCCCGCTGGCGTGACCTGGCCCTGCGCCAGCATCAAGGTGACTTTTTCGCCCAGGTTGACGCGCAAGGCGCGCGCCAGCTCGATGCCCAGCACGATATTGAAGGTGCCCGGCTGCAGCGCCTTGAAGCTGCCCATGCGCGTCTGGCCGGCCACGTCGGACACATTCGGCTCTTCCTCGGGCAGCACGCCGCGCACGATGGCGGGGCGCAGCGCGTCGTCGCGCAGCAGCATGCCCTGCGTTTCCACAAACGGCGCGGCGCCTTTCACGGCAGGATTCTTGAAGGCCTGCGCCGCTTCGGCGCGCCAGTCGGGCATGCTGCCGCTGTTGTCGAACACCTCCACGTGGGCCAGCACGGACAGCATGCGGTCCGTCACTTCCTTCTGGAAGCCGTTCATCACGGACAGCACGACGATCAGCGCGGCCACGCCCAGGCCGATACCGGCCATGGAAATGAGCGAAATAAAAGAAATAAAACTGTTACGGCCACTGCGCTTGCCGGCCCGCGTGTAGCGCAGCCCGACCAGCCATTCGAAAGGAAGATTTTTTAACATGCTTGTGAAGTGATTGATTCTTGTGTAAGCGACATGCCGCTGTGCCGACCCAATGGCGAAGTACCGGGGTCGGACCCTGAGGATCCGACCCCAGTTTCTGCCTCAGGGCTAATTATCTTATTCATACCGCAGCGCCTCGGCCGGTTTGACACGCGCGGCGCGCCAGCTCGGGTAGATGGTCGCCACCAGCGCCAGGCCAAAGGAGATCAGGCCGATCTGCGCCACGTCCAGCCAGTGCACGTCCGACGGCACGGCGCTGATCTGGTAGATTTCCTTGGAAATGAAGTGCAGGCCGAAGATGCCTTCAATGAAGGGCACGATGACGCCGACGTTCAGCGCCAGCAGCGTGCCGCCGATCACGCCCAGCGCACTGCCCAGCAAGCCTACCAGCGCGCCCTGGATCATGAAAATCTTCATGATGGAGAACGGCGAAGCACCCAGGGTGCGCAAAATGGCGATGTCGGCCTGTTTGTCCGTGACGGACATCACCAGGGTCGAGACCAGGTTGAACGCGGCCACGGCGATGATCATGCTGAGAATGATGAACATCATGTTCTTCTGGCTTTGCACCAGCGCATACCAGCTGGCACTGGCGCGCGACCAGTCGCGCATCCACAGCTGGCCCGGCATCGATGCCTTCAGTTCGCGCGACACTTGCGGCGCCTTGTTCATGTCGTGCAGGCGCAGACGCAGGCCGGACGGGCCATCGAGCTGCAGCAGCTGCTCGGCGTCCTGCATATTGACGAAGGCCAGGCTGCCATCGAGTTCATTGTGGCCCGCTTCGAAGATGCCGGCCACCTTGAGCGCGCGCATGCGCGGCATGACGATGCCATTGGCCGGATCGCCCGCCTTCGGCTCGCGTTCCAGCATCAGGGTCACGTTCTGCCCGACTTTCACATCCAGCGCCTTGGCCAGGTCGATGCCCAGCACGATATGGTAGGAACCGGGGGTCAGCGCGCTGAAACTGCCCTGCTTCATCTGGCTTGCCACGCTCGACACGGTGGCTTCCTGCTGCGGCAGCACGCCGCGCACGACGGATGGACGCATGGTTTCGTCGTTGAGCAGCATGCCCTGGGTTTCCACGAACGGCGACACGGCCTTGACCTGCGGGTTGGCGTAGGCGGCGCGCTCCTGCGCCTGCCAGTTCGGCATCGAGCCGCTGGTGTCGAACACCTCGACGTGGGCCAGCACCGACATCAAACGGTCAGTGACTTCCTTCTGGAAGCCGTTCATGACGGAGAGGACGACGATCAGGGCGGCCACGCCCAGGCCGATGCCGGCCACGGAAATGAGGGAAATGAAGGAAATGAAGCTATTGCGCCCGCTGCGTTTCCCGGCGCGCGTATAGCGCACGCCGACCTGCCACTCAAAAGGAAATTGTTTGATGATGCCCATGCGCTCCCGCGACAACGATGATATGCGAGCGCGCAGTGTGCCACACAATGGGCATTTCATGCATCAACTCTGCGTGATCCATGTGTGAAACCGCGCACGCCTGCCCTATTTTTCCTCCTGCGCCAGGCCAAACGCGGCCAGCAGCTGGCCCGCCAGCGCATAGTGCCGCATTTGCGCCAGGGTCAGACGGTGCTGCTGGTCGATGCGCCGCTGCTGTATCGTGAAATACGTGTCGCGCGTCTGGATGATCTGCTGCAGGTTGCGCCGCCCTGCCTCATACTGGATGGCGCCGCCGCGCACGACGAAGGCCATCTTCCTTTCCTGCTCTTCAAGCAAGGCAAGGGTGCGCTGCGCGTTGGCGATGCGCGGCAGCGTGCTGGCCAGGTCGGCGCGCGTGCCCTGCTCGGCACGCCCCACGTCCGCCTCTGCCGCCTGGGCGCGGCTGATGCTCTCGTCGCGCTGCGCCAGGCTGCCGCCGCCAAGGGGAAATTCCCACGAGACGCCCACCGACCAGCCCCGCTGCTGGATCGTCGAAGGCGGCGGCGTCGTCTTGTTATTCAGCAGGTGGCTGACATTCAGGTCAATTTTCGGGGCCAGGATGGCCGCCACGCTGCGCACGCGCAGCCGGGCCGCCGCTGCCCGTTCGCGCACGGCGCGCAACTGCGCCTGCTGCGTGTCGGCGTTTGCCAGGGCTTGCGCCGGCAGCGGCGCAAAGGCGAAATCGGCAAGCTGCGCCACCGGCTCGAAGGCCAGCGCTTCGAGCTTGATCTGCGCCGCCAGGCGGTCCGTCAGCAAGCCGTCCTGCACCAGTTCCGCGTCCAGCTGCGAGCTTTGCGCCAGTTCGCGGTCCACTTCCGACGACTTGCCCAGTTCCGTCTGGCGCGTGACCTGCCTCACCAGCTGCGTCACGTCGCGCAGGCGCTCCTGCGACTGCAGCAGGCTGCGTTCCAGGCGCTGCATGTCGAAATATGCCTCGGCCAGCTTTTCCGCGCTTTCCGCGCGGGCCCGTTCCACGTCGAAGGCGGCGCCCGCCCTCTCGCGCTCGGCTGCATCGAGTTCGGCGCGGTCGGCGCCGCCGTTATAGACATTCCAGCGCACGCTCGCCTCGACCTGGTGCGTGCGCCGCTCCACGTCCAGCGCGCCGTCGAGGTCATTGCTGCGTCCCCGCGTCGCCTGCAGCCCCGCCGTCGGAAACAGGCGAGACCTGGCCTGCCTGTAGCGCGCCTCGGTGGTGGCCAGCGCCGCCTGCACGGCGATCACTTGCGGATCGCGTGGCACGGCGCGCGCCAGCAAGGCGGGCAAGCCGCGCGTGGACTGCGCCTGGAAAGTGGCCGGCGCTGCCGGTTGGGCCACCGCGTTGGCACAGGCGAAAACCATGCAAATCAACAAAATACGCATCACCGCTCCTGCAGGGACGACTGCAAGCCGCGCAGCACGGGCTTGAACACATATTGCAGTACCGAGCGGCGCCCCGTCAGGATGCCCACGTCGACGGGCATGCCGGGCGTGACGGGCAGCACCTTGCCATGCGCCGTCAGCTGGCTGCGGTCGGTGCTCAGCTGCACCTCGAAATACGGCTCGTTGCGTTCGTCGGGAATCGCGTCGGCGCCCACGCGCACCACCTGCGCCTGCAGGCGGCCATAAGTGGTGGCGTCATACGCCAGCACATTCGCCGAAGCGCGCTGGCCCACGTGGATGAAGCCGATGTCCGACGGTTTTACGCGCACGGAAATGAGCATTTCGGCGTCGGCGGGGACGATTTCCAGGATAGGCTTGCCCGGCTGCGCCACGCCGCCGACGGTGGCCAGCAGCACGCGGTTGACGACGCCATCGACGGGCGCCGTGATATCGCGCCGGCTCACCTGGTCCTGCTGGCCTTTCACGGTGCTGGCCAGGGCACCCGCCTTGGTTTCGTATTCGCTGCGCTGGGCGCCCCACTGGCCGCGCATGCGCGCTTCCACTTCGCCCGCCTGCGCCTGCGCTTCGGCCAGGGTGGCCGCCAGGCGCGGCACGGAGGCGCGCAGGCCGTCGAGTTCCGTGCGCTGCTGCTGCACGCGCTGCTGGGCGTTCAGGTAGTCGCCGCGCGAGCCGGCGCCCTCCTTGAATAAACGCTCCTCGATCGACAGGCTTTCCAGGGCGATCTTCAAGCCAGCGTCCAGCTGCGCGATGCGGCTGTGCGCTTCGGCCAGCTCGCCGCGCCGGCGCGTCACGCCTTCGCGCGCGGCCGCCGTGGCGGAAGCGAATTCGCGCTGGCCATCGCGCCACAACTGCGTTTCCTTGGCGATCAGCTGCGGCGCCTCTTGCTGCCACTCGGGCGCAAATTGCGGTGTGCCACCGGACAGCAGCGCGTCGAGGCGCGCCCTGCCCGCCAGCGCGGCCAGGCGGTTCTGCACGCTGGCGCCCAGGTTGGCGTCATATTGGGCTGTGTCCAGGCGCAGCAGCAAGTCGCCGCGGCGCACGCGCTGGCCCGGTTTCACCAGCATTTCGCGCACGATGCCCCCTTCCAGGCTTTGCACTTCCTGCAAATGCGACGGCGGCGTGATGGCGCCACGGCCATTCACGGACACGTCAAGCTGGGCGAAGGTGGCCCAGGCCAGCACCAGCACCAGCAATACGGCAATCAGGGCCAGCATGCGGATGATAATGCGCTGCGGCGCCCTTTCCGGATCCGGGTGGGCCGCCGGCAGCGGGCGGGCATTCGGGGCATGCAGCGCGCTCATGCCGCCGCTCCCTGTTCCACCGCAGGCTTGGCCGCCTGGCTATTGAGCACGCGCATGACCTCATCGCGCGGGCCGTCGGCCACGATGCGTCCCTTGTCGAAGACGATCAGCCGGTCCACCAGCGCCAGCATGGCCATGCGGTGCGTGACCAGCACGATGGTCGTGTCTTTCAAAGTGCGCAGCCGGGCGATCAGGCGCTGCTCGGTGGCGGGGTCGAACATGCTGCTTGGTTCATCAAGCAGCAGCATCGGCGGCTTCGCCAGCAAGGCGCGG
This sequence comes from Janthinobacterium amylolyticum, assembly GCF_051380655.1. Classification (NCBI taxonomy): domain Bacteria; kingdom Pseudomonadati; phylum Pseudomonadota; class Betaproteobacteria; order Burkholderiales; family Oxalobacteraceae; genus Janthinobacterium; species Janthinobacterium amylolyticum. The sequence goes on from NZ_JBNYXL010000020.1 coordinate 14,969, forward strand.
GCCATGGCCACGGCCTGGCGCTGGCCGCCGGACAGGCGTTCGCCCCGCTCGCCCACCTCCATTGCCACGCCATTGGGCAGCTGGGTGATGATGTCGTCGAGACAGGACATGCGGATGGCGTCGAGCAGGCTGGCGTCGTCGGGCTGGCTGCGGCCCAGTTCAATGTTTTCGCGCAGGGTGCCGTGGAACAGGGTCACGTCCTGCGGCACGTAGCCGATCTGGCGGCGCAGGCTCAAGGGTTCGAGCTGGGTGCTCGCCAGGTCGTCGAACAGCACGCTGCCGCTTTGCGGGCCGTACTGGTTCAGCAGCAAGCGCAGCAAGGTACTCTTGCCGGAACCGAGCTTGCCGATCACGCCGACCCGCTCGCCGGGACGGATCCGCAGGTTGAGTTTATCGAGCAGCGGCGGCGAATTCGGGTAGGCAAAGCCCACGTCGCGGAACTCGATGCGCCCGGACAGCGGCGGCGCCTGCAGACTGGCCGCATCGTCGTCGGTGGGCGACTCCATGATTTTATTGAGGGCGTGGTAGGACAACTTGGTCTGCTCCCAGCGCATGATCAGGCCCGCGATCTGGCTCACGGGCGCCAGCGCGCGCCCCGTCAGCATGCTCACGGCGATGATCTGGCCCAGGGTCAGCAGGTGTTCGCCCATCAGCAAGGCGCCCGTGGCCACCACGGCCACGCCGGACAGCGCCAGCACGGCCGTGTTGATGTAATTGACCCGGCTGACGATTTCGCGCGTTTCGACGCTGTTGGCGGCGATGGCCACCGTCAGGCTTTCCCACTTGCGCCGGCTCCACGCCTCGGCGCCCAGCGCCTTGATGGTGTCGAGGCCATTCATGGTTTCAAACAGGTGCGCCGTGCGCTGCGCGCTTTCCTGCATCGAGGCCGCCACGTGGCGCGCCAGGGCCGCGCGCGAGGCAAAGGCGACCAGCAGCAAGATCGGCATGGCGGCCAGCGGCACCAGCACCAGCCAGCCGCCCACCAGGGCGATCACCAGCAGGAAGAGCAGCAAAAATGGCAGGTCGCCCAGGGTCGTCAGGGTGGTCGAGGCGAAGAATTCGCGCACGGATTCGAAATCGCGCACGGTATTGGCCAGGGTCCCGCCTGAAGCGGGCCGGCTGGCTGCGCGCAGGCGCAAACACTGGGCGAAGATATTCGACGACAGCGCCACGTCCATGCGGCGCGACGCCGTTTCCACCAGTTCGCCGCGCAGCAGACGCAGGGCCAGTTCGAAGCCCGTCAGCACCACCACGGCAATGGTCAGCACCCACAGGCTGGCGGTGGCATTGTTCGGGATCACGCGGTCGTACACGGCCATCGCGTAAAACGGCACCAGCGCGCCGATGAGGTTCAGCACCAGGGTGCCCAGCAAGGCCCAGCGAAAGATCCAGCGGTTGCGGTTGAAGACATCCCAGAACCAGCGCCCCGCAACCGGCATGCTGTAGAGCAGGCTGCGCTGGTCAAAGAACATCACGGGGCGCACGGCCACCCAGCGCGCATCGGGCACTTCCCGCACCAGCGCGGCGGCGTCCAGCCAGGAACTGCCTGCGATGCCGGGCACATGACATTCATATCTGCCATCGGCGATGGCCAGCACCACCAGCGCCTGGCCCGCGCCATTGATCAGCAAAGCCGGCATTTCCGTGGCGCGGCGCGGCTGGCCCGCCGGCAATGCGGTGCCGGCCAGGGTGGCGTGCGCCAGCGCCTGGTCGAGGAAAGCGGGATCGGCCGGGCCGGCTTGCGCGGCCACGCTGGCGCGCAGGCGCTCGGCCTGCACGGCCACGCCGAAAAAGCGCGCCAGGAAGACAATGGCGTCGGCGATGGCATGGGTGGAGATGCCGGCAGAGGCACTGGAGGTATCGGGGGGTGGGGCCATGATGGATTCACAATAAAACGCTGCGACGCACCGGTCGGGCGCGCCGCAGCGGGAACGCTATCGCTTGCGCGATGAGCGACGATTAATTCAGCGCGGAAGCGCCCTTGCGGCGGCGCGCCATGAAGCCCAGCAAACCCAGGCCCGCAGCCAGCATGGCCCAGGTTTGCGCTTCCGGCACCGGCGACACGCTGAGCATGGTTTGCGAAGCGGGGTTGACGCTGGTCAGGCTGGTGTAGTTGTACAGGTTCTGGATGGCGCCATTGCCCGTCGCCACGCCCAGCATGGTGTTCGCTTCGCTGACGACGGCATTGCTCAGGCTCTTGAAGCGCAGGTCGCCCGTCAACAGGTTGGTGTTGTCGTTATTCAACTCCCACAGGGCCAGCTGGAAGGCGGCCGCGCCATTCGCATTGCTCGACGCATTCGCCACCGACGCGCTGTAATAGCCTTCATACAGGCGCTTGATGGAATCGCTGGCGGCAAACGTGCCGCTGCTGTAGCTGTTCGCGCCGCTGTTCAGGGGCACGTACGGATCCAGGCAAAAGGCCAGGAAGCTGTTGCTTTCGTAGCTGACTTGCCAGACGGAAGGCGTGATGGCGTTGCCGCTGCCAAAGGCGCCGCCGCTTGCCGTGAACAGGGGCACGCCAAAGAAATCTTCGACGGTGAGTTTGGACTCGGCTGCCAGGACACTGCCGCTGGCCAGGGCAAAGGCGGCCGCCGCCAGGGTGCCGCGGACGATCAGGTGCATGGATTTTTTCATTGTGTTTCCCTAAATAATTGTCAGTATCGAAATGCGCCGGCGCCCCGTGCAAGGGCGCCGGCATGGATGCCAGGCATGGCTATGGCCTGGCGGTGGACATCAGGCAGCCATTTCCTGGGGCTGGGTATTCGCGTGGGCCATGGCGCGGCGCAGCACGTCGGCCATGTCGCAGTGGGCCTGGGCCTGCGCTGCCGGAGCGACGGCGGCCGGTGCGGCACCCACCGTGGTCACCGAGCCATCCTGGCCCAGCACCACGTCGAGCGTGCTGTCGTCGCGCAGCAGGTCGGCCATGCTGGGCAGTGAAACGCCGGCGGCCGCCGCATCCTTGGCGTCGACGTTGAAATACACGTCCGTCATGTCGACCGACTTGCCGTCAGCCAGGGTGGCGCTGCTGCGTTCCAGGTGCAGATTGCTGTTGGCGTCGAGGAAAGGCAGTTCCGTGTAGCTGACCGTCAGGCTGGCCACGCCGGCGTCGTGCAGCGACATCAATTCGCCATCGTCCGTCACGCCGTTGCTGTTGGCATCGCGCCAGATGCGCAGTTCGGCGAACTTGTCATCGTGCGCATCGACCACGCCGTCGCCGTTCGAGTCATAGCTGGACAGCTTGGCAAAGCCCGTGCCCTTCTCGTTGCCGCCGAACAGTTCCGAGATGTTGTCGATCTTGCCATTGCCATTGCTGTCGATGGCCAGCAGGCCGTCCTGGGCCGAGACCCAGCCCGTCTGGATGGCGTTGCCCGTGCCCAGCAAGTCGAAACTGCCGTGGAAATCGGCGCGGGCGATCGTATGCACGCCGTCACCGTTCAAGTCGATGACGATGGGCGTGATGGCCGCATCCCAGCTCATGTCGTTCTGGCCCGACGCCAGTTTCAATATGTCCGTATAGACCACGTTGCCCGTCGTGCCATTGCTGTTGACGTCAGAATCGATGTTGTCGTTCGTGCCCACGTTCTTCGCGCCCCAGCGCCACGTGTCCATGGCGTAGCCGGCGTGATACACGCCCGACTTGTCGAACTTGAGCGAATAGCTGCCCGGGTCGAGGTTGCTGAACAGGTAGTTGCCGTTGGTGTTCGTGTAGGTGGTGGCCAGCAGCACGCCGCTGCCCGAGTACAGCTGCACCTTGATGTTGGCGATGCCCGCCTCGTTGTAATCCTGCACGCCGTCATGGTCGGCGTCGCGCCAGACCTTGTCGCCCAGGCTGGCCTTGCGGTAAATGCCCGCGTCCCAGCTCATGTCGTTCTGCCCGGCGGCCAGGTTGATCAGTGCCGAACGCCCCGTGCTGACATCGACGTCGGAATCGGCCGTGTCAACGCCCAGATTGGCCTTGGTGTAGTAAAAGCCCGATGGACGGATGACTTCCACCCTGTAGCCGCCGGCCGCCAGTTCGCTGAACAGGTAGTTGCCATTGGCATTCGTTGTCGTCGTGGCGATGACCTGGTTGTATGCATTGAGCAAGTTGACTTTCACGCCAGCCACGCCCAGTTCACCCGCATCCTGCACGCCGTTGTAGTTCTTGTCTTCCCACACGCGGTCGCCGATGGAGGCCGTGTTGAGTTTCACCAGGCCTGCATCCCAGTCCAGCTGGGTTTCGCCCGACTTCAAGGTAGCCCAGGTAGTGGTCAAGCCGGTAGCCGGATTGACGTCCGAATCGGTGGCGTAGCCGCCGATATCTGCCTTGGTGAAGCCGTAGCCGGCCGGCGGCACGAAGCCCAGGTAGTAGTTGCCCGGCACCAGGTTGCTGAACAGGTAATTCCCGTTGGCATCCGTGGTGGCGCTGGCGACGACGGCGCCGTTGTTGTTATACAGGTTGACTTTCACGCCGCCCACGCCCGCTTCCCCCGCATCCTGCGTGCCATTGCCGTTGGTATCGCACCACACGCGGTCGCCGATGGCCGCCGTCTTGTACAGGCCGGCATCCAGGTCCCTGTAGTTCTGGCCGGCAGCGACCGTTACCTGGCCGCTGTTGCCCAGCGTATTGATGTCGCTGTCGAGCGCATCGTTGCCGCCCGCATCCTTGACGGTGGTCAGGTAGCCGGCCGGTGCGACGACGGCGATCGAGTACGTGCCCGGATCGACATTGAAGTTGTAATAGCCGGTGGCATCCGTGACGGTCGAGCCGATGACGCTGCCTGCCGCGTTTTTCAGCTGCACGGTGACGCCGCCGATGCCGGACTCGCCCGCATCCTGGATGCCATTGGCATTGCTGTCATGCCAGACGCGGTCGCCCAGGCTGGCAGGCAGGGCGATGATGCCAGCGTCCACGCTGTGGTTGCTGTCGCCCGAGGCCAGCAGCACTTGCGCCGTGCGGCCATCGGCATTCGCGTCCGAATCGCGCAAGTCGTCGCCGCCCCGGTCCTGGCCCGTGAAGGCGTAGCCGGCTGGCAAGGTGGTCTTGTCGAACTGCACGCTGTAGGCGCCCGGTTTCAGGTTGGCAAACAGGTAATTGCCATTCGCATCCGTCAGCAGCGGACTGCCGACGGCGTTGCCCGACGCATCGAGCAAGGTCACTTTCACGCCTGCGGCGCCCGCTTCACCGGCATCCTGCACGCCATTCTTGTTCGTATCGAACCAGACCCGGTCGCCCAGCTCGGCCGTGCGGTACAGGCCCGCGTCCAGGGTCAGGTTGGTCTCGCCCGGCGCCAGGGTGACGGGCGCCATCTTGCCGCCGGCATCGATATTGCTGTCCTTGACCGTGTCGCCGCCCTGGTTCGCTGTCGTCGGCACGAAGCCGGCCGGCGCCACCACGGTCACGGAATACGTGCCCGGATTGACGTCGAAATGGTAGCCGCCGCCGGCATCCGTGGTGGTGGTGGCGACCACATTGCCGGCCGTATCTTTCAGTTGCACGACGACATTGGCAATGCCCGCCTCGCCCGCATCCTGCACGCCGTTGGCATTCTTGTCTTCCCAGACGAAATCGCCCAGGTGCGCCATCGGCACCTTGAAGGTCAGGTAATGGGGCGCCAGGCTCAGGTCCTGCGCATTGCAGCCTTCCGTGCCGCCGTCGTCGCGCACCTTGAAGCCGAGGTCGAAGTCGCCGGCGACCGTCTGGCTGGGCACGAAGACCAGGTGGCCGGCGCGGAGGTCATCGATGGAAACCTCTGTACCGACCGCAACGGCTACGCCGTTCAGCAAGACCTGGCCTGCCGTGGTGGTATTCGTGATGACGATGGATTTGAAACCGTCGTGTTCGACATCATCGTGGAAGCCGAAATCGCTTTCGCTCAGCACCACGCTGGCGCCGTCGACCAGGGTGAAGGTCTTGTCGGCCGCATCGGGCGCGTCATTGACGGGGTCGATGATGACTTGCAGGACCAGCTGGACGATATCCCCATTGCCCTTGTCGATCGTCACCTGGATGGTGGAAAAGCTGCCGTTGTAGTTGGCGGCCCAGTCGCCGGGACGCACATACACGGTGTCGCTGTCGAGCAGGCCGAACAGCGGCGTATTGCTGCTGGACTCCGTGTCATCCGGCAACATGACATTGAAGGCCTTGATGTTCAGCTCGCCTTGCGCCGTGTAGCCGGCTTGTATCAGCAAGTCGCGGATGTCGAAATTCTTGCTGGTGTCTTCGCAAACGTGGACCGTGGTCGACAGATTAAAAGTAGTCATGCGGCCTCCTGACGGTGCGCAACGGCGGCGGCAACGATGGAGACGAATGAGGCCAGGGCGCAATCAGCCTGGCCGTGCAAAGCGGCGAATGTATACATGGGTGGGCTTCCAAGAGGAGACTTGTTAAAAAAATGAAGCCGGCAGCATCTTGTATACAGTTTCTAGGGACACAGGAGCCAAACGACGCAACCACACAGCAGGGGGTGATTGTCTTTCTGATATTTAAGTTAGCGCAATTATATCGTCGATATTTGCAAAAGCAAATTGATTTCCATCAATATCAATAAAATTTTTATAATTTTAATGCATTCTTGACAGTGGATCTAAAGCCGCCTTGCCGTCGAAATTGCATGCCGCCTAGTTGTGAAGTTGCAAGAGGTTATTCTGGCCGGATCTGAGCCGTGACATTGGGGCTTTGCCAGCAATGCCCTGATGCGGCCGGTGCCAGTTGTAGTGATGGTTCCATTCTTTGAGCATGT
>NZ_JBNYXL010000021.1:0-21364 GCF_051380655.1 Janthinobacterium amylolyticum
TGTTAAAGAACTGTATTCGGTTACTGCTTTCGCGCTATCGACAAAGCGTTGTGTTTGTCAGCTGCGAAGAAGGAAGAGTATGAAGCATTTCGCTAAATCCGTCAACACCTTCTTTTTCACCCTGCTTTACTCGGCATTTGCATGCGTCGTTCAGCGAGGGGGCGAATTATAGCCCTGCCCCGCGCCCGCTACAAGCGCTATTTTTTCCGCCCTGCGAAACGGTCCCTGGCACCACACTTGCTTATACACAGGCCTATGCACTGTTCACTGATGAGAGCAACCCTGGGCCAGGCAGCAACATTGGGGACAGCCCGGTTCGCTTTGCTTTGCTCCCATCTGTGACAGGTGCTACATTATGGAACACTCTCGATTCAAAAGAGCGCCGCAGTACAGGGCCCAACGGAGGCAACGAGATCATGTATCAACCATCAGCTACTTACCGTAGCGCACCGTTTTCGTCCATCGCGGACGCGAACATCACACCGGCAGGACAGGACAACGTTCCCGTCATCATTGAAACGTCCCATCAGCGCTCAGTCGCCTTTGGCCTGTCTCCCACGGCCACGCCCGACTTCACGCCGGCTGGCAAATCCGACCTGTCCTTGCTGATCGAGCAAAACCGCTTGCTGCACACGCACGCGCTGCCCGCCATGGAAACCCTGTACCAGCAAATCGTCAACACCCACAATATGGTGATCTTGACGGATGCCAACGGCGTCATCGTGCACTCGCTGGGCGACGATGATTTCCTGGAGAAAGCCAACCGTGTTGCCCTGCAGCCGGGGGTGGCATGGTCGGAGCAAAGCCGCGGCACGAACGCCATCGGCACGGCCATCACGGAAAAGGTACCCACCCTGGTTCATGCGGACCAGCATTACCTGGCCGCCAATCATTTCCTCACGTGCTCCGCGGCACCGATCACCGACCACCGGGGCAATGTCATCGGCGTGCTGGACGTCTCGAGCGACCAGCGCAGTTTCCACAAGCATACGATGGCACTGGTGCGCATGTCCGCATTGATGATTGAAAATCAGCTGTTTTCCGCCACCTTCGAAGACGCCATCACCGTGCACTTCCACGCGCGGCCAGAATTTGTCGGCACGTTAATGGAAGGCATCGCCTCGTTTACACCGGGTGGACGGTTTTTATCCGCGAATAAAAATGGCTTGTTCCAGCTGGGCCTGTCATTTGCGGCACTGCAATCACACACTTTCAGCTCCCTGTTCGGCTTGCCCGTCTCCGCCCTGTACGATCACTACCGCACGGCAGCCCCGGGTTTGCTGAACCTGTGCATGCACAGCGGCGTGCGCGTGTATGGCCGTGCGCAGCTGCGCCTGGCTAACAGTGTCTTTCAGCAAGGCATTACCGCCGGTAGCGAGCACAGCGATATCAATGCCTTGCCGGCAGCGATCCCCGCCCCCGCCAGCCATGCGGCCAACGCCGCGCGGCGCCTGTCAGGTTTGCGCTACCTGCGCACCGGCGATCCGCAACTGGAACTGGTGATCGAGAAGGTCAACAAGGTACTGGGGCGCGATATTCCCATCCTCGTCATGGGCGAAACGGGCACAGGCAAGGAACTGCTGGCGCAAGCCATCCACAACGATTCGCCACGCGCCATGGGGCCGTTCATCGCCGTCAATTGCGCCTCGATTCCGGAAACCCTGATCGAGTCCGAGCTGTTCGGCTATGAAGACGGCGCCTTTACGGGCGCGCGCAAGAAAGGCGCGATCGGCAAGATCCTGCAGGCGAATGGCGGCACCCTGTTCCTCGATGAAATCGGCGACATGCCGTTTGGCTTGCAGGCGCGCCTGTTGCGCGTGCTGCAGGAGCGCATGGTCACGCCGCTGGGCAGCAGCAAATCGATCACCGTCAACGTGGAACTGATTTGCGCCACGAATCACAACTTGCGCGAGCGCATGGCCAAGGGCCTGTTCCGTGAAGACTTGTATTACCGCTTGAACGGCCTGGTGGTCAAGCTGCCGCCGCTGCGTGAACGCACGGACCTCGACACGGTTGTCAAAAAAATCCTCGCGACGGAAGCGCCCGATACGCGCTACACGGTGTCGCCGGACATCCTGCGCATGTTCCACCAGCACAAGTGGCCAGGCAACTTCCGCCAGCTGACCAATCTGTTGCGCACGGCCATCGTCATGGCAGGCGACGAACACGAAATCTGTTTGCGCCACATGCCCGACGATTTCCTCGACGATATTGAGATGACGCAAGCACATGCCGTCAGCGCCAGCACGGACCGCATGATCGCCGCAGGCGCCAACCTGGAAGAAATGGAGCACAGCGTGATCCTTAAATCGCTCGATGCTCACGGCGGCAACGTCTCGGCCACGGCGCGGGCCCTGGGTGTGTCGCGCAACACCATCTATCGCAAGGTGCCGCATCTGAAATAATTCAGGCGATGCGTGGGAAGCCGGGCGACATGCGGCGGTGGCCCCGCTTGTCGATCGTCATCAGGTCAATGCCCTGCATTCGCGCAGCCATCGCGTGCGCGCGCGCCGCGCCCGTCACCATGAAGGTGGTGGATAAGCCATCAGCCAGCAAGCCCGTCGGTGCTACCACGGTGACGCTGGCCAGCTCGGGCGGTGAATCGCCGCTGGCTGGATCGACAATATGATGATGCGCAAAGTCTGGCGTAAATGCGCAGGCATAATCTCCCGACGTGGCCACGCTGCGCCCGTCCACCCTCAACGTTGCCGCAAGGATTTCCGCATCGCGTGGGTCCTGGATACCCAAGGTCCAGGGCCGCTGTGCGGCACGCTGTCCGCGGGCAATAAATTCACCCGTGTCGAGCAGCGCATGCCGCACCCCGCGCGCCTGTGTGGCGGCCAGCGCCATGTCCGCCGCGTAGCCTTGCGCCAAGCCATTCAAGGTCAGCGCCATGCCGGGCCGGAGAAACCGCACTTCCCGGCTATCCCACGCCAGTTGCCGCCAGCCTACCCGCGCCTGCGCCGCGCGCAGCAATGTGTCCGCCGGCAAGCTCGCCTCCTCTGCCGCGACGCGAAACAGCTGCCACAGCGGCTGCACCGTGATATCAAATGCCCCATCGCTCCATTGCGACAAGGCTTGCGCCTGCGCCAGCACGGTCAACAGATGCGCATCGGGCCGGGCCAGGCGCCCGTCGCGGTTCAGCTGAAACACTTGGCTGGCGGGACTGTAAATGCTCATCAGGCGGTCGATATTGCGCGCCGCATGCAAGGCGTCCTCAATCGCCAGCTCGGCCTGCCGCTGCTCATGGTGCTGCACTGTCACGGCGATGGTGGTGCCAAACGCCAGCGCGGCACCCTGGTACAAGCGCATGCCGGAGGCGGCAGGCGTACCACGCGCCATGCTCCCTGGCAATGACAAGCCCCCCATACCAGCCACGCTGCCGATCGCTGCCGAAATAAACGTTCTACGCTGCATTGCTGCTCTCCTCTACCGTCGCGCGGGCAATCGGGATAGTGCGGGCGCGCTTGATGTCGAGCATCAAGGGCGCGCATTTTTCATCGCTGGCGTAAATCACCACACAATCCATGCATTGGAAACATTCACCGTAATCAACCTTGCCATCCGGCGCAATGGCGTGATATTCGCAACGGTGACGACAAGTCTGGCATGGCGTGCCGCATTCCTTGCGCCGGGGAATCCAGCTGAACAAGCGCACCCGCCCCAGCAAGGCCAGCGCCCCGCCAAACGGACACAGGTAGCGGCAAAAGAATTTATAGGAAACACTGCTGAGCAGCAGCAAGCCCACGGCATACGCGACGAATGGCCAGGCGCGCACGAAGTTCAGGGTAATGGCCGTCTTGAACGGTTCCAGTTCCACCAGCTTGTCCGTGAGCTGGCTGGAAAACATGCTGCTGGCAAGAATGGCCGCCAGCAAAACATACTTGATCCATTTCAGGCGTGCATCGAGGCGCGGCCGGATCTTCCACTGCGGCAAGCGCAGCCACTGGCCCAGCTTGCCCGTGAACTCCTGCAGGGCACCGAACGGGCACAGCCAGCCGCAAAACGTGCCACGCCCCCACATCAGCAAGCTGAACAGCACGAAGGCCCACAGGATCACCGTCATCGGGTCGAACAGGAAGAAGCCCAGGCCGCGCCCCGCCATCGCCGCCTGGATGGCGCCTGTAAGATTAACGATCGACAATTGCCCTTGCGCGTAGTAACCGATGAAGCCGATGGTAAACAACAGGAATACACGGCGGAACCAGAGGAATTGGCGGCTATCCCGCACCAGACGCTTCTGCCAGGCCAGCGCGCCGGCCAGCAGCGCCAGCCCGGCCAGCAAGCTCAACAGCTCTACTTTGCGGCCCGTCCACGTGGCGCGCCAGCTGGCGTCGCTGCCTTGCGGCGTCGTATGGAATCTGGCTGGCAGGCGGTAGCTGAGATCGACATTGCGCGTGATTCGCTCCGGATACACGATGCCCTTGCTGCGCGTGATAGGCAAGGAAAACGCCAGCGGACTGGCCGCATCCAGGCCCGCCTGGCTGATGATGCGCAATACGACGTTATTCTCCGTCGGCAACGACGCCGTGTCGGCCAAGTTCAATTCCAGGTCCAGGTCGCGCATGTCGATCGGCAAGCCATCTTGCTTCAGCAGCAGCCGGTCGGGTACCGTGCCGCGAACGAAGTCGTCCCCCAGCACGCTGTAGCGCCCGCGCGACAGTACAAGCATGGCGTGGTCGCCCTCGTCAAGCCGGTTGCGCAGCTTGTTCCAGCTGCGTTCCGTCAGCAGGTTGCGGCCCACGGACGGCACGGAAACATAGGCCAGGTAAAAGTCGATGAAGATGCCCTCCGGATCGCGCGCACCTTCCTTATCGAGGCCCGCGCCGGGACTGCCCGCAAACAGGGCTTCCACCTCCTTGTTACTCAGGCGCACATGCTGGATCAAGCCCTGCTCGAGCATCTGCGTCACGCTGAGTTTGTCGACTACCGCCATGCGAATGCGGGCGAGCTGGTCAGGATCGCGGCCTTGCGCAAAGCCCAGTTTTTTGCGCGACACTTTCAAGGCCGACGCCAGCACGCTCTGATTGATGATGCGCACGGATGCCGTGGCCTTCGACACGCCATCGATATCGGCATGGGTCGTGTCCGCCGCCCGCTTGGTGCGCGCACCGATGGCGATGTTCTGTTTCAGCGACAAATTCTTGTATTGCTGGACGAACTGGAATAACGGCGCTTCGCCGAGGCCGTCGAGAAAGACGGGCTCGTGATGAGACAACACGGCCACCTCGAGAAAACTGCCTTGTGGATTGATCGCGATCAACAAATTAACGGGAACGCCAGAAAAGCCGGGAATGGGCGCCAGGTCCACCGACTCGAATACATAGCCGACCAAGTCGGTGGCCGTGGCGTTTTGCTTGAACAATGGCCACACAGGCACATCCACTTCCTTGTCGCCCACGACCAGGGGCGCAGGAAAGCGCCGGGCAAGCTCCGCTTTGGTGAGTACGCCGGCCCACGCCTGTCCCAGGATAAACAGAAATAGCCAGCAAGCGATGAATAACCGCATTGTCCTCATGCACCGTGCTCCGTGCGGCGCCGCAGTTTCCGGCGCCGCGTGCTGATAACTGATTAGAAGAAAATAATACCGCCCAGGGACACGCCATTCATCCTCGCTTCACCGCCCGCAAAACCTTTCGAACGCGTCTGGCCCAGTTCGCCCACCAGGGTGATCGCGCTGTTGAGCGAGTAGTACGCGCCCAGGGTCAGGTTGGCGTTCGATTTCAATCTCCCCGTGCCGGCCGTGTTGTCGTCGTTCTTGCTGATACCGTAGGACAAGCCCAGCTTCAGCTTGTCTGTAGGCTTGTACGTGCCTTGCAGCAGCCAGTTCTTCGACTTGGTATCGCCCTGGTCCGCATCGGACAAGATACCCAGTCCCTTGCCGCCCTGGAAATTCACCAGCACGCCAGCCGGGCCCATCTGATACGAGCCGCCCACTTCCACGCCGCGCATGGTCAGGTCATCCACACCGGCCGTTTTTGAAGTGAACTTTTGCGACTTCACGCCCAGCCAGGCTTTCAAGCCTTCGTGCGCATACGTCAGTTGCGCCTGCATTTGCGGACTCGACTTCGAGGAATACGTCGAGCCTGCCACGATGGGGGTATCGGAGACGGGGCTGACCAGCGCCACGTCGGCGCCAAAGCCGCCCGACTTCGGCGAGCTGTACATGATCTGCCCATAGTTGCCCAGATAGGTGTAGCCGGCGCCGATATGGCCCAAGGTGACACGACCGCGCTGCGTGGCCTGCACGGGCGCGCCCGAACCCAGCAAGGTCATGTCGGACAGGATCGCATTCGCGCCAAACATGCCGTAGTCGCGCCCCAGCTTGAAAGCGCCCATGTGTTCGTTGCCAAATGTGAAGAAAGCCTGGCGCACATCGACCACGCTGTTCTGGCTGATGGCGCTGTCCGTGGCCGTCGAGTTGTAGATGCCGATCAGGGCCTTCACGTCGTACTCGCCCAAACGCGACGAAGCCGATGTGATCAGGCCGTTCGGCAGCAATCCATTGCCGATGGTGGTACGGTCTTTTTCTCCGCCGCAACCGAGCGCCTGGCCGCCCAGCGCCAGCCCGCCCACGGCATCGCCCGAACACGACACTTGCGTGTAGTAGGCGTTGACGATGCCGCCCACCGACACGGTCCAGTCGCCAGCCTTGATATCGACGGCGTTCGCCTGTCCCATCGCTGCGATTGTCATGGCCCCCAGGCTCCCCAGCTTGATGAATGCATTCATGTTTTCTCCCCTTTTCTTCTGTGTTTTTAGTCTGCACACCAGTGATTGATGTAGCTCAATCTTTGGCAATAAGCGTGCCCAGCAAAGCACCGGGGGAGAGCAGAAAAATTGGCGCTTGACGTGTATAGCAGCGGATCAATGCTAACGAACAATGTTCATTTTTTGACCGCCAGCATCAGCATACTGACCGAACGCTTGCGTAAACAAAAAACTGACGGCCTGGGCCGTCAGCAAAAAACAAAACGCCCGGCGGGACAGGGAGACACCCATCCGCAGAAAGCCGGGCGTTTCACCCCATTACTTCGATGCCAGCTTGAAGACCCAGACGGAACCGCCCTGTTCCAGGAAATTGACCTTCTTCGCCACTTCGCCGCCCCACAGCGGCACCGCGCCGCCCCAGCCGGAAACGACGGCGACATATTGCGTATCGCCATCTTGCCAGGTGACGGGTGGCGCAACGACGCCCGAGCCGGTCTGGAATTTCCACAGTTCCTTGCCCGACTTCGCGTCGACGGCTTTCAGGAAACCTTCCGGCGTGCCGTAAAACACCAGGTTGCCCGCCGTACTCATCACGCCGCCCCACAGCGGCGCGTTGTTCTTGATTTCCCAGACGATCTTGCCCGTCTTCGGATCGATGGCGCGCATGGCGCCGATGTAATCGTCAAACAAGGGCTTGATGGTAAAACCGGCACCGAGGAAGGCGCCGCCCTTCTTGTAGCTGATGGGCTCGTTCCAGATGTCCATGCCCCATTCATTCGCCGGCACATAGAACAGCCTGGTTTGCGGCGAGTAGGCCATCGGCATCTGGTTTTTGGCGCCAAGGAAAGCGGGCGCGGCAAACACGGTCGTGCCCTTCTTGCCTTCTTCGCCCTTGGTCGGGTCGCCTGGACGGCCGGCGGCGATGTAGTTCGGCCGGCCCGACTTCAGGTCGATGCTGCTGGCCCAGGTAATTTTCTTCACGAAAGGAAAGGCATTCTGCAGCTTGCCGCTGGTCGCGTCGATCACATAGAAAAAGCCATTGCGATCGGCCTTGCCGCCGTAGCGCTTGCCATCCATGTCGAAGGTAACGAACTCATTGGCACCATCGAAATCCCAGGCATCATTCGGCGTATTCTGATACGCCCACTTGATCTGGCCCGTTTTCACGTCCAGCGCCACGGTGGACGAGGAATACAGGTTGTCGCCGGGACGCAAGTGGCTGTTCCATGGCGCCGGGTTGCCCGTGCCGAAATAGGCCAGCTTGGTTTGCGGATCATAAGTGCCGCCCATCCAGGTGGAAGCGCCGCCCGTTTTCCACAGGTCGCCAGGCCAGGTTTTATTCGCGGTGCCGGACACGCCGTTATCGCTTGCCTTGCCATCCTTGTCGTAGCGGTGGCCCATGTGCCCCTCGACCGTAGGGCGCGTCCACACCAGGTCGCCCGTCATGGGGTTGCGCGCCTCGACCCGGCCGACGATGCCGAATTCGCCGCCCGACACGCCCGTCAGCAGCAAGCCTTCGGCGATCAGCGGTGCGGCCGTCATCGAGTAGCCGGCCGCATAGTCGTCGACTTTTTCCTTCCAGACGATCTTGCCCGTGTTCTGGTCCAGCGCCACCAGATACGCATCGAGCGTGCCGAAAATCACCAGGTTGCCATACAGCGCGGCGCCACGGTTGACCACGTCGCAGCAGGGCATGATGCCGTCTGGCAAGCGATGCTCGTATTTCCACAGCTTGGCGCCCGTTTTCAAGTCGATGGCGAAAATGCGCGAATACGACGCCGTGACAAACATCTTGCCATTGTGAATCAAAGGCTGCGATTCCTGGCCCCGCTGCTTTTCACCGCCAAACGAAAATGACCAGGCAGGCACCAGCTTGGCCACGGTCTTGTCGTTGATCTGCGTCAACGGCGAATAGCGCTGGCCCTGCGTGCCCATGCCAAACGACAAGATACTCGACGGATTCTTCGCCGTATTGTCGAGCATGGCGCTGGTGACATTGCCTACGTCGGCCGCCTGGACCAAGGAAACCAAACTCAAACCGACGAGTATCCCCATGATTTTTTTCTGCACAATCATCTCCCTCTGTTTTATTAGTATGTGTGTATCAAGTCTTGCGGTGCTCATGCGGCTGGGCATGCAGCACGGCGCACTCTTCATCGGTGAACAGGCGCGAGCGCGTCAGGAAGCGCTTGCCCGTGCCGTTGTCGAGTGAAAACATGCCGCCATTGCCGTCGACCACATCGATAATCAGCTGGGTATGCTCCCAGTACGCGAATTGCTCGAGCCCCATGTAGAACGGCGTGCCGTTCAAATTGCCCAGATAGATGTCGGAATCGCTGACATCGAACTCGCCCAGCGCGTAGCACATGGGCGCACTGCCGTCGCAGCAGCCGCCCGACTGGAAAAACATCAGCGGGCCGTGACGCTCACGCAACTTGTCCATCATGTCCAGTGCCGCATCCGTGGCGACCACCCTGGCAATTGCTGCACCCATGGCATCCCTTTCAGCGCGCCGCACCTGGAGAGGCGCGGCGCGTGTAACGGTTTAGAAGAAGCCCAGCGCTTTCGGGCTATAGCTCACCAGCAAGTTCTTCGTTTGCTGGTAGTGGTCGAGCATCATCTTGTGGTTTTCGCGGCCGATACCCGATTGCTTGTAGCCACCGAACGCGGCGTGGGCCGGATACAGGTGATAGCAATTGGTCCACACGCGGCCTGCCTGGATGGCACGGCCCACGCGGAAAGCACGCGAGCCGTCGCGCGTCCACAGGCCGGCGCCCAGGCCGTACAAGGTGTCGTTGGCGATCGCCAGTGCTTCGGCCTCATCCTTGAAGGTCGTGACGGACACGACCGGCCCGAAAATCTCTTCCTGGAAGATGCGCATCTTGTTGTCGCCCTTGAAGACGGTCGGGCGCACATAGTAGCCACCTTCCAGATCACCGGCCTGCGTGTTGCGCTCGCCTCCGGCCAGCACTTCGGCGCCTTCCTGGCGGCCGATGTCCAGGTAGGAGAGGATTTTTTCCAGCTGCTCCTGCGATGCCTGGGCGCCGATCATGGTGGCGGAGTCAAGCGGATTGCCCTGCTTGATGGCGGCCACGCGCTTCAAGGCCCGTTCGATGAATTTCTCGTAGATCGATTCCTGGATCAGCACGCGCGAAGGGCAGGTGCACACCTCGCCCTGGTTCAGCGCAAACATCGTAAAACCTTCCAGGCACTTGTCGAAATAATCGTCATCCGCATCCATCACGTCTTCAAAGAAGATGTTCGGCGACTTGCCGCCCAGTTCCAGGGTGACGGGAATCAGGTTTTGCGCGGCGTAGCCCATGATCAGGCGGCCCGTGCCGGTTTCGCCCGTGAAGGCGATCTTGGCGATGCGCTTGCTCGACGCCAGCGGCTTGCCCGCTTCCAGGCCGAAACCGTTGATGATGTTCAACACGCCCGGTGGCAGCAGGTCGCCGATCAGCTCGATCAACACCATGATGGACGCCGGGGTTTGTTCGGCCGGTTTCAGCACCACGCAATTGCCCGCGGCCAGGGCTGGCGCGAGTTTCCAGACGGCCATCAAAATCGGGAAGTTCCAAGGGATGATCTGGCCGACGACGCCCAGCGGCTCGTGGTAGTGATAAGCATAGGTTTCCGCGTCGATTTGCGCGACGGAACCTTCCTGCGCGCGGATGCAGCCGGCGAAGTAGCGGAAATGGTCGATGGCCAGCGGAATGTCGGCGTTCATCGTTTCGCGGATCGGCTTGCCGTTGTCGATGGTTTCCGCCGTGGCGATCAGGCTCAGGTTCTGTTCGATGCGGTCGGCGATGCGGTTCAGGATATTGGCGCGCTCGGCAGGCGAGGTCTTGCCCCACGCTTCCTTGGCGGCATGGGCGGCGTCCAGCGCCAGCCCGACGTCCTCCGTCGTGGAGCGGGCGATTTCGCAAAATGGCAAGCCCGTGATCGGCGTAATGTTAGGAAAGTATTCACCTTTTACGGGGGCAACGAACTTGCCGCCGATGTAATTGTCGTAGCGTTGCTTGAAGGGATTGGCGACGCCCAGTTTGCTGATGTCTGCGAGATTCATGTCGTCCTCTATATCGTATGGAATTGTTGGTGGTTGAAACAAACGTCCTGGTACAAATGGGGTGAGTACATGGTGTCTTCCGCAAATGCCGTGCCAGCTCGCCTCCCCACTACAAACTTAGCGTGTTTTGGCCCTGTTGCAAGGGCGTGGCGTCCATCCGGCCGCGCTATGCATGCCATGCCCCGGCGGGCATGGCTGCTGTCGCCCTGTTTGTGTTTTGAACAAGCTGGACTCGCGCTGTTGCAATAGGTGCCAGCCTGGGGCGATGGCAGTGGACGGCGCTGCACAATGGAACAGGTGTGCCAGACTGGAACACCTGGGTTGCGCCCGCTAGCGAATCACGACGCCCCATGGCAATTCGCCCACAGTAATATCGGCCACCTTGCGCGCGCTGGCCGTATCGATGACGGAGAGACTGTTCGAGCGGCCGTTAGCCACGTACAGCTTGGCGCCGTCCGGCGTGATGGCCATGTTCCACGGACGCTTACCCACGGCAATGATGGCCGTCACCTGATTGCTGGCCGTGTCGATCACCATTACCGTGCCATCGATGCCGTTCGAGACGTACACCTGCTTGCCGCTCGGATGGACCGCGATGCCATTCGCATTCTTGCCTGCGGAAATGATGGCGATGGCCTTGCGCTGCCTCATGTCGATGACATACACGGCATTGACCAGTTCGCACGCCACATAGGCGCGGCCGGAATCCGGACTGAAGCCGATGCCGCGCGGACGCAGCCCCACCGCGATGGAAGCGACTTGCCGGCGCTGCGCCACGTCGATGACATCGACTTGCTCGGCCTCTTCCGCGCTGACCAGCAGCCAGCGCCCGTCCGGACTGAAGACAGCGTGTTCCGGGTTACGCCCCTGCACCTTGATATCGGCGAGCAAGATGCCCGTGTGACCATCGAGCAAGGCCACGCTATTGTTTTCCTCGACGGCCACGGCCACATGGCTGCCGTCCGGCGAGGCGCTGACGCCTTCGGGCGACTTGCCCAGCGTCACCTTGCGCGCAGGCGCGCCAGCCACGTTGTCGATCAGCAGCAAGGCGCTGCTGGCCGCATCCGTGACAAACAGCTGCTTCCCGCCGGGGTCGGCGGCAATGCCGCGCGGGCGCTGGCCTGCCGCGATCTGGCGCACCACCTGGTCGGTAGCAGTGTCGATCACGCTCACGCTACCCGACTTTTCATTGGGAACATAGGCAAACGGTGCCGCCTGGACGGCCGTGCCGGCCAGCACAGGCAGCAGCCAGCAAATCTGGCGCAAGCGAAAGAATAAGTTGGGCATAATCACCTTTTCAATGGAAAGACACAGAAAAAGCGCGCACGAGCGGCGCGGGTAAAGCTTGCTGCATGCAAACGCCATGCCACGGACAGGCGTATAATTTCAGCCCACCAATGGAGACATGGCAAGCATATTGCTTGATAAGACTATGCAGACCTGTATCGCGCACGCGGTAAAACAGGCTTTTATTCACATTGGAGAACCCGCATGCAGCATCGTTTCCGCCTGAACACCATCGCCAGCCTGTTTGTTGCCGGCAGCGCCACCCTGGCTCCCCACGCTTACGCCGCCGAGGTCGCAGATCCGGGTGGGCAGCTCATGGATACGGTGGTCATCAGCGGCAGCCGCATCGCCCATCCCAGCCAGGAAGTGCCAGCCTCCATCGACGTGGTCGACAGCGCCCGCATCCAGGATGGCCAGATCCGCGTGAATGCGTCGGAAGCGCTGGCCGCCGTGCCGGGCCTGGTCGTGCAAAACCGCCAGAACTACGCGCAAGACTTGCAGATCTCGTCGCGCGGCTTCGGTGCCCGCTCGGCCTTTGGCGTGCGCGGCGTCAAACTGATCAGCGATGGCATTCCCGCCAGCATGCCCGACGGCCAGGGCCAGGCCGCCACTTTCAACCTCGATACAGCCGAGCGCATCGAAGTGCTGCGCGGACCGTTTTCCGCCATCTACGGCAACCACTCGGGCGGCGTGATCCAGCTGTTTTCCAAGGATGGACAAAATCCCCCGTCCGTTGAACTGAATGTGACGGGCGGCAGCTACGGCACCAATAAAGTCGATCTCTCGGCGCAGGGCCAGGCCGGTGCCATCGGCTACGTGCTCGACGCCTCGCGCTTTCGCACGGACGGCTTCCGCGACCACAGCGCCGCCACGCGGGAACAGGCATTCGGCAAGATCACGGTCAAGCCGACGGCGGACAGCAAGCTGACCATCGTCGCCAACAGCCTGCACCAAGGCAATACGCAAGATCCACTGGGCGCCACCTGGGCCACGTTCGCACGCGACCCGCGCGCCGGCGAAATCGACGCGACGGATACGCAAAATCCGAAACGCACCCTGGCCGAACGCTACAACACACGCAAGAGCATTGACCACCAGCAAATCGGCGCCACCTTTGAACAGTCGTTTGGCGAAGACCGCCTGCACGTGACGGCCTACGGCGGCAACCGCGACGTGATCCAGTACCAGGCCTTCACCAAGTTCCTACAAAATCAAACTATTAATGGAGTACTCACACATTCAGGTGGCGTGGTCGACTTCCAGCGCGAGTTCTACGGCATCGACACCAACTGGCTGCATGTGAATCAACTGGCCGGCGGCAAGCTGAGCACCACCATTGGCATCAATTACGGCCGATCCAGCGACGACCGCGCGGGCTATGAAAATTTCATCGGCAATACTTTTGGCGTGAAAGGCAAGCTGCGCCGCGACGAGCAGGATGTCGTCTCCAGCCTCGATCCCTACATC
Organism: Janthinobacterium amylolyticum; assembly: GCF_051380655.1. Lineage (NCBI taxonomy): Bacteria > Pseudomonadati > Pseudomonadota > Betaproteobacteria > Burkholderiales > Oxalobacteraceae > Janthinobacterium > Janthinobacterium amylolyticum. The sequence goes on from NZ_JBNYXL010000021.1 coordinate 13,532, forward strand.
CAGACGGAATGGCAAAGCGGCCCGTGGCTATTCAGTGCCGGTTTGCGTTACAGCAAGATGAAAGTGTCGGTGAACGACCATTTCCTCAGCAATGGCAATGACAGTGGCAGCCTGGAATTCAGCCATACGACACCAGTGCTGGGCCTGCTGTACAAACTGACGCCGAACGTCAACGTGTACGCCAGCGCCGCGCGCGGTTTCGAGGCGCCTACCCTGAACGAACTGTTTTACTCGGGCACGGGCAGCGGCTTCAATTTCAACTTGAAACCAGCCACCAGCACCAACGTGGAAGCGGGTGTGAAGGCCAGGATCAACAACAATACCCACCTGAATGCGGCCGTATTCCAGATCAAGACCAACGATGAACTGGTGGTCGACAGTTCCAGCGGCGGACGCACCAGCTACCGCAATGCGGGCAAGACCTTGCGCCAGGGTATGGAAGTGTCGCTCGACTCCAGCCTGCCGTATGGCTTCACGACGAAAGTGGCACTGACCAGCCTGCATGCCGTCTATGACGACGCCTTTAACAGTGTGCGCAAAGGCAGCCGCTTGCCGGGCGTGCCCAGCGCCAACCTGTTCGCGGAACTGGCCTGGAAAGATACGCTCGACCATGTTGGCGCGGCGCTGGAAAGCGTAGCCAGCAACAAGGTCTACGCGGAAGACAGCAACAGCGAAAAACCCGCGCCCGGCTACACCGTGTTCAACGCGCGCATCAATGCCAAGCAAAGTTTGGGCAACTGGCGCTTCAAGGAGTTTGCCCGCTTGAACAATCTTTTCGACAAGACCTACGTGGGCTCCGTCATCGTCGGCGACAGCAACAAGCGCTACTATGAGGCGGCACCGGGGCGGAATTGGTTGCTGGGTGTCAGCGCCCAATATACCTTCTAAGAACACCTGAGAAAAAGTCCGGGGCCGCGTTGCATTGCCTGGTCGTACTATTCGTACTGCCTGCGGCAAAGCGCCTTGCCCTGAACACTTTCAGGCGTCCTCATGACAAAAAGCCCGCGCATCTTCCGATGCGCGGGCTTCCCCATCCAGCGTGGCCTATCAAGGCCGCGCTTCCTGCACCCCATATTTTTCAAAGATCGCCTTCAATTCGCCGCTGGTCGCCATCTCGTTCATGGCCGCCTGCAGCAGCTTGGCCACGTCCAGCTGCTGGCGGCTGACGGCCAGCCCCACGGCCCAGCCTGCACGCGGCAGGCGGGCGAATGCCACTTCGTTCATGGCGAAGGCCGGATCGCCTTTCAGCACGGACTCGATTTCCGAGCGGTTGGCCAGCACGGCATCGAGCTGCCCCGCCTGCAATTGCTGCAGGGCTTCTGCTGCCGTATCGAAGATGCGCACATCATCGCGGTACTTGCCATTGTCTTCGCCCAGCATCAGCATGGCGGCTATCGATACTTTTTCCACGCCGATGCGCTTGCCCGCGAGCGAAGCGACACCATCGAATTTCGGCACGGCACCGGTGCTGCGCGCCAGGCGTACGGTTTCCACATAATATGGGGCGAAGATTTCGACCTTGTCGTTGTCGGCCATCAATTTCTTGTCGACCGGCACATGCAGCATCACGTCGGCGGGGCCGTAGCCGAGGTAATGCCCCTTCCACACCATATTGCGCAAATCGTCGTTCAGGTTTTCGCCGGCGGGAAAAGGCAGCAAACTCAGCTTTAAGCCCAGCTTTTTCGCCAGCGCCTCGGCGATGTCGATATCGATGCCTGTCCCCTTGTCGGAAAACGGCGCGAACTCGTTATATACGGCCACTTTCAGGCTGCCCGATTGCTGCACTTTCTGCCAGTCGGCACGCGCCGGTACGGCCGCGCACAGGGCCAGGCAGGCGAGCGGGATCATCGCGCGCATGCCACTGAGTGTGAATGAATGCATGGAACTCCTTCGTGATCGGTTCGACTCAGTTGGCTTCGCGGCGTGTTTCCAGATAGGTCTTGATGGCCCACATGGCTTCCTGGTTGAACACGCCCTCGAACGGCGGCATATACACGGCGCCATTGCGCACTTTACCGTGGCGTATGGTCGCCAGGTAATAGTTGTCCGTTTCTTTGTAGCACGCTTGTTTCTTCGTCTCATTCTTGATGCTGAAACAATCGCGGTCCAGCTGGCGCAAGTCCGGTGCGATGCCGCCCGAGATAGCTTCAATGCCGTGGCAGCGCGCGCAGTTCTGGTTGTAGGCCGACGTGCCCACCGTCAAGGCCAGCTTGTTGCCCCGATACGGGTTTTGCTCGAGCCACTTGTCGCCCACCTTGGGCAAGCCCGTGGTGTCGACGCCTTGCGGCGTGACATTGCCATGTGCATAGGCATGCGGCAAGGTCAGCAGGGATGTGAGGGCAACGGCGCCGGCGGCCGCCACGCCGAGCAGGGTACGGATGGAATAGGTCATGCTGGTCTCCTTGGTTTTTTGATGAATATCCCAAGAAGAGCAAATGCCATGCCATGCATCTTGGCCCCACGCCAGGCGGCCCATGTATCAATTTGGAACAGCTGCAACAGCTGTTTGTGTCAATCGCGTATCAACCGTGTGTCAGGCGGCGCTCACCGTGCACAGATGCGACAGTCCATGCTGTTCAAAGCCGATACGCACCGGCAGGAACCGAGCGATCACCTCGGCATTTGTCAGCGCATGCTGCGAGACCTTGCTGCAGCTGAAGGCGCCGCCACCGGCCAGCGCCATGGGCAGCAAGAGCTGGTCTGCCAGGTGGACGCTCACGGCCGCATCCGTCTTGAGATAGCCGCGCACCTCGTTCAGCAGGCGCTTGGCCACCGATTCGGCCAGCACGGACTTTTCGCCGAACGCAGTAAACACTTCCGTGACGTGTTCATGCTCCAATGTCAGCAACAGTACATTGCCCGGCCCCTGGTCCGCCGGCAAGCCGACGATGCGCAGCTGCTTGCCGCTCCAGCCCATGCCGCCGGCGATGCGTTCGAGTTCGCGCTGCGCCACGCCGACGGGCACGCCCGCGACCATGCTTTCGGCAAACCCCGCCTGCCGCTCGCCGCGCTGCAGCAATTCGATGGGCCGCAGGTGCGAAGGCTGCACGGTGGCAAGCACCTCACCACCACCGGCCGGCACAAAGCCGTAGCGCAGCAACTCAATCTGCACCTGCGCCCCCATCTGCGCCATGATGCGGCCATACGCGCGCTGCAGAAAATGCACGGGTGGCGCCATGGCATTGTGCGTGCCGCCACTGATGCGCACGGTCGATGGCGCATCCGCATGCAGCAAGGCCGGTAGCAAGGTCTGCAAGACCAGGGTACAACTGCCGGCGCTGCCGATGGCGAAGCGGTAATCACCGCCGCGTATCGTTCCCGGCGTAAATTCCAGGCGGCTTGCCCCCAGCGCCACCGGCGACATGCGTGCGCCGCAGATACTGGCCGCCGCCTGCACTGCCAGCAGGTGCTGGCGCAGCAGGCCGGGCTTGCTGCGCCCCGCGCGGATATTCACCAGCCGGAATGGCTGGCCCGTAATCATGGACAGGCTCAGCGCCGAACGTAAAATCTGTCCGCCACCTTCACCCTGTGCTCCATCTATTTCTATCATCGCTGCTTTCTCTCTCTTATCCTTTGACGCAGACGACCTGCTTCAAGATATGCACGACATCGACCAGTTCGCGCTGCGCCAGCATCACCGCGTCGATATCCTTGTAGGCCATCGGAATTTCATCGATCACGTTTTCATCCTTGCGGCACTCGACGCCTTGCGTCGCGCGGACCTGGTCATCCAGGTTGAAGCGCCGCTTCGCTTCCGTACGGCTCATCGTGCGCCCCGCGCCGTGGCTGCAGCTATGGAAGCTTTCCGCATTGCCCTTGCCACGCACGATAAAACTCTTGGCGCCCATGGAACCGGGAATGATCCCCAGTTCACCCGCGCGTGCCGACACGGCCCCTTTGCGCGTAATCAGCACATCCTTGCCAAAGTGGTGCTCCTTCTGCACGTAGTTATGGTGGCAGTTGACGGCTTCCACGTGCGTCTGGAATGGTTTATGGATGACCGTGCGCACGGCGGCGATCAGATTCTGCATCATCACTTCTCGGTTATTGCGCGCAAACCGCTGGGCCCAGCCCACCGCTTCCACGTAATCAGCGTAATGCTGCGTGCCTTCGGCCAGGTAAGCCAGGTCCTGGTCGGGCAAGTTAATAAAATGGGTGCGCATATCCTGCTTGGCCAGTTCGATGAAATGCGTACCGATGGCATTGCCCACGCCGCGCGAACCGGAATGCAGCATGAACCACACGGCCCCCTGTTCATCGAGGCACACTTCGATGAAGTGGTTACCGCTACCCAGGGTCCCCAGGTGGCGATAATTGTTGGTGTTTTTCAGCTTCGGCGTTTTCAGGCAGATCGCATCAAATTCATCCTTCAATTGCAGCCAGGCGGCATCGACCACGGAAGGCGGCGTATGCCATGAACCCTCATCGCGTCCGCGGTGGCCGCGCGTCTTCGGCGACATTCCGTGCGGGATCGCGCGCTCGATGGCGCTACGCAGCGGTCCCAGGTTATCCGGCAAGTCACTCGCCGTCAGCGTGGTTTTCGCCGCCATCATGCCGCAACCGATATCCACGCCGACGGCCGCCGGAATCACTGCGCCCAGGGTGGGAATCACGCTGCCGATGGTCGAACCCTTGCCCAGGTGGACGTCCGGCATGACGGCGATATGCTTGTAGATGAACGGCAGGGTCGCCGTATTGCGCAATTGTTTTTTAGCCGCTTCCTCGACGGGCACGCCACGCGTCCACATTTTGACGGGACGGCTGCCTTCGGTATGCAGGACTTCATATTCTTCGTTTTTCATGTGCTTCATTTCTTCTATTTTATCGGGTGTGATGACAACGATTGGTGAAATGCCTGCCGATGTATCGGCTCTGGAGGCTGGTATTGACCATTGCCTCCCCTCTCCGCTCTCTGCGTTCATCTCGTTGCTACACCCTTTATAGCAAGCGCTGTGCCAGCTTTCAATATTTCACCGTGAATAGAGATAAGCCAATGATTTTATTGAATAATATTTTTACTCACCTTCTTGCAGGAAAATTCACGTGCTTTTCAATCTTAGATATAATTATCCTTTAAGATAAATATTTATCCAAATCATGCAAGAAAAACGCACGGTCATTATCGGTTTTCTCGGTACGCAGCTCGACAATGGCAGGGGTGCCGCACGCTGGGAAAAGTGGCGCCCCAGCGTCGCCCTGACCCAGCATGAAGACAGGATCATCGACCGCTTCGAGCTGCTGTATGCCGGCAGTCAGTTCGACAATCTGGTGCGCCAGGTGTCGCAGGATATCGCCAGCGTCTCGCCTGAAACGCAATTGCGCGCGCACGCGCTCCCGATCAGCGATGCCTGGGACTTCGAGAATGTGTACGGTGCCCTCTACGATTTCGCGAACAGCTACCCGTTCGATCCGGACAGGGAAGAATACTGGATCCACATCACCACCGGCAGCCACGTGGCGCAGATCTGCATGTTCCTGATGACGGAAGCGCGCTATTTTCCGGGGCGCCTGGTGCAGACATCACCGCCCAGGCGCCAGACGGCCGGTAATCCCGGCAGCTACGCGCTGATCGACCTCGATCTGTCGCGCTATGACCAGATCGCCCAGCGCTTTACGCGCGAACAGGCGGCGGGCGTGGCGTTTTTGAAGTCCGGCATCGCCACGCGCAATGCAAAGTTCAATGCCATGATCGATGAAATCGAGCGTGTCGCCATCAAATCGAGGGCGCCCATGCTGCTGATGGGACCAACGGGTGCAGGCAAATCCTTCCTCGCGCGCCGTGTGTATGAGCTGAAAAAGTCGCGCCACCAGATCGATGGAAAATTCATCGACATCAATTGCGCCACCTTGCATGGCGACGGCGCCGCATCCACCCTGTTCGGCCATATCAGGGGCGCCTTCACGGGAGCCGCCTCCGATCGTCCAGGCTTGCTGCGCAGCGCGCACAAGGGACTGCTGTTTCTCGATGAAATCGGCGAACTGGGACTCGATGAACAGGCGATGCTTTTGAAAGCCATCGAAGAAAAACGTTTCTTCCCCGTCGGCGCCGATACGGAAGTGCAAAGCGACTTCCAGCTGATCGCCGGCACCAACCGCGACCTGGGCAAGGAAGTGGCCGCCGGCCGCTTCCGCGAAGACCTGTATGCGCGCATCAATCTGTGGACTTACGCATTGCCAGGCCTGGCGCAGCGCCCGGAAGACATCGAGCCGAACCTGGAATACCTGCTGGCGCAATACGGCGCGGAAACGGGGGAAAGAGTGCGCTTCAACAAGGAGGCACGCGAACGCTTCATGCGCTTTGCCGCTTCGCCATCGGCCGCATGGCATGGCAACTTCCGCGATTTGCATGCCGCTGTCACGCGCCTGGCCACCCTGTCGGAAGCGGGGCGTATTACCGATAGCGTCGTCGACGAGGAAATCAGGCGCCTGAAACGCATGTGGCTGCACCATGGCGAACATCAGGGCGGCATGGAAATCGAGCTGGCCGATATCATGGGCGCTGAAGCAGCCGCGCAGCTCGACCTGTTTGACGCGCTGCAGCTGCAGGCCGTCATCAAGGTGTGCCGGCAATCGCACAATATGTCCGATGCCGGGCGCACCCTGTATGCCGTGTCGCGCGCGGCGAAAGCCAAGCCGAACGATGCAGACCGGCTCAAGAAATACCTGGCCCGCTTTACCCTCGACTGGGATAAAGTATCCTCAAGCAACTAAGATGAGAGCACGATGATTCCAGAAGATATACGAGTAGAAATCATGCGCCGCCTGGCGGCCGTGGAAGAGAAGGAAGGCGTGCGTATCCTGATGGCGATTGAATCAGGTAGCCGTGCCTGGGGATTTGCCTCGCCAAATAGCGACTTCGATGTCCGTTTCATCTATGCGCGCCCGCAGGAATGGTATCTGAGCGTGGACCTGGAAGATAAACGCGATGTGATTGAATACCCGATCGTCGATGATATCGACTTGAATGGCTGGGATGTGCGCAAGGCACTGCAGCTGTTCTGGCGTTCCAATCCCGCCGTGATTGAATGGATACAGTCGCCGATTCAATATATGCAAAAGGGCGGATTCAGGACAGGCATGCAGGCCTTGCTCGATTCCGTCTATACACTGGAAAAAGGCATTTACCATTATCGCAGCATGGCCAAGACCAATTACCGCGGCTACCTGATGGCGGACATGGTGCCCTTGAAAAAGTATTTTTACGTCTTGCGCCCACTGCTGGCCACGCGCTGGATACAAACCTACCAGAGCGCACCGCCGATCGAATTTTCCGCCTTGCTGCACCTGCTGCCCAAGGAAGACGGCTTGTTGGAAGAGATACATCTGCTGCTCGAGCGTAAAAAGCTCGTGCAGGAAAAAGAACTGGCGCCGCGCATCGATAAACTCAATGCCTTCATTGAAGCAGAATTGGCCAGGCTGGAGAACTTTAGCGTGGCAAAGGAAGAAAAACCCGGTGGCATGGAAGCATTAAATCAGCTGTTCCGCCAGGTTTTGCAGGAAAACTGAGCGTCAAGCAGCAAAGGCAGCGCGCAGCGCTGCTTTTTTTCGTCTTTTGTATGGTTTGGCTACCCTGGCCGGCTGGCGTAGTTGTCGGATTACGCGCGGCCTTGCCGCGCTAATCCGACCTACCCGACCTGGCCGGCGGCAAATCGACGTAGGTCGGCTTAGCGCGCAGCGCGTAAGCCGACAAACACCACAGACATAAGCCACGAATCTCCAGACGAAAAAAAACCCGCCAATTGCTTGACGGGTTTTTCTCTACTGCGAATAACAAGCCTGACGATAACCTACTTTCACACTGGTTGCAGCACTATCATCGGCGCAAAGTTGTTT
>NZ_JBNYXL010000022.1:0-20526 GCF_051380655.1 Janthinobacterium amylolyticum
CCATTACCTGATGCACCGGTATAACTGGATACGGCCGCATCAGTTCAACCAGGGACTGGCACCGGCCGTCGTCGAAGAAAAACTTAATATAGTGTCCGGGATGGGTTGACCACTACAATTCGACTCCAGCGCGGACGGAGAATTACCAGGTGAATGAAAATAATTGTTGGTAAATTGACATTCTCCAGCATTGCTAGAGGATTTCCCGCCTTCGATAACGCGAAATTTTGGAAACTTAACAGGATCGATCATGATGTTCTTTATGTATTATTTCCATTTTGAAATATTTCCTCGTATTTCGTATTTGGAAGTTAATGGCTATAGCGGAGCTCCTTAAAGCAGAGCAAAGGTGGCAGCATCGTTGAATCAAGAGAAGCTTTCCGGCCACCAAGCCCTACCTTAAGCGTACTGCGGCCTTCTTGGCTGGCTCGGCCGGCAATCCCGCCGGCCAACCTCTGTAGACAGTGTCTTACTATCGAATGCTGTTTGAGGGCATATCCTCCTCCAGTTCGTCATCGTTATCGTAAATAGGCGCTACAAGACCGCTTGCCCGCCATTTCAATGGCTTCGGTCGACGTGGCTCAGGCAAAGCCACCCCTTCAACAAAATGCTTGTTCCAGATCGGCTTGAACGGCTCATCCCGGTCCTTTGGCTTCACGTGGTACCTCGCGGCCGGATTGGCCCTGGACGGGAGTAGCTTGCCCGGGAGTGGAACAACGTGAACAAGATTATCATTTTTATATTTAATAAACGCACAGTCGTAACCGAAAATCCAGATGGTCTCAACTAACCGTGCCAGCCTGACATTCAACTGAGCACGCTTTTCCTTGGCTTGGTCATCGTCCGCGAGATATAAATAACTCAATGTATCCTCAACAAACGACTCATCGAAGACCCCCTCACCTTTCGCTGCCTCTTCCGCCTGGAGAGCCTCCAATCGAACGCTAAGTTTCTCAAACTCGTCCTGCAGACGGATAGACTTGTTGACGAACGCCGTTATGCGCCCGCCGCTTGCCGCAATTGCATCAGAAATACGCTCAGTTTGTTCACGATTTTCCTTGATCGCATGCTCCAAGGCTGCAATCTCCTCGCTTTTTCGGTGGGCACCTTCATCACGCAAGCTTTCATGCGAGTGCTCATAGAGCGCTTGAAGAAGCGGCCCATCTGCGTTTTTGGCCGACATCGTCGCGCACGTAGTGAGCCCGGCAATCCGATCTGCACAACTAAGTTGCGCGCGGCTGTAACCTTTCGCTCCATTTTTTCTCTGGATCGGGGCACCGCAGCAGCCACAGTACATCAGGCCAGAGAAAATGTTGTAATAGTGGACATCACGCCGCTTCGCAACGGTTCGTCCATTAATCGAGGCCCGTGCTGCGCGCCACAATTCTTCGGACACAATTGGGTCGTAATAGCGCTTGATCGGCTCACCAACCGCTAAACCACGCCAGTTTTGCTCCCGGGCCTCGTAGGTTGTAATTCGATGCTGATGCTCTCCTACGACCGCCCGGTTGCGAAGAAGCTGACCGGCCATTTGAGCATGCCAGCGTTTTCCAGTGAGACCAAGGCGGGTAGGAACCGGCCACTTTTCTTCGTTTGCGATCTTGGCGATTGCTTTCTGCCCCAAGCCCTTGGCGGCCAGTTCGAACACCCGGCGGACGCTCTCGGCCTTCTCTTTGTCTACTATCCAAGGAGAAAACTTCGAATCGCGCGACAACCAACCTGGCGCCGTCCCGAAGGCTTGTTGAGAACCTTTATCGCGATGAATCTTGAAGGTCTTCCGCAGCCGCCGGGACTTCTGATTCGACTCGTCATGGCCCCGGTAAAGCGTGATCACGCTCATCATGAACGACGGCAGATCGCTCATCGCGTTTTTGTCCCAGACCTTACCATCGTTAAGAGTAACGATAACCAGTCCACTATTGATGAGCGACATCGTCAAAGCAATCGCCGGCTGCAAGCCTTGCCGCGTGATGCGGTCAAAGGCTTCAACAATAAGATGGGTGCCAGGAACAATTTCGCCGGTAGCAAGCATGTGCTGTAACTTGGCCAAATCCCCGGTTTGCGCGTTCGCGCCCGAAAATGCAGAAACGCCTTCATCGCGAAACTTCAAAGACTCGTCAAGTTTCCATCCCTTTTGCTTGCACCACTCCCGGGCCATCTCTTGCTGCCGTTCAACGCTGGTACCCTTGCCCTGCTTGGCGGAGCTGAATCGGATATAACTGAGAACACGCGGTTGATCGGTGCCTTGGGGTTGTTCGAGAACGATAGTCATTTTCGCTAGAAAGTTGTTGAGGTAGTAGGTATAGCTGATTTCACCCGGCACAAATCCGACACAAAGTCCCTCTCCCTAAAAATATTGCAAAAACTACCTTTGTTTAGTAAAGGAAACTTTATATTGAAGTTAGTGTACGGACTCCCACACCAGCGTCTATCCACGCGAAGTGGTCAAGCAGGCGCTGCTGCACAACGCGGCCAGCGTCATGCTGGCGCATAACCACCCGTCCGGCACGCCCGAGCCCAGCGAATCGGATTTATTACTCACGCGCGCGCTGGTACAGGCCTTGTCGCTGGTGGACGTGCGCATACTCGACCATTTCGTCGTGGCCGGGCGGCAAGTACATTCGTTTGCCGAGCACGGCCAGATCTAGCGCAGCGGCGGCCCGGCAGCGGCAAATATACAGTTAACCATGTGTAAACAAGGACATACGTGACATCGTCAAGAGTCTTGTCTAGCAGTAAACAAGGCTGTTTACAAGTGTTTTCCCCTATGAAGATGGGCAAAAGTCCAATTGTTAAATTAAATCACAACAACATGACACAATTGTTTTTCGCAAGTCATTGATAAATCGGCTTATTTTGGATATACTCTCGTTTTTCCAATTTGGAATATCTTTAAGGAGTGCGCCATGGCACGTGTTTGCCAAGTCACTGGGAAGAAGCCGATGGTCGGCAACAATGTTTCCCATGCAAACAACAAAACCAAACGTCGTTTTTTGCCTAACTTGCAGAATCGTCGTATTTTTGTTGAATCTGAAAACCGCTGGGTCTCCCTGCGTTTGTCCAACGCCGGTCTGCGCGTCATCGATAAAGTCGGCATCGACGCCGTATTGGTCGATATGCGCGCTCGTGGCGAAAAAGTCTAATTAGCAGAATAAGGGAGCTATCATGGCAAAATCAGGCCGCGACAAAATCAAGTTAGAATCGACCGCCGGTACGGGTCACTTCTACACGACCACCAAAAACAAGCGTACGACGCCTGCGAAAATGGAGATCATGAAATTTGATCCTAAAGCACGCAAGCACGTAACGTACAAAGAAACCAAGATCAAGTAATTGATATTGTGTTCTGTAAAAAGAGCCGCTCCGATGAGCGGTTTTTTTTCGTCCTGATTTTTACGCCTGCGCCCTCGCCTGTTGTATACGGACGAAAAAAAGGCCCTGGAAACCAAGGCCTTGCGCGTGGCGGTAACGCTGTTTATGCGTAGCTGCGCAGGCGCAGTGAAAAGTCTTGCAGCGACTTGATGCCCGACGCTTCGGCGCGCGTGCACCAGTCTTGCAGCTTCTGCAGCAATTGCTCGCGCGTAAAGTGCGAACGTTCCCAGATGGCGCCCAGTTCCACGCGCATGTGGTGCATGGTTTCCAGTGCCTTGCTGTGCTGGAACAATTCCGACAGCTGCTCGTGGTGTGCATCGGCCAGCTTGCCCGGCTCGCGCTGCATCAGCTTGCGCGACGATTTCAGGAAGCGCTTTTCCAGCTCGGCCTTGTGCTTCAGGTGTTCCAACTCTTCCTTCCAGGCATGCTTGATCGATTTCGCATACTTGGCCATCACGTCATAGCGGTTGGCGATCACCGATTGCAAGGTCTCGAAGTCCGCTTCCAGCTTGCCGTGCGAGAACTTCGGTGCCGGCGCCAGCTTTTTCACCTTGGCCAGGCCCAGCATTTCCAGCGCACGGATATACGCCCAGCCGATATCGATTTCATACCATTTCGACGACAGCTTGGCCGACGTCGCATACGTATGGTGGTTGTTGTGCAGCTCTTCGCCACCGATCAGGATGCCGAAGGGAATGATGTTGGTAGCGGCATCGGTGCAATCGTAGTTGCGGTAACCCCAGTAGTGGCCAATGCCGTTGATGATGCCGGCCGCCGTAATCGGTATCCACATCATTTGCACGGCCCACACGGAAATGCCGATCACGCCGAACAAGGCAAAGTTCACGAAGAAGAGGATCACCACGCCTAGCCAGCTGTACTTGGTGTACAGGTGGCGCTCGATCCAGTCCGTTGGCGTGCCGTGGCCATACTTGGCCAAGGTTTCCATGTTCTTCGATTCTGCGCGGTACAGCTCGGCGCCTTCCCAGAAGACTTTCTTGATGCCGCGCGTCACGGGGCTGTGCGGATCTTCTTCCGTATCGCACTTGGCGTGATGCTTGCGATGGATGGCAGCCCACTCCTTGGTGACCTGGCCCGTCGTCAGCCACAGCCAGAAACGGAAGAAATGGCTGGGAATCGCATGCAATTCCAGCGCGCGGTGGGCCTGGTGGCGGTGCAGGTAAATCGTGACGCTGGCGATCGTGATGTGCGTGACCACCATGGTGTACAGAAACACTTGCCATGCGGACAGATCGGTAATGCCAGTGGCCATGAACTGCAAAACGTCGTGTAAAACGGAACTCAATGTCATTACTACTACTCCAAGTGGACAGGGCATGCGCACGGTCGCTCCAGTCGTTCTGGAGGTCCGGCAGAGTTAATTTTAGGCGTGATTGTACGCCCTAATGGGTGCGGTCAGGCAAAAACGGAGGCGGGCAGCGAGGTTAAGGCTGCGTGCCGGAAGGCGCGGAATCACCATCTGCAGCACTGATGAGCGGTGCAGGAGGCGTACCTACAATACGCAATTCACGTTGCGGGAAAGGTACAGAGACCTGATGTTCCTGCAAGGTGCGCCAAATGGCGCGGTTCACATTCGACTTCACGCCGCCCGTGCCATTTTCCGGGTCCGCGATCCAGAAACCGATCTGCAGATCCAGGCCGTCGGCGCCGAAACGCACGAGCGTGACGGATGGCGGATTGCTTTGCGACACGCGCGGCACCTTGGCCGTGGCCGCTTCCAGCAAGGGGAAGATGGCATCGAGATCGGTTTCATACGCCACCGACACGGTGGTCGACAGCCACACCATGCGGTTGCTCAGCGACATGTTCTGCACGCCGCCGGAAATCAGCATTTCATTCGGCACGATGGATTCAACGCCGTCGCCACCCAATAACACAGTATAGCGCGTATTGATCTGCGTGACTTTGCCCGTAAACTGACCAACCGTAATCATGTCGCCGATGGTCAGGCTGCGGTCGAGCAGGATGATGAAGCCGGAGACGAAGTTCGCGGCGATCTTTTGCAGGCCGAAGCCCAGCGCCACGCCGAAGGCGCCGCCAAACACGGACAGCACCGTCAAGTCGATGCCCACCAGCGACAGGCTGACGAGCACGGAAACGAGGATCAGCACGGCGCGGCCCATGCGCGACAGCACCACGCGCAAGGAGGTGTGCAAGCCCTGCATTTTCATCAGGCGCTCGTCGAGCGACGTGCCGGCCCACATGGCCAGTACCAGCAGCACGGCCACCGAGATGGCCGCTTGCAGGATGGCGGCGACGGAAACCTTGTTGCGCCCCAGCGGCACGATGATACCTTCCAGGAATGCATGCAATTCCGGCCACAAGCCCGTGATGTACATGGCCATGCCGGCCCACACCACGACCGTGAAGATTTTTTCCAGCAGCAACATCGTGGGACTGACCTCGCCATGACGGGCAAAGATGCGGCGCAGCACATAAAAACCGAAGCGCACCAGCGCCATCGAGGTGCACAGGGGAATGGCAATACTCAGCAGGTTTACCGATTGGAACTTGGCCAGAAAGTGTTGCGCAATGCCCAGCAGCATGGCCGCCAGCACAGGCGTCAGGATGCGGATGAAGCTGTCCGTGCGCTGCAGGGTTTCCGGATTCGCCGGCGTGGTCGCCGCTTCCGCCCGCTTGTGCAGGAATTCGCGCAACTGCCGCACCAGCAGCCAGCTCAGGGCCAGGCAGGCGACGATGACCAGCGCCTGCCACAGGATGGCCGGTTGGCGGAAATCGTCGACAAAGTCAGTGATCAGGTTCAGCAGTGGGGTTTCATTCATGGCGGATGCGGTCCGGAAGGTGAGACAGGTGGGACGAAGATGGTACGGATGGGAAGTAATCCCATGCCGCCAGGCGGGCCGGCGGCATTGCATGGCCACCGCTGCAAGGCGCAGCGGCGGCCCGTGTCGACTTACTCGGCTTGTTCAGCGTCAACGTCGTCGGCCGGCTTTTCATCGGCGTAGACTTTTTTCGGCATGACCTTGCGCTCGAACACGGCGGCAAAGAAGCCGTCCGTCTGGTGCAGGTGCGGCAGCAATTTCAGGTAGTCGCCCATTTCCAGCTCGATCTTCTGCTCGGCCAGCACCTTATTCATCGGCACCAGGGTGAAGTCCGGATGGGCGGCCAGGAATTGCTCGGCGATAAAATCGTTTTCTTCGTTCAGGAAGCTGCAGGTGGCGTACACCAGGCGGCCGCCGCCCTTGACCAGGCGCGCCGCGCCGGCCAGGATGGCTGCCTGCTTGGCTTGCAGCTCGACGATCGAGTTCGGCTGCTGGCGCCACTTCACGTCCGGATTGCGGCGCAGGGTGCCCAGGCCGCTGCATGGGGCATCGACCAGCACGCGGTCGATCTTGCCGGCCAGGCGCTTGATCTTGGCATCGCGCTCATGCGCGATCTGCACCGGATGCACGTTCGACAGGCCGCTGCGGGCCATGCGCGGCTTCAGCTTGGCCAGGCGTTTTTCCGACACGTCGAACGCATACAAACGGCCCGTGTTGCGCATCAGCGCGCCCAGTGCCAGCGTCTTGCCGCCCGCGCCGGCGCAGAAATCGACCACCATCTCGCCGCGCTTGGCGCCGACGATCTGCGACAGGATCTGGCTGCCTTCATCTTGCACTTCGATGGCGCCGCTCTGGAACAGGGGCAGGTTTTGCAACGATGGCTTCTTGATGACGCGCAAGCCCAGCGGCGCATACGGCGTCGGCGTGCTGAGGATCGGCGCTTCAGCTAGGGCCAGCATCACGTCGTCACGCGTGGCCTTGAGCGAATTGACGCGCAGGTCCAGCGGCGCCGGCGCGTTCAGCGCATCGGCCAGCTTCATGGTTTCCGCTTCGCCGAACTGGGCGATCAGCTTGTCGAACAGCCAGGTCGGCATGTTGGCGCGCATGTTGGACGGCATCAGGCTGCGGTCGATCTGCGTGATGCGTTCCAGCCATTCCACTTCTTCTTCCGTCAGGCCGCCCAGCGAATCGGCGCCCACCGCTTCGGCCAGGCCGAGGATGGTCAGGCGGCGCATGGTCGGGCCACTGCCCGCTTCGGCGAAGTCCGTGAAGAACGATTTGTTGCGCAGCACGGCATAAATGCCTTCGGCGATGGCGCCGCGCTCGCGCGAACCGAGGCGCGGATGGTCGCGGAAATAGCGCGACAGGGTGGTGTCGGCCGGGGCCGTGAAACGTAAAATTTCGCGCAATACTTCTTCAGCATTGGCAAGTATCGCTGGTGGCAATCTCATTGTTATTTTTCCTGTAATATTTTATTGAGGGTCCACGCGGACCTGGCCATGCTCGACTGACAGTTTATCGTCAATGAACAGGCGGATGGCGCGCGGGTAAAGCAGATGTTCCTGTACCAGCACGCGCGCCGATAAGCTGTCTTCTGTGTCGCCCGGCAAGACGGGGACGGTGGCGCTTGCCACGGCCGGACCATGGTCAAGCTCGGCAGTCACGAAATGCACGGTCGCGCCGTGTTCCGTCACACCCGCCTCGAGCGCCTGGCGGTGCGTCGCCATGCCCGGGAACAGCGGCAGCAGCGACGGGTGGATATTCAGCATGCGCCCAGCGTAATGCTCGACGAAGGGCGGCGTCAGGATGCGCATGAAACCGGCCAGTACCACCAGGTCGGGGGCAAAACCGTCGATCACGGCTTGCAGCGCCGCATCGAACTGTTCACGGCTGGCATAATCCTTGTTGGCAACGATTGCGGTCGCTATCCCGTGTTCCGCGGCAAACACCAGTCCCTGGGCATCGGCCCGGTTACTGATGACGGCGGCAATACGGGCAGGCCATTGCTCGGCTTGCGCCGCGCGCACGACCGCTTCCATGTTGCTGCCGCGTCCGGAAATGAGGATAACGATATTTTTCATAGCGCGCATTGTACCCGCTATGGCGATGTGAACCAAGAAAGGCCGGCATTATTGTTGCGGCGCAACATGGCTGCGCGGCAGCGGCCACCACCGGGCAATGCCGCCCGCCACGCTGGCGAACGGCTGTTTTTACGCTAGCTTAACGAGAGTAAGTATTTACTCGAACGAATAGAAGACGCGGAACGGCACTTTCTTCTCGGCCCAGTAGTCGGCCGCATCGCGGAACACGTCGAGCAGGATCTCGCGCGCTTCCTTGTCGAATTTTTGCGTATTTGGCAATTGCTCGAGCACCACCAGGAAACCCGTCTGCGGACCGGCCTTGAACATGGTATCGGTCAGGCACAGGCGCAACGCATCAAAATTCTTCGCCAGATTTTTTGGAAACAGGAATGCTTCTGCAATAATGCCGATGACTTGTTGTTTGGTCTGTCCAGCGTTGCAATGCGCATATAAAAAGTGCTGCCCGAGACGGATCGCCTCGTCTTGTAATTCGGTCACGCGAAAGGCACGGATGGACTGGACAAGGTTGGGCGGCAC
Organism: Janthinobacterium amylolyticum; assembly: GCF_051380655.1. Classification (NCBI taxonomy): domain Bacteria; kingdom Pseudomonadati; phylum Pseudomonadota; class Betaproteobacteria; order Burkholderiales; family Oxalobacteraceae; genus Janthinobacterium; species Janthinobacterium amylolyticum. The sequence continues at coordinate 8,795 of NZ_JBNYXL010000022.1, forward strand.
GGTTAGTAACAAACTCATTTTTCCCTCAAATCGACCTGTTATGTATGGATCTCTTCTAGCTGCTCTTCTTATTACATCCCCGCACGCGGGTCAATGCGCACGCGGTGATTCGATCTGTATCAACTTTTATGCGATTCAGTGCGATTTTATATAAGCCATACGCGTATTAGGGTAACGTGTTGTCCTGCATGAATCAACCCGAATATGATGTCAAACGCAAGATTTGTTACAAACCACCCCTTTCAAGTCATTCAACATCGTGTATCGATTGAAAGTGCATGTTACAGACTGTGGGGCAAGGGTCCTTGGCTGTTACATTTTGTTGCCAGGCGAAACACAAGCCAAAGTCCAGCGGGATTACTATAGTCCCAAGTTGTAAAAAATACCCTGAAAGATTCTCTAGATAACGAGGTTACAAAATGAACTTGCAAGCCAAATTGATGATGTCAGCCCTTTGTATCGGTGCTTTGCCACTCGCCCAGGCCGCCGACTTTGAAGATTTCGGCAAGGTCGTGCGCGTCGTGCCACAGGTGGAACAGATCAACCGTCCACGCCAGGAATGCCGTACGGAATACGTGCAAGTCCAGGCACCGCCACAGCAGCGCAGCGCGGGCGGCTCCATCGTCGGCGGTATCGCCGGCGCCCTGCTCGGCAGCCAGGTCGGTAGCGGCAACGGCCGCACGGCTGCCGCGGCAGCCGGTGCGATTGCCGGCGCCGTCGTTGGCGACCGCGTCGACAACCAGAACAACTACCAGGGCGGCGTGCAGGAACAAGCCGTCAAGCAATGCCGCCAGGTCGACCATTGGGAATCGCGCAACACGGGCTACCAGGTCACGTATGACTACCGCGGCCGCAACTACACGAGCATCATGTCCTACGATCCAGGCGAACGCATCCGCCTGCGCGTCTCGATCGAGCCAGCTCAACAGTAACGCCTGACATAAGCTGCTGCGCGTCGGCACAGGCGGCCTGCGAGGCTCACCGTACTCTGGTACGGTTGCGCTTCTCGGCCACCTCTGCCTTCTGCTCGCGACGCTTCTGCCAAGCGTCGTTGCTCAGCACTAAAATGCCGGCCCCATGTCTTTCTCATGGAGCCGGCATTTTTTATGGCGCTCAACCACGGGCTATAATGCGCCACACTTTCAGGCCGCCTTATGCTTATCAAACGAAAATCCATCGAACAAGTCGAATCCTCGCGCCCGGCGCGCAAACCCCGCTACGCCCCCGTCACCCTGTCGGAAATGGATGGCGTGCGCTATCTGCATTTCGGCACGGAATGGGTGCAGGGCGCCATGCGCATCCGCAAGCCGGACTGGCCGGAGCTGGAATACGCGCAGCAGATGATGGCGTGGATGTTGTGGATACGGGAACCGCAGCGCATCGCCCAGCTGGGCCTGGGCACGGCCGCGCTGACCAAGTTCTGCTACCGCCAGTTTCCGCAAGCACAGGTCGAGGCCATCGAACTCAATCCTTCCGTCATCACCATCTGCGCCTCGATGTTCAAGCTGCCGCCCAACGACGAGCGCCTGCACGTGCGCGAAATGGATGCGCTCGACTACGTCAACGACGACGCCAACCATGGCACCCTGGACGCCCTGCAAGTGGACTTGTATGACGCCACGGCGCGCGGCCCCGTGCTCGACAGTGCCGAGTTCTACGCTGCCTGCTGCGCCTGCCTGGCGCCGCACGGCATCATGACGGTCAACCTGTTTGGCGACCATCCCAGCTACGCCAAGAACATCAAGGCGATGAAGTTTGCGTTTGAACAGGTGATCTGCCTGCCGGAAGTCCATGATGGGAACGTGGTGGCAATCGCCTTCAAGACCAGGGTGCCGCTCGATGCCGAGGCACAAGCTGCCCTGCTCGAGCGCGCCAGGCAGATAGTCGCCGACACCAAGCTGCCCGCGAAGAGCTGGGTCAAGGGCATCGCCAGCACGCTGTAAGCGCCGGTACGCCCATGCAAGGCCGGCAGCCCTGAAAGGCCCCGGCCATGCCCTCCCCCTTCCCGCCTCCAGCCGGCACCACGCTGGACTTGCCGCAACTGCTGGCCTGGCTGCAGGAAGACGGCATGCTCGACGCCGCGCAAGCGGCCGCCACCCTCGCCCAGGCCGCCCTGCTGCCCGCCCCCGCCCTGCATCCGCTGTGCCACGTCGTCCATCCCGCACTCACGCTCGATGCCCTGTGCGCCTGGCTGGCACAGAGGACCAGGCTGGCGTATGTGCGCATCGACCCGCTGCATATCGATTTCAGCCAGGTGGCCGACGTGATGACGGCCGGCTATGCGGCCCGTTTCAACATCCTGCCCGTGGAATGCACGCCAGAGCGCATCGTCATTGCCACGGCGCAGCCGTATGCGCTCGATTGGCAGGCGGAGCTGGGCAGCGTGGCGCCGCGCAAGCTCAGCCTCGTCATCGCCAACCCCCGGCATATCGCCGACGCCATCACGCAGTTTTTCAGCCTGGCCAGTTCCGTCAAGGTGGCCAGGCTGGCTTCCACGCAAGACCTGGCGCTGCGCCACAATGTCGAGCAACTGGTGGAACTGGGACGCAACAAGACCAGCCTGGATGCCAACGACCAGCACGTCGTGCGCATCGTCGACTGGCTGTGGCAATACGCATTCGCCCAGCGCGCCTCGGACATCCACCTGGAACCGAAGCGCGATGCTGGCCTGGTGCGCCTGCGCATCGACGGCCAGCTGCACCAGGCCTACCAGGTGCCGCCCGTGGTGCTGCTGGCCATGACGGCGCGCATCAAATTGCTGGGGCGCATGGACGTGGTGGAAAAGCGCCGCCCGCAGGATGGCCGCATCAAGACGCGCAATGCGCAGGGCCAGGAAATCGAGCTGCGCCTGTCGACCCTGCCGACGGCCTTTGGCGAAAAGCTCGTCATGCGCATCTTCGATCCCGAGATCGCCATCAAAAGCCTGGCGGACCTGGGTTTTCCGCCCGCCGACGCGCAGCGCTGGCAACAGTTGACGGCGCGCACGCATGGCATCGTGCTGGTGACAGGCCCGACCGGCTCGGGCAAGACCACCACCCTGTACAGCACCCTGAAAGCACTGGCCGGCAGCACCGTCAATGTGTGCACGGTGGAAGACCCGATTGAAATGGTCGAGCCGGCCTTCAACCAGATGCAGGTGCAAAGCCAGGCCGGCCTGGAACTGTCGTTTGCCGACGGCGTGCGGGCGCTGATGCGGCAAGATCCCGACATCATCATGGTGGGCGAAATCCGCGACCTGGCCACGGCCGAGATGGCCATCCAGGCGGCCTTGACCGGGCATCTGGTGCTGTCGACCCTGCATACGAATGACGCGCCGTCCGCCGTCATGCGCCTGCTGGAACTGGGCATCCCCGCCTATCTGCTGGAGGCGTGCCTGGCCGGCGTGCTGGCGCAGCGCCTGCTGCGCTGCCTGTGTCCCGACTGCAAGCAGCCCGACGCGCCACCAGGCGAAGCGCAATGGCACAGCCTGACAAGCGGCCAGCTGGCGCGCCCCGGCGCCATCTACCGTCCCGTCGGCTGCGCCCTGTGTCGGCACAGCGGCTACCGTGGCCGCGCCGGCATCTACGAATTGCTGGCCGTGACACCGGCGTTCAGCGCGCTGGTCAAATCCGGCGCCGACCTGCACGCGCTGCGCCGGCAAAGCATCCTCGACGGCATGATGCCCCTGCGCCTCGCCGGCGCGCAGCAAGTCATCGACGGCACCACCAGCATCGACGAAGTGCTGAAGCTCACGGCAGACCTGCATTGACGCGTCATTACTTTCTTGCAGGAAGGCTTTGCATTCTTTTTCAACTGATATATAATGCGGCCTCTTTCGGGTCGTTAGCTCAGCTGGTAGAGCAGCGGACTTTTAATCCGTTGGTCGCAGGTTCGAATCCCGCACGGCCTACCACGAATGCGCAGTACTAAAAAGCCCATCCTCACGGATGGGCTTTTTTCGTTTCCCACCCCGCGGTTATACTGGCTGTTCGTCTTGCCAGCCCTGAAAGAAACGCATGAAACTTGCCGCCACCTTGCTGCTTGCCAGCGCCAGCCTGTCTGCCCAGGCACAGCCGCAACCGCCCATCGTGCTCGATGGCATGTACACCCAGCGAACGGACGAGATGAGCCTGGAACTGATCGGCAACCGGGTCTGCTTTGCGCCCGACAAGGCGCAGTGGGGCCGCTTGCCCCGCCCTGCCGCCACGCACGATGCGTGGTTTTGTTTCAGCAACGATGCCGAGGCGCGCCGGCTGCTGCGCGTGCCCCCGCGCCAGGAAGACAATTGCGGCTGGCAGGCACGGGCGCGCATCATCATCGATACCTATCAGCCGTATCTGGAGCAAGGCGATGGCAACGACATGGCGCGCCTGCAATCGGTGGTCAAGGTGGCGCAGCCGAACGCCATCGCCTGCGAATAAATCAGCCGAGTTCGTATTCGCGCAGATAGGCGGCGAACAGGTCGCCATCGGCCAGCGGACACGCAAACCCCGCGCCCCAGTCGGCCAGCAGCAACTGTTCTTTCAGCGGCAGCAGCAACAGTTCAGGCATCCCATCGCTGCACCACAGGTCGCACACCATGCCCTCGTCGTCCAGGCCGGCGAACAGCGTTTCCGTCTTCTCGCCGCCAAAGGCCAGCACATTCTTGCATTCCACGCGGTAACTGCTGTAGCCCGTGTAGACGGCATCGTAGGGCGGCAAGCTGCCGGCCAGCGCCAGCCGCAGCTGATCGGCAGTAAGACCCAGCGCGCGCATCTGCGACGGCGGCGCCTCGGGCACGAACATCTGCGTCCAGCCGGCGCCGCTGCGGTGCGCATCGGCAAAGGCCTGCTGTTCGCCCATCTGCGTCAAACAGTGCTGTAGATTATCCAACGGCAACAGTTCGATCATGCAAAAATCATCTTCGTGGTAGTACGCTTCCCGCATGCTTCAGTTCCCCAGCAAATCTTGCAATTGCACATTGCGCCGCGCCGTCAGCCGGCCGGCCCAGGTCTCGCTGGTCACGGATGGATAGCGCACGGCGCCGAAATTCATCCAGGCATCGCGGTACGCCAGCCACAGGCGCTGGGTGGCGCGGATGCCGTCCTTGCTGACGGCGCCCGCATAGGTTTCCGCCGGCTTCTTCATGAGCTTGCCGTAGATGGCATTGAGCTCCTTGTCGAGCGCCGCCGCCTGCTCCTTCGTCATGCTGGCAGGCAGCTTGCCCGCCTCGTACTCGCGCAAGTCCTGCGCCAGCAGATCGAGCTCGGCCGTGCGGGCGGCGATGCTCAGGGCGGCGCGCGCCGTGCCGCTCAAGTCCGTTTCATGGGCCGCGCGCGCATCGGCAAACTTGCTTGCCGCCGCCTGCAGTTTTTGCAGCGACGCTTGCGCCGCCGCAGGCCAGCCTTCGCTGAGCTTGCCCGTCGTGTGCGCCCGCACGCGCTGCTTTTGCCGTGCTTCGATGGCGCTGCATACGCCCATCATGTAGCCACTGGTGATGTCGTCGCACAGGTCGATCATGCCGCGTCCGCTGGCATTGATCTGCTGCAGGTGCTCGATGCGGCCCTGCATCTCGGCCGGCGCCGCATCGATGCTGCACGCGTACTTCAGCGCCAGCAGCGGGTCTTTCTGCACGCCCAGTCCGTTCTGGTACAACATCATCAGCACGGCGCTGTTCTGCGTAGCCATGGCGCAATGGCGCACGGGACGCCAGTCGGCCGGCTTGGGCGAGGACATACTCTTGGTATCGTAATACAGGTCCGTCGCCGAACATTGCTGCAAGGCAGCAGCGGCAGACGGCGCCGGCAGGTCGGCCGGTGGCGGCGCGGCGTCCTTGACCTTCAGGCAGCCCGCATACCAGGCCGTGCTTTCCGCGTGGCCCACGCCCATGGCGCTGGTGTTCGGGTAGGGCGCAGCCGCAGCGGCGACAACCGGGGCGGCCAGCAGGCAGCTCGCGCCCAGCAAGAGCGTTTTCAATAAAGATAGACTAATTTTCATGGTTGGCCGGCGCCAGTGTCAGTAAAAGAACAAGTTTAACTGATCAGCCAGGCCGCGCCCGCCCGATACGTGGCCGTCGCGTCCGGTAAGTAACGGTTCATGGCCTTGGCAGCGCGGGAAAGCATGGGCAATAATGTTGCCCGCTGTACTCTTTTTAATTCTCCGGACCACGCCCATGACCTTACCCCGTCTTCGCCGTTCCCTCGGCTCCCTGCTGATCGCAGCGGCCTGCGCCTCGCTGGCAACGACCGTCCACGCCGCCGATACCACGCCGGCATCGCCAGTTGCCGCCACACAAGCCAACGCCAAACACGCCATCACGCATGAAGACGTGTGGCTGATGAAACGGGTCGGCGCGCCCGTCGCCAGCCCGGATGGAAAGTGGGCCGTGTTTTCCGTGGTCGACAGCGCCTACGACAGCAAGGATCAATGGTCGGACCTGTGGATCAAGTCGCTTGGCGACGACAGTCCCGCACGCCGCCTGACCTCGACCAAGGGCGGCGAAAGCGCCGTGGCCTGGTCGCCGGACAGCCGCCAGCTGGTCTTCGTTGCCAAACGCGACGGCGATGATGCGGGCCAGATCTACCGCCTCGACGTGGCCGCTGGCGGCGAAGCACAACGCCTGACCTCGCTGACCATGGGCGCGCGCATGCCGAAATGGAGCCCGGACGGCAAGCAGCTGCTGTTCATCAGCGACATCTATCCTGGCAACAAGACGGAAGCCGACGTCAAGCAAAGCGCGAAGGAACGCAAGGACCGCAAGTACAGCGCCCGTTCCTATGAAACGACGGCGCCGCGCTACTTCGACAAATGGCTGACCGACAAGCAGGTACGCCTGTTCGTCGTCGATGCGCAAGCCGATGCCAAGCCACGCGACATCCTGTCGGGCACGCAACTGGCCGCCCTGCCGGGCTTTGGCGGCGGCCAGGGCGATGAAGGGCAATCGCTGGACGCCATCTGGACGCCGGATGGCAAGGCCGTCGTTTTCAACGCGGCCACCAACCGCGATGCGGCCCAGCGCGAAGCCGTCTACTCGCAGCTGTATTTGCTGCCCGTGGCGGGCGGCGAAGCGCAGCGTCTGACACAAGACAAGCACAGCTATGGCAGCCTGAAATTTGCCGCCGACGGCAAGACCCTGTTCGCCCTCAGCGACGCGGAAACGCCGGGCAAGGTGTATGACGTGAAGCGCCTGGCCAGTTTCGCCTGGCCGATCGCCAACCCCGCACCGACCATCCTGACGGCCAAGCTGGACCGCTCGATTTCGCGCTACGTGCTGCCGGAAGGCGGCAAGCGCGTCATCTTCAGCTATGAGCATGCGGGCCTGGAAAAGCTGTACTCGATCGATACCAAAGGCGGCGAGGTGCGCGACGAGCCATCCTTGCCAACGGGCAGCATCGGCTCGCTGAGCAGCGGCGGCAAGGCCCTGGTGGGCGTGTGGGAGTCGAGCATCAACCCGCCGGAAATCTATGCCTTCAACGGCAAGCAGCCGAAGCGCCTGACGGCCTTCAACACGGACAAGGCCAGCAAGATCGACTGGCAGGCGCCCGAGCACTTCTGGTTCACCACGGCCGATGGCCGCCAGATCCATAACATGCTCGTCAAGCCGGCAAACTTTGATCCGAACAAGAAATATCCGCTGTTTACCGTCATCCATGGCGGCGCGGCCAGCATGTGGCGCGACCAGTTCGTGCTGCGCTGGAACTACCATTTGCTGGCCAAGCCAGGCTATGTCGTGCTGCTGACCGATTACAAGGGTTCCACCGGCTATGGCGAGGAATTCTCGCGCTCGATCCAGTTCGATCCCTTGAAGGGCCCGGGTGATGAAGTCAACCAGGGTGTCGATGAAGCCATCAAGAAATATCCCTTCATCGACAGCACGAAGCTGGCGGCCGGCGGCGCCAGCTATGGCGGCCACCTGGCCAACTGGCTGCAGGCAACCACCACGCGCTACAAGGCCATCGTCTCGCATGCGGGCGAAATGGACCTGATCATGCAATGGGGCACCAGCGATGGGGGCTTCGGCCGTGAAACGAATGCAGGCGGCCCAGTCTGGTCGAACCTGCCCGTGTGGCGCGATCAAAGCCCCGTCATGCAAGCGGGCAATCATGAAAAAGGCACGGGCTTTACCACGCCTATCCTGATCACCGTGGGCGAGCTCGACTACCGCGTGCCGGCCAACAATGCGCTGATGAACTTTGCCGTGCAGCAGCGCCTGAACGTGCCGGCGAAACTGCTGGTGTTCCCGGACGAAAACCACTGGATCCTGAAGGGCGAGAACAGCCGTTTCTTCTACAGCGAGGTTGAGGGCTGGCTGGCTAAATACTTAAAATAAGAACACCACAGAACAGTCCATGGCGGCGTTGCATTGCCTAGTCGTACTATTCGTACTGCCTTCGGCAATGCGCCTTGCCCTGAACGTGTTCTGAGGCGTTCTTGAAATCTTGAAAAAATGAAAAGCCAGGCTCCGCTCATGCGGGCCTGGCTTTTTTCATGCCGCTTGCACGGAGGGCGCGGCCGCCTTCTGGCGCTGGATCAGCAGCACCAGCAGGGCGGCCACCAGGCAGGCGGCGCCGGCCGCGAACAGGGCCGGGTTGTAGGTCAGCATCAGGGTGCGGATGCGGCCCGCGCCATACGCGGCCACGGCGGCGCCCAGCTGGTGGCCGGCGAAAATCCAGCCGAAGACCATGCCCGCGCGCTCCTTGCCGAAGGTGGCGCCCACCAGTTTCACGGTCGGCGGCACGGTGGCAATCCAGTCCAGGCCATAGAACATGGCGAACAGGGACAGGCCGTACAGGGTGAACTCCGAATACGGCAGCCAGAACAGCGACAGTCCGCGCAAGCCGTAGTACCAGAACAGCAGCTTGCGGTTGTCATAGCGGTCCGACAGCCAGCCGGACAGGATGGTGCCGAACAGGTCGAAGGCGCCCATCATGGCCAGCACGGACGCGGCCGGCACGGCGGACAGGCCCGAATCGCCGCACAGGGAGATGAAGTGTGTCTGGATCAAGCCGTTGGTGCTCAGGCCGCAGATGAAAAACGTGCCGAAGAGTATCCAGAAAGTGCGGTTCGCCGCCACGCTGCGCAGGATCAAAAAGGGCGTGGCAAAGGTCATTTTTGCCGCCGGCGGCACTGTCAAAGGCGTGGCCGGGTCGGCGCCGTACGGGCGCAAGGCCAGGTCCTGCGGACGGTTGCGCATGCAAAAGAAAGCCAGCACGGCAACGATGGCGCAGCTGGCAAACACGGGCATGACGGCCGTGCGCCAGCCGAAGTGCTCAATCAGCCAGGCCCCCACGGGCAGGAACAGCAGCTGGCCCGTGGCCGAGCTGGCCGTCAGCACGCCCACCACCAGGCCCCGGTGCGTCTCGAACCAGCGGTTGGCCACCACGGCGCTCAGCACCAGCGCCGTCATGCCCGAACCCAGCCCCAGCAAGATGCCCCACAGGGCCACCAGCTGCCAGAACTGCGTCATGCGCGAGGCCAGCAGCATGCCCGCCGCGATCAGGCCCAGCGCCACGCAGATGACGTTGCGCAAGCCGAAGCGCTCCATCAGGATGGCGGCAAACGGGCCCATCAGGCCAAACAGCACGAAACGCACGGCCAGGGCCGAGGAAATCTGCTCGGCATCCCAGCCGAACTCGCGGCTCAAGGGCTGCATCAAGGCCCCCGGCAAGCCCAGCGCGGCGGACGAAGTCAGCGCCGTAAGGAAGGTAATGGCGACTATGACCCAGGCAAAGTGGATGCCGCGCCGCTCCAGCCATTGCGAAAAGGGATACGAAAGCATGCTGTCCTCGTGAGAAAAAGTAATACCGACCGGCACCGGCAGGCGCGATTTTTCCCATGTTATATTATGATCGTAATTTATACAATCAAAAAAAACCGGCGCCACGTCCTAAGGCGCGGCTCCGGTCCTGGCGGCACAGCGTGCAAATGGGCCAGTCCCGGCGTGATCGGCATGCGTTTCACTGACACGCATGCCCCCTCCCGGCGGCCTGGCCCATCCTGACGCTAGTTCACCATTACTTTACCTTCAAGCCATTCTTCACGTCCGTCACGCCTTCCACGCCACGGGCCAGGTCGGCGGCTTTCTTTACTTGCGCCTGGGACGGCACGAAACCGCTGAGCATGACGACGCCATTCACGGTTTCCACGTGCACATCGAGGGCTTTCAGGTCATTGTCCTTGACGAGATCGGCCTTGATCTTGGTGGTGATGACGGAGTCTTCCACTGCCACCTTGGTGCTGCCGGCCGCGTTGCGCGTCATGCAGGCGGCCTTGGCAGTCGCATCCATGGCATCGCAATTTTCCTTCGTCGTCGCAGGCGGGTTCTGCGCCACGTTGGTGCCATCCCGGGCGCCCGTATTGGCGTCGGCCAGGGAAGCCGTTTTCGCTGCCTTGGCATCGTTCATGCACGTGGTCTTGTCGGCGCCCGTACGGTCGCCGCACTTGGCCTTGGCCAGGTCATACTCGGCATTGGCCACATCCTTGCGGGCCTTGCCCAGCTCGCGCGGCGTGTTGCGGTACTGGGCCACGGCATCCGAATCGGCCTTGGCGCGCGCCACCTTGGCTTCTTCCATGCAGACTTTCTTTGCGTTGCCGCTCTGGCTGTCACAGGCCGCCTTGGATTGCTTGTAGTCGGCGGTGGCCTTGTCCGTCAAACTCTTGTACGAGGCATCCTGCGCATACGCGGGCGTGGCGGCAAACAGGGCGCTGGCACTGGCGGCCAGTACGAGTGCGATCATTTTGTTCATGATGGTTCCTCTCTGGTTAGTTGATGCCCAGATTAGACCGCTGCCGCGCGCAAAGCTCCGTGCGACAGCACACGCTGGCAAGCCATCCGCGCAAAAAATCCACCTTCATTTGTCGCCGATCAAGCCCATCCGCCATAAAACTTGCGCCTGTTCAAATAAAGAAGCAGACCCGTCAAATGCACGCTCACCTTCCGCCAGCGCCAGCCATGCCTGGGTGGCGTGCGTACCGCCCGTCGCCGCGCCGCCGGCACGTAGCGCCCTCATCCACGCCAGCACCTCGCGGTATTGCCCGGGGCGCCGCGCATGCATCCACGCCAGTGCCACCAGATCCGCATAGCCTTCCTCGCGGCGCGTCTCGCGCAGTTCCCGCGCCTGCTGTTGCTGCTGACCCCGCTGTGCATTGCCGCGTTCGACAAAGCCGCGCGGCAAGGCATGCCAGTCGCCCTGCGCATAACGCTGGCAGTGGCCGATCTCATGCGCTGTCATCGCTTCGATCATCACGCTCTGGCGCGCTGGCGGCACGCCCTGCAGGACGGACTCAGCCATGGCATTGCCGCGCAGGGACAGCACCAGCTTGCAGCGCCCCTGGTCAAAGCCCAGCGCCAGCGGCACGGCGCCGGGCGCTTCCTGCGGCTGCACGATGATATCGATGGGCAAGCCCTGACCGCGCGCGTACTCGATGACCGGCTTTCCCGCCTGCAGCCAGCGCGTTTCCAGTTCAGTCAGACTGGCGGCGGCCACGGCGGGCAAAGGAAATAAAACGATGAGCAGGCTCATCAGCGAGAGCAGTTTCAACATGGGATCGGCGGGCAAGAGAGTGGACGTTGCTACTGCAGAGTAAGCGGTCAAAATATTTCCACAAGGAAAAACTGGCAACTTTTCAGGAAAAAAAACGAAAAAAAACCGGTGCGTTGAACTGACCCCAGATAGTTGGACGGTTTAGTTTGCTAGGTTGCCCAGGGCTGAGTTCTGTATTGCACGGGACTCAGCCCTTTTAGCTTAAGCTTGATACGATCGTGATTATAGTAG
>NZ_JBNYXL010000023.1:0-17701 GCF_051380655.1 Janthinobacterium amylolyticum
GGTGCCGCGCACCATTTATGAACTGGACGGGGAGCCTGAATTGATGATGCTGGAACTGGGGCAGCCCGTACTGCTGCGTGATGTGCGCTTCGGCCTGCAGGATGGCTTGCCGGGCGTGGTGGTGCTGCTGTCGCGCTACTGGCTGACAGGCCGCGTCACCGTGGGAGTGCTGGTATGAGGCTCGTCGCGGGTGAGCGCGACAACCTCATCATGAATACCGTGCCGCGCTTCCAGCCGGCCAACGACCGCGTGCTGCTGCTGGCGGCGACGGCGCCGGGGTTCAAAGTGGCAGCCACGACAATCGCAACCCCGGCCAGCATCGATTTCACGGCGGGGTTGGTAAACATGCAGGGGCAGGTAGTATTTGCCGCAAGCAATGCCAGCGTGCTGACGCGCGTTGGCAACGTGGCCAGCTTGACGTCTGGCGGCATGGTGGGCGACAGCGTGACGGTCACGGCCACCATCGTTGTCGATGGCCTGACCTATACCGCCAGCCAGACGGTCAGCAAGGTTTTTGACGGCATCACCGGCAATTCCTCGCGCATCTGTTACAGCAAATCCACATTGCTCTCGTTGGCCAGTACGCCTGCGACGATCAGCACCTCGGGGAGCGCATCGTTCCCACCGCTGAATACCTGGGGCGCCGGCACTGTGTGGGAGGGCTCACCGCCGCTTTTTGGCGCAGGCGAATTGCTTTATCGCTCGGATGGGATTTTCAATCCAGCCAGCGGCACCACGAGTTGGGCGGCGCCGTATCTGAATGCCTGGAAAGTTGGCCAGCTGAGTGCGATTGCAGCTGATCTGGGCAGAGTCACCGCCGGCGATATGCAAGCGGTGACTATCCACGGCGGGCCAGGCTACGCTCATAGCACGCCGACCTGGCCAACGGATGGCCTGGGCGGGTTCCACCTCAGCGCCGCAGGCTTGCTGATTGGTAATTACAACACAGGTAAATATTTCCAGGCGACGCCGGACGGGAATGTTTACATGCCAGGGGTGAAGGTAGAGGGCGGTCTGGCCACCTTCTCGGGCAACATCACTACAGGATCCGGTACCGGCTTTCGCATCGAGATGGGGCCGACCGATCCCATCTATGCAATGTGGGCGGGCGCAGGCGCAAAAAACGACGTCAATGCCGTTTTCTACTTGAAGCGAGATGGCGCAGGATACTTCGGCGGGGCGTTGACGGCTGGGACGTTGAGAACTGCCGTTACCAGTCCGGAGATAAACCCGAACGCGCAATTGGTCAATGGCCCGTTTGGCTCTAATGGCGGATTGATCACGGTGATCTGCAGCTTTGCGTGGAGCCGTACCCTAGGCTCTACGCGCGCCACGTACACGGCGGGCGCCGGAAGTACCCAGGCAGTGGTCAAACTGTACCGGGGACTTGCAGGTGGTCCTACGGATACCTTGCTGGCAACCTCTACTTTTACAGGCCCGCCGGCGGCTATCGAAAACACGGTCATTTTTGAAGAGATGTCTACGTGCAGCCTGGGCGTGTCCGGTTCTTTTACTTTTACAGACGATGCGCGCAGTAATGCTGACCATACTTACCGTGTAACGGTAGCCATGGTGGAGCAAGCCGTAACGATCGGCAGTCGTCCTGGCGCTGATCGTCCCCCGTTGAATGCAGTGATTCAGCGTTTATCCAATACCACCGCGGAATAGCATGACTAATTTACGCATCATCCACGACAATGCGGCCGACCGCGCGGTGCTTTCCGCATCAAGTCAGGCCGGTGCGCTGGGCCCGGCCAACCTGCAGCGCGAGCGCAAGTCGGCGGTGCTCCGCTCGGTCGGCCCCTTTCTGCATATCACGGCGACACTGTCGCTTGGCGAAATCGTCGGCGGCGTTGTGCTGCCTTTTTGTAACCTCACCGCAAGCGCTCTAATCCGCGTTCGCGGGTATGCCGCACCTGGTGATGCCACGCCAGTATTTGACACAGGAGGGGTTTTAGCCTGTGCTTACGCGCCGATGGGCGCTTGGGAGTGGGGGGCTGCCGCGTTGGCCGTGAATGCCTTTTCGTTCGGCGGCGGCACCTATGCGCGCGTCTGGTTCCCGCGCACGACGGCGCGCCACTTCTTCATCGAACTTGCCGACCCGGACAATCCGGCCGGCTACATCGAGTGCTCGCGCCTGGTGATGGGCAACTACTGGGAGCCTGATGTCAACGCCAGCTATGGCGCCAGCGTGACGCCGGTCGACACGTCGACGCAATACCGCAAGGGTTCCGGCGAGCAGGGCGTCGAGGCCGGCAGTGCGTATCGCAAGCTGACGTTGGCGCTCGAGCACATGACGCCGATGGACCGGGCCAGCGTCTGGCGCCTGGTGCGCGGCAGCGGCAAGCGCAGACCGATCCTGGTGAGCCTGTTTCCAGATAATGCCGATCCCGAGCTGGAGCAGACCCACCAGTTGTATGGCCGCCTCAGCGACCTGGCCGCCATTTCGACGCCGTATTTTGACACCTATGCAACATCACTTGATATCGAGGAATTGTAATGGCTAAAATTTTCTATCCTGGCATGCCCAATTGGCTGGACGCGCTCAATACACTGGCAGAAGGGCAGCTTGCCGCCATCAGCACATTATTCGTCAATTTGAATTTTTCGGGCAATAGCCTACGCATTAAAGGTGACCTGTCGAACGCGTTGCATAGCAACAGGCTGCTGGCGCAGACCAATGTGGCTAACAGTCCTTCGGTATTTGGCGTCGTGCCTTCAGGAGCCGCGACGTCTGGTCAGTTTAACGCCTACAACGGATCAAATCCTGATAGCGCAGGTGCAGTCCAGTTGAAAGTGGACGCGACACGTGCGGCGGTGCTTTCGGTCGCTATCGGTGGAGCGCCGTCTTTGCCCTTGGGCTTCGACACCAACAGCATCGAGCGTATGCGCTTTGGCGTCAATGGCGAATTGCTATACGGCACGTCAATCAGCGGTAGCCCTGTGGCAAATCGCGCTAATGGTATCCGCTTTGACCCTAGCACACGTTCAATCTCAATGCGTTCTTCCGCACCCAGTGAATTTGGTCTTGCCGGCAACAATGGCACACATATTCAGTTTTACACTGATAACGGCGCCGGCTTCGTAGGTGCCGGCGCAATCATTTCAAGTGGCAACACCACAGTCTTCGCTTCCCCTTCAGACTATCGACTGAAGAGCGGTGTATATCGGCTTACTAATTGCCGGGAGTCGATGCGCAAGCTTCCGCCCGAAGGCTGGACATGGCCAGATGGCTCACCTGGTGAGGGATGGTTGGCACATAAGGCCCAGGAGTTCTGCCCTCAAGCTGTTATTGGCGTGAAAGATGCCATGAAGGAGGACGACGAAGGCAACCCCATCGTCCTTCTTGAGCCGGACTACCAGGTCATGGACAAAACTTTTTTCATCCCGCGCATGTACGGAGCGCAGCTTGAAATGGATGCCGCCCTGCTGGCGGCCGAGCTGGCGATCGAGCAAATGCGTGCGCTGCTGGATACGGCCTTGGCGCGCATTGATGCGCTGGAAGCCCGGACCGCGTAAATGCAGCACCGCACCACAGGCCGCCTTCGGGCGGCTTTTTTCATTTCCACCACCTGAAAGGCACTACATGGCCATCGAAACAACCGCCGCCGGCGGCGCACTGATCAAAATTTTTGGCATCCCGGTCCTGGCCGGCGCTGCCGCAACCTCACTGGGATTCATGTTTATGTGGCCAAAAACAGCCAAGGAAGCGGGCGTGCGCTTCTTCGTCACCATTCTGTTTTCCGCCCTGATGGGTCCGGCCCTGGTCGTGGTCGTGCGCAACTGGATGCCGGGCCTGTTCGACAGCGCGCGTGCCGTAGCCGTGCTGTACGGCAGCGACCCGGCCTTGGGCTTCCTGTTCATTGCCGCACCGTTGATGGTGGCTGCCGGGTTGCCCGCCTGGTGGGTGCTAGGCGCCACAGTGCGCTGGCTCGACAAGCGCCGCGACAAGGATATCGGCGAGCTGGCGCGCGATGCGGCCGCTGTCGTCCGTGACGTGCGGGGTGGCCTGTGAACCTGAGCCCTCATTTCAGCCTGACCGAACTGGTCGCCTCGCAGGTGGCCACCCGCAAAGGCATCGATAACACGCCGGCGCCCGCCATCGTCGCCAACCTCACGCGCCTGGCCTCGCTGCTGGAGCAGGTGCGCGCGCTGGTGGGCGCGCCCATCACTATTTCCAGCGGCTACCGCTCCCCGGCGCTCAACCGGGCGGTGGGCGGCGCAGCGAGCAGCGCCCACGTGCTGGGCCTGGCCGCCGACATCAGCACCAACAAGCTGGCGCCCAAGGCGCTGGCCCTGCTGATCCGGCAGAGCGGCATGGTCTTCGATCAGCTGATCTACGAGGGCACGTGGGTGCACATTGCCCTGTCGGCTGGCGCGCCGCGGCGCCAGGTGCTGACGGCCAAGTTTGCCAGCGGCGGCGTCAGCTACGTGGCGGGCATCGTATGAGCGCCCTGGGCGCGCTGGCAGGTGCCGCCGTCAGTGGCATCTGGAAGGCAGCGGCCATTGTCCTGGCCGGTGCTCTGCTTGTCGTGGCCAGCGCCGCCGGTACTGGCTGGTGGTTGGCCGCCGGCGACCGTGACACCACGCGCGCGGCGCTAGTGCAGGAGCAAGGCGCTGGTGCGCAGTTGCGCATATCGATCGCCGAGCAGAACCGCGCCATCGATGGGATGGCCAAGGCGACCTTGGCGGCACAGGAACGCGGCGCAGCGGCGCAGGCGGCCGCCGCTGCCAAGGGCAAGAAGTTTGACGCCGCCTTGGTGCAGATCGCTGGTGCGCGCGCCGCGACCTGCGACGAGGCCATGCCGGCCGCCAGGCTGCTGCTGGAGAGTGTGCGATGAAATGGATACTTGCAATGCTGCTGGCCGGCTGCGGCAGCGCGCCGCCGGCGCCGCACCCGGTCGAAATTCCCGTCTTTATACCATGTGTAAAGTCGGTGCCGCAGCGGCCGGCCTACGAATTCGACAAGTTGGCGTCGACGGCAACAGACGGCGAGATCGTACTGGCGCTGGCGCGAGACTGGGTTCGCGGGCGCAAGTACGAGGGGGACTTGGAGGTGCTAGTTTTGGGATGCAGATAGTTTGGGTGGGGATTGCAATTTTAAGTTAGAGTATATTTTTATGGAGAAATTATGACTATTAATATTACCTCAAATCATTTTTTCGATTGTGGAACTGGAGTCAAAGTTGATGGTGATTTGGATGTCAATGCGTCCGGAAATAAGTTTGTTCGTGTAGGTAAAGCATTCGATATTTCCGAACAAAAGTCTTTGCTTGAGAAATTGGGGCTTCCTAAAACCACAGATCCAGATATTGTCTTGGAGGCTCTTGCTATCCTGCAAGGGGTGAGAGCTGAACCTACTGTCGTACAAGAAAATGCCTTAAAGGGTTCTCGCCTAGCCGTTGAGCTACTTTCTATCGGCTCTAATTTGGTAACAGTTCTTCCCTTTCTTATAGGGCTTCTTCCGCCAGTATAGCGTGCAAAAAAATGGTATTTTCTAAGATGCTCTATGTGCGCCGACTACACCCCAAGCCGTAAGGAAGAGATCGAGGAGAGCTTTCGGGCTGGATACCCGCTGCTCGACCTCCCGCCCGAGGCATGGCCCGGCTATATGGCACCAATCCTTCGTGGCTCGCACGACACACCCGGCGAGTTGGAAGTCGCCTCGGCCATGTTCGGCATGGTGCCGCACTGGGCAGATCACAAGCTGGCCCGCCAGACCTACAATGCCCGCACCGAGACGGTGGCCAGCAAGCCATCCTTTCGCAGCGCCTGGAAGCGCAAGCAGTTCTGCATCATTCCGGCGGCCAAATTCTTCGAACCCAACTACTGAACTGGCAAGCCGGCTTGCTGGGGCATCGAGCGCGCCGTGCCTGTATCTGGGAACTCCGGCCAGCGGTTCGTGCACCAAAGAGTGTCGGATAGAATTAACTTTTGGCCATATTTTCTTTGATTGGTTAAAGCACAAGACGTATGACAGAATATTGCTGTAATTGTGACTATACTGAATTCGTAAACTTTTTTTGTTGACAAATGCATTTTTCAGGAGGAAATATGGTTTATGATAATCCCACTATTCACAACGGTTTTACGATTACAGCATTCGCTTGCGAGCTTCCAGAGGGATGCTGGCAGGGACAATTGATTCTCAGTAAATGTGGCTTCGAAGACGTCACGGAGCCGAATTTGCAAAATCGCGCAACGGAGTACGAAGCCGTACAGTCGGCACTTGCAATGGGTTGGCAAATCGCAAATTACGCGATCCCCGATCGCATTACGGGCGCTAAGTAGAGTAAATGTCACTTTTTTGTAGCAATGTGTAGTATTGTCCCTGAGATAGAAATATCAGTGTTTGCAGCAATTTAGCTGACGCGCACGACGATGGTAGAGTGAGCGTCGATGGGCGAAAAGTAGTCTTTAGTCGGCCTCCACAAGCCGTACCTTCTAATCATGCGCTACATTGGACTCCCGACGGACCATGAGAGTGCGCCTCCCGATATTCCGTTTGAGATGGCTGCTTTGAATGCCTCGCACGACAGAGAGGTCAAGCTGCTGCGCGAGACGATCAATCAATTGTTGATCATGGCCAAGATGCAGGTGCAGGAAAAGGATAAATCCGACGCCTTTGGCCTCCTGATCATGCAGTTGCGCGAAGCCAATCAAAATCTGGTGCTGGCGACGTTTGGCGCGCAGGACATGCAAGCGTCCGCCGAAGCGACGACCGTGCGTCAGACGGAATTCCTGGCCATGCTCGCGCATGAGTTGCGCAATCCCTTGCAGCCGCTGGCGATGGCCAATGATTTGCTGGCCAAGAAGGTCGACCTCGACCCCCATTTGGCGTACGTGCATGGCGTGATTGGCCGCCAGGTGGCACACATGGCGCGGCTGATCGACGACTTGCTCGATGCCTCGCGCGTCAGCAGCGGAAAGATCACCTTGCAGCTGGCGCCCATCCTGCTGAGCGACATCGTCGCCGGCGCCATGGAAGTGGGCCAGGCCAGTATTAGCCAGCGCCAGCAAGTGCTGAGAGTGAGCATGCCGAAGGAACCCCTGGTTATTGAAGGGGACCTGGTTCGCCTGACGCAAGTGTTTGCCAACCTGCTCATCAATGCCAGCAAATTTACGCATGAGTTTGGTCACATCAACATCGTCGTCAGGCGCCTCGACGAGTTGGTAGAAATTTCGGTCAGTGATGATGGCGCTGGCATTGCCCTCGATATCCAACCCTTCATCTTTGACCTGTTTACCCAGGGTTTCCGTTCACTGGAACGGGCGCAGGGCGGCCTGGGCATCGGCCTGTCGCTGGTGCGTATCATTACCCATCTGCATGGCGGAACCGTGGATGTGTTGAGCGCCGGGATCGGCTTTGGCAGCCAGTTTGTCTTGCAGCTCCCCTTGTCGTCGCTGGTTCTGCCGTCTCCCGACATTGACATGGTGCGGGAAACGCACCCATTGCCGCGCCGCATATTGTTGATCGAGGATAATGCCGATGCTGCGGAAATGCTGGCGCTGCTGCTGACACAGGACGGCCACTATGTCGACGTGCGCAATGACGGCCCCAGCGGCTTGCGCGCCGCGCTCGATGCACCTTACGATGTGATCGTGTGCGATATCGGTTTGCCAGGCATGGATGGTTTCCAGGTCATCAGTTCGGCCCGTGCGGCCCTGGCGGCGCCGCTGCCGTGCTTTGTCGCCACGTCCGGATACAGCCAACTGGGTGAGTTCGACCGCGCCAGCGAGGTGGGGTTTGACCATTACTTGGTAAAACCCATCAATATCGACGCTTTGTCGAAAATTATCACGGCAACGGTTCCGCGCTGATGGGCGAGGAAATCCGGATGCCTTTGTTTAACATGGTCCATGCACCGAAAACCGCAGAGAAAAGATCCGATTATGGCCACAGTCCATGAACAGCGGCAGCGCTTGATACAGCGTGCGCTGCGACGCGACCCAGGCACAGTGGTAGACGGCAGCATTCGCCTTTGGGAGCAACTGTCCACCGAGCTGAGCCAGATTATTGGTGAGCGGGGCGTGGAGTCGATGTATGCCCGCAGCCTGCACCAGAGCCAGAAACAGTTCAGCTGGTTGTCGCCTCATCCGCCGCAAGCGCTGAAAGATGCCATGACCGCCTTGCGCGTCAGCTTACAGGAGCAGGAGGACACCGTCGCTTCCGCAGCAAGCACGGCGATGTTGCTGCACTTCATCAATACCCTTATTTTATTAATTGGCGAACTCTTAACGAATAGCATCCTCTTCAAGGCCTGGGGTGATGACGTTGTGAATAATGCTGGAACGGAGCCGAACGAATGAACAAAGTCACCATCCACCGCCTGGCCACTGGCGTTCCGGGGTTGGACGAACTGCTGGGCGGCGGAATACCGGAATTTTCCTTCAACCTGGTGGCGGGCACACCCGGCAGCGGCAAGACGACTCTGGCGCACCAGATCATGTTTTCCCTTGCCTCGCCGGAGCGCAAGGCGCTGTTTTTCACGGTCCTGGGCGAACCACCGCTGAAGATGCTGCGCTATCAGCAGCAATTTCCCTTCTTCGATGTGGAAAAGATCAACCAGTCGATCAAGTTCGTCAATCTGTCGGCGGACTTGCTGGATGGCGATTTCGACCGCGTTCTGGCGCGCATCGCCGAAGAGGTGGAAGCGTTCTCGCCCAGCCTCGTCTTCGTCGACTCCTTCCGTTCCGTGGTGCAATCGGCCAAGGCCATGGACACGGGCGCGGCGGGTTTGCAGCATTTTGTGCAGCAGCTGGGTACGCAAATGACCAGCTGGCTGGCCACGACTTTCCTGATCGGCGAATACCTGGCGCCCGAGGCCGAGTCGAGCGCCGTGTTCACGGTCGCCGACGGTATCCTGTGGCTGTCGCAGCTCGTGCACCGCGATGCCATGGTTCGCAAAATCCAGGTGGTGAAGATGCGCGGCCAAGCGCAAAGCCTGGGTGTGCACACCTTCCGCATCAATGACAATGGCGTGGAAATCTTTTCCCGCGCCGTGTTGAAGGCGAGCGGCATGGACGAGGTCAGCATTTCTGCTACTGAACGTCTGTCGCTGGGTGTGCCGGAACTCGACGCCATGATGGGTGGAGGCTTGCCGGCCGGCTATTCGCTGCTGCTGGTGGGGCCGTCGGGTTCTGGCAAGACGGTGCTGGCCACGCAATTTCTCACGGAAGGCGTGCGCTGCGGCGAGCCCGGCGTGATTGCCGCCTTCGAGAAAAGTCCGAACCAGTTGCTCAGCCATCAGATGAATGCGCTCGTCAGCTCCGGTCAGATCGGCGTGGTCAACACCCGCACGCTCGACTTGTCACTTGATGAAATCTTGCACGACCTCGTAAGCATGATCACGCGTATGAAGGCCAAGCGCGTGGTGATAGATTCCCTGTCTGGGTTTGAAATGGCGTTGGCGTCCATGTTCCGCGAGGACTTCCGTGAATCGCTATATCGCCTGGTGGCGGCCTTGACAGAGATGGGCGTGTCCGTGCTGATGACGGCCGAGCTGGAAGACCAATACACCCTGTTGCGCTTCAGCTCCTATGGCAACGCCTTCCTGGCTGATGCCATCGTCATGCAGCGCTATATAGAGCTAGAAGGCCAATTCAAGCGCGTTGTGTCGGTGGTAAAGGTGCGCGGTAGCGGCCATAGCAAGGATATCCGCTTCTATGATATCGATGAGCAAGGGTTGAAGATAGGTGCTCCCTTGAGTGGATATAGAGGTATTCTGTCTGGTCAGCCGGCCTGTAGTTGATCGCCTTCGTTTTCGGGGGGGGCTTGTTTCCAAGCACGTGGGAACGGGGACTGTTGACGTGGCATCACTGGGAATTATTAGATGCTGGCGTCTTCGCGACCAAGTATCATTGAGGGAAATCGCGAAGCGCCTCGGCATTTCGCGCAACACCGTCCGGCGCTATCTGCGCTCGGAGACAACCGAGCCCGCCTATGCGGTGCGCCAATCGGCCAACGCCATCGACCCATACGCTTTTCACCTCGCAGGCTGACTCAAGACCGAGGCTGCCAAATCACGCAAGTAGCGGCGCCGCCTAAAACAGCTTCACGAGGATCTAACGGAATTGGGGTTCAAGGGGTCTTACGACCGAGTGGCGGCGTTCGCCAGGCAATGGAGGGAGGGGTAAACAGATTTCATCGGCGCATTTCTTACTTTGAGCCAGGCGATCGCTGGGCGACGCGATAAATTGAAGGAATCGTAGTCGGCGTGAAGTGGGATTAAGTTTAACTGAAAAAGATTGTCGAAGTATTATGTAAGGCCACACTTGATGTGGCTTTTTCTATTTGGCGATTCCACTCCACATGAGCTGGTTTTTGAGGACCGGCGTGTAAGAAAACTGTGCTATGTCACACACGAAATAAAAGCTCGGATACCCATCTCAGGTAAACATGCGGGATGGGGTCGAGCATCTACCGTGGCGTGATCGATTTGCCGAGATGCCCTAATGGATTTTTTTACCTTTTTCTGCTTTTCGGAGCATTCCTATATGGCATTTTCTGTGGGACGCATACTCTTGCACAGGTCAGATTCCGCGACCTCTACGCCGTTCAGTCTGTCGCCGTAGCCGCGATGGCTCTAGGCATCTTCGTCAACGCCATGATTGAAATCATTCATTATCAGTAAGTTGCACCACTTAAAATACAAAAGGTACCTCTATGCACATTGGCTTTTTGCTCAAATCGGGGTTGGTCGTTGCGCTACTGTGGGCGGCAACCGGCTCGGCCTCGGCGGTCACCTGCACTTACATGAACGGAATCCAGCCGGCAGTAGGCTCTATGCCCTTGCAGGTATCGGCCATCACCGTCGGGCGCGATGTGCCGGTGGGTACCGAGGTGTATCGCCAAACATTCAAGATGGCTAGCGGCCAGGCGGCGAAACTGGAGTGTCTATATGCTCCGTATGAACAGTATACTGAGCTGACGGTGGATTCAGGTTATGGTCTAGCCAACTGGCCCAGTGGGACGTACGCGAATAAAGTATACAGGACCAGCATTCCTGGACTTGGGGTTGTCTTCAACAGTATTGGCGGTCTGCTGCCAAGACAGTCCGGTAAGGCATGGACCTCTTGCACGGCGGGCTGGCGCTGCCTTGTTCCTTTTGATGGACCGTCCAATTTTGAATTGATATTGATCAAACTGGGTGATGTGACCCCAGGGGTGTTGACAGGCAGCTCATTGCCGATCGTCAGTCTGTTCGGCAATTTCGGCGATGCAAGAATGCTGGGCTTCAAGATGGGCATCTCCGGCAGCCTTCAGATAGTCTCGAAGACCTGCAGCACGCCGGATGTCTCTGTGCCCATGGGCACGTATACATCCAAAGATTTTAGCGGTACCAACGGCGCTACCGGCTGGAAGGATTTTTCCATACGCTTGAATGATTGCCCGGCGTTCCACGGAACAATAAAGATTGCCGGGAACGCTGCAAGCTGGCTATCCGATAGCGGCAACTCGCCAGGCGGCACGGGAACGAAGGGAGCGCGTGAGGTGAACAGCCTGCGCTACCGCATCGATCCCGTTCGCGCGGCCATCAACGCAGGCACTGGCGTGCTGAGCCTCGATCCCGGCGCCCCAGGCCGCCCTCCCGCCGCCACTGGCATTGGTCTGCAGATCGCCACGCAGGCCGGCAACGCGCTGCCGCTGGCAAGTTTGCAGAGCAGCGGCCTGTCCTTGAACGACTTCGAACGCAGTTATGTGATCCCCCTGCGCGCGCGCTACCTGCGGACCACAGGCCCGGTGCAGGGGGGGGCGGCAAATGCGTCGGCGAAGTTCACGATTAGTTATGAGTAAGTTGCTGTCATCTAGCACGCGAGTCTAACGTCCATCGGCCAGGTAGCAATGCCACATCTTCGGTCTATCAGGCCAAGTCCTGGGCTCTAATACATGGTTACAGTCATTACTTGTGCTTGTCCTAGGTCTTTTGATGGCTTGTCGGCGCGGACGACCAGGTGGCCGCCTGCCTCCATCGCCAACACTTGGCCTGTCACGTAACTGGCTTGCTCCAATAGCAGGAAGTCAGTGGCTGTGCTGTCATAGTTGAGCTGCACCAGGTTGCCCAAGTGTTGATAGCTGGCAAGCGTGTCGTAACGAGCAAAGTGGTCAAAGTCCCCAGGAATTGGGTGCGGGCCGTCAGTGTTGTCATGGCCAGCCTGCATATACTTTTTCTAATACCTACCCTGTATCAGCGACGTAATCGTGAAGAGCAGGCGAATCCTCCCACTCTGTGACTTTTCTACGCTCTGCTTCCCGTAGGACCACTCTCAGCGCGACAGTCATGTTCACATTGTGCCTTCGCATATAAACAATTGCCTGGACCTCCCCGAGAATTTTTTCCATATCGATAGCCAAATTTACGATCTTAGCGGTAAGGAAGTCGGTTCTTCGCTCGACGGTGAGTGGTTCAGCAAGTACCGCAGGTTGCGGCATAATTTAACCTTTCCGCAGAAAATGGGGAGCTTGATCAGCATGGCTCTAACGCTAGCTAAGGGAGACACGAATTGTTGCACGGCACAATTTCTTGTGGGAATCATAGAGCGGCTAGAGGGGAATGATTCTCGCGAATACTGACTCCGGAGTTTCTTTATTTTCGTGCCTGAGTTGGCGCTGATGGCCAATTTGACGACATTCGAATAGCGTACGATCCTACAGACACCCGCAAAAAACGTTGTTAAAATTAGCTTCGGTTACTTCAGTCATGATTGCCTCATCCGTATGTGTTATTACAATAAAGAAACTGGCCTGTCCTGGCCATCGAGGCAGCTGGTTTTTGCTCCGCCGTCCTCGAACCTGTCGGCTTCTCACGCTTCTTTGGTCTTGGAAGTGCCTCTACAGGTAGAATAATGTGGCAAATCAAATTCCCAATCTCAGAATTTTGGTTGTTGACGACAACCATGATGCGGCTGATCTCCTCGCTGAATTTTTGGTAATGTCCGGGCATGATGCTCAGGCACTCTACGATGGTCCGTCAGCTATCAGGGAGGCCAACAGTACTGTCCCGAATGTCCTATTCTTAGACCTTGGGATGCCTGGAATGAATGGTTTGGAGGTTGCTGCCGCAATAAGGGGCTGTGCAGCCATGGATCGCACGAAGCTCGTTGCTCTCACTGCGTGGGGAGATGAAGAGACTCGTGCAAAGGTAAAGAATGCTGGATTCGATCAACATTTGTTGAAACCAGCATGCCTCGATGATATTTTGAAATCCTTGAACTAGCTGAATTTATGCTTGTTAGTACTGTAGGGCAGAAGGACTAGGCAGCATCAAAGTTGCAGTAAAACGCGGGCGAAATTTGGGCGAAAACGCAGGCTTTTCCAGACTTTTCCAGACCGCCCAATAAAAGCAATGAGCGCATTTCCACTATGTCTAAGGCGGTTTGCAAAGGTTCAAGACAAAAGATGGGAATTTCTGTATAATCTGCTTTTGCGCCAATAGGAAATGCTATGCGTCTACTTCAAAAAGCACTCACATTCGATGACGTGCTGCTCGTCCCAGCCTACTCCAACGTTCTGCCCGCCGATACGTCCCTCAAAACTCGCCTGACCCGCAACATCACCCTGAATATTCCCTTGCTGTCCGCAGCCATGGACACGGTGACGGAAGCCCGCCTCGCGATCGCGATGGCCCAGGAAGGCGGCATCGGCATCATTCACAAGAATTTGAATCCGAAAGACCAGGCACGTGAAGTGGCCCGCGTGAAGCGTTTCGAAGCCGGCGTGCTGCGCGACCCGATTACCATTCCGCCGGATATGAAAATCCGCGACGTGATCGCCCTGACGGAACAATATGGCATCAGCGGTTTCCCTGTTGTCAAAGGCAAGGAAGTCGTCGGCATCATCACCAACCGCGACTTGCGTTTTGAACAGGAACTCGACGCGGAAGCCTCCGCCAAGATGACCCCGCGCGAAAAACTCGTGGTCGTCAACGAAGACGCCGATACGGCCGAAGCCAAGCGCCTGATGAACAAGCACCGCCTCGAGCGCGTGCTGGTCGTCAACGACGCGTTCGAACTGCGCGGCCTGATCACCGTCAAGGATATCCAGAAGTCGACTTCGCACCCGTTCGCGTCGAAAGACAGCCAGGGCAAGCTGCTGGTCGGCGCTGCCGTCGGCGTTGGCGCCAAGGATGAAGAGCGCATCGACCTGCTGGTCGCCGCCGGCGTTGACGTGCTGGTGGTCGATACGGCCCACGGCCACTCGCAAGGCATCCTCGACCGCGTGAAGTGGATCAAGACCAAGTACCCGCAAGTGGAAGTTATCGGCGGCAATATCGCCACGGCCGCCGCCGCCAAGGCACTGGTCGAATACGGCGCTGACGCCGTCAAGGTCGGCATCGGTCCTGGCTCGATCTGCACCACGCGTATCGTCGCTGGCGTGGGCGTGCCGCAAATCACGGCCATTTCGAACGTGGCTGAAGCACTGGAAGGCACGGGCGTGCCGTGTATCGCCGACGGCGGTATCCGCTTCTCGGGCGATATTTCCAAGGCGCTGGCCGCTGGCGCCTCGACCGTCATGATGGGTTCCATGTTTGCCGGTACGGAAGAAGCACCTGGCGAAGTGATCCTGTACCAGGGCCGCAGCTACAAGTCCTACCGCGGCATGGGTTCGCTGGGCGCGATGTCCGATGGTTCGGCTGACCGCTATTTCCAGGACGCCACCATGAAGGCCGATAAGTTCGTGCCTGAAGGTATCGAAGGCCGCGTTGCCTACAAGGGCAGCGTGCTGGCGATCATCTTCCAGCTGGTGGGCGGCGTGCGCCAATCGATGGGCTATTGCGGTTGCGCCACCATCGACGAACTGCGCGAGAAAGCGGAATTCGTGGAAATCACCTCGGCCGGCATGCGCGAATCGCATGTCCATGATGTGCAGATCACGAAAGAAGCGCCAAATTATCGCTCCGAGTAAGCGGTAACGAAAGTCCAGACCGGCGCCCAGTGCGCCGGTTTTGCAATTGACCTTGAATAAAGCTCCGACCATGCATTCTAAAATCCTCATTCTCGATTTCGGTTCCCAAGTCACCCAGTTGATCGCCCGCCGCGTGCGCGATTCCGGCGTGTTTTCCGAAGTCTTCCCGTATGACGTCAGCGACGAATTCGTGCGCAACTATGGCGCCGCCGGCGTGATTCTGTCGGGCAGCCACAATTCCACCCTGGACGGCGACTCGCCGCGCGCGCCGCAAGCCGTGTTCGAACTGGGCGTGCCTGTGCTGGGCATCTGCTACGGCATGCAAACCATGGCGGCCCAGCTGGGCGGCCAAGTTGAAAACGGCCTGGTGCGTGAATTCGGCTACGCCGAAGTGCGCGCCCGCAGCCATACCAAGCTGCTCAATGGTATTGCCGATTTCGTCACCGACGAAGGCCACGGCATGCTGAAAGTGTGGATGAGCCACGGCGACAAGGTATTGGAAATGCCGCCAGGCTTCAAGCTGATGGGCAACACCCCGAGCTGCCCGATCGCCGCCATGGCCGACGAAGAGCGCCAGTTCTACGGCGTGCAGTTCCACCCGGAAGTGACGCACACGGTGCAGGGCAAGGCCATCATCGGCCGTTTCGTGCATGAAATCTGCGGCTGCAAATCGGACTGGAACATGCCTGACTACATCAGCGAAGCGGTGGAAAAGATCCGCGCGCAAGTGGGCACGGATGAAGTCATCCTGGGTCTGTCCGGCGGCGTCGATTCGTCCGTCGCGGCAGCACTGATCCACCGCGCCATCGGCGACCAGCTGACCTGCGTCTTCGTCGACCATGGCCTGCTGCGCCTGGACGAAGGCAAGATGGTGATGGACATGTTCGCCAAGAACCTGGGCGTGAAAGTCATCCGCATCGACGCGGAAGACCAGTTCATGGGCCACCTGGCCGGCGTTGCCGACCCTGAGCAGAAGCGCAAGATCATCGGCCGCGAATTCGTCGAAGTGTTCCAGGTCGAGTCGGGCAAGCTGGTGAATGCCAAATGGCTGGCGCAAGGCACGATTTACCCGGACGTGATCGAATCGGCCGGCAAGGGCAAGAAAGGCCAGACCATCAAGAGCCACCACAACGTGGGCGGCTTGCCGGACACCATGAAGCTCAAACTGCTCGAACCCCTGCGCGAACTGTTCAAGGACGAAGTGCGCAAGCTGGGCGTGGCCCTGGGCTTGCCGCATGACATGGTTTACCGTCACCCGTTCCCAGGCCCTGGCCTGGGTGTGCGCATTCTCGGCGAAGTCAAGAAAGAATTCGCCGACCTGCTGCGCCGTGCCGACGCCATCTTCATCGAAGAGCTGCGCAACACGCCGTATGAGCCGGTCGTGGTGCCAGGCTTCGACCAGGATAGCGTGCCGACCAATTGGTACGAAGCGACGAGCCAGGCGTTCGCCGTCTTCCTGCCAGTCAAGTCGGTCGGCGTGATGGGCGATGGCCGTACCTACGAATACGTGGTGGCCCTGCGCGCTGTGCAAACGCAGGACTTCATGACGGCCCACTGGGCACACCTGCCGCACAGCTTGCTTGGCAAGGTCTCCAACCGCATCATCAACGAAGTGCGCGGCATCAACCGTGTCGTCTACGATATTTCGGGCAAGCCGCCGGCGACCATTGAGTGGGAATAATCTCCCATCCGGCAGCGTAAAGTAACGCCGGGTCATTGAAACAGCTAAGCCCCTGATTTTTCAGGGGCTTTTTTATTTTGTTTGGCAAACGCAAGCAATCCACGGCAGAGCCAAGCGCGGCTTTTTGTGGGTATGTTTGTAGGTACTCAAATGTAAGCGTCTGCCCAGTGACGTCTTGGCTAGTTGCGGGATTTGATCGATGATGGCGTCACAGCGATTGACGTTTTTATACAGCCTGGGCCAGAAGCCGACCTTGACGGCTTGAAATGCTTTCGTTTCAAATCGATAAAAAAATGCCGCATAATAAATGAAACGGTGTGCTACCCCACGTAGCAGGCCTCACATGGGGGAGACATGGCACAAGTGCTGAGAATACTGGTGGTTGATGATGTTGAAACAATGCGCAAGGTCACGGCTGGCCAACTGGCCTCGCTTGGCTACGGATCGGTGGATCTCGCAGCCGATGGCTCTGAAGCTTGGCGCATGATTGAGCGCAAGCGTTATGATTTGGTGATCTCCGACTGGAATATGCCGGCGTTGACCGGCATCGCCCTACTGCAGATGATTCGTTCCAGTCCGCGCCATGTGCACATGCCGTTCATTATGATCACCGCCGAGGCCGAGCGCAGCCGCATCGAAACGGCCATCAGCAGCGGTGTCAGCGACCTGCTAGTCAAACCCTACACGGCGGGCCGGCTGGCCACCAGCATCAAGCGGGCGATGGCGCATCAGGTTGCAGCACCGGCGCCGGATAAGGAAACGAACATCGACGCGCCGCAGGCCGCCACACCCGTGGACGATGTGATCGTCAAGCCACCGGCGGCGGTCCATTTACAATCAAGGGAACCGTTGCCTCCGACATTGCTCCTGGTCGACGACACCGCTGACAACTTGTACGTGCTGGCCAATGTGTTCAAGGGCCGCTACCGCATCAAGGCAGCGCACAACGGCGAGAAAGCACTGGCCTTGTGCTGTGGCGACACGCCGCCAGACCTAGTTGTGATGTTTCAATAGGTTGTTGTGGTTCATTCGGATTGGATTTGAGACACTGGAAATCGCCAAACCCCCAGTTCTCAAGGAAACCAACCGAATGAACATCCATAAGAATGCCCGAT
>NZ_JBNYXL010000024.1:0-7307 GCF_051380655.1 Janthinobacterium amylolyticum
TACGTGCTGCGCGCTAAGCCGACCTACGTCGATTTACCGCCGGCCGGATCGGGTAGGTCGGATTAGCGCGGCAAGGCCGCGCGTAATCCGACAACTACGCCAGCCGGCCAGGGTAGCTAAACCATACAAAAGACGAAAAAAAGCAGCGCTGCGCGCTGCCTTTGTATCACTGCTGCCTTTTCATTCCCCCTACAATGGCGCTATGCGCATCCTGATCATTGAAGACAATCCCGATATTCTCGCCAATCTCTACGCCTATCTGGAACCGAAGGGGCATGTGCTCGATTCGGCCATGAATGGCTATGCCGGCCTGGCCTTGCTGGCCCAGCATGACTACGACGTTATCGTGCTCGATGTCATGCTGCCTGGATTGACGGGCCTGGAACTATGCCAGAAACTGCGCGGTGAATTGAAAAACAGCACACCAGTGCTGATGCTGACGGCGCGCGATACCCTGCAAGACAAGGTTGCCGGCTTCGATAGCGGCGCCGATGATTACCTGGTCAAGCCATTTTCCCTGCTGGAACTGGAAATCCGCCTGAAAGCCCTGCTGCGCCGCGCGCGCGGTCAAACAGCGGCCAACGCCGTGCTGGTGGTGGGCGAACTGCGATTTGATACTGAAAAATTCGAAGTCCAGCGTGCCGGCCAGCCAGTGATCCTGACCAAGACCGGTTACACCATCTTGAAATGCCTGATGCGCGAAGCACCCAAACTGGTGCCGCGCGACATGCTTGAACATGAAGTCTGGGGCGATGACCGTCCCGACAGCGATGCCTTGCGCACGCACATCCACGCCTTGCGCCAAGTGCTCGACAAGCCGTACGCGTTTCCCATGCTGCGCACGATTCCCGGCATCGGCTACAAATTGCTCAGTGATGATGCGCCCATCTAACTCTCTGAAGCGGCGTATCATCGTCGCGTATCTCTTGTTTGCCTTGGTGGCCAGCATCTTTTTTGCCATCATTGCCGCCATTGCCGTCGAGGGCATCGAAGTACGCCTTGTCGACGAACGCCTGAAAGAAGTGGCAGCGTGGGCTTCGCCGCGGCACGCGGCCGGTCTGTCCGTCGAAATGCCTGCAGGCTTGAGTTTTCATCATGCCGAGGATACGCCACCACCGCTGCGCGGACTGGCACCCGGCATGCATGAAAAAACCGTCGACGGCGTCGATTTGCACCTGTTGGTCGGCAGCGATGTGCATGGCGAATTCGTCGTCATCGACCACGCCACCGAATATGAAAAAATCGAGCTGGTGGTGTATAGCATGTTTGCCCTCGGCTTTCTCGGTTTCCTGATCTGCGCCTCGCTGCTCGGCATATTCATCGCCAACCGCCTGGTTGCGCCGATCATGGCGCTGACGCAGGCCGTCAGGGCGGGTGAGCCGGCCTTGCCGCTGCAGGACAGCGCCGATGAACTGGGGATATTGTCGCGAGCTTTTGCTGCACGTACGACGGAGTTGACCGAAGTTCTTGATCGTGAGCGGTTTTTCACGGGCGACGTCAGCCACGAACTGCGCACGCCGCTGACCGTCATTACGGGAGCGGCGGAAATCCTGATGGAGCTGGGCGGCAGCGAGCCTGTCGTCCGTTCCGCTTCGGAGCGCATCTACCGGGCCGCCCGCGAAGCCACCGATTCCGTGACGGTCTTGCTGCGCCTGGCGCGCGCACCAGAATCGCTGGAATGCACACCGCTCTCGGTGGCAAACCTGACGCGCCAGGAGTGCCAGCGCTATCAACCGTTTACGGCAGGCAAGCCTTTGACCCTCATCTTCGCCGGTGGCGACGATTTCCTGATCCATGCCCCGCGTGAACTGCTGAGTGCCGCCATTGGCAACCTCGTGCGCAATGCCTGCCAATACACGCTGCAGGGCCAGGTCACCGTTCACCTGGCCGGACGCTCCCTGATCGTGGAAGATACCGGACCGGGCTTGCCTGACGCGGCCCGTGCCCGCTTGCTGCGGCAGCCGATTCCGGCCAATCTGGCTGGGTCCTCGGGTACCGGACTGGGGCTGGGCCTGGTGCAGCGGATTTGTCACTATCTGGGTGCGACGCTGGCGTTCAGCGTTCGTCCAGGCGGCGGTACCGTGCTGCGTATCGATTTCATCGCCACGTCTGGCGTTTCCCATGCGGATTTAACGAAAACTTAACGTCATGCTGACGTCCATTTCATCTCCCTGCCAGTAAGCTTGCCCTGAAAGCTCGTCTTGCACCGTCCGTCTTGTTGATGGCCGGCGCCGTCATGTTCTCTTCATATTGACACTGTACGATGCCTTTCGTGGCCAACGCCCCGCGCGCGGCCGCTCCTTTCATATCACCAAGTAAATGTGCGCACCCATGCTGGCCAAGCTTAAACTCGTCAAAACACCCAAGGGTATCGACAGCATATTGATGCTGTCGGCCATACTGATCATCTGGATCGGCAATTACAGCAATCTCGACCTCATGCTGGCCGACCGCATGTTCGATAGTGCGCGCGGCCTGTTTTCTGCCCGGCAAGACACGCTGGCTGGCGGATTTCATTTCGCCATGACCGGGCTGGCCGCTGCCCTCATCCTGTTGGCGCTGTGGGATGCGTGGCGACCGCTGGCCTGGCCGGCATCGCGGCGTACTGCCTTGCGTGTCACGGCGCTCGCCGCGCTGCTGGTGCCAGCCAGCATTTATTTGCTGTCGAGCCTTAGCGGCACGCCATGTCCTGGCGACTTGCTGCGGTATGGCGGATCGGCATCGTATGTGCGCCTGCTGGAAACGGCGTCAAGCAACACAGCGGCCATGGCCTGCCTGCCCGCCACGCAAGCGTGCACTGCCTGGTGGCTGCTGGCCTTGCCACTGTTTTTCCTGCCGCGCCGGCCACGCCTGGCGATGCTGGCTGCCGGCGTCACGTTGCTGTGCGGCTTGGCGGTCGGCTGGCAGCAACAGATGCAAGGCACACAGTTTTTCTCGCATACCTTATGGTCCGCCTGGATCGCTGCTTTCCTCATCTATCTGCTATATGGCATGTGCAAAGCCGACGACGCGTTGGCCTGAAAGACAAAAGTACGTCACAATCTGCCTGTCGAGTTGTCGTTTCATACAAAAACAGGAGCGCCATGAACGAGCAGATTGCGAGAGAAGTAGTATTGGTCCGGGCTATCGAGACGGCTGACCAGAAAAAAGAAGTCCTCAGCGAGGATGATCGCATGTATGCCAGCCGCAGTGCGCGCGAGCTTGCCCAGTGGCAAGCTTCAGGCAAGCAGGCTGAAGTAACAGGAGACGACTTCCTGCAACAGCGCTCCGAACTGATCATCAAGCGCATTACCGAGCGTACGCCTGCTTTCGCTGCCTTCGCGAAACGCCGCAACGGCATGAAAACCCTGGCCCTGACTTTGCCCCTGCTGGCCTTGCTGCTAGGCGCCGGGCTCGACCGCATCACGGACCCGCACCGCGTCGACCTGCTATCCGCCCCCTTGCTGCTGATCATCGCCTGGAATCTGCTGGTGTACCTGAGCTTGCTGATCTGGCTCTGCCTTCCCTCCCGTTCCCTGGGCTGGGCGAAAGCCGGGCTGGTGCGGCACCTGAGCGTGGGCCGGCTGGCCCTGCCGCGCAAACTGCCGCATGCCCTGTCCTCGGGCTTGCTCAGTTTCATGGGGGAATGGGCGCACTTGAGTGCCAAGCTGACGGCCGCGCGCCTGAGCCGCACGATACACCTGAGCGCTGCCATGTTTGCCATCGGCGCCGTCGCCTCGCTGTATGCGCGCGGTTTCCTGTCGCAGTATGCGGCCGGCTGGGAAAGCACGTTTCTCAATGCCAGCCAGGTGCACAGCCTTCTCTCTACGCTGTTTGCGCCCGCCATCGCCCTGTTCCATCTGCAAGGTTTTTCCCTGGCAGAAATTGAGGCGCTGCGTTTCCCGCAAACGACTAGCGTTGAAGGCGGCGCGCGTTGGGTGCATCTGTATGCGGCAACGATTTTCCTGCTGGTGGTCCTGCCACGCCTGATCCTGGCCTTGGTGAACCACTGGCGCGGCGCCCGCCTGGCGAAAAACTTTCCGCTGGATCTGGACCAGCCGTATTTCCGCAAGCTCAATGACAGCATCGGCGTGGCGACGGGGGGCATGCTGCGCGTGTTGCCCTACAGCTTTACTGTTGATGAGGCGCGCCACAAGGGCTTGGGCCAGTTGTCCATCATGCTGTTTGGCGAGCAGGGGCGCATGATGCTGCGGCCATCGACGTCGTATGGCGAAGAACCGCAGGATGTCTTGCGCGGCACGGACTTGAATGATCCGCAAGTCAACATCACCGCCGTGCTGTTCAATCTGACGGCGACGCCGGAAAAGGAAAATCACGGCGCCTTCCTCGATTACCTGGTGCAATCGTCGGCGCGCGGCATTGCCGTGCTGATCGACGAGTCCAGCTACCTCGAGCATGCTGGCGAGCAGGCGGACAATACTGCCCGCCTGGCGGAGCGCGTGGCCTTGTGGCAACAGTTTTGCCAGTTCCACAAGACCACGGCGACGGTCGTCAATTTGCTCAATCCCGCCTTGCATCCGCTTGACGCGGGTGTTGGCCTGAAAGTATCGGCAGCAGCATGAGTGTGAATGTGAATAAAGATGGGCAGGACGATGCGGTGCAGATTCAGTTTGCGCTGATTTCGCATACGAATAATGGCAAGACGACCCTGGCGCGCACCTTGGTGGGCGTGGATATCGGCGAGGTGCGCGACGCCGCCCACGTGACGGTATTTGCGGAATCGCATACCCTGCTGGCCACGCCGCAAGGTGATGCTTTGCAATTGTGGGATACGCCTGGCTTTGGCGACTCTGTGCGCCTGCTCAAGCGCCTGGGCCAGTCAGGAAATCCCATCGGCTGGTTCCTGCGGGAAGTGCTGGACCGCTATCGCGACCGGCCCTTCTGGCTCAGCCAGCAAGCCTTGCGCACGGCCAAGGAGGCGGCCGATGTCGTGCTGTACCTGGTCAATTCTTCGGAAAACCCCAGGGATGCGGGCTACCTGCCGGCGGAAATGAAAATCCTCGCCTGGCTGGATAAGCCCGTGGTGGTCTTGCTCAATCAGATGGGGCCGCCACGTCCCGGCAATGAGGAGCACGGCGAACAGGCGCGCTGGCGTGAACATCTGCAGCAGTACCCGATCGTGCGCGACGTCCTCGCGCTCGATGCCTTTGCCCGTTGCTGGGTGCATGAACGCGTGTTTTACGAGGCCGTGGGAAAATTGCTGCCACAGTCGCAGCAAGCCGGCTATGCGCGTTTGTTTGCTGCTTGGCAGGCGCAAAATACAGCGCGTTTCCAGCAAGCCATGCAGTTGCTGGCCATGCAGCTTGCCGTGGCCGCGCAGGATAGCGAAGCCATCGCCCCTGTTTCCAAGGGATTGTTGAAGTCGGCCTTGCAAGTGGTCGGCATCGGCAAGAATGAAGAACAGCAACGCCAGGAAAAGGCCATGGCCAGCCTGGTGTCGCGCCTGAATACGCGCAGTGGCGAGACCACGCGCGAATTGCTGATATTGCACAAGCTCGACCCCACCGATGCGCACAAGATCAATACCCGTGTGCGTGAAAACTTTGCCGTGCGCGCACCGATCGACAAGGCGCAAGCGGGATTGCTGGGCGCTATGATTTCCGGTGCGGCGACGGGGCTGTCCGCAGATCTGATTTCCGGCGGGCTGACCTTGGGCACGGGCGCGCTGCTCGGCGGCGTGGTCGGTGCGCTGACCTTCGCTGGTGCCGCCTGGGGTTTTAATTCCGGTACCGACCGCAATGAGCCCACCATGCAATTTACCGATGCCTTTTTGCGCACCCTGGTGGTGGCAGGCGTGTTGCGTTATCTGGCGGTGGCGCATTTTGGCCGTGGCCGCGGCAATTTCGTGGAAAGCGAAGCACCGGCCTTCTGGCAAGATGAAGTCGAACAAGCGGTGGCGCACCATGATGCTGCTTTGGCCGAGCTGTGGAAAGACGTGCGCCGCGAGAAATCAATTGAATTGGCGGCCGAACGTACGCAGCCCGTGATCACGGCCATTACTGCCGATGTGCTGGCGCGGCTTTACCCGGACGTGGCGCAGCAGATGTAAATGCGTACCGCCATCGCCCATCATTAACAGGATCTTTCATGCGTACCCATAAAATCGCGGTCATCGCCGGTGATGGCATCGGCAATGAAGTCATGCCGGAGGGCCTGCGTGTCATCGAGGCCGCCGCGCGCCGTTTCAGTATCGATTTGCGGTTCACGACCATGGCCTGGGCCAATTGCGACTATTACCTGGAGCACGGGCAAATGATGCCGTCGGACTGGTTTGCGCAGCTCAAGGATTTTGATGCCATTTATTTTGGCGCCGTGGGTTGGCCGGACAAAGTGCCGGACCATATCTCGTTATGGGGTTCATTATTGAAATTCCGGCGCGAATTCGATGAATACGTCAATTTGCGGCCCGTACGCCTGATGCCAGGCGTGCCTTGTCCTCTGGCGAACAAGAA
The DNA here is from genome assembly GCF_051380655.1 of Janthinobacterium amylolyticum. Taxonomy (NCBI): domain Bacteria; kingdom Pseudomonadati; phylum Pseudomonadota; class Betaproteobacteria; order Burkholderiales; family Oxalobacteraceae; genus Janthinobacterium; species Janthinobacterium amylolyticum. The sequence goes on from NZ_JBNYXL010000024.1 coordinate 6,453, forward strand.
GCCAGGCGATATCGATTTCTATGTGGTGCGTGAAAATACGGAAGGGGAATATTCGTCCGTGGGCGGACGCATGTTCGAGGGCACCGAGCGTGAAACGGTGCTGCAGGAATCCGTGTTTACACGCAAGGGCGTCGACCGCATCTTGAAGTATGCGTTTGAGCTGGCGCAAAGCCGGCCCAAGAAGCACCTGACATCGGCCACCAAGTCGAACGGCATCGCCATCAGCATGCCTTACTGGGATGAGCGGGTCGAAGCGATGGCGCCTGCGTTTCCCGAGGTGCGCTGGGACAAATACCATATCGACATCCTGGCGGCCCGCTTTGTACTGAGTCCTGAACGCTTTGATGTAGTGGTGGCGTCGAATCTGTTTGGCGATATCTTGTCGGACCTGGGGCCTGCCTGCACGGGCACGATCGCCATCGCACCATCGGCCAATATCAATCCGGAGCGCACCTTCCCCTCCGTATTCGAGCCGGTGCACGGTTCCGCCCCTGATATCTACGGCCAGAATATCGCCAATCCGATCGGCATGATCTGGTCGGGCGCCATGATGCTCGATTTCCTCGGCAATGGCGACGCCAATTACACGGCCGCGCATGATGCGGTTGTGCGCGCAATCGAACAGGTATTGGAGCACGGTCCGCGCACGCCGGACATGGGCGGCAGTGCCAGTACGACCGAGGTCGGCATGGCCGTTGCGGCATTGCTGAAATAAAGCTTGCCGCCCTTGGGCGGCTTGGCTATAATTCGCCCCCTCGCTGAACGACGCATGCAAATGCAGAGTAAAGCAGGGTGAAAAAGAAGGTGTTGACGGATTTAGCGAAATGCTTCATACTCTTCCTTCTTCGCAGCTGA